>JBDTRP010000102.1:0-66749 GCA_039931555.1 Ilumatobacteraceae bacterium | reverse complement strand
AGTGAGGACCAAATCCTCACAGATCAGGAGTCAACCAACCTGGGGGCAGACCCAACAGACCGCCAGGGCCAGTCAATTTCACCCCCTCAACCTTGGCTCGATCAACGAGCTGCTGGGCGAGCTCAGGGTCAAACATCGGGACACTCGATGCATCAGACATCGGTCCTACTTTCCGGCGAGCCATAGCTCACCCTCTCAGACCAGATCCCGATTACACCGTCTTTCCGACAGACCCGATCGTTTTCGGCGTGGCAAGGTCATCGCCCAACTTGAACCGGCTCGAACAGCTTCCGGTGCACGAACCAAAGAGATGCTTCGACGCCACCGCGTTGATTCCGAATGGCTCGGTGAAGTGTCTGAGCTGCGGTCGCAGTTGGTCGTGGAGGACCGATTCTGACTGCGCTGCTGTTGGACACCAACGTGCTCATCGCGACCGAACGGGGCGAGTTCGATCTTGATCGTCTGATTGCCGATGACGACGAACCGGCAATCGCCGCAATCACCGTTGCCGAGCTCGGTGTCGGTGTCGAGCTCGCAACCGGCCGACGCAAGACGACTCGGCGAGCGTTCCTCGACGACGTGCTCGAGACGCTCCCCGTGGTCGACTACGACATCGACGTCGCCACGGCCCACACGACCCTGCTCGTGGCGGTGCGTCGCGCCGGCCGTCCTCGGGGTGCCCACGACCTCATCATCGCTGCGACCGCCCGGGCGACCGGTCGAATAGTGGTCACCTCCGACCGAACAGGCTTCGATGACCTCCCAGGGGTCACCATCCGTGCTCCAATTTGACCGCTCCGATCTGTAGATATTCCGGTGATCGGGGAGGCTTGTCGGGCGGCCGGGGCGTGTTCGACGGTTACGGGCCGAGGGTGGCGGCTGGGATGACGACGACGCCGTCAGGTCGGGTGTAGCCGTACCCGGTCGCGGTGACCACGGCGAGCGTCGCCGGTTCGCCGACCTTGGTCGTGTCGACCTTGCGGGCGAAGGTGAGTAGGTTCGCTGCAGCGATGTCGATGTCGGCCTGCCCGAGCTTCACCTCGAACGCCGCCCAGCGTCCGTCGCCGGCGGTGACGACTGCATCGATCTCCAGATCGTCGGAGTCCCGGTAGTGCTGCACGGTGCCGTCCACGGCATCGGCGAACACTCGCAGGTCACGTACGACGAGCGCTTCGAATAGGTACCCGAAGTAGTTCAGGTCGGCGAGCAGCTGGTGCGGTCCGGAACGCAGCGCAGCAACAGCGACGGACGGATCACAGAACTGCACCCGTGGGGAGGTGCGCAACCGGGCCCGCGAACGCAGATGTGACGACCATGCCTCCAGCGGGTCGAGCACCATCAGACGCTCCAACGGTGCGAGGTAGTCGTACACCGTCGACCGTGCGATGTCAGAGTCGTCGGTGCTCGCGTCCTGAGCAATGCGGGTGACGACGTAGTCCATCCCGATGTTGCGGGCGAGCGCTTGCAGGACCCGTAGCGCAAGCCGGGGATGACGTCGGGACGGGTCGATGGTGGGCAGGTCCACCTCGGCGATCGTGGTGACGTAGTCGATGTTCGCCCGCGCCGCAGCGTTGACCGTTCTCGTCAGGTTCAGCGGCCAACCACCACGAACGACCAGCTCGGCGTAGCGGAGCACGGTCACGTTGGTTGGTTTGGCGGACGGCCGGTTTCCGTCGAACAGCGCCGCCAACGACATCTCACCGGTCGAGTCGCCCGATTCGAACAGGCTCATTGGTCGCATCGTCAGACGGGCGAAGCGACCGGCGCCGCTGTGGCGGCGGGTATCGTCGGGCGGGGTGGCGGAACCGGTGAGGATGTACAACCCGGTGCCTTGGCGGCGGTCCACCTCGGCGCGGACGTGGTTCCACACGCGAGTGGCGTCGAGCTGCCACTCGTCGACGAGCTGGGGTGGGTCACCGGATAGCACCAGGGTCGGGTCGACACCCAGCGCAGCGCGTGCCTGATCGTCAGTGTCGAGGTAGACGCGGCTGGCGGCCTGCTGCTCGGCGGTGAACGTCTTGCCACACGCCTTCGGGCCTTCGATCACGACTGCGCCCGAGGACGAAAGTCGGTTTGATAGCAAGTCGTCGACGACTCGGGGACGGTACGCAACCACGATGTCAGACTACACATTGCAGCAACGTTGGGCTACACATTGTTGTCTGCGTGGGATACAGATTGTGGGCGCTCTGGGCTACAGACTGCCGCCAGTCGCCTTCGCCGGTTGGCGACGGGGCATTTGTCGGTATGCCCGGTGCCCACCTGACCCGCTCCGATCTGCCGTTCGTTCGGTTCGTGGACACGGGCCTCGGGATCGGGCATGATGCGCCGATGCCAGCAGGCAGGACGACCAGAGCGCTCGATGTCGGTTCATGGCCCGTGTTCGCTGACCTGGTGGGGCACTGCGAGGGGTTCCCGAGTGGTTGTTGGTGTATGGGCTTTCATCCCGAGGGCCTCGCCAAAGGGACGATCACGCAGCGGTCAACCGCGAACGGAAGCGTGCTCGCGTGGCCGCAGGCACGGCGCACGTGGCACTCGTGTTCGAGGACGACGTCTGCGTGGGTTGGTGTCAGTTCGGGCCCGCCGACGAGTTACCGAGGATCAAGAGTCGAGCTGTGTACGAGCGGACGATGACGACGTTGCCGGACTGGCGGATCGCGTGCTGCTACGTGGCCAGGGGACATCGTCGTCAGGGTGTTGCGGGTGCGGCGCTCGAAGGCGCCCTGGATTTGATCGCGGGGCTCGGCGGTGGAGTGGTCGAGGGGTATCCGGAGCCGGCCGGTTCGGTGCCGGCGGGGTTCCTGTTCAACGGTTCACTCTTGACCTACGAGCAGCTTGGCTTCATCAGGGACCGCATGATCGGGAAGCATCGCTGGGTCGTCAAGCGTCTCGTCGAACCGACCTGACCTCGGAGGTCGACCTTGTCAGAGGCTCGAGCTCCTCGATGCCCGCGGATAGCTCAACCAGACCTCCTCTGATACCCAAGACCACGCAGATCTGTACCCGATGAGTGAGGCCGCCCGACCGAGGCGCAACCACACTCGCAGGAGAGGGACTGACGCCGGGTCGCACCTTCGGCACTGAGCTGAACTTTCGCAGGCAGTTGCCTCACGTTCGTACGGCGATTCCTGTGAGGACACAAACCGACTGCATGTTCATGTGCTCACAGGACCAGCAAACGTCAGCGTCGTTCCTTGACAATTCGACTCCACGGTGCCCTCAATGTCGGCTTCCATGCAAAGGGGGGTTCTTGTGGCGAACGCAGAGCATTTGAGCTTCGATGCACCTAGTGAGGTGCGGGACATGCCGCTCGGTCGAGCGGAGGTCATCGAGATCGGTGGAGGCAAGGTCATGAGGATGACCTTGCAGCCGGGTTGGCGATGGAGCGAGCACGTGAAGCCGGTCGCCGGCACCGAATTGTGTGAGGCGCCTCACTTCCAGTACTCGATCTCTGGACGGATTGGTGTGCGGATGGCTGACGGCACCGAGTTCGAGGTCGGTCCAGGAGAGGTGAGCATGCTGGAACCCGGTCACGACGCTTGGGTCGTCGGGGACGAGCCGGTCGTCGCGATTGACTGGGGCGGCGCGCACGTCTGGGCAGCGAAGAACGAGTAAACGGTTCGATCGCCGCGCTGTTCATTCCACGCGGTGGTTGGCACCCAGATCATCGGAATGCGGCAGTCTCGTCTTCGTAACGTCAGGATCTGGGTGCCAGTCGAGGCAGACGAACAGGTGCACAGGCCGAGCGTGGCACCCAGTTCCCCCCTGATTTGCTCGCATACCGCCGTCCGCTACGAGCACGCTCTCGCCCGCCTCGTGTGGCCCCCGGCAGCATTCGTGCATCAGCGGATCGTTCCATGGTCCGTCCGCCGCGCCATCCGCTTGCACGAATGACCCGGCCGCACCGTGGACGCGTCAGCTGCACGCGAAACGGTCGTTGACGATCACATCTGTCGATCCAATGCGTACGTACCCTCGGCACTCGTCCATTCGCAGGATCGGCTTTCGGTCTATGGTCGGGCGGATGAGCAAGCAGGTCATTGAGACGTCTGAGGCACCGAGGTCGCCGCTCTTCAGTCAGAGAGTTCGAGTCGGGCCGATCATCTACGTGTCCGGAATGACGGGCATGGATCCGGCGACGAAGCAGCTGGCAGGCTCGACGATTGGAGAGCAAACCCGGCAGGCGCTCGACAATTGCGTAGCCGTCGTACGCGCCGGGGGCGGCAGCGTCGATGACGTCGTGCAGGTCACGGTGTTGCTCGCGGATCCTGGAGATTTCGCTGGTATGAATGACGCGTATTCGAAGGTGTTCGTGGGGGTTCCGCCGACGAGGACAGTCGCGAAGCTCGGGGTCGAGTCTTGGCGCTCTCTGACCATCCTCGGATACACCCCGATCGAGGCGTTGTTGACGAAGATCACGCCGTTCACCTCGCCGACGTCGACCGGTGTGATCTCGGCGTCCGCCAAGAACCTCGTGGCGGCATCGAGGTCTGGTTTCATGCCGAGATCCTTGGCGAAGTGGTTGAACGTCCCCATCGGCAACACGCCGAGCACGATGTCGCCGTCCACTGCGACTCCTGCCGCGCTGCTGATCGTGCCGTCCCCGCCGGCCACGACGATGGCGTCGACGCCGCGCCCCCATTCCGCACGCATCGCCTCCGGCAGCCGCTGCGGATCGACGGCCTCGACCGCGGCATCGACTCCCACGTCCCGGAACGCCTGGGTGATCTCGCGCACCTGCTGGTCGGGTTCGCCCCCCGACCCGGCGGCATTGTTGATGAACACATGGAAGGTGCGACTCACCCCAGGACCGTACCGCCCGCCCCGCGCCGGCAAACGTCGTGCCGTGAGTCCGGCGACGCGGCTGGCGCGCGATCGGGCTCACACCTCCCGGTCGACCCGCAACCTGTGAGTCCGGTGTCGCGCCCGGCGTGCGATCGGGCTCACGGCCTTCGAGATGGTGACGTTGCCGGTAGGGTGATCGGACGATCAATCACGGGGCTGACAGGTTTCGACATCAGTTTCTGGGGGCGAGCGTGCGACCCGAGTTGCTCAGACTCGCTAAACGGGGCAAAAAACAGAATTGACAACGCTCAATTCGCCTACGCCGCCTGATTTCCTCAGGTAGTACAGGTATATAGTGACCAGAAATGGCGCACGGGGCCGATCCACCGCAGCCCGGCAACAGAAGCGGGGGATGACGGCGAGAAAGACCGCTGACTGTAGGAAAGTCTGCTGACACTCGGCAAAGACCGAGCGTGGACCTTCGCTTGCGAAGGTCAGCCGACCCGCCGGTCTCGCTGCGTTAGCGAGTAAGTCGGGAATGGCCGTATCACGAACGTTCACTGCCTGATGGACGGGGGTTCGATTCCCCCCAGCTCCACAACAACGATTTTGGCACATATGTCCTGCTCAGGACATATGCACCTTCTTCGTGTACAGTGGCGAGGGCGGGAAAAGGGCGGCACAGGACACGGCGCCTGCATGGGCACCGCTGCATGGACACCGCATGGAGACGATGTGCGGTTGGTGCGACTTCGGTTCAAAGAGGACACTGTCACTCCGGAGACAGGGGTTCAAGACGCGACTCCGGTAGCTGGGAGACACCGGTATCTCGGATGGTGACTGTGGAATGGCGACATCGGCTTGCGCTCGCTCGACGGCGGTTTCTTGCGGTGCATCCTGGTAGCTGTCCCGCGCTGCAGCCGTTCATGGCGAGGCCATCGTCGGTCTCCGCGGCAGACAATCCCTCGATCCCGACTGCGCCGGTCATCGTCACGTCCGGGTTGCGAGCTGCCGAAGGACGTAAGTGAGGATGCCGCCGTGCCGGTAGTAGGCGGCTTCGTGCGTGGTGTCGATGCGGGGGCGCATGGCGAACTCCATGTCGTCGGCCCGGACGGTCAGCCGTTCGGGGACCGCGCCGGAACCGAGCGCTGCGAGTCCACGTATCTCATAGACCTCTCGGCCGGTGAGCCCGAGCGATTCGACGGAGTCACCGTCGACGAATTCGAGCGGGAGGACACCCATGTCCACGAGGTTCGATCGATGGATGCGCTCGAAGCTTCGGGCCAACACCGCCCTGACGCCGAGGAGCAGCGTGCCTTTGGCCGCCCAGTCCCGTGACGAACCGGCTCCGTAGTCGGCACCCGCCAGCACCACGAGCGGGACGCCTTGGTCGCGGTAGTGGATGGCGGCGTCGTAGATGGACGAGAGTTCACCGTCGGGAAGGTGCAACGTGTAGGCGCCCTCGGTGCCCGGCGCGAGCTGGTTGCGCAGCCGAACGTTGGCGAACGTGCCCCGGACCATCACCTCGTGGTTGCCGCGCCGGGCGCCGTAGGAGTTGAAGTCAGACGAGGCCAGGTCGAGTTCGCTCAGGTAGCTACCTGCCGCGCTGTCTGGCTTGATGGAGCCCGCAGGGGAGATGTGGTCGGTGGTGATGCTGTCGCCGAGCACGGCGAGGGCCCGTGCCCCGACGATGTCTTGGGCTGGCTCGGGGTCGCGGGCCATGCCCTCGAAGAAAGGGGGCCGGCGGATGTAGCTGGACGACGGCTCCCAGCTGAAGGATGTCCCGGTCGCGACGTCGAGGCCCCGCCAGTTCTCGTCGCCGGTGAACGCGTCCTCGTAGCTCCGGCGGAACATGTCGGACTCGATGGTGCCTCGAATGGTCTTGGCCACCTCGCCCGAGGTCGGCCAGATGTCGCGTAGGAACACGGGCTGGCCGTCGGTCCCGACGCCGAGCGGATCGTTGACCAGATCGGTGTCGAGGGTTCCGGCGATCGCGTAGGCGACGACGAGGGGCGGTGAGGCCAGGTAGTTCATGCGGACGTCGGGGTGGATGCGCCCCTCGAAGTTGCGGTTCCCCGACAGCACGGCACAGACGGCGAGGTCGGATTGGTTGACCGCATCCGACACGCCGTCGAGGAGCGGACCCGAGTTGCCGATGCAGGTGGTGCACCCGTAGCCGACGAGGTGGTAGCCGAGCGCCTCGAGCGGATCGTTGAGGCCGGCCTTGGCGAGGTAGTCGGTGACGACCCGGGAGCCGGGCGCGAGTGAGGTCTTCACCCACGGCTTGGTCGTCAGCCCTCGCGCCACCGCGTTCTTGGCCAGCAACCCGGCGGCGACCATGACCGAGGGGTTCGACGTGTTCGTGCAGCTCGTGATGGCGGCGATGACGACGGCACCATGGTCCAGCGTGACCTCCGTCCCGCCGGTCAGGACGGCCTTGGTCGGGCGTCGCACTCGCTCGGGCAGCGGTTCTGAGTCCCGTGACGGTGGCGGTTCAGGCCTGTCGGTGAGCGGGGCAGGGTCCGATGTGCCGGCGTTGGACGCCGGTGGGTCGCTGGCGGGGAACGACTGCGCGGAGGCTTCGTCCGGACCGCGCGGCGGCAAGGCGACGTTGGTCTCCGACCGGCTCTCGACCAGCGCCCGCCGGAACGAACGCCTGGCGTCGGTGAGAGGCACGCGGTCGTGGGGGCGGGCCGGGCCGGCGATGCTGGGAACCACCGACGTGAGGTCGACTTCGATGGTCTCGGAGAAGGTTGGGTCGGGCGAGCCGGGCTCGTGGAAGAGCCCTTGCTCCTTGGCGTAGGCCTCGACCAGGGCGATCTGCTGGGGTGGGCGGCCTGTGAACCGGAGATAGCGGATGGTCTCGGCGTCGATCGGGAAGATGGCGCAGGTGGAGCCGTACTCGGGGGACATGTTGCCGATGGTGGCCCTGTTCTCCAGTGGCACCGTGGCCACGCCCGGCCCGTAGAACTCTACGAACTTGCCGACCACGCCGTGGTGCCGGAGCCGCTCGGCGATGGTGAGCACGAGGTCGGTGGCGGTCGATCCCTCGGGGAGCTGGCCGACGAGGCGGATCCCGACGACGGCGGGCAGTAACAGCGAGAGCGGCTCGCCGAGCATGGCCGCCTCCGCCTCGATCCCGCCCACTCCCCAACCGAGCACGCCCAGCCCGTTGACCATCGGCGTGTGGGAGTCGGTGCCGACCAGGGTGTCGGGGTAAGCGCAGCCGTTGTCGTCGACGAACACCACGCGGGCCAGGTATTCGAGGTTGACCTGGTGACAGATGCCGGAGTCCGGAGGCATGACTTTGACGTTGGCGAAGGCTTCCTGTGCCCAGCGCAGCAGCTCGTAGCGTTCGCGGTTGCGCGTGAACTCGAGCTCGGCGTTGCGACGGAAGGCGTCAGGGCGGCCGGACACGTCGGCGATGACCGAGTGGTCGATGATCAACTCGACGGGCACGCGAGGGTCGATCTTGGCCGGATCCGCTCCGAGAGCCTCCATGGCATCACGCATCGCGGCCAGGTCGACCATCGCGGGCACGCCGGTGAAGTCCTGCATCAGCACGCGCGCCGGGGTGAAGGCGATCTCGCGGCTTCCGACGGCCGCCGGGTTCCACCGGGCCAGGGCCTCGACGTCGGTGTGGGTCACCGTCGTGCCGTTCTCATGGCGGAGGAGGTTCTCGAGGAGGATCTTGAGGGAGAACGGAAGGCGGGTGGTGTCGGCGATCGCGTCGAGGGCGTCAAGCCGGACGATCTCGAACGATGCGTCGCCGACCTGGAGCTGGCTGCGGGCCCCGAAGGTATCCATCGGCATGTCCTCGTCAGCTCGCGATCAGTTCGACGATGTCGTGCGACACGATCGGGTTCTCGGTGTGCGTACGCGCGGGAAGGCGATCTCCGCACTCAGCGGCTCGGCTGCCACGCGGGACCTCCGATCCGTGCGAGGCGAGCTGACGGGGTTGTCGCGGCGAGCGCACCATGGGGTGGGGCGGAATTCACGGGTGCGCTCACCGCGACGTCGGCCCAGGCGCGACCCTGCGTTCCGGTCAGCGCGGGGGACGCTGGGGCGGGACAGGCGGCGCAGAGCCGCGCCTGGGGGATCTTCGCGAGGCGCTCGCGCGGGATCAGCTGGCCGCACGACATGCACCTCCCGCTCATCAGAGCGTTGCGACACGGCCATGGACCTTCCTCCTGTGGAGCGGACCTCGGTCCGCTGTTCTCTTCTTATACTCGCACATTTCTCTAGTGATAGCTAGACAAAACCTGCGATGGTGCGGTGAGTTCTTGTGTCTCGATCGAGCCCTGGGGCGTGCAGGAGCGCACTGGCAGAACCGGACATGGCTTCCGGCCGGTGGGTGTCAGTTGATCACACCGGCGCCATCACCCGATAGCGGGCGCATTGTCCTCGAGCGCGATGAGCGCACGGTGCACGGCGTGACTCGCCTGCACGGAGCGCGTCACCAGAGCGGAGTCCTCACGATCGATCGCCTCGTACCACAGGAGGTCGACGTCCTCGGCGACCGAGCGAAGGCGGTCCCGAAGCTCCCCAGTGCCCATGCGAGCCGGCGGCGAGGTCGATGACGTCACCACCGCGTCGGCTCGAGGTGCGTTCATCGCGACGACTGAGGCGCGGTTGCTTCTGACCGCGGAGAGCTCGTCGGTGAGCGCGGGCAACGCTTCGATGTCGAGGTCCATGTGCTGCTTCCTTCCGCTGGGTGGCGTGGTCCGCTTCGCTATTTATCTAGAAACTATTAGATAAATAATCGCGAGTCGACCCGATGTTCCGGTCGAAACACCAGATGCAGATCCTCCGCGAGGTTGCCCGCTGGGAGCGCGTTGGGGTGCTGGTGACCGAGCAGGTCGGCACGGCCAAGACGATCCATCCGGCCCCTGAGTTGCCCAATGGGCTCGTGATGCGCCAACTCCTCGCCTATGCCGGCGGTGTGATCCCGATGCTCGAGCGTGCGTTTGTGACAGCACGGCGATCGATGAAGTCTTCATCTTCGGCTCGTGGGCAGCGCGATACGGCGGCGAGGCGGGAGCACCGCCCAACGACGTCGACGTCGCCGTCGTCTCTACGTCGCTGACCCGCTTCGACCTTGCCGAGACGCGGCTCGATCTCGAGAACGAGTCGAAGCTGTCGATCAACCTGTTCGTGTTCGAGCCCGACGACGAGCGACTGAGCGAGCTGCGCGCCGAAGGTGTCTCGGTCTTCCAGCGGGTGACGACATGAGAGCCGGACGCCCAGCGAGCCTCGCCGACCTTCGACGCGATCGCATGCACCAGGTCCCCGGCAAGGCAAGCGATCGCGCCACCGCCGCGGCGCGACGTTCGGTCAAGCCAGCGACTTCCGTCGCGCCGCATCCGGCAACCTTGCCGAAGGACTGATCCCGCCGGTGATCTCCGCGCTCCACGAATCGGCGCGACTCGCCGTGACGGCCTTGGCGGCACTCGAGGGCTACCGCTTCTCCAACACCGTCGGCGCACACGAGGCCGTCGTCGACGACGCCTTCGCGATCCGCCTCCTCGACCGAACTCGGTATGCGCAGCTCGATCAACTGCGCGACCTGCGCCACCAGGTCAACTACCCAGAAGACCTGATCGCGCCATCAACAACGCGAGATCGAGCAGTACAGCGAACTGGTCGACACGATCCTGGTCCTCACCGCGAAGAAGCTGCCCGGGGTGCGTCGTTTTCCCCCTTCGAGGATCGCGAGACGCTCGCCGACTCGGTCGCAGGTTGAGCGCCACGCCGGGTCCTGGGGACTGCTTCGTGGTTGCAGAGATGCTGGCCTGCGCCGCTGGCCTGGTTGCCGACGTGTTGCCGCTCGGGATTCTTGGCCGCCAGGTGTCACCAGTCCAGTCGATCCGCCGCTGAGGTTTGCCAAGTTCAGGTCTCCGCGTGACAGCGGTGGGATATCGGTGATCAATTGTTCCGCTTGCCAGAGCACGCGGTTGGTCGAGGCGGGCCCCAGACTGCCGACCAACTGGCTGTTACCTGTGAGCCTGTGAGCGGATCCATTCGCCGCGGTAGAGGACGCGTTGGACGGTGCAGATGTCGGTGAGCGCCACGGCGTCAGCGCGGTACCCCGCGGTGAGCATTCCGACGTCGCTGAGGCCAACGAACCGAGCCGGCAGGACTGTCGCGGAGCGGATCGCCTGATGCCAAGGGATCCCTGCTTGGACGCTGTTGCGGATCGCAGCGTCGAGTGTGATCGTGCTGCCGGCAATCGTGTCGGTACCGCTGACTCGGGCGATGCCGTGGCGCACATCGACCGTGAGATTGCCGAGGGCGTAGCTTCCGTCTCCGCAGCACGCTGCAGCCATCGCGTCGGTGATGAGCACCGTCCGCTCGGGATAGGTCCGGGCAACCCACGCCGCGAGTGACGGGTCGACATGGACACCGTCGACGATCAGCTCGAGCCAGACACGTTCGTCGTCGAGGAGGGCAAGCACCGGTCCTGGGGAACGATGGTGCATCGGCGGCATCGCGTTGAACAGATGCGTCGCACCGGTCGCGCCGGCAGCGATCGCTTCGTGAGCGGTGGAGAAGTCGGCGCCGGAGTGGCCGAGCGCAGCGACCGCTCCTCGAGCCACGATGCGACGGATGGCGGCGATCGCATCGGGTCGCTCAGGTGCCAGCGTGATCATGCGCACTGTGCCCTGGCCGGCGTCGAGGAGCCGATCGACATCCTCGAGCGTCGGGTCGCAGAGCGCCGCTTCTGCATGTGCGCCTTTGTAGTCGGGGGAGAGCCACGGTCCTTCGAGATGGATCCCGCCCAACACGCCATCGGCGACAAACGGTGCCAATGTCCGCAGGTGAGATTCGAGCACCTCGATCGGCTGTGAAACGAGCGACGCGACGATTGTGGTGCTCCCATGCTGGCGATGGCCGGCGACCGCCGCGAGGGGATCGTCGCTGAAGTTCACCCCGCCGCCACCGTGGTTGTGCACGTCGACGAAGCCGGGCACCAGCGTGTCGACCTCGACATCGGGGCGCCCGCGACCCGGGATGCCGACGCTGACGACGCGGTCATCGACGATCTCGAGTTCGCCCGGGGTGAACTCCTCGGCGCCGGTGAACAAGCGGCGTGCCCGGATGATGGTCACGAGCGATCCTGGAATCGCTGCCAGGTCGGCTTCTTCTCGAACGTCGTCCGGTAGTAGTCGGCCAGCGCAAGCTTGGAAGCTGCTGGTTCGTCGACGATGATCGTGACCCGCGGATGGAGCTGGAGCACGGAACCGGGACACATTGCTGTAACGGGGCCCTCGACGATGGCCGCGATCGCGTCGGCTTTCGCCTTGCCTTGAGCGACGACGACGACCTCGCGTGCGTCCATGATCGTGCCAAGCCCCTGCGTGAGGCAGTGAGTCGGAACCTCCTCGGGGGTGTCGAAGAAGCGTGCGTTATCGGAGCGAGTCTTCTCCGTGAGCGTCTTGATCCTCGTTCTCGACGCAAGCGACGAGGTCGGCTCGTTGAATCCGACGTGGCCGTTGGCGCCGACGCCAAGGATCTGGACGTCGATACCTCCGATGTCGCGGATCGCTTGCTCGTAGGCTGCTGCTGCCTCTTCGATGTCGTCAGCGGAACCCGCCGGGGTATGTACGAGGGTTGGGTCGAAACCGAGCGGCACGGTGACCGTGGCGTGAATCACTGCTGCGTACGATTGCGGGTGACTGCTCGGCAGGCCGACGTACTCATCGAGCGCGAAGGCCGAGATGTGGCGGACGTCGAGGTCACCCGACGCGACCAGGCGCGCCAGTGCACCGTAGAGCGCCAACGGCGATGACCCGGTAGCGACGCCGAGCGTCGCGTGCGGGCCGACCTCGCCGATGATGAAGGCGACCTTTGCGGCGGCCAGTTCGCCGACTCGTTCGGCATTCGAGCAGATGACGACTTCCATGGCGGACCCCTCAACTCTTCGCGACGATCGTCGATCGCTCGAGGACACGTAGCACCGGTGCGTAGTGCTCATGAACCGCGTCGCGGTACGCGTCGAGATCTCCGGCGATTGCCGCTTCGAGCATCGCCCTGTGGGCCAGCGCGGTGTCGGTCAGGTCGCGCCCCGTCGGGACCCCCAGTCGTGGCGCGACGACGGTGTGCACATCCCAGAACGCTCCGACGAGTTGCCCGCACAATTCGTTGTTCGGCCACTCGACGAGCGCGAGGTGGAACGACCTGTCGATGTCAGCGAACGGCTCTTGTCGTTGGGCACCCTCTGCCATCTCGTCACAGAGATGGCGGAGTTCTCGCGCGTCGTTTCCCCGGAGCCGCTCGACGATTCCAGGTGCCAAGCCCAAGTCGAGTGCCATGCGTACCTCGATCACCTGGCGGAGGGCATCGAAGTCATCGCCTGGTATCAGTTCGCCTTTGAAGGTGAGGCCGTTCACCAAGGGGCGAAGCGACATCTGACCGATGAAGGTACCCGTGCCGTGACGCACCTCGAGAATGTCAATCGCCACCAGCTGGCGCACGGCCTCGCGCAGATTCGAACGTGAGACGTCGAACATTTTGACGAGCTCGACTTCGGTGGGGAGCGGATCGCCGGGGCGCAAACCGCGGGTAAGGATCAGTTCCTTGAGGGCGTCGGTCGTTTCCCGCCGCCGACCGACTTGACCTGAGCTGGTCGTGACCGATTCTGCCATTGCTGTACCTCCAACGTACTTCCACTTGACGATAGCTCGAACTTTTGGTAAACATATGACATCAGACGTCGGATGTCCAGAACTCATCTGACGTTCAGCGCTTTCCAGTCAGCCACCCAGGAGGAATTTCAATGACCGAGTTCAATCCCGACGCCTCACGGCGCCAACTTCTGAAGCTTGCCGGCGCTTTTGGTGCAGCGGCCCTCTTCGCCGGACCGTTGGCCGCTTGCGGAGGCAGCGATGACAGCACGGGTTCCCCGGGCACCGGCTCGACGCCTGGCTCGACGCCTGGCTCCACGCCCGGGACAGACAGCGCGACGACGGTCACCCCCGACTCCGCAGCAGGCGGCGACACCGGCACCATCCGCGCTGCGATCTCCTACGAACTCGGCACCAACGGCTACGACCCGATGACCACGACCGCGGCGCTCACCCTGGCCGCCAACTGGCACACGATGGAGGGTCTCACCGAAATCCACCCGGCGACGCGAGCGACCTTCGCCGCGCTCGGTGCCGATCTCCCGACGCAGATCGACGACACGACCTACGAGGTCACGTTGCGCGACGGTGCGGTGTTTCACGATGGCAGCCCGGTCACCGCCGACGACGTCGTGTTCAGCTTCGAGCGGGTCATGAACCCCGCCAACAACAGCTTGTACGTCGCCTTCATCCCGTTCCTCGACAGCGTCACGAAGAAGGACGACACCACGGTCACACTGAAGCTCCAGTACCCGTTCTCGCTCGTCGCTGAGCGGTTGTCGGTCGTGAAGATCGTGCCGAAGGCTGCCGTCGACGCTGACCCCAAGGCATTCGATTTGAACCCGGTCGGTTCAGGCCCGTACAAGATGGTCGACAACGGTGCCAGCTCGCAGCGCATCGCCTTCGAGCGAAACGACGCCTACACCGGTGCACATCCGGCCAAGGCTGCGACGATGACGTGGGAGATCATCCCCGACGACTCGACCCGCACGAACGCGCTGGCCTCTGACACCGTGCAGGCCATCGACTCGGTCCCGGCAGCCAACCTGGCCACCCTCGCCGGCACGAAGTCGGTGGCCGCCGAGCAGGGCTTCGGGCTCGTCTTCGTCATGTTCAACTGCGGCGCCGCACCGATGGATGACGTCCGGAACCGCCAGGCGATCATGTACGCCCTCGACTACGACAAGATCACCAAGGTCGGCATGTCCGACCTTGCGACGCCTGCGACGTGCTTCGTCCAGAAGGAGCATCCGGCCTACAAGGCGGCATCCACGCAGTACCCGGGCAACCAGGCCAAGGCCAAGGAACTGCTGGCTGAGACCGGATTGACCAAGGTCCGCCTGCTGACATCCGACCACGGATTCTTCTCGGCCGCGCGACCGATCATCAAGGAGTCGCTCGAGGCAGCCGGCCTCGAGGTGGTGTACGAGGAGAAGAAGTCGTCTGACGTGTATGGCACGATCGACGGAAACCTCGACGCGTTCGACATCGTGGTGGCACCCGGGGACCCGTCGGTATTCGGCGACGACGCCGACCTGCTCCTGCGCTGGTGGTACGCGGGCGACACCTGGACCGACACCCGCATGCACTGGAAGGGCCAGGACGCCTACACCCGAGTGCAGGGCTTGCTCGACACCGCATCGCAATCCACGGGCGACAAGCAGGTGACGGCGTGGCATGAGATCTTCGACGTGATCAGCGACGACACGCCGCTGTATCCGATCTTCCATCGCAAGGCGCCGACCGGGTACGACAGCGAGACCTTGGTCGACTTCCAGCCGATCGCGGTGACCGGCCTCTCGTTCGTCGACGTCGGATCGACGAACTAGGCCGACCTCGCTCAGGTCCTTCGCCACCATGTCCAACTTGCTCCGATTGCTCGGCAGGCGTCTCGTCGCGTTGCCGATCATGGTCCTCGGCGTCACCTTGTTGGTGTTCGTCGTCATGTCGTTGTCGACCGCCGACCCGGCGCGCCTCGCGCTCGGCGAGAGCGCGTCGACAGAGGCGCTCGCCTCCTACCGGTCGGAACGCCAACTCGACGACCCGCTGATGGTCCAGTACGGACGGTACGTCGACGACCTCGTGCACGGTGATCTGGGGGAGTCGTTCAATGGGGTGGCGATCAGCAAGATGGTGGGACACAATTTCCCGATCACCCTGCAGTTGACGTTCATCGGTCTCGCGATCGCGTTGGCGCTCGCTGTTCCGTTCGGGGTCATCGCCGCGCTGTATCGTGACCGCTGGCCCGACCATCTACTCAGGGTTTTCTCGATCGCGTTCCTCGCAACACCGTCGTTCTGGTTGGCACTGCTGCTCATCCAGGCATTCGGGAACATTCCGGGTGGGTTGGGTTGGTTTCCGGTGGTCGTCACCGACTGGAAGTCGTTCGCCGATGACCCTGGCGGATACGTCAAGCAGATCGCCCTGCCGGCGTTCGCGCTGGCTGTCCCGGTCGCAGGCTCGCTCACCCGCGTCGTTCGAACGGCCATGGTCGAAGAGCTCGATCGGGACTATGTACGAACCGCGATCGGCGCCGGTATCCCCCGCCCGATCGTGATCGGCCGCAACGTGTTCCGCAACGCCCTGATCACCCCACTCACGGTGCTCGGTCTTCGCATCGGGTACCTCATGGGTGGCGCGCTCGTCATCGAGATCATCTTCAACATCCAGGGCATGGGTCAGTTGATCTTCCAGGGAATCACCCGTAACGACGTCAACATCGTGCAGGGTGTGACGGTCACCGTTGCGCTCGCCTTCATCGTCATCAACATCGTCGTCGACGTGCTCTACGTTCTCGTCAACCCACGGATCAGGAGCATCTGATGCTGTCGGCAGAATCGCGCGACAAGCTCGCACGGCCGGGATTGCGGTTCTCGGGATTCCGGGCGTTGCCGTGGGCATCGAGGATTGCTGTCTTCGTGCTGGGGCTCCTGGTGGTGATGGCGTTGTTCGCCCCGGTGGTGGCCCGATACAGCCCCGGTGCTTCCGGCCTGGTCCCTGCTGACATGGTCGTGTTGAACACCGTCAACATCGAAGGGGTCGGCGAGCAGACAGTTCCGGACAACTCGATTGCCCCGAACGCCAAGTTCTGGTTCGGTACCGATGACGTCGGTCGCGACATCTACTCCCGACTCGTGTACGGAGCCCGGGTCTCGCTGGCCGTGGGTCTGCTGACTACAGCGCTTGCGCTCGCCATCGCCGCCGTCCTCGGATCCATCGCCGCGACTGCCGGCAAGGTGGTGTCGGAGGTACTGATGAGACTCCTCGACATCATCATGAGCTTCCCCGGCATCGCCCTCGCCGCGGTGCTCGTGATCTCGCTGTCGTCTCGAATGCCGGTGCTTCCGGTGGTGATCATCGCGATCGCCTTCCTGTACATCCCGCAGCTCACCCGGGTCGTGCGCGCCAACGTGATCAGCCAATTCGGTGAGGACTACGTCGCCGCGTCACGGGTGATGGGGTCGCGGACGAGCTGGATTCTGCTCAAGCACGTTTCGCGCAACTGTCTCGCACCGATCATGGTGTTCGCGACTGTCCTGGTGGCTGACGCGATCGTGTTCGAGGCCTCGCTGTCGTTCATCGGGGCCGGCATCACGTCGGTCAACACGCCGACGTGGGGCAACATGTTGTCGGAGGGCAAGGAGCTGCTGTTGTCGGGGCACTGGTGGCCGACCTTCTTCCCAGGCCTGTTCATCTTGATCACCACGCTCAGTCTCAACATCTTGTCGGAGGGTCTCACCGACGCGCTGGCCGCGCCGCAGGCACGGCCTGGCAAGGACGGCGAGGCCGACGAGGCAGACGACTCGGCCGAGGTGATGGTCGCCGCCTACGAGAGTCAGGCCGCTCAGCTCACCATCCGCCTCGACGCCCTCGCCGCTGCCGAGGCAGGTCGTACCGACCGGCTCGTGCTCGACACCTCGAAGACCGAGCCGCTCCTCGTCGTCGACGATCTGTCGATCGCGTTCCCTGCCGCGCACGGCGACGTCGACATCGTCGACCGGGTCTCGTTCGAGGTTCGGCCGGGCGAGGTGATGGGACTGGTGGGCGAATCCGGGTGCGGCAAGTCGCTGATGGCGTTAGCGATCATGGGTCTCCTCCCGGACACAGCCCGGGTACGGGGATCGGTGAACTTCGACGGCCAAGACCTCCTCACCCTCGGTCCAAAGCAGCGCAACGCCTTCCGGGGCCACGAGATGAGCATGATCTACCAAGATGCGCTCAGCTCGCTCAACCCGTCGATGCTGATCCGGGCGCAGATGCGCCAGCTGACCTCGCGGGGCGGCCAACGAAGTGCCAAGGAACTACTCGAGCTCGTCGACCTCGATCCGAAACGAACGCTCGCGTCGTATCCCCACGAGCTGTCGGGCGGTCAGCGCCAGCGCGTGCTGATTGCGATGGCGCTGACGCGCAACCCGCGGCTGGTGATTGCAGATGAGCCCACCACCGCACTCGACGTCACCGTCCAGGCTCAGGTCGTCGGTCTGCTCAGCGAGCTGCGTCAGTCGTTGGGGTTTGCGATGGTGTTCGTCTCCCACGACCTGGCGCTGGTGGCCGAGGTGTCGCATCGCATCACGGTGATGTACGCCGGCCAGGTCGTCGAACAGGCAGCCACACAGGAACTGATGTCCAACCCGATCCACGACTACACACGTGGCCTGCTCGGGGCGGTGCTCTCGATCGAGGCTGGCGTCGGGCGGCTCCATCAGGTGCCCGGCGTCGTGCCGTCGCCGCGAGAGTTCGTCGCCGGCGACCGTTTCGCACCGCGCTCGGCACATCCGACGGTCGGACTCGATCAGAAGCCAGTGCTGCGACGAGTCGATGGGTCCGATCATCTGTACGCACGCACCGATGCGCTCGCCGAGATCCTTGCGGCGGAGGTCATATGACTGCGCCACCAGTGCCGGCGACACCAGCGAACTCGACGCCGGTGATCGAGTTACGCGACGTGCACGTCGTCCACAAGTCGCGAACGGGCAAGCTGTTCCGGCCCGACCTCGTGCGCGCTGTCGATGGTGTCAGTGTGTCGGTCAACCGTGGCGAGACGTTGGGTCTGGTCGGCGAATCGGGCTGCGGCAAGACGACCCTTGCCAAAGCGATGGTCGGCCTGCAGCCGGTCACCCAGGGCGACGTGCTGTACTTCGGTGAGCGCATGAAGCTCGACGGTGCCGGACGCAAGCGGCTCGGCCGGGCGGTGTCGGTCGTCTTCCAGGATCCGGCGACGGCGCTCAACCCTCGTCTGATCGTTCGCGACGTGCTCACCGATCCGCTCAAGGTGCATCGCATCGGCTCACCCGCCGAGCGCGAGCACCGGGTCCGCGAGCTGCTCGATCTCGTGGGACTGCCCCAATCGGTGCTCGATGTGCTGCCACGGCAGATCTCCGGCGGGCAACGCCAGCGGGTCGCGATCGCACGCGCCCTGGCACTCGAACCCGACGTGATCGTGGCTGACGAACCGACGTCGGCCCTCGACGTCTCCGTGCGCGCCCAGGTCCTGAACCTCCTGACCGACCTCAAGGGCCAACTCGGCCTGGGCCTCGTGTTCATCAGCCACGACATGAATACCGTTCGCTACGTCTCCGATCGGATTGCCGTCATGCTCGCCGGCAAGATCGTCGAGACCGGACCAGCCGACGAGGTCTTTCAGAATCCGCAGTCCGACTACACGCGCACCCTCCTCGACGCGGTGCCGTCGCTGCTGTGATACCCGGCTGACCATCCCGAAGGAGACCCCATGACCAGCTTCCAAGGCATTGTGCCGCCCGTCCTCACGCCCATGTCCCCCGACGGAACTGTCGACGTCGACAGCCTGCGCCGTCTCGTCGACCACCTCGTCGACCACCATGTAGACGGCCTCTTCGTCCTGGGATCGTCAGGGCAGGTGGCCTACCTCACCGACGACGAACGCGAGACCGTGATCGGCAACGTCGTCGACCGCAACGCCGGCAGGGTACCCGTCGTCGTGGGAGCGCTTGACCTCACGGCACGCCGCGTCATCGATCAGGGCCGCCGGGCCGAATCGGCTGGCGCCGACGCAATCGTGGTCACTGTCCCGATGTACGCCTTGAACGATGCCGCCGAGATCGATCGCCACTTCCGAATGATCGCGAACGCGGTATCGATTCCGGTTCTCGCGTACGACATCCCCATTCGCGTGCATCGCAAGCTCGAGACCGAACTGCTCATGGCGCTGGCGAGTGACGGCGTGATCTCCGCGGTCAAGGACTCCTCCGGCGACGACAACGCGTTCCGCCAGTTGCTCGCTGCGAACACCGAAGCCGGCCACCCGTTGGCGCTCTTGACCGGCCACGAGGTGAAATGCGACGAGATGTTCCTTGCCGGTGCCGACGGGGCTGTTCCGGGACTCGCCAACGTCGACCCGGCTGGCTACGTGCGTCTCTGGCAAGCGGCGCAGAGAGGCGATTGGGAGGCAGCGCGCGCCGAGCAGCAACGTCTCGCTCGGCTCTTCGACATCGTGTTCGTCCCGCAGGAACGCTCCGCAGACGCCAGCGGCATCGGCGCGTTCAAAGCCGCACTGGCATGCCTCGGGGTGTTGGAGTCCGGGTCCATGCCCGCACCGCTCTCCCATCTCGATGAGGACGAGGTTTCACAGATTGCGGCGATCCTGCGCGACGTCGGACTCGGGAAATGAGGCGGGCGCTCGCCGTCGATATCGGAGGGACGAAGATCGCTGCAGCGCTCGTCACCGTCGACGGTGAGATGTCGGAGCGACGCGAATCGCCGACTCCAGCAGACCAGGGGCCGGGCGCCGTCCTCGACGCTGTCGCGGAGTTGGTCGCGGACCTGGTCACCAGTGAAACAGGTGGCATCGCCGGGGTCGGTATCGGTACCGCCGGCGCCGTCGACACACGTTCGGGGCGCATCGTCTCCTCGACCGACACCATCGGCGGGTGGGCCGGCACCGACGTGCGTTCCGGAATCGGCGAGCGGCTCGGCGGTGATCTGCCCGCTGTCGTGGTTCACAACGACGTCGACGCGCATGCGCTCGGTGAGGCATGGCTCGGCGCCGCCCGCACTGCATCTTCGGCCCTGATGATCGCGGTCGGCACCGGGATCGGCGGCGCCATCATCGTCGGCGGCCGGCTGTGGACCGGCGAGCATCACGCCGCCGGCGAAATCGGCCATGTCCCCACGCCTGGCGCGGAGGGACTGAGGTGCCCTTGCTCGCGCGAGGGCCATCTCGAGGCACTCGCGTCCGGCGCGTCCATGGCGCGCCGGTACCGGACGCTGACCGGTGCCGATACGGACGCTCGAACGGTCATCGAGCGAGCCGAAGCCGGCGAACCAGTCGCACGCCGCATCGTCAGAGACGCCGCGCTCGGCTTGGGTCACGCCATCGCCGGTCTCGTCACCACGATCGACCCTGCCTGTGTCGTCGTTGGAGGTGGTGTCGCGGAGTCGGGGGCGGTGTGGTGGGAGCCGATGATCGACACCTGTCGGGCGGATCTCATCGACGCGCTCGCTGCGATCCCGATCGTGCGCGCCGAGTTGGGTCCGGCGGCTGCGTTACTCGGCGCTGCGCGCGCAGTGTTCGATGCCGTCGATGAGACCCGGCCGGACGAGGACCGAGAGTCGTGAGCGAGGTGTTGGAACGAGTTCGTGGCGGGCTGATCGTCTCCTGCCAGGCGTACCCGGGCGAGCCAATGCTCGATCCGCGCACGATGACCCAGGTCGCGCAAGCCGCGGTCGCCGGTGGTGCCATCGGCATCCGCGCGAAGGGCCTCGGTGATCTCCGTGCGATGCGGGCGGTCCTCGACGTCCCACTCATCGGGCTGGTCAAAGTGGGCAGCTCCGATGTCTACATCACGCCGACGCTCGACGATTGCATGGCTGTCGCCGCGACCGGCGTGGAGATCGTCGCCACCGACGGTACTCGTCGGCCCCGACCCGACGGCCGATCGCTCCAGGAAACGATCCTGGCACTGAAGGCGCAGTGGCCCGATGTGCTGGTGATGGCGGACTGCGGATCTGCCGGCGACGCGACCGACGCCCAAAGCGCGGGTGCCGACCTCATCGGCACCACCCTGGGCGGGTACAGCGGCGAGCGCCCGACGACGCCCGGTCCCGACTGGGAGCTGATCGACGACCTCGTCGCCCAGTGCACGGTCCCAGTGATCGCCGAAGGTCGCATCCGCTCCCCGAGCGACGCGGCCGAATCCATTCGCCGCGGAGCATGGGCCGTCGTCGTCGGCACCGCGATCACCCATCCCACGACGATCACGCGATCGTTCGCCGACGTCGTCGCCGCCGAATCCGAACCGTCGTGAAACCCAGGTCATCGCCATCCCCGACTCACCACGTCTGCCAACCCGATCAACCTGTCCCAGAACGTGCGAGCTGTGAGCGCGCCGACCCCGTCCTGTATCGGCCCGTACGCAAGCGGCTGACTGTCCAGACGGCTGATCTGCTGCGAAGACGCGGTTCTACCGATGTCTTCCACCGGCTGAGCACCCGGCCGGCCGAGAGGAGACATCGACATGAAGGGCTACCTTTTGTGCAAGGGCAACCAGCACTATGCGGTGACCTACGAAGTCCTCGATCCCGTCACCGGATGCGAGCGACGGCGGTGGCGCCCGGCGGGAGCCGACCGGCCGATGCGGAAGCGCTCGCCACCGAGCTTGCCAGTGTGACGTCCGCGAAACTGAGTGGGAGCGCGTGCGAGCCTCGCTGCCAACGGTGACGGTTAAGTAGTAGTCACCGTCCTGTGACGTGTACTGCCGCAGGGTCAACAAACGAACTTGGCGTCTCGGTTCGCTACGTGCGTCGCACCACCGCCGAGCGGCGGGTCCGGTACGTGAAGATCGGCCACCTCATCCGGTTCGAACGCAACGAGGTCGATCGCTGGGTCCAGGCCAACCGAGGCAACGCGCTCACCAACTACCGATAGCCACGCAGCTGAGAATGACCCGACCGGGTCGACAACGGAGCTGACATCGATCACGAGTGTCGGACTCGCCACCGTCTCCCATCATCGGAGTTCTACCGAGATTCACCGCACGAGGTAGACGATGGCTACAACTACACCGAACGCGATGACCGCTGCGCGCATCTTCTCCGGCGGTAGCGAGCTGGCCACTCTGCCTCCGAGGTGACCGCCGAGCAAGCTGGCGGGCGCCATGACGGCGACGATGGTCCATTCGACCTTGCCGGAAAAGACGAGGAACGATGCGGCAGAGATGTTGACGAGCAACGACAGCATCTGCTTGACGGCGTTCAAGCGGTTGAACGGGAGCTCGGAGAACAGCCCGAGCACCGCCATCAGCATGATGCCGAGGCCAGCACCGAAGTACCCGCCGTAGATCGATGCGACCGTAACGGCCGAGACCTCGAGAACGGCGTGCGACCCGACGTGTCGAGTTCTCGACAGCAGCCACCTACGTAGACGGTCCTGCACGGCGAGCAGCGCACAGGCAGCGAGGATGAGAAAGGGCACGATCTGGCGGAACACGGCCTCGCTGCTGACGATCAGCAGGACCGAACCCGCCAAACCACCGAGCACCGCCGCAACGAGCTGTGGCCGCAGGACCCGCCGCAGACCGGTCAGGTCTGCACGCTGAGCGTAGGTGCCGCCGACGTATCCAGGGCACAATGCGACAGTGTTGGTGGCGTTCGCCCTGATCGACGGTATGCCGATGGCGGTCAATACGGGGAACGAGATCAGGGTTCCCCCACCGGCGACGGCGTTCACAACGCCAGCCCCAACTGCAGCAGCGCCAGCTGCGAGGTGGGCCATTCCTGAAATGTCTGTCACCAGCTGCCTCCCGTTCGTATACATTATGCAAGATTGCCCCTCTGATGCACGAATGGACGCGAAGATCGATCCGAGGCCGTTTACGGACGTAACGTGCAGGTCATGACCATCGGAGAATCGCATCGAACCCTCCGGGAGGTTGTCGCCGAGGAGATCCGCAGCATGATCACCCGTGGCGAATTGCAACAAGGTGAGCGCTTGTTCGAGGATCGCCTGGCCGAGCAACTCGGTGTGTCACGGAACCCGGTTCGTGAAGCGATCCGCGCCCTCGAAGCCACTGGATTGGTAGAGGTCGTCTCCCGACGAGGCGCCTACGTCAGCAGGCTCGATCCGCTGATGATCCGCCAACTGCTCGAGTTGCGAAGTGTGCTCGAGGCATACGCTGCTGAGCTCGCTGCCCAGAATCGAAGCGAGAACGATCTGAAGGCCCTTCGGGACTGCCTCGCGGCCGGACGGCGTGCGTCCGGAGACAATGATCTCGTCGCCGCCGCCGCACTCCACCGAGATTTTCACATCGCAATCGAGCGAGCGTCGGGCAACGGGTACCTGGAGACCGTCGTGGCACCGCTGCGCCACAAGACCGAACTTGTGTTCAGCATGCTGGCCGATACCCGCGGGCTGATGGGATGGGACGAGCACCAGCGCATTTTGGACGCGATCGAAGCGGGCGACGCCGAGACTGCGCGCAGCTGCACGTTCGAGCACATGGCTTCAGTGATGCGGGATCTGGCGGCGGCGACTTCCGCGTCTGGCGCACCTCACGAACCAGGTGCCGACTCACCGAGATGAGCGCCGATTGAACGTCGGCACCATCGTCATCGGTGCAGGTATCGCCGGAGCGTCGGCCGCGTGGACGTTGGCCGAGCATGGCAGCGTCGTTCTGGTCGAGCAGGAGGATTCGCCCGGGTACCACGCTTCAGGCAGATCTGCATCGGTGCTCTCGGAGACCTCAGGACATCGTGTCGTGTGTGCGCTTACCGCGGCGAGCCGTTCGTTCTTCGAGTCGCCGCCCGCTGGGTTCGCCGATCATCCGCTTCTGTCACCCCGCGGCCTGCTGTGGGTGGGCGAGTACGGCGACACCGCCCTCCTCGACGACATCGCGGCCACGGCTCGCACTGTCGCAGCGTCGGTGAGCCGCCTGACGCCAGCCGAGGTGCTCGTGCTTTTCCCGCACTTCCGCCAGCAGGCAGTCGCCGGCGGCGGCACGTTCGAGCCAGACGCCATGGCGATCGATACCGACGCTCTCCTTCAGGGGTTCATTCACGGCCTCCGACAACGCGGCGGGCACGTCATCACCTCCTCCGAGGCCGTGGAAATTCGCCGAATCGACAATGCATGGGAGGTGATCGCCGGAGCGCAGACGCTGTGCGCCCCTGTGGTGGTCAATGCCGCCGGCGCTTGGGGCGATGTCATCGCCCAGCGTGCGCGTGTACCGGTGCTCGGACTGGAGCCGAGGCGGCGGACCGCCTGCGTCGCGGCGCTGGCTGATGTCGATGCTCACTGGCCCCTCGTGATGGATGTGGCCGGCCGGTACTACTTCGAACCCGAATCGGCGGGTTTGCTGGTTTCGTCAGCAGACACCACATTGAGCATGCCCTGCGATGCTCGCGCCGAGGAGATCGATATAGCAGTAGCACTTGACCGCGTGCGGGAGGCCACGACGCTGCCGGTTCGGAGCGTACGCCGAGCTTGGGCAGGTCTGCGCACGTTCAGCACCGACGGAGCCCCGGTTGTTGGCGAGGAGCCGACTGCGCCGGGGTTCTGGTGGCTGGTCGGCCAAGGTGGCGGTGGGATAAAGACAGCTCCGGCCATGGCAGAGGCTCTCGCCGCCATGGTTCACCGTGAGCCACTTCCAGCTTCTGTGGTCGACCGGGGCGTCAACGCCGCTGACCTGTCACCGGCGCGTTTCAGGCACCAGGTCTGAAACGCTGGACAACGCATCTCAGCGCACGAAGCATGCGGCCCAGTGGCCAGGAACCTTCTCTTCGAGCGGCGGGCTCTCGACGCGGCAGCGGTCCTCGACAAGCGGGCAGCGTGTCTGGAACCGACAGCCTGGCGGCGGGTTGACCGGGTTGGGTATCTCGCCCTGAAGCACGATCCGGCGCCTGGCACGCTGAAGTGGCGGGTCGGGAATCGGCACGCTCGACAGCAGAGCCTCGGTGTACGGATGCAGAGGCGATTCGTACAGAGCGTGTGTCGGAGCGATCTCGACGAGCTTTCCCGAGTACAAGATGGCGATGCGATGCGAGATGTGGCGTACCACCGACAGGTCGTGGGCGATGAACAGGTACGTCAGGCCGCGTTCGGCTTGCAGGTCCTGCAACAGATTGACGACTTGGGCGCGCACCGAGACATCGAGCGCCGAGACCGGCTCGTCAGCAACTATGAAATCGGGGTGTAGCGCCAGGGCCCGGGCGATGCCGACACGCTGACGTTGCCCGCCGCTGAACGCATAGGCATACCGGTCAATGCTGTCAACGGGCAATCCACAACGGTCCAACAGATCGCGAACGATCGGGCGGGCCTCGCCGCTGTTCTTCGCCAGGCCATGCACGATCAATGGCTCCCCGACCAACTGAAGGATCGTCTTGCGCGGATTGAGACTCGCGTACGGATCCTGGAACACGAGTTGCATGTGCCGTCGCAGTTGACGGAGCGGTTCACCCGTTGTGTTGGTGATGTCGACGCCGCGAAAGCGGATCGTGCCTTCCGCCGGTGTGATTCGCCGGAGCACGGCGCGCCCAAGCGTGGTCTTGCCGGATCCGCTCTCGCCGACCAAGCCAAGCGTCTCACCCTTGGCGATCGAAAAGGAGACATCGTCGAGGGCGCTGACGTACTTGACCTGCTTGCCCCAGAATCCGCTGCGGCCGACCGGGAAGCGGATACTCAGATGATCGACCTCGACGAGCGGGCCACCGTCTCCCAGGGTCTCGCCCGCTGCTACCAACGCAGACGACGCGCCGGGGTCAGTCATTTGAATCCTCGAACGCTCGCCAGCAAGCGACCCTGCGACCGTTGGGGTGTGTCTTCAGACCAGGGGTTTCCTGCAGACAAGGCGTGATTGCCAGCGGGCATCGCGGCGCGAACGAGCAACCGGCCTGTGGAACGACGAGGTCCGGCGGTGAGCCGTCAATGCAAACGAGGCGAGGCATCACGACGTCGAGCCGCGGAGTGCTGCGCAGGAGCCCGACCGAGTAGGGATGCCCTGGCTGGGCATACAGCTCGTCGGCGGTCGACAGCTCGACGATCTTGCCCGAGTACATGACGGCGACGCGGTCGCACAGTCCGGCGACGACGCCGAGATCGTGGGTGATCAACAACACTGCCAGACCGAGCCGTTCCTGAAGTTCGGCGATGAGTTCGAGGATCTGTGCCTGAATGGTGACGTCGAGCGCGGTGGTCGGTTCGTCGGCGATCAGAAGTTGTGGTTCGCAGGCAAGGGCCATGGCGATCAGCACGCGCTGGCGCATGCCACCGGACATCTCGTGCGCGTACTGCTTGACTCGCTCGGCCGGATTGCCAATGCCAACGAGATCGAGCAGCTCGATGGCACGTTGACGGGCCTGCTTGCGATTCATTCCGCGGTGACGACGAAGCACTTCGGTGATCTGCATCCCGATGGTGAACACCGGGTTGAGCGATGTCATCGGATCCTGGAACACCATGGCGATCTCGTTGCCGCGAACTCGAGCGAGCGTCGCTTCTGCGTCGGTGACCAATGATTCGCCCTTCCAGCGCACGTCGCCGCTGGTGATCTTGCCGGGTAGTTCGGTGAGACCGAGCAGCGCTTGCGCGGTGACGCTCTTGCCGGAGCCGCTCTCGCCGACCAGTCCGAGTGTCTCGCCTTTGGCGACCGTGAAGCTCACGTCGCGAACGGCGTGTACAACCCCGCGCCGGGTGAAGAACTTGACCGTGAGGTGGTCGACCTCGAGCAGCGTGTCGGCGGGCGCGGGTTGGTCAGTTTCGGTCACACCGAGATGCTGCTTGCTCACAGTGCCCCCTTGGTGTTACCGATCGTCATTGCCGCGTGCTTCTTCTCGCGTTCCAGCGGGTCCAGTGCAACGCGCAGCCAACTGCTGAACAAGTTCACGGCAAGCACCGTCAGGCTGAGCAGGAGACCTGGGTAGATGATCAGCCATTGATTGCCGAACAACTCGTGATCACCGGCGCGACTGATGTCGAGGCCCCACGAGATCTGGGGGTACTGGATGCCGACACCGAGGAAGCTCAAGGCGGCCTCGGCGAGGATGATTCGGGCGAACTCGAGCACGCCGAGTGTTGCGACCGGGGTGAACAGGTTCGGCAAGATGTGGGTGAACACGACACGCTTGGGTTTGCAGCCGATGATCTCCGCTGCTTCGACGAACGGTCGCTCGCGAATGGAGAGAACGACACCGCGGGTCATGCGGGCGTACACCATCCAACCGTTGACGGCGAGGATCAAGGTGATGGTGGTGATGCTGCCGCCGACGAGTGCGATCAGCAACATCGCCAACAGCAGTCCCGGAAATGAAACCTGCACGTCGACCCAGCCCATGAGCCAGCGATCGACTCGCCCGCCTCGATAGCCCGAGAGCAGGCCGACCAGCACCCCGAACGTGCCGGCGAACAACACCACCAGGACGCCGATGGTCAACGAAGTGCGCGCCCCGCTGAGGAGCCTGGCGAGTATGTCGTAGCCTTGCCAGTCGGTGCCGAGTGGGTGAGTCCACGTGCCGCCGTGCCAGACCGGCGAGGCCATCGAGTTTGACAAATCGCTTGTGTTGGGGTCGGTGTGGCGCAACATCGGTCCGAAGATGGCCGAGCCGACGAGTAGCACGAGGAAGATCAGCGAGGCGAAGCCGAGCTTGTCGCGCACCAGATCGGGCAGCAGCCCGCGGCTGCGGACGGCGGCGAGTTCGAACGGCCGTCCGTGCAGGGCGTCTTCTGCCTGCTCGGCCTCGTCGTGATCGTGCTGTTGCGCGGTGTACTCGTCAGGCATCGTCATCTCAGATCCACCCTTGGGTCGAGCACCTTGTAGGCGATGTCGATCACGATGTTCAGCACGACCACCACGACTGCGATGACGAAGACGATGGCCTGGATGAGGTAGAAGTCCTGATTCTTGATCGCCGTCTTGGCCATGAAACCGAGTCCTGGCCAGTTGAACACCGACTCGACAACCACCGTGTAACCGGCCAAGGCACGGATGACCTCCCATCCGAGCAACGTGACATATGGAATACCAGCGTTGCGCAGCGCATGCACGCCGAGGATACGACGCTGTGTCATCCCCTTCGCCTTGGCCACCTTCACGTATTGAGTGTTCAGCTCGTCGATCATCGATGAGCGCACCACGATAGATAGACGACCGATCGCCGGCAACGCCAGGCATATTGCCGGGAGTATCAAGTTATGCGTCCACGGACCGGGGCCGGACTCGAACCAGTGCAACTTCACCGTGAACGCGATGAGCAGCACAAATCCTAAGAAGAACTGCGGCATCGATAGCCCGATCAGGCTCAACGTGGTCAGGACGCGGTCGGTCACACCGCCGGGCTTACGACTGGCGAGCACGCCCAGAGGGATGCTCAGCAGCACAGCGAAGAGCATCCCGAGTCCGACGAGCTGCAATGTGCGGGGGATGTAGTCGAACACCACGGAGAGCGCCGAGTGCCCACGCACATAGGCGCTCTGACCGAGGTCGAGCCGAAGCAGGTCACCGATGAAGTGTACGAACTGAACCGGGATGCTCTTGTCAAGGCCCAACGCGGCTCGTCGAGCAGCTCGCTGCTCTGGCGTCGCCGAGAGCGGCAGCATGAACTTCACAGGGTCGCCAACAAGGCGAGTGATCACGAAGACGAACACGGTCACTCCGAAGATGACCACGAGCCCTTCGACTAGTCGTCGTGCGATGTAGCGCCCCATGCGTTTTGCTGCCGCTCCCGACTCGGAGTCGCCAGCTCAGCTGGTGACTGACATTTCCTTGACGAGGAGCTTCGAGTCGACCCGCGGTGTCCAGGTGAGTCGTGTCGAAAGCCCGTACAGATCCTGGTTGTTCACCAGCCAGACGAAGTATGAACCTTCGTAGGCGAGCTTGACAGCGCTTTGGTACGTCGTCGCACGATCCTTCGGATCGAGCTGCTGACGACCCTGGTCGATAAGGGCTGACAAGTCGGCGTCGGTGTTCGACGATCCGATGCCACCCGCCTGGTAGTAGGTGGACAACTGACGGTCCGGGTCGAGGATGTCGTTCGAGCTGGAGACGTAGATGGCGTCGGCGCGATTGGAGCGATCGAACAACACATCGAGGTATGCACCGAATTCGAGGATGTCGAGCTTCACGTCCAGACCGGCCGCCTTCCAGTATCCGGCAATGGCTTCCAGCAGATCACGGTCATTCAACCAGCGGCCGGCCTCGCCGACGAGGTTGATCGTCTTGCCTTCGAGTCCAGCATCTTTGATCATTTGCTTGGCCTTGCCTGCGTCATAGGGGTAGGCGTCGAGCGAATCATTGAACCCGAGGACCGAAGGGCTGAGCAGCTGACCCTTGTCGACCGCCGCGAAGCCACCGAAGACCTGATCGACAATCGCCTGCTTGTCAACCGCCAGATTGAGCGCAAGGCGCACGTTCGGATCGGCCGTGATTCCCTCGGTGGCGTCGAGAATCAGGATCGGGTGTTCCTGGCCCTGCACCTTGGCCGACTGTGGTGCCTGATCGACATCTTGAGGAGGAAGGTTGGTGATGAGGTCGTACTTGCCCGACTTCAAACCGGCGAGACGCGTTCCGCCCTCGGCGACGAACTCGTAGCTGACCTTGGCGATCGACGGCTTGTCACCCCAGTAATCGGCGTTGACCTCGAGCTTGATGTCGGAGCCGACTGTACGGCTGACGAACTTGTACGGCCCTGTACCGTTCGGCGCATCGGACATGTCTTCGGTCTTCGCCGCCGAGGCTGCAATCATCTTCAGCCAGTACATGCGGGCAGGCATGACACCGTCAGGCTTGGCCGTCTTGATGTTGACCGTCGTGTCGTCGACCTTCTCGGCGCCGGTGATGCTGGCGTAGAACCCGTCGTTGTCGGTCTTCTTGTCGGCAATCAGCTTGACCATGCGGCTGATGCTTGCCACGACGGAGTCGGCGTTGAACGGCGAGCCGTCGTGGAAGTTGACACCTTCGCGCAACTTGAACTGCCACGTGAGGTCGTCGACCTGTGTCGGCAGCGCGGTCGCCAGACCGGGCTGCAACTCACCGGTGGCGCTGCGGGTGAGCAGCGTCTCGTAGACGTTGTCATTGACGGCACGTTCTGCGCCATCGTCGACGAGGTAGGGGTCGAGGCTGGTGGGCTCGGAGCCGAGAGCAATCGTGATCTCTCCGCCCGCGGCGACCTCGCCCGTCGTGGACGGCGAACTGTCACCTGCGGAACTTGCGACGGTGGACTCGCTTCCCGACGCGGGAGTGGGGCTGCTGCTCGGCGTCTTGCTGGTGGTCGACGTCTTGCTATCGCCCCCGCACGCTGCGGCGACGAGAGTCAAAGCGAACAGCGAACCGAGAACTCGGTAGCGCTTCTTCAAGATATTTCCCCCTTGATAAGGTGAACCACGACGGCTCATCGCATACTTTATACAATCTACATATCCTCACCGTCAATGTCCACACCCGATTGGTCGGCGCCGCGGCTCGATCAGAAAGGTCAAAGGAACATGAGGGCGAACGGAGCGATCCCGTGAGACCGATCGAAAATCCCACCACAATGACGACGCAGATCGGTCGAGCCCATCAACCGCTGCGCCGCGCCGTGTATGAGGAGGTCCAACGGCGCATTGTCGAGGGGCGCCTGAACCAGGGTGAACGGATCTTCGAAGACCAGTTGGCACACGAGCTCGACGTCTCGCGAAACCCCGTGCGCGAAGCATTGCAGGCGCTCGAGGCCGAGGGATTCGTCGAACTGGAACCGAGGCGCGGAGCCCGAGTGGCAGTCATCTCGCCCGAGCGTGCCAGCGATCTGTTCGAAATGCGCGAAGCCTTGGAGGGCATGGTCGCCCGGCTTGCCGCGCAACGGCGAACTCCCGAGCAACTGCTCGAATTGCAGCGGGTCGTACGACTAGGGACTGACGCTGCCAACGACGGCGATGTAGCGGCCTTACCCGCACTCAACACCGAGTTCCATCGCCTTCTCTGCGCTGGGGCGCACAACTCCATGCTTGCCGGTACCGTCGAGCGGATGGCCCAACTCATTCAATGGGTGTACACGAAGCGGGTCACGCAGCGAGGTGCGATGTCGTGGGCAGAACACCAGCGAATCGTGGAAGCCATCTCCGATAGTGATTCTGGACGAGCGTTCAGCGAGGCGTGCGCGCACATCTCCAACGCTCGCGTGGCATACGTCCACGACCAGCTCGCAGCCGGGTGAACACGGGAGCCGGGCGATGTCGAAGGCATATGTGGTGAATCAAGTGGTGGTGCATGATGCCGAGCGGTACGCCGGCTATGCGGCCCTCGGCCGAGACGCAGTGGCTCTGTACGGCGGGAAGGTGCTGGCCGGGGGAGGCCGGGTTGAGACGTTGGAGGGCGAACCGATTCCACCGAGGGTGGTTCTCATCGAGTTCCCCAGTTATGGGGCAGCCCTCGCCTACTACCGTTCACCTGAGTACCAAGCAGCCAAATCTGTTCGCGGCGACGCTGCCACTGTGCGGTTCGCTCTGGTTGAAGGGGTCGTCGACCCGATCTGACGGTCTCAGAACCCGCGAACAGCACCACCGTCGACGCGTACGACAGTGCCGGTGACGAAGCTCGCCCGGGCGCTCGCCAAGAAGACGACCATGTCGGCAAGTTCCTCGGCCCGGCCGAGGCGCCCCATCGGGATCGCAGCGATGTGCTGTCGGCGGATTTCGTCGGTGGAGAGCGACTCATGCTCGGCCCGTGCGTTCTCGAAACGGTCCAACGCCGGCGTAGCGAACTGGCCCGTGACGATCACATTGACGGTCGCCCGAGGGGCGAGCTCCAGTGCGAGAGAACGCGCTGCTGCCGCCACTCCACTGCGGAACACCGAACTCAACGCGAGGTCCGGTGTCGCCTCGACGACCGAACGCGCGGTGAGGTAGATCAAGCGACCGTCACTTCCCGCAGTGACATGGGGTGCAGCGGCCCGACTGATCTCGAGCACGGGTCGCAACATCGCCTGATAGGCGGCATCGTCGGCTCCGTCCGTGGCCATGATCGGGCCCGGTTTGCCGCCACCGGTGTTGACGATGCAAATGTCAAGTCCGCCAAGCGCCGTCACCGCGTCGGCGACGAGACGAGCGGCGGCGCCGGCAATGGTGAGATCTGCAACCAAGGCCGCAGTCGCGCCGATCGACTCGGCTGCCTCGTTGCTTCGGCCTTCACTTCGACTGACGACGGCGACGCGCGCTCCCTCGGCGGCGAGACCGGCTGCGATCGCCCGGCCGAGGCCGCTCGATGAGCCGAGCACGAGCGCCCTGCGTCCTCCCAGAGCGAGATCCATCAGCTGCCGAACCAGATCGTGCGCATCACGGTGTAGAAGTCCATGACGGTTGGCCCAAGCTGTTCCTTGTGGGTGCCGGTGCCAGATTGCTTGATCCCGCCGAACGGCGCATTGAACGCTGCGCCGACGGTTGCTCGATTGATCCGCACCATTCCAGCTTGGATCTCGGCGGCAAAGCGCTGCGCGGCGCGGAGATCGCCTGTGCATATCGCCGCGGACAGGCCGTACTCGACCGCGTTGGCAGACGCGATCGCCTCATCGATGCCTTCTATCCGCTCGAAGCCCACCACCGGTCCGAACACCTCCTGACAACTGAGAACCATGTCGGGTCTTGCGTCGGCGAGCAATGTGGGGCGGAAGTAGAAACCGTTCGCATAATCGTCACCCTCGGGTCTGTTTCCGCCGCAGGCGATCCGCGCTCCGTCCGCCACGGCAGCTGCAACGGTGCGCTCCATAGCGGCGACCGCGTCAGCATTGACGAGTGGACCCAACGTGGTGCCTGGGCGGTCGCCTGCGCCGATCGTGTAGGCGTTGGCAAGAGCGACCACGCGCTCGAGGAGCTCGTCATAGACGCTCGCGTCAACCAAGATCCGCCCTGCACCGGTACATGCCTGGCCGGAGAGGCTGAAGCTCGAGCGAGCGACGATCGACGCGGCGGCCTCGAGGTCCGCGTCACCGAGCACGACGACGGGGTTCTTGCCGCCGAGTTCCAACTGCACGCGCCGACCGACCCCGACTGCTGCGTGGATCTTTGACCCGGTCGCGTTCGAGCCAGTGAAGCTGATCGCGCCCACCCGCTGGTCCGAAACGAGATTCGCCCCGGCGGAGACACCGTGAACCACATTGAGCACCCCAGGTGGAAGACCCGCGTCGATGAAGGCAGCGGCCAAGCGCTCACCCATCAAAGGTGTCATCGGCGACGGTTTGAACACCACAGTGTTGCCGGCCGCCAGCGCCGGCCCAATCTTTCGGCTCGCCAGGTTGAGCGGGAAGTTCCACGGGGTGATGACCCCCACCACGCCGACGGGATCGCAGACCGAGTACACCAGAGGCGTGTCATCGCTCGGGAACGTCGCGCCTGTCAGTCGGTAGGCCTCGCCGGCATACAGTTCGAGGTTGCGGGGGGTTCGGCTGGATTCGTTGCGGGCATCAGCCAGCGGCTTGCCCTCTTCGGCAACCATTTCGGCGGCGATGGTTTCGCCTCGTTCGGTCAGCAGACGCGCGGCCGCGGTCAGCAGTTCGGCGCGCTGGCTGGGAGTGGTACGCCGCCAAGTGATGGCGGCGTCGACAGCGGCGTCGACAGCAGACTCGACGTCGGATGCCGTGCTCTCTGGAGCGAGCGAGACGATCCGGCGCCTATCGGCTGGGTCACGCCGTTCGAACTCGACGCCGTCTGATGCCGGCCGGAGCTCGCCGCCGATCCGGTTGAACACACGGGTCGGGACACCTCCGGATGCCGTGCCGTCTTCGGTGCTTGTGGCCATGTCAGTCGGCCGTCGGCTTCGGGGGCTGCCAGTCGTCCCATTTGGAAAAGTCGACTGGTTTGCCGAGATGTTGGAGTAGCGCGGTGATGCCCGACTTGCAGCAGGCGATGTCCTCGCGTGTGTGGCCCCCTGATACACCGACACCGCCGACCACCTCGCCATCAACCTCGATCGGCCAGCCACCGACGAAGATCGAGAACCGACCTCCGTGCATGTTCATGATGCCGAACGCCTCCTGCCCCGGGTGGGCGTTGGTATAGGTGTGCGTGGGTCGCTTGTGACAGGCCGCCGTGAAGGCCTTGTTGATTGCGATCTCCACGCTGGTCGGCTTTCCGTTGTCGGGTCGTTTGACCACCAACGGCCATCCTCCCGCATCGCACACGCAGACGACGGAACCGACGTTGAGCTCCTCCGCGGTGGCAAGTGCGGCATCGACGACCAGTTCGGCCTCGGCCATGGTGAGTCTGTTGATCTGGATCACGTTGTTGTCTCCCTGATGGTTTGGTCCTGGAATGTCAGCTCGAGTGCGGCGTATCGCTCCCAGGCGAGACCTGCCGCGGCGACGTCTTGCAAGGCAACACCTTGGGTCTCGAAGAGTACGGGCGACCGCCCGGCGCGGTCGACGACAACCGTTCCGGCCAGCACGGCGTGGAGCTCCGCGGCCCGATCCCAAGCGAACAAACCGCGATGGTGAGCTTGGATCAAATCGCCACATTCGATGCGACTACCGACGACGTCATCGCACACGACGCTCGCGCAACGCGCTACGACGTCGACGCCGATTTCACAGCGGTCGTACTTGGTGGACCCGACTGCGCAGATCAGTGCCCCGTCTCCCACGGCCGATGCCGGAAAGAGCGGCTGCGTGCTCTGGGTGACGGTGACGATCACGTCGGCTCCGTCGACGGCGGAGGCAGGGTCCGTCGCCGGTCGTGCCGCAATGCCGATCTGACGGGCACGTTCGACCATCGCCGAGACTGCATCGGGGTTGACGTCAGCGATGCGCAAGTCCGTCAGCCCCGGAAGTTCGGCAGCCAGCATCGTGACGTGGTACCAACCCTGCCGACCGGCTCCGACCAACGCTGCGGTGGTGATCCCGGAGCCGTTCGATGGCGGCGCTGACAGACAGCGGATGGCCAGCGCGCACGCAGCCGGCGTGCGGAACGCGGTGAGCGCGTCGCCGTCGAGGGTGCACAGCAGTTGCCCGTCGGTGTCGAACAGCACGTTGACAAAGGTGAACTTGCCGTTCTTGGTTGCGTAGATCTTGCCGCCGCTATAAGGCGGTACGACCGCAGCCATCGCGCTAGCCATCGCACCACTCGTTGATGCGCGAACCCGCTGAGTGGTGTCAGCCTCGCCTCGGCCCCACGCCGCGAAGGCCTTGCCTACGACTTGAGTGACGCCGGCGAGGTCGAGCAGTTGCTCGATCGTCTGGTCGTCGAGATGGATCATGTGCTGTTGAGCTCGGATTTCTGTATGTCGGACCAAAGATTGCATATTGTATCCGAGATGGTAATCCCCACCCAGGCTTCGGCTGCCCTCCGACCACGTTGGGGATCGTTCGCTCTGGTCTGCATGGCGTATCTGGTGGCCACGACTGGGGAGCAGCTGCTGTCGCCGTTGTACCCGACGGCCTCGCACCAGCTCGGCCTCAGCGTCGCTGATGGCGGCATCGTGTTCGGACTGCTCACGGGCTCGATCGCCGTGTTCAACCTGGTCGGAGGTGTGCTCCTACGCCGGATGAGCCCCGGCGCGCTGATTCGGATTGCCGCGATGGTGGGTGTCGTGGGCAGCCTCACCTCCGCTACGGCGCACTCCTTGATCCACCTGGTCGTCGGCCAAGTCGTGCTCGGGGCCAGCGCTGGGTTGTTCTTCCCGGCCGGCCTCCAGGCGGTTGGGCTGCTGGCGGGGCCTGCCAAGAAGGGCTTCGCCATGGGCATCTACGGCGTCGCCTTCAGCGGCGGGCTCCTTCTTGCTGCCATTCTGGGCGCTGTCGGATCCAGCTACGACTGGCGGATCCCTTTCTGGGTTGCCGCTGGACTTGGTGCGATCGCTGCGATCGGCGGAGCTGGCGAAGCCAAGACCAAGCCCCTGCGCGGGAGTCATTCACGCTTCTCACTGAGAACGGTGATGGCGCTGCCCACGGCTGTTGGCACCGTTCTCGCAGTCTGTCAATACGGCGCCATTCCGTTCCTCACCACCTTTGCCGTCAATCAATGGGGGCTTACTGCGACGAGCGCGGCGACGGTGCTCGTGGTAGGCCGCGTCATCTCCATCCTCGCCAAGGTGGTCGGCGGCGCGAGCTCAGATCGTGTGGGCGCGAAGACAAGCGCCAGACGCACCGGAATCGTTCTCACCGCAACGGGGCTTGCTTGGGTGCTTCTGCCAGGCTCGCTGCTGACATACGGATTGGCTGCCCTCTTCGCCGGAATGGTCAGCTCGCTCGGGCCGATCGCAAACGTGCTCGCGGTCGAACGGTTCGGTGGTGACGGGATGGCACTCGGTGCGTATCGATCCGTGCAGATCGCCCTCGGTGCAGCGGCTAGTGCGCTGATCGGGGTGTGCGGAGAACTCCTCGGCCTCAGGCCGACACTGGCAGTGGCGACACTGGCACCACTCACCTTGCTGTGGATCTGCCGCGAGGGCACCACTTCGCCCGCACCGACAGTGTGACGCGGTCGCTCACACTCCCAGCGCGAGGCCGACCGTGCGCGGGTCGGCCGCGGCCATCCACGGCTCATCACCGTGCGGGATCCGAATGACCTGCTGAGCCGATTTGCAGCCCCATCGCGGCGCATCGATCGAGCGTTTGACTACCGCTCGAAGTGCCTCGACTTCATCGCTGTCGAAACCCGCCTCGATCCGCAGACCGTCGTCGTCGGGCAACCACTCCCAGAGCGGCAACGCAACAAGTACCCCAGGGTGTGTCACACCTTGGGCGATACGCGCCAGGGTTTGCGCGTTCCACGGCATCTGGTTGGCACCCCCTGGGGTGGCACCCATGAAACGGGGAAGGCCATCGGAGCCGGCGATCGCCCACGCATGGAGAGTGGTCGCCGGCCGACGGCCTGGGATCGGGAAGTTCGGATGACCGCGCTCCGGGGTGAATCCGCGGCCGGCACGATTGGCCAGAGCCAGGTCGTAGTCGGGCACCACGATTCCACTGCCGAATCGAGGAAAGGAGTTCGAGTGCACGACAACGACGACGTTGCCGTCGTTGTCGGCGGCGCTGACCATCGAGGTTCCGCTCGGGTCGGCCAGTGTCGACCGCCGCGTGGAGATGGCCCTCATGACCTCACCCAAGACGTCCACCTGCGATTGCCGGCCGAAGGCGAGTCCGGCAACAGCATCGAGCAGCGACGGTCCGTGGGTTGGCGCCGGTGTCGCCCAAGTGGCGACTTCACCCTCAACGGTAAAGGCTCGGCTGCGGACGCACGGCGCCCACTCGGCCCGGGCGTAACCGAAGTCGCTCTGTGTCAGTACACCGCCCCGGGCGCGAACCGCCGCTACCACAGCGGATCCGAGTGGTCCGTCCATCAGGTCACCACCGCGACTGACGAATTCCTCGAGCACTCTGGCGAGGCCGGGCACGTGAGTGACCGTCCCCGGCCGGATCGGCGATCCATTGGGATAGTAGGTACAGCCCTCGGGATTCATCTCGCGCACGAGCCCAGCCGCTTGCTCGCTGAGGCGCGAGCAAACCGCTGCCCAGGGAAAGCCGTTCGTGGCGAGATCGATGGCCGGCTGGGCAAGTCGGGCGCGGCCGAGGTGTCCCAGATCCGCGAGTGCCGAATACCCGCGCGCTGCAGCCGGCGGGCCGACCGACATCGGGCCGACCTCGCGCCACTGCCCATCACTTGCTACGTCAGCCAGTCCAGCCGGCGCTCCACCGATCGCCAGGAGTGCGTCAGGCACTCTCGCACCGGTCGCCAGACGAATGGCGATCAAGTCACCCCCGAAGCCGCACTTCGGGGGAAGCAGCACGGTCTCGGCCAACGCCGCAGCGACCACCGCGTCGTAGGCGTTGCCGCCGGCGCGCAGTGCCGCTTCGCCCGCCTGGGCGGCAAGCGGCGCCGCCGCACAGACAACACCGGACCGCCCGAGCGCTAAGCATTGGTCCGCCATCACCGCGACCTCGTGCGAAATACTCATCGGATCACTCCCCTGAAACGACCTTCGGTCAGAAATAGGATGCAAGATCACTTGCACCTTCTCGAGAAACGTATACAATATACGAGATGTCCGCGTGGTAGCGGCACTGCCCGAAAGGTACCGACAATGGCTGCATTGCTCTCCAAGCCCGAATTTCGTGAAGCACTCGAAAACGCGATCAAGGGACGCGAGGCCAAGAACGCATCGTTCTCGCAGGCCTGGGCAAATGGCGAGCTCGAGCGTGAGCACTTTGCCCGCTGGGCCGAGAACCACTACCACTACGTCGGTCCATTCGCCGACTACCTCGGCTACATCTACTCCAACACGCCCGACTATGCGACCGACGCCAAGGACTTCCTCCTGCAGAACATGTACGAGGAAGAGCTCTCCGACGTGCGCCACACCGACCTCCTGATCCGCTTCGCCGAAGCGGCAGGCACCACCCGCGAACGTGTGATGGACATCGACAACGCCACGGCCGTGACCCGGGGCCTGCAGGGCTGGTGCTATGCCATCGCAATGCGCGAGCACTTTGCCGTGGCAACCGCAGCGCTCGTGGTTGGGCTCGAATCGCAAGTTCCATCGATCTACCGCCGGCAGTACCCAGTGCTGATCGAGAAGTACGGCTTCACCGAGGAAGAGGCCGAATTCTTCGACCTGCACATCACCTCGGACGAAATCCATGGTGAGCGCGGGTATCAAATCGTTCTCGAACACGCGACCACCCCCGAGCTCCAGGCGCGCTGTCTCCAACTCGTCCGGCACGGCGCTGAAGCGCGGTACTCGTACACGAAGGCGCTCTACGACACCTACGTCAACCCAGAGGCCCCGGTTCCTGCCGGCACCCCGGTCGCCCCGGCACTCGCCTGACACCCGTTCCTCTCGGCACCGATGCCCACCATCCGATTCACGACCTCGGGCCGTGAAGTCACCTTCCCCGAAGGTGACGAGGTCAACCTGTTGCGCGTCGCCATTCGCAACGATTGCGGCATTCCTTTCAAGTGCGCCAGCGGCAACTGCGGAACCGATCGAGTCAGGGTCGAGGCCGGTGCCGAGAACTGTATTCCTGTGCGACGCCGCGAGCGCGAGCGCCTCGCCGAGCTGCTTGATCAGGGCTACCGGCTTGCCTGCCAAACGTATGTCAACGGTGACGTCACTATCGCCTGGGACCCCGACCAAATCGGTCTCGATGAAGGCAGCAAGGTCTACGACAGGCTGAAGCAAGTCTGGTTGGCAAAAGACGATGGCGGATGAACATGAGCATGAACATGTCCGACGAACCTGCACGCTCGGCGGCAGCCAATCTGGAAGCCTCCGCGGAGAGCACATGGGTCGTGATCGGGACAGCCGCGGAACTCGTCAAACGACGAAAGACGGTCGTCGAGATCGACGGCCGCCAGATACTCGTGCTCGCCCACGATGGACAGTTCTTCGCGTTCGACAACATCTGTAGGCATCAACAACGCGAGCTCTCCAAAGGTGTGATCCTCAATGGCAAGATCGTCTGCCCCGGGCACCAGTGGGCCTTCGCCCTCGACACCGGCTGGGAAGCGATCAAACAAGTCTGCCAGCCCACGCATGCCCTGCGGGTGACGGGCGACCTCGTAGAGGTTTGCGTAGCTCCAGTGTCAGCTCCAAGCGTTCCCACACCGAAGGCTAGTGATGGCTCGGCGGCCGACCAACAGTCCGTGAAAGCGTGGGTCGACGGCTGGGGCGCCGAGGTTGCCGCGGTCGACTTGGCGGCCGCACGCGTCCGCTTCGCGGATGACGTTTCGGCCTTCGGTACTCACGCCGACGTGGTCGTCGGCCGCGACAGCCTCGAAGCCGAACAGTGGGCGCAAGTGTGGCCGGCCATCGAAGATTTCTACTTCCTCACCGACGAGATGCAAGTGCTGGTGTCTCCAGATCGCCTTCAAGCAGTAGCGGTCGTCGGTTGGACGTCGACCGGGATCGACCAAGCTGGCAACCGATTCGATCGACCGGGCCGGGCGACCTTGGTGCTGCATCGCCAGTCAATCGACGGCCTGTGGCTCGGAAGTCACACGCACTTCTCACTGGGCCGCGGCGTGCCACAGAGCACACACGGTGCGCGACCAGTCGTCCGCTGAGTCACCAAGAGAAGGGTCCGACGGCCCCAGGGATCACGAGGTCGGTCATCGCTGGGCCATGCGTGCCCGCCCTCCGTTGAGCCCCACTGCTGCGCGGGCTGCAGGGAACAGCACGTTGTTCTCCTTGTGCACGTGGAGGTGGTATCTGCCTCGAGGTCGGCGAGCGCTCGATAGCACGCGGCGTATGAAGCGCATCCTCCGCAGGTGTTGCATACCCGCCAGTGACTCGATGCAACTTCTCGAGGAGCGCACCGACCGTCTCGTACTCGGCCAAGAGCACGTCGAGCTGCTCCGCCAAGTGTTCGATGTCAGATGGTGGCCCATCTGTGCGCAACGCGGCGGAGCGTTGTGTGTTCATCACTGTTGGCTACGAGCTGTCCGGCAGCAGGTAGGTCGACAACGAACCTGTCACGCCGTTGCTGAGTCATCTTGGTTGTCGGCTCTGGACCGAACGGTCGACGGGCACGGTTGAGGGTTGCACGTCTCCGCCTCACTGACAAGCACCGATTGAAGCTGTGGCCCGACTGGCGTCACTTCGGATTCCTCACCAACCTCGACGGCACCGCAGCCGAGATCGACAAGTTTCACCGTCAACACACTGTCGTCGAACTCGCGATCCATGACCTGAAAGACGGCGCCATGCCAACTCGGCGCTCTACCTCGTCGTGATCACTCGCATGTGTCGACACGCGCCCTGAGGGCGGATTCCAGCAATGCGATCCGATGACTCACAGCCGAAGGGGTGACGTACAGCTCACTCGCTGCATCGGAGAAGCTCAACTTCGCAGCGGCGCGTTCGAACACCACGAGCGCGGCGAGATACCTCGGATCGTGGATATCAGTGCTCATTCGTGGCCCATGGATGATTCCTATTCATCTACCGAGCCTGAGATCTCGCTTGTCGAACGGCCGATCGCCTGCCACTGTCGGTGCATGATGAACGACGCAGCGCGTGAGGTGATCGGCTCGATCGACCCGTCGAAGTCGGAGCTGTCGATCCGGTGGGCGGACGGTCACGAGAGCCGATTCCCGGCGATTTGGCTCCTCCACGCATGCGCCTGCGACAGATGCGGCTCGACGGAGTCAGGTGTCCGTCACAGCAACCTCGCCGATCTCGACCCGGATGCATGCTGGGAGCGAGTCGATCACCACGGGGACCGCATCGAGATCGTGTGGGACGATGCGCACCGGTCGTGCTTCGAGACCTGTTGGTTGCGGGCTCATTGCCTCAGCGCCGATGCCCGTGCTGAGCGCGCCCACCAACCGACGCTGTGGGGATCGGAACTGCAGGGTGATGTCCCGAGCTACGCATACGCGTCGGTCAGCGCCGATCCCGACCGGCGTCTGGAACTGCTCGAGTCGATCCGCGATCTGGGTTGCGCAGTCCTCACCGATGTCCCCGCCGACCCCGACCGAACGGCCGAAGTGGCGGGGCTGATCGGACTGCTGCGAATGACGAACTACGGGATCTTCGAGCTCGAATCGAAACCGAATCCGGAGATCGTCGGCGACTCGTCGGCTGCACTGGTGCCACACACCGATGAGATGTATCGCATCGATCCGCCGGGGATCACGCTGTTCCACGTGCTCAAGCAGTCGGAGAACGGCGGTGACTCGACGTTGATCGACGGGCTGCAGCTGGCGCGCACCCTCGCCACCGAGGATCCAGGCGCCTTCGAGTTGCTGTGCACGACCCCGGCGCGTTTCCACCGCCACTTGCGGGAGGGCCGCCACTTCGAGATCCAGGCCCCGATCTTCCGACGCGAGTCGAACGGCACGGTCACCGGGATCAGGATCAACGACCGCTGCATGGCACCGGTCGATGCCGAGGCAGACGTGGCGGTGCGGTTCTATCGTGCCGTGATCGAGCTGATGCGCCGGATCAACTCCGGCGACGGGATGATCACGATCCATCTGCAGCCCGGCAACGTGCTGGTGTTCGACAACCAGCGCCTGCTGCATGGTCGCACTGAGTTCGATCCGTCGGCGGGGCGTCACGTTCGCAGCTGCCACGTCGATCTCGACGAGTTCTACTCGTCGCTGCGGGTCGCGCTCCGCGAGCGCGCCGTCGTGGACCAGTGGATGACACTCCGACCGAAAGCCTCCGCATGACGGCGTGGACCGTGCTGGTCCTGGGGGGCGACGGCATCGGACCCGAGGTCACCGAAGCCGCACTCGAGGTGCTCGGGGTGGTCGCGGCATCCGCCAACATCGCAGTCGAGATCGAACATGATCTCGCGGGCGGTGCGTGTTTCACTGCCCACGGGGTGGTGCTGCGCGACGACACGCTCCAGCGCGCCCGTGACGTCGACGCCGTGCTGTTCGGTGCAGAGGGTGGCCCGGAGTGGGATGCGGTGCCGTCTGATCTCGACCCGGAGCAGCGCAGCGGGCTCAGCCATCTGCGACGTGATCTCGATCTCTACGCGAACCTGCGACCGATCCGGAATTGGCGCGGCCTCGTTGACCGCACACCCTTCAAGCCCGAGTTGGTGGCCGGCGCTGACATGGTCGTCGTACGCGAACTGACGTCGGGCGTCTACTTCGGAACACCACGCGGCACTTCGACCGTCGATGGTCGGGAACAGGCCATCGATACGCAGTTCTACACCGCCGACGAGATCGACCGCGTCGCCCGCGATGCCCTGTCGCTGGCACGTTCACGGCGCGGCAAGCTCACCTCGATCGACAAGTCGAACGTCATGGAGACCGGCGCACTCTGGCGTCGCCGGGTCTCGGTGATCGCCGAAAAGGAGTATGGCGATGTCGACGTCGAACATCTGCTCGCCGACGCCTTCCTGTGTGCGTTGGTGCAACAACCAGCACGGTTCGATGTCGTGCTCGGCGACAACCTGTTCGGCGATCTCGTCTCCGACGCCGCTGCCCCCATCGCCGGGTCGTTGGGGATGTTACCGTCCGCCTCGCTCGGACCACCCGACGCCAACGGTCGACGGCGGGCACTCTACGAACCGGTGCACGGCAGTGCCCCGGACATCGCCGGCAAGGGGCTCGCCAACCCGTGTGGTGCGGTCTTAAGCGTCGCCATGATGACCGAATGGACGTTCACGCGACCGGACCTTGCCCGACGGATCGAACAAGCCGTAGACGTCGCTCTGGTCGAGACAGGTGGCACCACCGACCTCGGAGGATCTGCACGGCCCGCCGAGTTACTCAACGCGATCCTCGCACGACTGGCATGAGCGTGGGTGAGCTCGTCGCCGAGCAGCTGGCGTCATATGGCGTCGACACCGTGCTCGGCAATCCCCGGGAGGCCCGAAACATCGAGCTCAACCCGGGGGATCAGAGCGGCTGGAATTCGACACATCTCCGCCCGGCACGAACAAGGTGCCGTCCGATTTCCGTCCTGGGCCCCGACGCGGGCTGGCGGGTTCTGATCCCCTCGACTCTGGTCAATTGCTGATCAGCGATCTCTGCCGACTCGGTGTGCGTTTCTCGTCCACGGCGGAATGTTCTGAGCGCTTTGCTGACGAGCGTTCTGTCTTCCTGAGAGGACGCGGGCTCGAGATTGTTCCGATTGCCGCGTAACCAAGGCCGACTCGGCCTGCAAGATCGAGGTGTGTGCGTCGGTCGGAGCGCACGTTGTCCTCGACCGCATCGGTTCCTGTTGTAGCGAAACGTCGTCGGTGGCCTCGGTTCAAGTCCGTTCGCGCGCTGGTGGTTCAGACATCCGACCATTCAGTGCGCGGCGGTGTGCGCCGCGGGCTTCGGCGAGATTCTCTCCGAGCGAGTTGAGCCTGGCGCACTCGTCGAGCCGCAGATTCTCGGTGTGCGGGACCGGATGTCCAGCCGCGCGCATCCCGGCGAATCGCGCCCAAATCGCGCGCTTCCTGCGCACCTGGTGCGGTTGGAAGACGTCAAAGTCACGAAAGTCGAGGGCCTGCGCGTCGATGACGATGGCCCCGGCGGCGACAGCGGCGCGATACAACTCCAGTCCCCGGGCGGTGCGCACGAGGATGCCGTTGAAACCTTCGTCCTCACCGGTCGGGCCGCCACCCGGCCACACGTCCGATGCGGCGATATCGGCACCCTCCCCCGTCGCGTCGGGGCAGATCTTGCAGCGCGGCTGGATCTGCCAGGTGGCTTCGTCCTCCCACATCTGCTGGTACGTCAGCTCGAACGAGCGCCCATCGCTGGTTTCCACATGAGTGGGTCCGGGATTGCCGTTGCCGCGATAGCGAAACGAGGACAGCTCCTCGCGCTCGACCCCGAATCGCGCCAGAACCTGTTCGGACTTGGTCAGGTCCGAGGCCCCCCCGCACACGAACGTCAGCGCGTAGCGCATGTACCGGTCCACCCGCGTGTCGTGGCGGGCCAGGTTGCGCACAGCGGCGATGTCGCACGGCTTGGCAATCAGCGCGAACGGCTCTGCCCGGTCGAGCACGGCGCAGAAGTCGATCAGCGGCGCAGCCGGACCGTACCGCGACCCCGCCCCCTCAAGAACTGCCTCCGCATCGAAGCTGAGCCGTGGCTGCGTGCGCATTGGCTGAGCAGTCGATGCGCCCACGTGGAGAACGAACGAAACCCGTTCGCTGTCCAGCAGGAACTGGCCGAGCGCCGTCAGCACGCCGCCGGTGGATGCCCGGTACCGCACCGCCGGATCGGCCGCATAGCCGATCGCAAGAGCTTCCGCTGGACCCCACAACGGGTCGAGCAGCGCTTCAGTCGTCCGTGTTCCGGGCTGCGCGCCGTCTACCCGGGTACCGGGACAGATCGCATTGATCAGATCGACGGTGGGCTGCGGCAGCGGTGCGCGTACCACCGGCCGCTCACGCCCTTCCGGGGTAAGCACCAGCGTGATGGCCCCCGGCTCGGCGATCGCCTGACACAGCCCGCATCCGATGCACAGTCCGCTTTCGACGATTTGCTCGACGGTCAGGATCATCGCGTCATCATCGCATCGATCAGTGAATGGTGGGTCGTTGGCCTGCGAAACGCCATGGCTGCGAGTCCCAACGGACGGCGCTGCGTGCCCGCAGCCAAGACGCTGCGGACAGCTTCGGGCGGGATCGGATCGGGGCGGTACCGCCAGATATCGCGCCGGACCGCAATCACCGACGAGATGGCTCGACGACATCCCACCCGCCGAATTCGAGACCAACTACTACGCTCGCAAAAGGGTCGAACAACAAGTCCCAACACCCACCAGGACTGATGCAAAAGACCGGCCGGTTCACACCGTTGGCGACGCCCTCGACAACGCCGTCGCTGAAAGCTTCTTCGCGTCGCTGCAATGCGAGCTCTTGGATCGCCATCATTGGCCGACCCGTGCCGGTCTTGCCCGGGCGATGTTCGCCTACATCGAAGCGTTCTACAACCCCACCCGGCGCTACTCCACGCTCGGCTACCTCAGTCCCTTCTCTGGACCGAGGGGAGCAGGCGTGCGACGCGAGCAACGATGTCTGTGAGCCACACTGCCAACGCGACGGCCAGGGTCGGGCCGTGGCCGGCGAGCGCGGCGACGGCGGCGGTGTTGCCGGCAGCGAGTGACACCCACGAGTTGGTGATCGCGAACCCGGCCGTGAGACGTTGGTGTCCGCCGCCACGCAGCACGGGGCCGAGGTAGGCAAGCGAGGCGACGAGAATCTGCGCGAAGCCGCCGATCACGAGGGGTTGCAGGATCACACGGGCGCGACGAGTTTGTCGGAGCTGAGGTGGACGCGACCATAGACACCTCCGGCTCGTGCGGGACGAAGAGCGGGCGACTTCCCGGCTTGGTGGGAACCGCCTCTCAAGGGCCATCGCGCTGGCTGTCATCAACGCAGGCATCCACTGCTCCTGTGACGCCTACAGGACTGACGAGCGAATTCCCGTCGGGGCTCGTCGGATCTCGCGGTTGCATCGGGAGGGCCTGCGGCGCAGGTGCCGCGCTAGCGCCGATCTGCGCGCCGCTGAGCCGACAGCCGACGTCCTGTCGCGCTCGCTTGGCCGCGTGGTCGGCACGATGCGGTCAGGCCGGCGATCGACGCGCTCAAGACGTTGTTCGCCACCGCGCCGACGGGCGGAGCACTGGCTCGATTGCCGTCAGAACCCGGCACCACCGGATTTGGGGGTCGTGGCAGCCGGTGTTTTTGCCGGGCTGGACGGTGATGTCGTGTGCGTCGGCGTGTTGTTGCTGCCGGGGCTGCTAGCCGATCCACATGCTGCGGTGGTGACACCAAGTATCGCGACGAAGGCGATTGGCGCGATGCGTTGAACGACGTTCCTGAGGGACGTGACCTTGGTTCGTTTCATCTGGTTCTCCTCATCTTCGTTAGGGAGTACGGCCGAGCTGGCCTGCGGGATCACTCAGTCGAAGATCTTCGGGACGTCTGAGGCCGATCCGCTCAGTGTGGCGAATCTCCGATGGAGTGCATCCGGTGGGCGCTACCAGACGCCGGGAACCATCCTCCATCGGACTTGGCTGCGATATGCGTCGTAGTCCGCGCCCGTCGAGAGCACGCGGTCCTCGACCAGTGCCCGGCCAACGTTGCAGCTGGTCACGAACAAAATTACCGAAGCGTTGCCGACTGAAAGGCTCTGCAGCAGATAGCCGGACTGGAGCAGCAGGTAGGACCCGTAGATCGGGTGGCGGACGACAGCGTACGGGCCGCGCCTGACCAGCCCTCGATCCGCGGCAGCGAAGCCGAAGGAGCGGCCAAGGGCCAGGAACGAGACGACACCGATCAGGAGGCCGACGAGCTGGACGCCGAGCCCGATGCTGGCTCCCCACTGCGGATGAGCACCGCCTGGCCGTAGCAGCACACCGCCGAACGTGCCGCCGAACGCAAGCAACCAGTCGCCCAGCCGCCGGCTCACGGCGCGTGCAGGGCGGCGGATGAGGTAAGCGAGCACAATCCACGTCTGCTCGACGAGAAACGCCGCGCCGATCAAGCGGTGCGTCTGCAGGTAGAAACGCAAAGTCGCCCAGGCGAAGTACGCTGCGCCGGCAGCACCGACGAGATTCGCTGACACTCGCACGACCTGCGTCGAACGGGCAGGTAGCCACCCGGACTCGAGCCGACGGCAGAGCCTCGAGGTTTGCGGCTTCGGGCTAGATCTCGATCGATGTGAACTCGGAAGCTCCGTGCCCGCGGAAGCTCGGCTGCCGGGCGGCTTCAGCATCACAAGAAGTGGCTCTGATCCGTCGACGTTTCGACTCCGATCGTAGGGTGAACGACTGCTACACGCTTCGCCCTCGGGGGTGCGCCGGGTCCCTCCGGAACCTCAACAACCGGCCGCACAGCGCTCAGCATGTTGACCTACTTCTCCTTTGCCACGAAGCGCCGTTCGGCGAGCGCGTCGACGCTGTATCGGCCCGCACCCAACAGAGCGACGACGAGCCCAAGTGCGGCGAGAGCCACGTTCAACTCGTAGCCGGGCGGCGTCGCCTGATGGAGCCCTTGGGCCCAAGTGACGGTGATCATCGCCATCACCATGTCGCCGAAAAGAGCAAGCCCGGCGAGGCGTGCGCCGAGGCCGAGCACCAGCGCAATTGCACCGCCGAACTCGATGATGCCACCGAGGACGGCAAAAAAGCGGCCCGGACGGAGACCAGCACCGTTCGCCATGAAATCCGCTGTCGCTTGGATGCCCGGTCCGTTGAACGTCCCGAACAGTTTCTGGGCACCGTAGACGATGAAGATCCACGCGAGAGCGGCTCGTACAGCGACGAGGGCGAGATCGGTGGAGAGCGCGGCCTTGCGCGTACTGAACACAAACGCCAACCACCTCCGGCCAGGGGACAAGTGCGTTGGCTGCGCAGCGGTCGCCATCACATCACCTCACTATCTTCGGCGATGCCTCGCCTCGTCTCGTCCTCTTGAGGCACTTGGCTCAACGAGATTCGGTGCATTGTTCCTCCGGGCTGATGAGTCTTGTTGTGAATTGGCGGAAGATCGGTGAGGTCGTTCATTGGGCGGAAGGGCCCAACGAGCTGAGCGGCGAACACCGCGAAGTGCCGTGGGCGCGATCCCATCTGCTCAACGATCAGCGGTCGACCCGGCAGCCCGGTGTCGGCGCGGATCGTCGCCTCCGTCGGAAACACTGCGCGGTGGAACAACTGGTCCCAGATCGTCAGCGCGAAGCCGAGGTTGACGTCCTGGGGTCCATCCAACCTGTGGTGGATGCGGTGGAAGTTCGGGCTGACGAAGATCCGCTCCAACGGTCCGAATCCCAAATTCGTGTTCGAATGCGCAAACGCGACCATGGCCGCGTACACGACCAGGAGAGTCGTCGACAGCGCGCCATTGGCCAGGAGCACGATCGCTGGGATGAGTGCGATGAGATATGAAACGTGAATGAGGGGATGCGTTCGAAAGACGGTCAGCACGCTCATGTCCTCTTGGGAATGATGCAGCTCGTGGAAGCGCCACAGCATGCGGACGCGATGGTTCGCGAGATGGGCGAACCAGTTGCACCAGTCCATCGCGACGAAGATCACGGCAGTCGCCGCCCAACGTGGCACGGCATCGCTTTTCGGCAGGACGATCCACGGGAGAGTCGTGCGAGCGATATCGGAGAACGACAGACTGAGCGCCGTCACCAGTGGAACGACGAGCGTCGCGTTGAGCATCGTCCAGAGGACATCCTGGCGATGACCCCGCGCGATGATGGGTCGCCGCTGCGCTGGCCGCACCCGTTCCGCGACGAGAAACACGGCGATGATCACCAGGCTGGCCGGACCGGCCACGATGACCCGGACATCGGACATCGAGGAGGCGAAACCTGCGCCGCCGAAGCGGCTCGACCACCCGATCCCGACAAGAGCTGCGGCGACGGCCGCAACAGCGAACGCAGGCAGATAGACCCGACACGACAACGCGCGGCGCCACCGCTTCGCTACCGGTTCTCGCTGTGCGACTCGCGTTCGGTAAACAGAATCAGCAGGCCCATCTACCACGGTCACGGCAACCTCTCAGTCCAATCACACCGGTGCCCACACAATGAGCCGCTGCACGGCTCGGTCGTTGATGCTCTTCTCGGTGCAAAAAGCAGTGCTGTCTCCTTCGACATCCTCCCGGAGACCAAGCGTGTGGCGGACCGATCACCTGTCGATCCGAGTCGACTCAACTCGGGGAAGATCGTGTACCCACAGTGGATAACGGAGTATGACGACAAACGGACAAACGACGACCGCCTGGGCCAGCCGAACGCCCCGGTCCGTTGGAGCAACCTGTTGCACGGGAGCAACCGTCCCTCGATGACGGGTGGGCGTGGAGCGCCAGCCGGCGCGTGGCGCGGTACTCGTCGAGCGCTGAACCAGTCGCGGACGGTCGGTCCAGTTCGTACGTTGTTGGTCGAGCGTTCCGGGGCGGCACCTCGCTTCAAGCCGATCACGTCCCGAGCTGCGCGCTGGCGAGGATGTTCCCGTTTGAGTCGATCAGCCGAGCGGAGCGCACTTGACTCGCGGTCGACATCAGGGGCGCGGCCCAGGACCCGTACTCACCCGAGAGCTTGAACGCTCCAATCGTCTCGACCGCTCCTCCAGCGAGCGTCGCCTCGCAGGTCACCGTGCCTTGCCACCTACCTCGTTGGATGGTCACGAGCATCCACGCGGGGTTTCCGGGCGAGATCACGACCGCGCCGACGACCTGACCGCCCGACGTGAAGTTCGCCGTGAGGAGGTTGGCTGTCGCCAGCTGACCCGTTCCGTTGCCGTCCCCGGAGGCAACAAGCACACCAAGGCCGAACGCGAGGATCATCACCACGGCGGCGGCACTCAGCGCACCAACGCGCAGCAATCGCCGCGGCCGAGGGGTTTCTGGCCCCCGGAGTCTCTCAGCGAGACGGGACTCGAAACCGAGTGGTGGTGGCACCTGGGGCGCCAGCTGCTGCACAGCTTCGGACACGTGCGACAGCTGCTCGAGCTCGGCGCGGCACCGCAGACACCATCCGACATGGTGCAACACCTCAGATCGCCTGCTACCAGACAACGTTCCCAGCGCGAGCTCTGCGAGCTCGTCCGCGATAGCGTCGCACTGCGCCGGGTCTGTGATGTCGCCGCTCATTGCAGCTTGACCTCCAACGCTTCCCGCAACCTCGCCAAGCCCAGGCGGACTCGACTCTTCGCTGTCCCAAGCGGGATCGCATCGGTACTGGCAATCTCCGCGGCGCTGCGTCCATACATAGCCGCCAACAACACGGCCCGGCGTTGGTCGATCGGCAGCTCCGCCAGGGCGGCCCGAACACGAGCAAAATCATCTCTGCCAACCACGACGTCCTCCGGTGCGCGTTCGTTGCTCATCAGAACGAGGAACATCGGATCTTCTGGATCAGTCGGAACGTCGCGCCGAACCCGCAGGGCATCGATTGCCAGGTGGCGTGTGATCGTCAGCGCCCACGCCGACACCGACCCGCGCCTCGGATCAAACACCTCTGCGTGTCGGAAGATCCGGATGAAAGCCTCCTGAGTCACGTCTTCTGCAAGCCTCGTGTCGCCAACAATGCCGATCGCAAGTCCGAACAGCCGGTTCTGGTAGCGGCGGACGAAGACAAGTACGGCCCAGCCGTCGGCGAGCGCGATGCCCGCCAGCAGCGCTTCGTCGGACGTGTCGTCCTGGTAACCGCAGCTGCCCCTGTGCATCACTGCCAAAGATACGGTCGAGAACCCGAAAGGGATCACTTCAAGATCCCCGCGGCGCCCGATACCGCTCCAAACCCCGTCGAGTCGGGCCGGTAAGCCGCGATCGCAGCAAGGTCCGCCAACGAGCCCGACGCGCACCGGACGCGACGCCGCCGTATCCGACTCATAGCGTCCGCTACCCACGCGTCCAACGCCACCCGCTCGCGCAACTCGATATCGCTCTGACTCGTCGGCGGTGCGACCTCAAGGGTGCATGGTCGCTGCGCGGCGGCGTACGCCTCTTTCGAGCCACACCGCGAGATGGTTCTGACCGGTCGACGCTTCGTTCGATAACCAACCCGTGAACCGGCCCGGGTTTGCATCAGGTCCTCGCAGTCCCTGAGAGGATCAAGAGATGCCAGCAAGGAAGGAACTCACCCCTGAGTTCAAGGACCAGGCGGTCAGGTTCGTGCTCGAGGAGATCAAGCCGGACGAGTCACGTAAGCACGCGTGTGAGCGTCTCCTCGGTCGCGATCTTCTTGGCCACCGGCGTCCTGCCGGCGGCGGCCTTCTTGCTAGGAGCGGCTTTCCTGGCCAGGCCACTCCCTGGGCCGGCCGCGCTCGCCTTCCTGACTGCGCCCGTCGCGCCCGAGGTTGTCGAAGGAGTGCGCGCTGACGGAGTGCGCCGTCGGCTGGTCACCACGCTGAGGACGCCTGGCCCGGGGATGAGGCTCGTCGCGCCGCCCGTGTCCCATCGCACGGTGATCAAGGCGCCGCTGACAGCAGTCACAACACCAGACCGCGGCTCCCCTTTGACGCCACTGCGATCCGATCGCCAACGTCTGCCATCTATCTCCACAACAGGGCGGGCCACCCACCGATTGATGGTGGCGCCGACAACCGAAGCTTGGCTTGCGCCGTCGTACGGTCAACAAGAATCTAGCCTCCTGCCAAGATCGACGGGTCGTACAGAATTTGACTCTCGGCGGCGTCACTTCGAACGTGCGTGTGGCGGCCGCACGGAATCTGACGAGCCACGTTAGAAGCGCATAGGACTGAGCGCCGCGAGCGGCACCGACCAAACCATGGCGGCCCAAGACCAGGCACAAAACCCAGAGCCCAATTGCAAGTACGACTGACCACAGCAACCATTCTCGCGTGAACTCGCGTCGATGCTGCATCAGAGCCACCGCCGTGTCTGTGACCAAACGAATCCGATCGGACCTGTGGCGGTAAAACAGGGTGTGTAGGAGACCGCGCCCAGGAGTCGAGCGTACTGAGGAGTCACGTGTCCGTCGGAGAGACTCGGTCCGGGAACGCACAACTGGCCGTACTGCGCTCAACGTTCAGTGAGTCGTTGCCCAACAAGCAGCGTGTCGCCGTTCGTGACGAGTTGTTTGATCGCCTTGATTTACCGGCCGGCCCGCTCACACTCGCCGCGACGGCCCGGTGCGCCCACGGCCGCGCACCCGGATGATTGAGAGGACTGCCCCCACGTCCGCCGTCCGTGTGGCGGGGCGGTCGTCGAATCCGAGCTGTTCGGCTGGTCGGACGAACAGGCGGATCCAGCCATGCCGACAGGTATGACCAGGGCGATCAGCTTGGCAGTGGGTCGTGACGTTGTGGACATGGTGCTCCTCGTATCGGTGCGTGGATGGACTCCACCGATCCTCCGAGACGGCGTCTGCAAATCGTGTGCAACGTGCGGGAACGGGTCGCGACGCCGACGGGTCGGGGAGCACCAGTGACAAATCCCAAGATCCACCGTTGAAATCGACGAACAGCAACAACCAGCATGCCCACCTGCGCGCGGCGCCTCACAGAGGGCGCTACAGGTTCGGCGCGCTCGGGATCAATGGGTGTATAGTTGGCCGCATGCCGAAGATGCAGGTCTACCTGCCCGACGAGTTGTACGAGAAGATCAAGTCACACACTGCACGCCTGAACGTTTCGGGCATCCTGCAGCACGCCCTCGCGCAACGCCTTGACCAGCTCGAACGAGAAGACGCGCTCGCCGCAGCGGTCGACTCCTACACCGCCGAGTTCGGCGTGTTCTCCGACGAGGAACTGAACCGACAGGCAGAAGCCGACCGGAAGCAGACGGTGCGCCCACGAACCAAGAAGAAGGCGTCCTCGGCCGCGTGAGCAGATTGGTTCTGGACGCCGGTGCATTCATTGCCCTTGACCGGAACGACAGATCCATGTGGGCCCGCATCGCCATCGCGCACCAATCCGAACAACAGATCCTGACCCACGCCGGGATAGTCGGGCAGGTATGGCGACGCCCCGCCCGCCAAGCACGTCTCGCGCAAGCACTGAAGGGCGTCGACGTCCACTCCCTCACCGTCGAACTCGCCCAAGCTGCGGGACTCCTGCTTGCCGCCACCGGACGAGACGATGTCCACGACGCCGCTCTCGCCCTCGTGTGCGAGCCAAATGACATCCTCCTCACCAGTGACATCGACGACCTGGCCGCGCTCCTCACCGAACGCCGGATGTCCTCCGTCGGAATCATCAGAGTCTGAGGCTGCGCGGATCACTTCTCCACCTCCAACCAGGGCGACAAAGGGGCGGACGGGGCGGCAAGAGGGCGGCAAATGCAGGCCATTCCGGGTCACTCGCGGCCACTGCAGGACACTCGAAAAGGCGCCTTGACCAGCAGTGGTACCCATTCAGCAGGAACGACGCCGGAGGGCGCGGGACGGTTCGATTCCCCCCAGCTCCACCAAGTCCGAAATTACCCTCTGACCTGAGCTCCTATGCGAGGGCACGAGGGCGGCGGATTCCCCATCGGTTTGAGCAGGACTCTGACCAGGGGAAATGAGGCCGAGATGGACGGGGAATCCGGGGGTACCACTCCCCCCAGCACCGCACCGTGCGTTGCGAAAGCCCAGGCTGGTGATCGAAGCCAAGGGCGGGAAAAGGGCGGACGCCGACACGTCGGCCTCAGCGACGCCCGAAATGTCACACGGGTCGCGGTCCATTTCGTTGCATTCGTGCGCGCGGCCTGAGGACCTGCCCCGCACGCCGCCGGGTTGCATGATCATCGGTCCGGGGCGCCGAGACGCTTGAGCGCCCGGGGATAAGTGACTGCGCCCAGAACGGCGCCGCCGTTGTCGAGGAAGACCTATACCGATCGGCCCTTCGGCAATGTTCCATAGCCGGCGTTGTACCTGTGATCGTTGTCAAGACGATGATTCCGTTTGTTGGATGAGGTTGTCGAAGAGCGCGGCGCGGTCGCGTTGGTGGTCGTGGGATGGCGCCGATCTCTGAGTGGAGTCGCCGGTGGTTGACCAGTCGATCCATTCGATGATCGCGATCTCGAGGTCGTGGCGTGATCGCCATGGCCCGTGCAGGATGATGAGCCAAGCCAACGAGAGAGCCGCACATTCTGACAGCTACCGGGAGATCGACGTCGCGATTGAGGCTGGCCACAGGACCAGACTGACGAAGTCCGGATCAAGGCTGTGCTTGGAGATATCACCACGCAACAGGTCGATGCGATCGTCAACGCGGCGATCTCGACCTCGGCACAGACCGGGTCGTGGTCCTCCCGGCCGCACATCGATGATCGACTCAGCTGACCAGACCGGTCCGGTTGTGGAGCGTCCAGGGTCGAGACGGGGCGTCGTGCGGCGAATGCTCCGTCACCGCAACGCGCGTGGCCGGACGATGGCACGGCCGCCTTCCGGCGCAGCCAACGCGCGAGCATGTCCGATCGACGCGGCGGCGGTGAGGGCCCGATGGGCGACTGGCGCCGAGTGCCGTCTCATGCAGAAGGACCACAGTGATCGTGGTGAACGCATCCAGTCGGATGTTGCCGCGTGTCGGCGAAAGAAGGTCGACGGTCACACGTCCGCGTTCCTCAGGCACCGTGCTTCGCGCAAGACGATGTCGTCGAGGTCGACGCGCTCTGAGCGCATCTCTGGTGGAGCGTCGTCGCTGTGGGCTAGGTGGAGCAGATCGTCGACGAGATGCTGCAGCGCGATCGTTTCTTCGAGCACGCTGTGTTGTGTGTTTGTGGGCTGGTCCGGTTGTGCCCGCACGAGTGGAACGGTGTTCTGTCTAGCCCGATTTTTCGGCGGCGTAGTCGTCAAATACCTGGCGAGCAATGTCTGGCCGACGTGTGTACACCGCGTCGACACCGGCCTCGGCCAGGCCCCGCAGCGTCAAAGGGTCATCGACTGTCCAGGTGAAGATGGCCATGCCGTGGGCATGCGACCAGGCAACGTTCGCTGGGTCCAGCAGACCATTGTTGAACGGCGGCTGGCCGATCGGTGCCGGAGCGCACCAGGCTTCATCGGTCTCGTGCATGCGGCGCATCTCGGCTACGTCGCGGTACGTAGTGGTGATCACCAACGAGCCGGGGCACTCTGCCTGCGCGGCATAGCCATCGTCGTCGTTGTTCGCGCTCAGGTATACCCGCCCGACCGCGTTGAGGCGACGGAGCACATCGCACAACGGTTTCGCCATCGAGGGCGTGGTCTGCTTGATCTCCAGCGAGATCGTCACGTCCGGAAAGGCGGTGAGTATCTGCTCAAGCGAGGCGATGCGCACGGGCTCATCGATCGTCTTGCCGGTCCAGCCGGCTCGTAAGTCGGCCGCTTGTAATTGGTCCCATGTGAGGTCGCCAATGTTGCCGGTGGCGTCGGTGTCGCTCGCGATGTTCCGATCGTGATGGGCCACCACCACGCCGTCTGAAGTCATCCACAGGTCAGCGTCCAGCAGGTCGGCGCCCGCTGCCATTGAGCGCTGCATCGCCAACACACTGTTGGCCGGGGCAAGTCCCTCGCCCCCTGCGTGTGCGATCACGAGCGGCGGCGTGCGGCGAAACGAGCTCGGAGCGCAGGCCGCAGTGGCGGGAGCAGCATCGCCGCCGGAGCATCCGACGATCACCAACGCGCAAGCGATACCGAACGGCCACCAGGTTCGGCGAATGCTCACGACTTCGCTCTCGGGAATTCGATTGGCGTGACGCTGACGTCGATGCGCAAATGTCGATCGCCTCGTCGCGCACGAACGCTTCGACTCGGTCGAGGTCCTGGGTAGCCAGCGAGCGCGTCGTTCCAGCGTTCTTCCCAGGCCTCCACGGTGGCGGCCGGCCGGAAATCGGCGGGAGACGCGACGGGCTCGCGCTACGGTCGAGGGCGCGGTCGAAGATGTGGCCACCCACGTGCGGTTCGACACAGTCTCAGTGATGGGTGAGGCCATCAGGGTGTGCTCCGACGGCTGGAAGTCGCCGAACCGGTCGGTGAATTCTGTGAAGGCTGTTGGGTCGGCGCATCCACGACGATCTGGCGGCGGACGATCGTGTGTATCGACGAGGCGGAGCAGTCGGTGGTGCCGTCGTGTTTGCCCTTCTCGAAGTCGTCGCCAGCGGTCGCCAGTGTGTTCGTGACGTGGGCGAGGCATACGACATCGCGGCGCCGGGCGCCGCCAAACGCGTAGAGGGCGGCTGCTCGTCTCGACTGCGAGGACGCCGGCGGCGCGAGCGTCGTCGATCGCCGAAGCTGTTACACGGAACGGGGCGTCGGGCGTCTACGACAGTCCGCGATGGACTGGCTCGTCGAGGTCGTCGACGACACCCGTGAGGGCCGAGCTCAGGTGAGCGGGCGGGTCGCTCCATTCGCTGGGGCGAGGTGTAGCGAAGGCTGGTGCCTTCGTCGCAGCGGGCTCGTTCGATTTCCTCGTCCACGGTGATCACGATCGCCCCGACCACGATCCGATCCGGATCGCGAGCCTCGCTCAGCAGCGCGAACGGCAATGCCAACTCCCCCAACTGCTGGGGATCACACGGGATGTCGATCTCGATCGGATTGGAGGCCATGCTCATCTCCTGCGCTGCCTGAACTCGTTGTCAAGCGTAGGCCCAGAGTGAGACAGGACCGGCGACATCAGCGCGCGCAACAGCACAGCACCGTCGACGGTCATCACGGACGGCATCGCCAGCAGAGATCACATCGCCGACGCGATTTGCCCACATGGTGCTTGTAGAAGGACTCCAGCACATAGACGGTCTCGGCCATCACGAGATCGACGAGAAGTACCTCGTACTCGTTGGCGAGATATTTCGTCACCCGCACAGCTATCCCCGGCGGATCTCCGGTGAGTTGGCAAACGAGGATGTTCGTGTCGACGAAGGCACTCACTTTCCGTGTGGTGGCCCGCGCCGAGCGGGTCTTGCGGATCACATCGTCCCAGGCAGCGTTGCGCTCGTTGGCGGGAACCGTGATCGTGCCCGCCAAGGTGAGGAAGTCGACGTGTGCCGGGCCGGGGATTCTGCGTGATCTTCACGCCTACCCAGCGCCTGTGTGAGAACCATGAATGCGTTGATCGGCGAGCCGCGTTCAACCCCGGAGGACGCGATCAGTGAGTAAAATCAGGAGGGTACGCGGCGCGTTGTTCTGTGCTCGCAATCGTAGATGCGTCGCAAGCGGCCAACGGGCAATCGGAGCGGGTGAGCAGTGAGGGGCACCGGGTTGCGGCGACCACACCGATCAGCCGTCCTGCTGGCCCAGGGCGATGGCATCGAGCACCGCGACGATCTGCTTGAGCACACCGTCAGGGTCATCGTCGTAGATGTTGTGCTCGCCGTCCAAGATCACCTGGACCGGCCGCGAGCTTCCTTGGAGCCACACCTTCTGCTCGTCGGGATCTGCTGACTGCCCGTGGTTCGCCGTCACGACCGTGACGGGAATAGCAGGTATCGCCAGTCGCTCAACCGCCATCTGGTGTTCGACCGCGACGTAGTCCATGTGCTCGGGGTTGTCGAACGCGTCCCATCCTGGGACGTCACTGGGAGCGATGGCAGCCTGCCCCGCTGGGACGTCGAGCAACACGAGTCCTGCGACGTCATCGGGGTATCGCCCAGCGTGGTGATAGACATCGAACCCGCCTCCGGAGGAGCCGACCATCAGGACCGGACGAGGGATGCCTGCGGCGACCAGCAGGAGGTGAAGGTCGTCAGCGACCTCGTCAAGCACGCGAGGATGTTGCGGTGCCGGGTCGCTGTCACCGAGCCCAGCGCGGTCGTATGTACACACCTGTGTAATCGCCGCCAGCGACCGCGTGACCGGCGACGCCTTCCACCGGCTGATCCCGGCGTCGCCAGTGCCCGCATCGAACAGGACCACTGGCTCACCGTCGCCCCAGCATGTCAGTGCGAGCTCGCGTTGTTCCGTGCCGATCGGAAAGCGACCTTCGAGAGTTGGGACAGCAAGTGGATCCGGAATGGTCGAGACTCCGGTGCTGTCCGATGCCTGTGTGCCGCGGACGGTGCTCGGAACGGAAGGTTGACCAACCACAGCGGCGTTCGTGGTGTTGTCCGTCGTTGGTGCATCGGCGGTTGGCGACGATGAGCAGCCAGCCGTGGCGAGGATGGCGGTCACGCCGACGAATCGAAACATGTTGCTGAAACGGTCGATGGCACTCATGATTGCATTGCGCGCTGCCGCGATGCTCCCGCTTGTCCGAATTGGGCGCCGACTCTTTCCGGGCCGGCTGGTTCGTGGCCCAGCGGTCGAGGCGACGGTGGTCGCCGTGCCCGCCGATCCGCTACCGCATCCCGCGAAGGTGCAGGCGACGATGCCGACCGCTGCCAGCGCTCGGCGCCGCCGCCTCGAACGTGGACCTTCGGTTGCTGTGCCTCTCATCTCACGGCCCTTTCCACCAGTCGGACAGCCGCTTGAACCCTGGCCCAGCGATGACGGCTGTCAATCCGCTGCCATCGACGCTGACGACGTCGATTTCGTTTTCTGGGTGGTCGAAGGCGTCGGTAGTCGGATTCATCACGAACATGACGGCGCTGCCGTCAGGCGACCAGACCGGGTCGACGGGGAACTGGCTTGCCGAACCGTGCACAAGGACCGTCAGCGACGATCCGTCGGGCTCGATGGTCCACAGTCCACCTGTCGGCTGCAGGCGCTCGGCGCCGAAGACGATCGTCGACCCATCTGGTGACCAACGCGCCCACCACCACGGTCGCACGCTTCCGGTGTCGAGCTGATGAGCGTCCGACCCGTCGACGTTCACCACCCAGAGCGATCCACCGGTGTCGACCGGCAGGTCGGGCTCGGCGCGAACGGCCCGATAGAACACGAGGTGCTGACCGTCGGGTGAGTAGTCGAGCGGCACGTCGTGCGCACGGCCAGTGACAGTTGTCACCCGTGTCATGTCGGCTCCATTCGCGGTGCCGGCGATGTAGATCCCAGTTCGATTCGCATCGGAGTCGTCCCAACCCTCGAAGGCGATCCGGGTGCCGTCGGGCGACCATGCCTGTGGCACGAGGTTCAAGGTCGGATCGGTGTGGGGCAACGGGTCGAAGTGGGGCAATTCAAGTGTGAGCGTGCCGCCCCTGACCGCTCCCGTCTGGTCAGTGCCGGGCATCGTCAAGATGCGCGAGCGATCAGGAGATATCCGCGCCAGGCAGCAGTACTGTCTGGGGTCGGCGAGCTGCTCCACCGCTGAACCGTCCGCGTTGGCCAGGTAGAACGTGTCCTTGTCACCCAGCAGGATGCGCCCCTCGAGTGCGGCCGGCACAGCCTCGACGTGGGACGTCGCAGGAGGAGAAAGAGAAGATTCGCTGGTCGTTGTCGTCGGCGCCCCTGCTGTCGGTGACGCGGCGCAGCCGACCAGCCCGAGCGCGAGCAGAGACGCGACGCGTCTCATGTGAGCGCTGCGCCACGCGGGTTCGTATGCCGGATCTCGGTCACGCCGACGAGGATCGCCCAGATCGATAGCAGCGAGCCGACCTTGAACAGTGAGTCGAAGGTGTCGGTGTAGGGGATCGTCGCCGACGCGAGCGCGAACGCTAGACCGCCGACGAGGCCGAAGGGGATGGTGATCCGGTTGCCGACGCTGCGGGTCAGGCCACCGACCACTGCGAGCGTGGCGACGGCAAGGCCCCAGGCCGCGTCGACGACGGTTTCGTTGACGGTCTGTACTCGGGACACCAGCGACGGCTTACCGTCGGCCAGCGATTCGGCGTCGAGCGCCGCCAGGAGGTGGATGGCCATGTCCACCGTGGCGATGCACGCGATGATGAAGACGACCTTGAGGAGGCGTTCCATGCCCGGCGTCAGATCGCGTCGGTGTCGCACAGCGAGGATGCCGGTGGCGAAGAGTGCCATCGCTGCAAGCAGCACGGCGTGTGAGGGATACCAGCTGGAGTCGACGAGCATCGCGTGCAGTTGCTGGACTTTGTTGCCCTGGCCGCCGTCGCGGGGGTGCGTCACGCCGCCAACGAAGAAGGCGACGCCGCCGAGAACCAACGACGGTCCAGCGAGGCGCGACAGACCTCTCGTGCGCACAGCGTCCCGGCGCGCTTCGATCATGGTGGTCATTGGGTCTCCTTCGTGTCGCGAGCAGAGCGTGCCACTGTGCGCTGCGCGGCGGTCGCGGCGCAGCCGTGCCCGCCCGGTTCTTTCTCAGGGAGATCCCTCATGCGCAGCCGGTCCGCATCTGACAGGATTTGGTCGTGCTAGCGGACGAGAACGCGCGCGACGACGCGCCGTCGGCGGCGAGGGAAGCAGCGGTCGCCGTCATCGCGCTGGTGGTCGCCGGACTCGTCGGCTCTGGGTGGAGTCTCGGCTTCCACCTCGACAATGCGCACAACGGGCTCCTGGGGCTCTCGTTCACCGCGGTCGGGCTCTACGTCGTCCGCATGCGACCGCGTCACCGTGAGGGCGTGCTGTTCGTCGCGGTCGGGATCCTGCATGCGGTGATGTTCTTCGGTCGCCAGTACGGCTCGCACGACGTGCCGCTGCCCGGCGCCGAGTGGATCGGTTGGATCGGGGTTTGGCCGCTCCCGCTGGGGATCGCGCTGGCCGCATGGACGCTGATGTCCTTCCCGGATGGCCGGCTGCTCTCGCCACGATGGCGTCTCGTCGTGGGCGCGATGCTGACGGTGGCCTTCGGGCTGTCGCTCGTGTCGGCGCTCTGGCCGGTTGACTACGACCGCACCGCGCTGGTGGCCCCCCATCCGCTGGACTTGCCCGGAGCGGGTCGCGCCCAGACACTCTGGGATGGCGCCCGCGTATTCTTTCTGCTCTTCCAGGTTGTGTGGACGGCTGCGATCCTCGTTCGTATGCATCGGACGCGAGGCGACGAGGCACGCCAGCTGCGCTGGCTGGTATACGCGGTAGTCGTGGAAATCACGCTGCTGGCCGGTGGGTTGGCCGTCGTGGGTAGCCCCGTGCCGGGACTGCTCGCACTGCCGCTCGTCCCGGTGGCGGCTGGGATCGCGATTTTCAAGTACCGCCTCTACGACATCGACCCGGTGATCAACAAGACGATCGTGATCGGCGCAATGGTGCTCGTGATCACCGCCGGTTACGTCGCGGTGGTGCTCGGCGTCGGCGCCCTCGTGCCCGCAGGCCGCGGCCTGCTGTGGTTGATCACAACCGCGGTCGTGGCAGTGCTCTCCGAGCCGCTGCGGCGACGCGCCCAGCGTGTCGCCGACCGCCTTGTCTATGGTCACCGGACCACGCCGTATGAGGCACTCGCGCAGCTCACCGCCGGCCTCAACGGCGCGCCGGAGGAGCTCCTGGCGGGCATCGCGACGACGGTCGCCAACGCCGTTGGCGCGCGCGAGGTGGTGGTGTGGGTCGGCGACGAGGAGCGGCTCGTGCCCGCGACAGCCTGGCCCGCCGCAGTCGACGACCCAGCGCGGACACTGCACGACCTCTACCGGCCGCAGTGGCAGCTGCGGCCGGTGGCCCATCACGGGACCGTCCTCGGTGCGCTCGCGCTGCGGAAGCCGTCGGGCGAGTCACTGACGGTCGCCGAGGATCGGCTGCTGTCGGATCTTGTCGCCCAGACGGCCCTGGTCATCGTTCAGCAGCGGCACGCCGAGCAGCTCCAGGCCGCGGCGCGTCGCATCGTGACGGCGGAGGACGCGGCGAGGCGACGGATCGAGCGCGACCTGCACGACGGCGCGCAACAGCGCCTGTTGACGCTCGGCCTCGAACTCGGTGTGCTGGCGGAGCGGGCGACGGCGGACCCGGCGCTGGCCACGCAGGTGAGGGACGCGCGCTCGCACCTGCTCGACGCGACCGCGGAGCTACGAGACCTAGCACGCGGGTTGCACCCCATGGTGCTCACCGAGCAAGGGCTCGGAGCGGCGCTCGAGGCGCTCGCCGACCGATCCCCGGTACCGGTCAAGTTGTCGGTGATGTTGGAAGATCGGTTGCCCCGAGAGATCGAGGCGACAACCTATTTCCTCGTCAGCGAGGCGCTCACCAACGCCGCCCGCCACGCCGACGCACGTCTGGTCACGGTGTGCGTGACGAAGGTCGATGCCGGGCTCAGAGTGAAGGTGGCCGACGACGGGCGCGGCGGTGCAACCCGCAGTGTTGGCGGCGGTATCCAGGGAATGACCGACCGGCTCGCGGCGCTCGGTGCATGGTTGCAACTGGAGAGCCCCGTCGGGGGCGGCACTCGGATCCTGACGGTGCTGCCGTGCGGGTGATCGTGGCCGATGACTCGGTGCTGTTCCGCGAAGGGCTGGCGCGAATCCTCGCCGAAGTCGGGTTCGAAGTTGTCGGTCAGGCCTCGGACGCCCCGAGCCTCGTCGAGCTTGCGCGCCGCGAGGCACCGGACGTGGTGGTGACCGACCTGCGAATGCCCCCCGGCTTCGCCGACGAAGGCATCGAAGCCGCCACCGCGATCCGATCTATCGCGCCGCAGGTCGGGCTGATGCTGCTCTCGCAATACGTCGAGGTCCACCACGCGTTGCGACTCATGAACGACTTCGACGGCGGCGTCGGGTACCTGCTCAAGGACCGAGTGTCAGACCTTGGTGCGTTTGCCGTCGATGTGCGTCGCGTCGCTGCGGGAGAGGTGGTGATCGACCCCGAGCTGGTCACCCGACTCGTCGGCCGCCGCCGCGAGCAGGACCCGCTCGCGATGCTGAGCGATCGCGAGCGCGAGGTGCTCGGCCTCATGGCACAAGGGCTCACCAACACCGGCCTCGCAGAAGAGCTCTTTGTAAGTCCCAAGACCGTCGAGGGCTACGTGCGCAACATCTTCATGAAGCTCGACCTGCCGCCCGCCGACCGCGATCACCGCCGGGTGCTTGCCGTACTTCGATTCCTGCGCCAGCAATGACTGGCACATGCGGTCCTGCGCGGGCCAACTTGCTCGGCAGTCTCCTCGGCTCATTTCCGGCAGTTGGGGGGAAGCGATGCGGAACCGATTGATGACCGTCGCAGCGTTCGTCGGCTTGGTCGTAGCGGTTGGCTGCGGCGCCGACTCCGAGTCGACGTCGAACACCACCGAAGCAACGAGCCCTCTGGTGTCCCTCGCTACAACTACGGCGACGACCACGAATCCCACGAATGCAACCACGTCGTCCTCAGAGACAACTTCCGTCTCGTCGAAGGAGCCCTCAATCTCCCTACCGGTCGAACCGGGTAGCACCGTTGAAGGTTTGGTCGATGTGGGCGGCCACGCCGTTTATGCGCGGTGCGCCGGCGACGGTTCCCCCACCATCGTGTATTTCGCGGGCTGGTCACGTGATCGAGCCAAGCGCGGTGTCGCTACCGCGCCCGGTATCGAGAACGCGCTCGGGCCCGGGTTTCGGGTGTGTTCGTACGAACGCCGCAACACTGGTCGGAGCGAGACCGTCGATAGCACGCAAACCCCCGACGACATCATGGCCGATGTCGACGGGTTTCTCGCCGCACTGAATGAAGACGGTCCATTCCTGCTGTTGGGGGCCTCGTTCGGCGGGCTGGTCGCCGAGGCTTACGCGGTGGCACACCCGGATAGTGTCGTCGGTGTGGTGCTGCTCGACTCCTTTACCGGCGTGGACTACGACATCGACGAGCAGCAGAACTTTCAGGGTGCCTGCCTGGAGGCGAACCGCCAGGCCGATGCGTTTGACTCACTCGAAAGGTTGGACAACTGCCAACTCGCTGAGTGGGTGCATGATCGCCGCGATCGAGAGCCGGCTGTCCCGTTGCTCTACCTCGCGGCGCAGGACCCCAAGGATCGTGGGTTAGAAACCGACGACGCAACGCGCAAGGCATGGGTCGAGAGTTGGTCGCCGGGAACATGGCGAGTCGTCGACGCCCCTCACTGGATGGAGAAAGCCGATCCCGAACTCGTCGCCAACGCCATCCGAGAGGTCATCGGCCTCATCAACTGATGCCTTCCGGCGCGAAGCGGCCCAGAACGGTCCGACTCCTCGTCAGACATTGCGCTGATGTCCCGTGGCTTGTTGGCGGCCAGTTGTCCACTCAAACCTTTGTCGCTCCCAGGTCGCTCAGCGACCTCCCAGCGACAAAGTTCAGGTGACGACGCCAGATCTGTAGCGCGGCGCTACCAGGCATCGCGTCGACCCGCATGGCCGCGGCGTGCGACGACATCGAGGTATTCCTCCGTCGGAGGTAACTCCAGCACGCTCGTGAACCGTTGTGCCGTGGTTGCGCGACTGTGTGGGTGTGAGTGTGGATCTGTCGTTGTCGAGTGATGCGGAGCTGGTTGCCGCGATCGCCGATGGTGACCGGGCCGCGTTACGCGAGTTGTACGTGCGGCATCAGCCGTGGTTGACGGCGAGGCTTCGTCACCGCTGCTCAGATCTCGACGTCGTTGGCGAGGCGGTGCAGGACACGTTTGTGGCGGTGTGGCGCAGCGCCGGACGGTGGAGCGGAGCTGGCGAGCCGACCGCGTGGATGTGGGGGATCGCGATCCGTCGTTTGATCGGCGTGTTGCGTCATCGGTCGCGTTGGTCGCCGGTCTCGAACCGGGTGTCGGAGGCGACGACATTGGCGACCGCGGAAGACGTGGTGTTGTTCGGTGTCGCCCACGGTGATCTCGCTGGTGCGATCGACAGCTTGCCGGTCGAGCTTCGTGCGGTGGTCCAGGCCACGATCCTGGATGGGCTGACGACGCGGGAGGCGGCGCGCCTGTTGGGGATCCCTGCCGGCACGGTGAAGACACGGATGATGCGGGCCCGCACCCAACTTCGAGGAGCATTGACGTGAACCTGACCCATCTCGACGAACAACTGTTGATCGGCTACTGCGAGCTGTCGGTGACCGCGGCCACGGCCGCGGCGATCGAGGCGCACCTGATGACTTGCGCCAGTTGCCGCGCCGAGCTCGCCGACGTGGCCGCTTTGGCCGATGACGGACCTCTGGACCAACAGTCGGTGTGGGACGGGGTGCTCGAGCGGGTCGATCGACCCACACGTTCGATCACGGAGCGACTGCTCGGTGTGATGCGAGTTCGCCCCGATACGGCCAAGCTGCTGGCGACGACACCGGCGCTGCGTCTCGCGTGGCTGGCAGCCGTGGTGTTCGTGGCCGCATTCGCAGCTGCGGCTGCCCGTTTTGACGGGGATGGTCCGTGGCTGTTGCTCGTGATCGCTCCCCTGTTGCCGGTTGCCGGTGTCGCTACTGCGTATGGGCCTGCTTTGGACCCGACGTACGAGATCGGAGTGGCGGCGCCGATGAGTGGCCTGCGGTTGACGATGCTGCGCACGTTGGCGGTGATCGCGACCACCATTCCACTGTTGGCTGTCGGTGCGCTTGTCGCTCCTGGTGGCGGTTGGACCGTGTTCGGGTGGGTGCTGCCATCGTTCGCGTTGGTCGCGATGACCCTCGCGTTGTCGACCGTGATCTCACCGGAACGTGCCGGGGTCGTGGTCGGTGTCGGGTGGATGGTGGCATTGGTCGTACTGATCGACCGCGCCGGGACCGGTGATTTCGTGGACAGGTCGTTGATCTTCAGCCCATCGGGGCAGACCACCGTCGCCGTTGCCGCCGCGATCGGGGTAACGATCGCGGCAACCCGGAAGGCCTGTTTCGACGTGATGACCGTGAGTGGAGGAGGACGATGAATGACTCGACGATGACAAAGGCCGGTGTGATGCTCGAGGGCGTCACCAAGCGCTATGGGCGCACGATCGCTGTCGACGATGTGACCCTGTCGATCGGTGCGGGAATCACTGGGTTGCTCGGCCCGAACGGTGCCGGCAAGACGACCCTGCTGCGCGTGATGGCGACGGTGCTGGCGCCTGACAGCGGGGAGGTCGAGCTGTTGGGTCACACGACTGCGAACGCCCAGGGTCGCGAACTGATTCGTCGGCGGCTGGGCTACGTGCCTCAGGAGCCCGGCTTCCATCGACAGTTCTCGGCGTTCGACTTCATCGACTACGTGGCGGTGCTGAAGCTGATCACCGACCGGCGAGCGAGGCATGACGAGGTCCGCCGTGTGCTCGACGTGGTCGGGCTGACATCGGTGATGCACAAGCGCATCCGACAGCTGTCTGGTGGGATGCGTCGACGGGTGGCGATCGCTCAGGCGTTGCTCGGGTCACCCGAGCTCCTCGTCCTCGACGAGCCAACGGCTGGTCTCGATCCGGAGCAACGGCTTCGGTTCCGTGAGCTGTTGTCGACCGCTGCGAGTGGGGCCACCGTGGTGTTGTCGACGCATCAGACCGACGACGTCGCCGCGTTGTGCCAGCGGGTGGTTGTGATGCACGGTGGGGTCGTCCACTACGACGGCACCCCCACGGGTCTGGCGGGTCTTGCCGCCGGGCGGGTGTGGCTCGCCGATACGCGTGACCCGTCTGCTCAGCTGGCGTGGATGACCGGTGACGGGATGGTGCGCCATGTGGGTGAGCCACCCCCGAATGCTCGTCTCGACGAACCCCGGGTCGAGGACGGGTACCTGTTGCTCGTCGGAGCAACGGTGCTGCAGGAGTCGTCGTGGAAGTGATCGTCGTCGGGGCGCTGGTGTTCGGGATCGCATACGCGTTCACCCACCGCGGCAGCAACCG
>JBDTRP010000101.1:0-4015 GCA_039931555.1 Ilumatobacteraceae bacterium | reverse complement strand
TCAAAGAGGCCGAGGTCAAGGCCAGCGGCGTCGACCTGTTCGACGAGGTCGACGAGGAAGCCATCGCCGAAGTGCTCAGCATCTGGACCGGTATCCCCGTCTACAAGCTCACCGAGGAAGAGACCGCCAAGCTCCTCAACATGGAAGCCGAGCTGCACAAGCGCATCATCGGCCAGGAGAACGCCATCAGAGCGGTCAGCCAGAGTGTTCGCCGCACGCGCGCCGGCCTGAAAGACCCGAAGCGCCCCAGCGGCTCGTTCATCTTCCTCGGGCCCACCGGGGTCGGCAAGACCGAGCTGGCCAAGACGCTGGCCGAGTTCCTGTTCGGCGACGAGAATTCGCTGATCGCCCTCGACATGAGCGAGTACATGGAGAAGCACACGGTCAGCCGCCTGGTCGGTGCGCCTCCGGGGTACGTCGGCTACGAAGAGGGTGGCCAGCTCACCGAGGCGGTTCGCCGCAAGCCGTTCAGCGTCGTCCTGTTCGACGAGATCGAAAAGGCGCACCCCGACGTGTTCAACACCCTGCTCCAGATCTTGGAGGAGGGGCGTCTCACCGACAGCCAGGGACGTACGGTCGACTTCCGCAACACCGTGTTGATCATGACCAGCAACCTCGGCACCGCCGATCTGCGCAAGGCCAACGTCGGCTTCACCAAGGTCGACTCGGCAATGAGCTACGAGCGGATGAAGGACAAGGTCAACGAGGCGCTGAAGACGCACTTCCGTCCCGAGTTCCTCAACCGCATCGACGAGGTCATCGTCTTCCACGAGCTCGCTCGTGAAGAAGTGATGCAGATGGTCGACCTGATGACGAAGCGCCTGACCGGGCAACTCGAAGGTCAGGGCCTCGGCATCGAACTGACTCAGAGCGCCAAGGAACTGCTGGCCGAGAAGGGCTACGACCCGCAACTCGGTGCTCGACCGTTGCGTCGCGCGATCCAGCGGATGATCGAAGACGTGCTCAGCGAGAAGATCCTCTACAAGGAGTTCCACGCTGGCGACATCATCGTCGTCGACACCGAGGACGATCCCGACAAGCCCGGCGAGAAGAAGCTCAAGTTCACATCCGTCGAGGGCTTCTTGCCGCCGGCCGCAGTGGAGCTCGCAGCCACCGGCGCTCCCGAGTTGCCGGATCCCACGCTGCCACCACTCCCCTCGGAGTAACCGTCAGGCAACAACTGCGACCCGGGTGATCTCGCCCGTGTTCGCAGGCAGGGCTCGCTCGGCCAGCAGCGTGTTGTCAGGCGAAATCAGGCTCATGCGACCGGTCCCGACGATCAAGATGTTGCCGTCGTCGAGCACCGTCAGCGCCTCGACGTCCATGTCCCACGCGAACGAATCGCGCACCGCCAGCGTGACCGGGTCGAGGCGGAACAGCGAGCCTCCCAGAGCGAGGACCACTTCGTCCTGGGAGGCTCCGATGGCGACACGCCCGGCAGCTGCTTGAACGGCCGTGGTCGCCCGCGCCAGGGGCATTTCGGGTCCGTAGTTGGTGATGTCGCTGACCTCGTAGCCGGCGATGCCGCCGGTGCTCGAGGCCGCGAAGAGCCGTGATCCGGCCGGGTTCACGGCCAACGCCCCGGGATGGTCTGCCAGGCCGAGCTGCGCCGGCACGTCGAGGCACCAGACTCCGTTGAACAGACCGAGGGTGTGGATGAACGAGCCGACTTGCTCGCCGCCCTCGCCGGCGCCTTGGTACAGCGTGAACAGGAGCTGGTTGTTGGGCTCGAACACCGCGGTACGGCTGACGGCCGTCATCACCTCGTCGACCGTCTGGCTCTTGTCGCGCAGGTTCAGGGGCAGGCCCAGTTGGCCGGTGGCCGTGTCGATCACCCTGACGCGGTAGGTGTTGGTGTCGAGGTACTCGATCACGAACACACCCATTGGCAGGTCGGATCCTTCCTGGAACGCGTTGGCGAACGCCTCGGGCACGAGGTGTGCGTCGAACGTCCACCGGCGCACCTCACCTTCTGAAGGTGTCGCCAGCACCACAGTCGTCTGCTTGCCCGCGATGCCGACGAGGGCGACCACCTTGCCGTCTTGGGCGATCGCCGTCGGACGCACCTCGCCCTTGATCTGCACAGATGCCGAGATCTGATCGTTACGAACGTGGTGCCACTCGATCGTCGAGACCCCGGCGAGCGTGTCGGAGCTCACCACGACCTGACCGGTGGGATCCATCACGCCTGGTGTGTCGATCGGGTCCTCACCCGGCGAGAAGGTGTAGACGTGACCGTCCTTGGCGGTCAGCGCGAGCCTCGAGGGGAACGCCGCCTGGATCGCGGCAACCGGGCCGGCGTCAGTGGCCGGCGCCGCAACCGTCGAGGCGGTGACGGTGGTATCGAAGTCGTTGATCGTCGGCTTCGTGACGTCGGACTGGTCGGGTGTCGAGACGTCGCTGGTGGACGACACGGCGGCGGTGCCGCACGATGTCAAGAGCAACGCGAGTGCGACCGTTGTGTGCTTCGTGTGGATCCACATGACCCACTGACACCACCATTCGCCATGTCGTTCCCGGGATGCCTAGGTTGCCGTGAGCGACGTCGAGAAAAGGTTGGATCACATGGCTACGTACGGACTGCAACTGCCGGACTTCTCGTGGATCGTCGACGCCGACCCACCGACCACGATGGAGCGGCTGCGTGCCGCCGCCGAGGCCGCGGAGGCATCCGGCTTCTCGTCGCTGTGGGTGATGGACCATCTCTTGCAACTTCCGCCGCTCGGAGGGCCTGCGGCATCGATCCTCGAGGGATACGTCACCTTGGGTGCGCTGGCAGCGGTGACGAAGCGTGTCGAGCTCGGCACGCTGGTCACCGGGGTCACATACCGCAACCCGGCACATCTCGCCAAGCAGATCGCATCACTCGACGCACTGTCGGGTGGCCGCGCGATCCTCGGGATCGGTGCAGCGTGGTACGACGTCGAGCACGCGGCCTATGGCTGGGAGTTCCCGCCGGTGAAGGAGCGCTTCGAGCGGTTGAACGAGGCGGTCGCGATCTGTCGCGGCATGTTCGACAACGAGACGTTCAGCTACAGCGGCACCCACTACAGCGTGGCCGATGCCCGGGTCGTGCCACGGCCGCAGCGACGAATCCCGATCATGATCGGCGGCAGCGGCGAGCGCAAGACGCTGCGGATGGTTGCCGAGTTCGCCGATCTGTGCAACATCGGCGGAACTGCAGGCGTCGTCGGCCGCAAGTTGGCCATCCTCGACCAGCACTGTGCCGACGTCGGCCGGGACCCACGCGACGTGAAGCGCACGGCGATGGTCAGCTTGTTCGTCTCCGCGGACGACGCCGAACGAGACGGTCTGCGTGGGCTGCTGAGCTACGACACCAACGACGAGGTACGTGACCGGATGATCATCGCCACCGCCGACGAGGCAGCAGAAGGCATCGCGGCGATCGTTGCCGCCGGTGCCGACCAAGTGATCGTCAACCTCCCGCTGATCAAGTCGGTCGATGCGATCCACACCGCGGCCGACGTCTTGAGAGCGGGAACTTCGTAGGCCAGGATCTCAACCCACCGAGGCGGCGATGCGCAGAGCCGTCTCCAAGGTGATGTCGGCTTCGAGGCGATACACATGATCACCGCGCTGCCACAGCAAGGTGTTGGTCGCCAGCCGCAACGAGTCGGGCAAGACCTGGTTTCCGAACGCGAACATCAACTCGTGCGGTGCACCTTCGATCCAATACCCCATCGCCCCGTCGACGTCGACGGATCGCACGGTCGACTCCCCGAGCGTCTTCTGGAAGAAGCCCTCCTCGATGTGCGCGGGCATCACCGAGACAAGCGCTCCGACACCCGTGACGGTCGACTCGGGCAGCAGCGACGACGGGGCATAGACGAGCATGATCTGGCCGCTCTCGGGTGGCTGCACGATGTGTACAGACTGGGGATCTCCGAGCACCGCCGGCGTGGGATCAGGGAGCCCCGTTTCTGACGTTGCCACGTCGATCGACACCGGCACACCGAGGCCCAGATCCGGCGCCGGAGCCGCGCTCGTCGCAACG
>JBDTRP010000100.1:0-20321 GCA_039931555.1 Ilumatobacteraceae bacterium | reverse complement strand
GACGAGCCCAACGACGAGGCCGACGACAAGGCCGACGACGCCCCCGCACCGGCGCTGCCCGCCAAGACCGAGACGGTCGTCGAGCCCAAGGCCGAGCCGGTCAGCGAGCCCTCGGGCTGGGCCATTGCCCCCGAGCCGGCCACCCCCACGGTGGAGCCGACCGGCGTGCAGCCGGCCGTCACCATCACCCCGACCTCGACCTACCAGCCGGCGGCGGCCCCGAGCTACGAGCCGGCCGCCGCAGCGACACCAGCAGCGGCCGCACCCGCAGCAGCCGCACACGCACCGGAGCCCGCTGCGGCACCTGCGGTCCCGGCCGGGTGGTACGCCGACCCCGCCGGCCGCTTCGAGTTGCGGTACTGGGATGGCAGCACCTGGACCGAGCACGTGTCTCGCGCCGGCCAGCAGTTCACGGATCCCCCCGTCGCCTGACCGCACCGCGACCGCGGAGTGTGTCGAGGCGTCCTTGTAGGCACCGAACACTCGACACGCCTCACTAGCCTCGAACCGAATGCGCGCCACCTCCGTCGGCCATGCCGGCATCCTCATCGACACCGTCGACGGCTCGATCCTGTGTGATCCCTGGTTCCTGCCCGCGTTCTTCGGATCGTGGTTCGTGTTCCCCCGCAACGATCAACTGTCACCGGAGCTGATGCATCGCATCGAGCACCCCGACTTCCTCTACATCTCGCACCTGCACGCCGACCACCTCGACGAAGCGTGGCTCGCCGATCACGTCGACCGCTCCACGACGGTGTTGATCCCTGGGTATCCCACGCACGAGCTCGAGCGGAAGCTGGGCGAAATCGGCTTCACCAACGTCATCCGCACCGTCGATGGCGAAGAGATGTCGCTCGGCCCGAACCTGCGCATCGCCATCCACGTCGAGACCAGCATCACCGACGGTCCGGGCGGCGATTCGGCGTTGGTCGTCAGCGACGGAACCGCGCGCCTGGTCAACCAGAACGATTGCCGCACCGACGATCTCGATGCGTTGCGGGCCCACGGTCCGGTCGATCTGCACTGGCTGCAGTACAGCGGCGCCATCTGGTACCCGATGGTCTACGACGAGTCGCCGCAGCGCATGCGTGAGCTGGTCGATGCCAAGGTTGCCAGCCAGTTCGCCAGGGCGATGCGGTACGTCGAGACCATCGGCGCGGCTGCCGTGGTACCGAGTGCGGGCCCGCCTGCGTTCCTCGATCCGGAGCTGTTCCGGTTCAACATGATCACCGGCGACGAGCTGAGCATCTTCCCCGATCAACGTAGCTTCATGACCCGCCTGGAAGCAGCAGGGCATCGCGGCATCCTGGCCATCCCCGGCACTGCCATCGACGTCAGCGCCGGCTCGATCACGGTCGTGCACCCCATCGCCGGTGCCGAGGTCGAGGCGATCTTCGATCACAAAGACGACTACCTCCGCAGGTACCAGCACGACTGGATGCCGTGGATCACCGAGATGCACCGCAGCTGGAGCCCGCCGAGCACCGATCTGCTCGGCACGCTGAAGGCGTGGTGGGAGCCGTTGCTGGCCATGGCCCCCGCCCTGCGCAGCGGCATCGGTCACTGCTGCTTGCTGCACGCCGGCGATCTGGGTGTGATCATCGACTTCCCCAACGGCGAGGTGCGCGAGTTCGCCGGGGAGGACTACGCGTTCCGCTTCGACACCCAACGCGAGCTCGTCGAGACCGTGGTTGCTCGGAGAGCCGTCGACTGGAGCAACGCCCTGTTCCTGTCGTGCCGGTTCCGGGCCTGGCGAGCCGGCTCGTTCAACGAGTACGTGTACAACTTCTTCAAGTCGCTCTCGCCGGAGCGCATGCGCCGCGCCGAGGCTGAGGCCCACCGCCGCCTGGACCCCCTGCGCAGTGACCTCGCCGGGCAGGAAGTGCGCGTCGGCGCATACATCGTCGAGCGGCTCTGCCCACATCGTCAGGCAGACCTCAGCGTGTTCGGCGAGATCGACCATGGAGAGTTCGTGTGCACGCTGCACGGGTGGCGGTTCGACCTCGAAACCGGTCGCTGCTTCACCGCTGACGATCGGCGCCTGCGCATTCGCCGTGCCGAAGACTGACTCAAGATCGGTCAGCGACCTGCCGATACACGGGGTATGGCAAGGTCTCCGGGGCACGACGACGGGCTGGGACACAAGTGGCAGGGCGTGCTCGATGAGTGGCTCGCCGTCATCCAGCTCGACGCCGGGCAGCCACTCGACCTGACGATTGTCGATGCCGCTGCCGAGGTCGTCGAGACACTGCACACACGGCGACCTGGGTTGCGCGGCGCCTTGCGTCGCCTGGGCAACACGACGGGTGACCTCGGGTGGCCGCTCGAGCAACTCAACACCTGGATCGGCGAGTTGTCGGCAATGACCGGGCGATCCCAACGCAGTGAGCTGCGCTCGTTCGAATCACTCGCGGCGCTGGCCGAAGGCTGGGCGGAGCGCTACGTGCGCGGCGTACATGCCGGCGTGTGCCTCGACGCCGTCACCGGGCTCGGCACGCCGGCCGTGCTGCGACTGCGGCTCGCGGAGATCTACCAACATTGCCTGGCCTTCGGCATCACGCCGACCGATGCATACTGCTTCGTGGTCGTCGATGCCAACACCGCCGATCTCGCGCCGTTCGAGCGAGACGCGGTGATGATCACGACCGGCGGCGTCGTCGGCGACGTGTTCCACCAGGGCGAGACCGTGATCCGGCATCGGAGCCGGGTGATCGTGCTCGCCAGCAAGTCGGAGTCCACCCGTCAGCGGGTCGAGGCATTGGGCGGGGCGCTGCAGGCTGCACCGATCACACGGTCGGCCAACCCGGTCGTGTGGGCCGACGAGCTCCCGGCGTCGAGGATCGACATCGACCGCCATCTTCGCGCTCTGGTCGGCTGACACGCCGGCACGAAGTCAGCTCAGCTGTGCACCCACACGACGATGTGCAGCGGCATGATGTTCTGGTCCCAGATGAAGTCCATCGCCGCGGTGCTCAGTCGCACGCATCCGTGTGACACCGCGTGGTTGGGCACGCTGGTCATGCCATGCACGGCGATCCCACCACGGAAGTACTTGGGCCGGTAGATCTTGCCGAGGTCACCCTCCCACCAACCTTCCGGGCGCTCGCGCGTGGTGTGGAACAGGCCATCCGGCGTGACGGCATCGCCCGACTCGATCTTGGTCGGATCGTTCTTGTTCGGCGCCTCGTAGGGGATGCCACTCCCCGTCGACGTGTTGAACGTCCACTGCGTCTTGCCGTCGACGACGACGAACAGCAGCTGCTTGGCCTTGTCGACCTCGACAAGCGTGCCGGTATCGGCCGAGGCATGCCCTCGTTCGGTGAAGTTGGTGAGGTAGTCGGCAGTCGCCTGATCGACCAGGCCACTCGCCGGTAGCCCGAGGTACTTCTGGAACGCCATCACAGCCTGCTTGGTGGTGAAGCCGTAGTCGCCGTCTGCAGCGCTGTTCCAGAACCCGAGCTGCATCAAGCGAGCCTGGATGATCGCCGTTGCCGCGCCGCTGTGGCCGCCGACGGCCTCCATCGGCTGATCCGCAGGGCCGGCGATCTCGACGTTCATGGGCGGCGGGATCGTCGTGGTGGTCGGCGCCTCCGTGGTCGGAGCCTCGGTCGTAGTCGGAGTCTCCGTGGTGGTCGGCGCCTCCGTGGTCGTGGTGACCTCGGTGGTGGTCGGTTCCGTCGGCGGGGTGGTGGCGAGATCGTGCGAGGTCGGCGCCGGCAGGCCCGACAACGTGATCGGCGGAGGAATGGTCTGGGCGGCGACCGACGAACCGTGCTGCGAGCACGATGCCAGGACCAATGCCAAGACACAGAACAGCAGCGGCAAGGATTGGGTTGCAGCTCGCCGATTCATGTGTCATCAAATTTACTCGATGGCGACCTCAGAACGACGGCAACTCGAACCATACCGTCAGTGCATATTTCACACCGCCGCCGAGCTGGGCGGTTTCGTGGGGATGCGTGACCAGTGAGGGCCACACCAGCATGTCGCCGACATCGATGCCCGAGTTGTCGAAACCTTGGCGTGGAAACAACAATTCGGCGCCCAGGTAGCCGTCATTCAGCTTGATCGATCCCGAGATCTGGGCGACGTCGTGATGGATGCGCAGTGACTCCTGCTCGCCCGGCGCGTACCGAATGACGAACGCATCGCGCAGGCCGTAGTAGTCGACATATGGCCACACGGTTTGCAGTTGCGGCCACAGGCGGGCGCCGAAGTCTTCCTGCACGGTCTCGAACAACCGCGGGCTGATGACGGCCAGAGATACCTCGTGACCTGGTACGGGATCATCGGCCTGCGCTTCGAAGGCACCCAGTGCCTCGGCGGCACGCACCACGGTGGCGCAGAACTGCGGCGTCCAACAGGGCACGACCAAGATGTCCGGCCCGACCTCGGTGGCGCCCGTGCGCTCGTCGATCGCGCCCCGGTACCCGAACACTTGCTGCAGATCGTCGAACATCCCCACGATCGTGTCAGAGTTCGCCGGGCGTCAGCCGCCATGGGCTGCGCGGCACGTGTGCGATGTCGAAGCGTTCGAGCAGATCGCCCGCCATCATCGGCCGGCCGGCCGTGTCGATGCCGAGGCTCTCGGCCAATCGAGAACACACGTCGCCGGGTGACATCCCACGCTCCCCCAGGTCGGCCAGCGTCACGGCTCCGTGGCGCTTGGCCAGCCGAGACCCATCCGAAGCGAGTGCCAAGGGGATGTGGGCGTACTCGGGAATCGGCAGATCGAGCAGCCGGTGCAGGCGAATCTGCCCCGGCGTCGAGGCGAGCAGATCGTCGCCACGCACGACCTGCGTCACACCTTGGGCCGCATCGTCGACGACCACGGCCAGGTTGTACGCGGGCACGCCGTCGTTGCGCTGCAGCACCACATCGTCGACGCGGCCGCGTTGCGGCCCGCAGCATCGATCGTCGAACGACTCCTCGTCCTCGTCACTCCGTAGGCGCAACGCCGGCCGCTGACCCGCGTCGCGTAGTGCCCGACGATCGCCGGCAGTGAGGCTGCGGCACGTGCCCGGGTACCGGCCATAGGAGTCGACGCCGTGGGGCGCCTGGGCTGCCTCACGAATCTCGCGTCGCGTGCAGTAGCACTCGTAGACCCGCTCAGCCGGCAGCCGGGCGATGGCCTGGTGGTACATCGCAAAGCGTTCGGACTGGCGAACCACCTCGCCATCCCAATCGAGGCCGATGCCGCGCAGCGAGGAGAGTTGATCGATCTCATGGTCCGGTGACGACGTCACCCGGTCGAGATCCTCCATCCGCACGATGAAGCCCCCGCCAACCGATCGCGCCGAGAGCCAGGCCACCAGCGCGGTGCGGAGGTTGCCGAGATGCAGGGATCCCGTGGGAGAAGGGGCGAATCGGCCGCGCACGACACCATTCTCCCCGCCGAGGGGGCCGCGCGACGGTCAAAGGAATCGAACGAACACCTCACGCCACGGGTTCCGCCGGCCGATAAGAACTGCAGCGCACTACGCGAAGACGGCCAAGGAGATTGCGGTGGCGGAGGCGGAATCGCCAACGAGAGACGAGCAGCAAGCATGCTTGCGTGAGCGCGCCCTGGTCGCGGTCACCGCCAACATCGCCATCGTCCCGTTCTGGCTCATTCCGTTCACCGTCCTGGCCAGCGTGCTGACCAGAGCCGAGAACAATGCTGGTCGCCTGAAGTGGTGGATCGGCGCAGCCGTGCTGGCAACGATCTTGATCGTCGCCGGCCTGACGACATTTCGGCGGCACACCCGCGACGCGGGCGAGCGCCCGAGCAATGCGCCGACTCCCCGATGGATCGTGCTTCTCATGCGCCTCGGACTCGTTGGGATGGGCGTGGTGTTCGGCATGTCGACATGGGTGGCCAGCACAGCGCCCGTCGAGATGGTGATGCTGTTCGCCGTGTTCCCCACGACGGCGAGCGCGATGGCGGCCATGCTGACCGTCGGGCGTCGCGACATGTTCGCCAGCTTGTTGGTGCCGATGACAGGCCTGTCGACCGTCACGCTGGCGACATCACCCGATATCCGCCTGCGCAGCATGGCGTTGTTGTGGTTGTTCTATTCGGCTGCTTTGACGGTCGTGCACACGACGTTGAGCCGCACCGCTCGCACGGCGATCCTGCTGCAGAAGACCAGCGAAGACCTACTGGCCGAGATCGAACGGGATCAGGTCCAGCTCACCGAGACCAACGCACAGCTGGCAATCTCGATCGAACAACTCACCCACCAAGCAACACACGACGCTCTGACCGGATTGCTCAACCGTCGGGGCATGTTCGAGACGTTGGAAGCCTTGGTCGGCGAGGCCGCGACGACCGAACCGGTCGGCGTGCTGTTCTTGGATCTCGATCGCTTCAAGGCGGTCAACGACACCATCGGCCATCGCGGTGGCGACCACTTCTTGCGGATCGTCGCGGACCGCATCGAACGGTGCATCAAGGCCAAGGGCGTTGCCGGGCGCATCGGCGGCGACGAGTTCGTCGTCGCCCTCCCCGGCGCCGACGAAGACACCACCGTCGTCGTCGCGCATCAGCTGCTGGGTGTGCTCGGTCAGGCGATCCACGCCGCCGGACGTGAGTTGCCGTCGTCGGTCAGCATCGGAATCGCCCATGCGCCGACCCACGGCGCCAACGTCAGTGAGGTCCTGGCCAACGCCAACGTGGCCCTCTACCAGGCCAAGACGTCGGGTCGCAGCAGGGTCACCCATTTCGATACCGAGCTGGCCCGGGAGAACCGCGACCGGATCGACCTCGAGCTGCGGCTGCGGCGGGCGATCGACGACGGCGACATCGTGCCCTTCTTCCAGCCCGAGCTCGATGCCAGCACTGGCATGATCGTGGGAGCCGAACTGCTTGCACGGTGGGTACAGCCGAATGGCACGGTGGTCGCCGCTCACGACTTCATGGACCTCGCTGTACGCGCCGGTCTGCTCGACCGGGTCACCGAGCGGGTGTTCGGCGGCGCCCGCCGCCAGATCCGCCGGCTCGCGGTGCTCGGTCTGCCCGAGGGCTTCCGGTTCCGCATCAACCTGGCGCCTCACTCGACCGAGCGGCCATGGCGCGACAACCCGATCGACCTGCTCGTGAAAGGCATCGACCCGCACCTGTTGACCGTCGACGTGCGCGAGTCGTTCGTGACGGTCGATCTTCCCTCCGCGGCATCGAACCTCGCCGAGTTCCGGGCCCGAGGTGGCCGGGTGTGCCTCGACGATTTCGCCCAGGGCGTGTCGTCGCTCAGCATGCTGCGGCGCCTGCCGCTCGACGAGGTTCGCATCGACCGGATCTCGATCGACACCATCACGACCCATCCTCACGACCGCGCCATCGTTCGCTCGATCATCGCCCTGACCCGCGAGATCGGCCTGGAGGTCACCGCCGACGGCGTGGAGACCGGCGCACAGGCCGACGCCCTCATCGCGCTCGGATGTGTGCGACAGCAGGGTCACCTCTACGCCCCGGCGCTGCCCGAAGATGCCTTCGAGAACTACCTCCTGCGACGGCTGGCAGAGCAGTACGTGCAGGCCGCAGACACGCGGCCGACGTGGAACACACACGAGCTGACCTGAGCTTTCCCGCACCAGCGGCACTGAAGGGTAGGGACTTTCGGGCCTTTCGGCCGTCCACGAGCGTCGGTACCTTGGCAGGTGATGATCGGTTTGTCCCTGTTGGCCATGGAGCGGTTCTTCTCGCTGCTCGCACTGCTCGCCGGCGCCCTGGCCATCGTCATCGTCGGTGCTCGCGTGGTGCCCATCGGTCACCAGTTCATCGACATGATCAGGCCCTTCCGGATCGCGCTGGCCTGGCTGATCGCCGCAGTTGCGATGGCCGGCAGCCTGTACTTCAGCGAGAACGCCAACTTCGTGCCGTGCAAGTTGTGCTGGTTCCAGCGCATCGCCATGTACCCGCTCGCGTTGCTGCTGCTGATCGCCGCGCTGCGCCGTGACGACGGCATTCGCCGGTACGCCGTCCCCCTCGCCGTCGTCGGCGGTGCCATCTCCGCGTACCACTACCTGATCGAGTGGCGCCCTTCGCTCGGGACCGGGACATGCGATCTCACGGCGCCGTGCACGGTGCCGTGGTTCCGGCAGTTCGGCTTCGTCTCGCTGGCGTTCATGGCGCTGTGTGGATTCGCCGCGATCATCGCATTGCTCACCCTCGGCCCGGCTGACGGCGCCGGCCGTTCCGACAAGGAGTCCTGACCGATGAAGCCACCACGAGTTCCCGGGCCCGCACGCAAGAAGCCGCTGTGGATGTGGGCAGGCATGGTCGGCATCCTCGCCATAGCGCTCGGCATCGCCGTGTGGTCGACGACCGGTTCCGACGCCACGGTCAGCCAGGGCACGACAGCGCCGAACGACTCCAGCAGTTCGACCGCCGAGACGCAACCCGTCACTGTCACCGGCACGCCCCTGCCGACCCCCTCGGACTCCGGGGCCGACACCGCGATCGGCATGACCGTACCGACCCTCAGTGGCTTCGGGTTCGATGGCGCGCCGATCGACATCACGCCCGGCGGCACCGCGAAGATGGTGGTCTTCCTGGCCCACTGGTGCCCTCATTGCAACAACGAGATCCCGGTCTTGCAGAGTTGGGCAGAAGCGGGCGGGGTACCACAGGGACTCGACATCATCGGCGTATCGACAGCGGTCAACGCACAGCGCGACAACTATCCCCCGAGCAAGTGGATGGTCGCCAGGGAATGGGCGTGGCCGGTGCTCGCCGACAGCGTGGCATCTGATGCAGCGGTGGCCTATGGCGTCGGAGGGTTCCCGACGTTCGTGATCGTCGGCGCCGACGGCACGGTCAAGGTCCGCTCCTCCGGCGAACTGGCATTGGCCGACCTCGATGCATTGGTCAAGCAGGCCGTCGCCACGTAGTACCGGGGCCCGGTCGCGTTGCGGCCGCGAAGCGTCGTCGTGCTTGACTAGGCCGATGCCTTCCGACGACCTGCCGCGACCCGTTCTGCTCACCGACGAACTGCGTGCCCAGCTCAACTCGGTGTCGACGGCGACGTTGACCAACCAGTTGCAGCGCAAGGGGATTCGCTCGACGTTCCTCAGCGGTCTGAAGCCGATCAAGCCCGGCCAACGCATGCTCGGCTACGCCCATACGTTGCGCTACGTGCCGTTGCGCGAGGACCTCAATGCCCAGTTGGCCGGCGGCCAGAACGCCCAACGCAGGGCAGTCGAGAGCATGGCTCCCGACGAGGTGTTGATCATGGAGGCTCGCGGCGAACCCGACGCCGGCACGTTCGGCGACGTGTTCGCCCTGCGTGCCCTACGGCGCGGGGCGGTCGGGATGATCACCGATGGCGCGGTCCGCGACACTCCTGCCGTTGCCGAGCTCGACATCGCCGTGTACCACGGCGCATCACACGCCGCCACGTTCGGTCGCATGCACATGCCGCTGGAGCACCAGACCCCGATCGCCTGCGCCGGTGTCACGGTGATGCCCGGCGACATCATCGTCGGCGATGGCGAGGGTGCCGTCGTCATCCCGCCGTCGCTCGTCGTCGAGCTGGCGGCCGCCTCGGTGCAACAAGAGGCGGAAGAATCGTGGGCTCTGGAGCGTGTCGATGCCGGCGAGAGCACGATCGGGGTGTTCCCGGTTTCGAAGGAACGCCGCGCCGAGTTCGAGGTGTGGCACGCGGCGAAGCAGGCAGCGCCACAACCCGATCAAGGAGGCCAGTGACCGTGGGCAGGAAGTCGATCGAGATCGAGAGCTTCAAGCACGTCCACCCGATTCCCGCCGCCTCGCGCATCGGGCCACTACTGGTGTCGAGCGTCATCGCGCCCCGAGACCCGGGCGAGCAAACGGTGCCCGAGACGCCCGAGGCGCAATATGCCAACCTGTTCCATCACATCGGCGAGATGCTCGCGGGTGCCGGCGCCGAATGGCGACACATCGCCCGCATCACGTTCTTCGTGCCGGATGCGATCTTTCGCGACTCGTGCAACCCGATCTGGGTCGAGCACTTCCCCGACCCCGACTCCCGACCGGCGCGGCACAGTCAGGTGACAGCGGGCGCCAAGATCGTGACCTGCGAGTTCATCGCCTACATCGACGACTGAGCTGCGTTCAGCGGGCGCGGAACGTCACCTCGCCGAGGCCGTTGAACAGCGCCTCGACGTTGTCACCGACCTGGAACGGGATCGCCTTGATGAACGACCCCGACAGGATCACGTGGCCGGCTTCCGGTGCAACGCCGAACTCGGAGAGCTTGTTGATGAGCCAGGCCACGGCGTTGATCGGGTTGCCCATCACCGCACGGGCCATGCCGCTCTCTTCGATGTCACCGTTGATCGACAACGTGGCCCCGACATTGCGTACATCGATGTCGTTCAACTTTGTCGGGTTGGCGCCGAGGATCACCAGGCCGCACGCGGCAGCATCGGAGATGCTGTCGATCAAGGTGTTCGGGCCGCGGCCGGCCTGACGAGTGTCGACGATCTCGATGGCAGGCAGCACGAAGTCGGTGGCCCGGATCACATCGGCGACGTTGACCGCAGGCCCGCGCAGCGGCTCTTTCAACACGAACGCCAACTCGACCTCGACGAGCGGGCGATTCATGGTGCTGCGTGACACGATGCCGCCCTCGAGCACGAACCAGTTGTCGAACATGGTGCCGTAGTCGGGCTCGGTGGCGTTGGTGAGAGCCCGCATCGCCTTCGACGTCAGGCCGACCTTGTGACCCTTGATCACCCTGCCCGCAGCAACTTTCAGATCGGTGACCGCCTGGGAGATTGCATACGCATCTTCGATGTCGGCCGTCGGGTAGGTCTCGGAGATCGGGGTGATCGGAATGTTGTCGAGCTCGGCCTGAAAGAGCGCCTGAGCTGCGGTTGCGACGTCTGAAGCGGAGAGGTGAGGCACAGCGCGAACCTACACGGTGCGGCCGGGTTCTCAGATGGGCGGTCCGTCGGAAGACCGCTGCTCGGTAGCGGAACGCCCGGCCGGGACGAGGACGCGCGTTGCCTGAGCGATGGCGGCCGAGCGTTGCGCGTAGCCCTTTCCGGAACAGTGGATCTGGTCGTGAGCCAGCCAGTGCGGGTTCTCCGTGGCCAATTTCGCCCAGTCGAAGATGAACATCTCGTCCGGTCGCTCGTCGGCGACGGTCTGCAAGGCCGCGTTCCACGACTGGTGTCGCACCGGTTTGGCGGGGAGGTAGATGTTGACCCACAAGACACGGTGACCGCTGCCGATGTGATCCATCATCAGCCGGATCATGTCGGGCTGCTTGGGCTTCGGGTACAGGCCGGCGTCGTTGGTGCCGAGTGCCACGACCCACAGCACCGAGTCGCCGGACGTCTCCCGAATGGCGTCGACCGCCGTCAGCCCCGTGTTCCTGTCGGATTTCACCTTGGTGCGGATGCCGCGACTGCCGTGGGCGTCGATCGTCGATCGCGCCCACCCGGCGCCGGTCAACGCGTCGGCCTGGTACGGCAGCGTGCCGAGGGTCAGCGAATCACCGACCACCGAAACCCGGGTTGCCGCCGTGTTCAGCGTGGCAGCACCCACCAGGCCCGGACCGAGCAGCTCGAGGGCAGCCACGGAACCGCAGGCAGCCAACAGTCCGGCAGTGAGCACCTGCCGACGAGTACACAGAAGGGGGGGCGACGTTGGTGACATGTGTTCGGAGTCTGCGGCCCCCATCCGCGGCGGCCGACAAAGTCCAGTGAGTTTCAGTATGGGGTTGGTCAACCTTAGATGAACGATCCCCGCAAGCGGTCGCGCCATCGGGGCATTTTTCGGTGGCGAGCCGCTATCACCATCCCCACGCCGCCACCCGTGAGCATCACCGCAGGTACGAGGACCCGAAGCACCTCGCTGCCGGCGATGGGGATCCAACCGACGATCGCCGGAGCGACGACGAAACCGTCGATGTCGACTGCTCGGTTGTCGGCGGGGGCGCGATCGACCAAACCGTCGAGCGGCTCGACGGTCGCCTCGTGCGTGAGCGTGCCGGTCGCATCGGCGGCAATCAGTCCGGTGACCTCGATCGTCACGGTCCCACCCCCTGGCACCGGCGGCCCGCTCCACACCTTGGTAGCGGCGTCGTAGCTGCCGACCGAGGTGCCGTAGGAGACGTTCGACAGCTGCCGCGGCAAGACACCACCGACGGCGAAGTGAGCGACCGGGAGCTGACCCAGGTTGGTGATCGTCAGCTGCCACGTCGACGATGTTCCCGGCGTCGAGGTCGCCGTGCCGTTCGAGTTCGTGATCGCCAGATCCAGCGTGTTGTCGATGAGGTCGTGATCCGTGGCGATGTTGTTCGCCGGGGTCGGGTCGGCTCCGCCAGTGCCGTCATCGCCGGCCACCACGACGTTGTCGAGCTCGGAGGTCGACGATGAGCTCGGCTGGGCGACGACGACCGTGACCGTGCGCGTCACCGTCGCACCACCACCGACGGGAATCGACGGCCAGGTCACCTGACCGGGCGAGACCACGGGACCATCCGTCGAGGCAATCAACTCACCGCCCGCCGGCAGCCTGTCGGTCACGACCACGCCATTCGCATCCTGATCCCCGACATTGCTGACCGTCAGCATGTAGGTCAAGGTGTCGCCGGGGGTGATGTCGGTCCGGCCATCGGACTTCGTCACGACGATGTCGGGCCGGGCGTCGAGCGCATCGGTGTCGATCGCCGGCGACGGCCCCGGCCCGGCGACGGTGGTATCGACGACGCGCGCCGTGTTGATCAACTGCTCGACGCCTGCCGGTGCAGGGGCCTCGACCACCACGACGAGCGAGACTGCGGCAGATCCGCCACTCGGCAGATCGAAGTCCGGCCACGTCACGACGGCATCGAGGTGCCGGCCCGCTTCGACGATGTCGGTGCGTGGCGCATCGACGAACGCAACACCGATCGGAAGCGTGTCGGTCACGCGGACGCGTGCAGGTCGACTACCTGCATTCGAGATCGTCAACAGGTAGGACAGCATGGTGTCCGGTGCCGCCGTGTCGAGACCATCCGTCACGGTGATGGTCAGGCCGGAGTCCGCAACCACGGTGTCGATGTCCTGTGCGGTGTTGTCGAGGAGGTTCTGGTCGGGACCGTTCGCGGCATCGTCGCTCGCGCCGGCGTCGTTGACGACCGATTCACGACCGGGGTCGACGGGATCGGCCACTGCGAAGCTGGCGGAGAAGTGGGTGACGGCGCCCGCCGCCAAGTCGAACGCCGGCCAGGCGATCGATCCGGCCGTTGGCGTGCCGCCCGGCGCGGCCAGCAACAGGGTTCCGTCGGGGCTGGCGTCGGTCACCACGACGCCGGTCGCGTCTTGGGTACCCGCGTTGCCGATCGCGATCGCGTAGGTGACGATGTCGCCGGCGCGAACCACCAACACCTCGTCGGTCACGGTGACGACGAGGTCGGGCGCAGCATCCAGTGCGTCGGTATCGGTCGCCGTGTTGTCGGCAGGTGTCGTGTCGATCCCGCCCACGCCATCGTCGGCGACCTCGACGACGTTGACCAGTTCGTCGATGCCGGCGATTGCCGGTGACTCGACACGCACGGTCAGGGTCACAGTTCGGGTCTCGCCCGCAGGAAGGGTGCCGATGTTCCACACGACGTGGCCGGCTGCGAACGTGCCGGCCGAACTGGGGTCGTCCGCCGATGCGAAGGTCGAGCCGGGCGGAATGGTGTCGTCGACGGTGACTCCAGACGCACCCTGCGGTCCGGCGTTGGTGACGGCGATCGAGTAGGTCAATGTCGACCCCGGCGCGGCAACTGCCTGACCGTCGGATTGCGTGACGCGCAGGTCGGGTGCGGCCGCCAGGTCGTCACGGTCAGCGGCTGTGTTGTTGCCGAGCGCCGCGTCGGCTCCGTTGACTCCATCATCGCCGATGCCGACCAGGTTGACGATCTGTTCGCGGCCGACCGCTGCGGGGCTGTCGACGGTGACGAGCAGGCTCAACGTCACGGCCTCGCCGCCTCCCGCCAGCGAGCCGAGATCCCATGTCACATCTCCATCGACGAGCACTCCGATGCCCAACCCAGTGTCGGGCGCCGCCGCGAAGGTCGTGCCGGTCGGGATCTGGTCGGTCACCCGAACGCCCGACGCCCCGATGTTGCCATCGTTGGCCACCGAGATCACGTACGTCAACGTCGAACCGGGAGCCGCAGCTACCACACCGTCGGTCTTGGTGACGGCGAGGTCGACGAAGTAGCCGACGAGCCCGACCTCGACCGTAGCTCGGTTGTTCTCCGGGGTCGGGTCCGGTCCGTTGACGCCGTCGTCGGCGACCGTCGCGGTGTTGCTCACGACATGACGTCCTGCCGGCATCGGATCAGCCATGGTCACGGCGAATTCGAATTGCAGCGGCGCGCCGACCGGAAGCAGCGCCACCATCCAGGTGAACCCAATCGCGTCGCAGGTCGTCGCCGTCGGTGTCTCACTCCCGCACACCGCCGTCGACCCCACCGGCAGGGGATCCTCGACGACCACGCCCGTGGCGTCGCGCGTGCCGCTGTTGGTGATGATCACCGTGTAGGTGATCGTGCCGCCCGGCTGCACTGTCGAGTCGGGCGTCTCCTTCGAGATCACCAGGTCCGGCGACGCATCGATCGCATCGGTGTCGGTCGCCGTGTTGTCACCCGGGATCACATCGGCGCCGTTCACGCCATCGTCGACCACGTGGACCGTGTTGACGACCGAGTTCAACCCCGTGGGCGCCGGGTTGACGATGGTGCCGCTGATCGTCAGCGTGGCGACTGCCCCGCCACCGGCCAGCACCGACACCGTGGTCGATACGACTGCGCCGTTGATCGTGCACGCTGCCTCGAACGACCCGCTGCCGTTGGCACACCCGGTGAAGACGAACCCGCCGGGCAGGGTGTCGGTGATCAGTACGTTCGTCGCGCCGATGTCGCCACTGTTGACGACCGTCACGACGTACGACGACGCCGCGCCGGCACCCAGCGACGCGACGCCATCGTTCTTGGTCACGCTCATGGCGGGATGAGCGATGATCGTGTCGTTGTCGACACTCGAATTGTTGGCCGGCGTGGGATCGGCCCCGTTGGAACCATCGTCGGCAACGCCGACCTGGTCGAGGAAAGAAGTCGTACCGGCAAGCGCCGGGTCGTCGACACCAATGGTGATGGTGCACGACGCCGCGGTCCCGTTGACGATCGTGCCGATCTCGACGAACTGCGTCGTCGCCGTGGAGGCGCCGCCCAACAGGCACGGGTCGGCCACGGAGATGAAGTTCGTGCCGAGCGGCATTGTGTTGGTCAGCACGACGTTGGCGGCGGGCGCGCCGCCGGTGTTGGAGATGACGACCACGTAGTCGAGCGTCGATCCGGGTGCCGCGCTGGTGACTCCATCCGACACGCTCACGGTGAGATCCGGTGTGACCACGCCGAGGATGGCCGACGCCTCGCTGGCCGGTTCGACGCGTTCACCGGCGACTGCGCCGGCGCGAGTGGTTGTCACCGCCGACGCGGTGTTGGCGATCGTCTCGCCGTCGATGCTCGAGGCGCGCACCGTCACGCTGAACTCGAACGCCACGGTCGTACCGGTCGACATCGGTGTGCCGGCATCCGCCGTCCACCGCAGCGCTGATCCGGCCTGCGCGAACGCCCAGCCGACGGGCACCGACGTCGGCAGGACGCTCGTCGCGTCCAGGTGTGCATCGAGGGTGTCGGTCACCACCGACTCGAACCCGTCGGACAACCCGACGTTCTGAACCGTGACCATCACGGTCACGGTCGACCCCGGCGTCGCTCCGTTCGGCGCGAACGTCGTCACGACGTCGAGGTGCGGTTCGACGATGTCGACGCCCACCACGTTCGAGCTGATGAGCAGACCTCCGGGCAGCTGGACAGTGGCCACGTTCTCGAGCACCGTGCTGGGGCCGTCACCGGCGTTGCCGGGAACGTCGGCCACCACGCCGTCGAACCGGACCAGGAACGAGTTGTTGTTCTGATCGTTGTCGCTCGTGACCGTGGTGTCGTCGACGAGCAACCGCACGGTGTCGGTCGTACCGGCCGTCGACTCCGAGAAGATCTGGCCACCGAGAATGCCGGAGAAATCGGCGGCGAGCTCGCCGGTCGACGCTGCGGCCTCGGTGATCACCGCCGGCGTACCCGCGTACCGCAAGCCGTCGGGCAACGTGTCGGTGACCTCGAACCCGCTGTTCGCGCCTTCCGGCAGGGTCACCACCAGCTGGTACGTGCCGATCTCGCCGATCGTCAAGCTGTTCCCGGCGGTGAACGGGTCGTCGGTGGCCGAGACGGTCTTGACGAGCTCCGGGCCCGCCACCGAAACGGTCGCCGATGCCAGGGTGAGGTAGTGGTTGAGCCCGCCGACGCCATCGGCCCCGGTGCGCTCGGTGTCGTTGGTGTTGTAGGGCGTCGTGGTGACGGGTGAACCGGGCAGCGACGTCCACGTGGTGGTCGCCGTGCTCGTGAACGCGGCCGGCGCCATCGTGTCGGGATCCAGCGTCGCCTGGTAGGTGATCCGACCGAACTGGAACGGAGTCACCGCGAGGGCAGCCCACCTGGCTGTGATGATCGTCCCATCGGTCACGAGGGTCAGGGGGATCCGGGCAGCACCTCCAGCAGTGTCCAACGAGTCGGCGACGTAGGTCATCCCTGCAGGGATCGCGTCGACCATGACCACATCGAAGGCGTCGGCATCCGAGAGTTCGCCGGTGTGACGCACATCGACGACGAACGTGACGACGTCGTTGGCATCCGCAATCGCCGGGGTCGCCGACTTGGTGCTGACGAGCACCGGTTCGACGATCGTGACGGAGGCCTGATCGATGCTCCCAGCAGAGTTGCCGAGATGTGAGACGGTCGCGGTGTTGTCCTTCGTGAGGTTGATCGTGTTGGTACCGACGTTGAGCACGATGGCCTGGTACATGATGACGATTGACTCGGCAACCGCGTTGTCACGATCGGCGTTGGTCACGTCACCGAAACCCAACGATGCGGTTCGCCCCGGTGTCGACAGGGCTCCCCGGGCTCCGGCCAGTGCGGCCGGAAAGCCCGTGGTGCTCGTGAGGGCCGGGTCTGGGGTGATCGAGTCGATCGAGACGAACGCCTGACCGACGTCGAGCACGTCGGTCAACACCAGGGTCTGCGAGGTCCCCTCGGGCACGATCAGCACGACCCGAAATGTGACGACTTCGCCGACGGTCAGCCGATTACCAGAGGTGAAGGGCTGGTTGGTCGAGGACACCGACTTGATAATTCCAGCGGCCGCCGTCGTCACCGTGGCCGTGCTGATTCGATTTTTCAGCGCCACCATCCCGACGAAGTTCGGGCCCGCCTCGGTCGCCGCAAAACGCGCCAGCGTCGCGGTGTCGGTGTGCGCCGTGTTGGGCACCGCCGTTGCCGCGACCTCGAGCTCGTAGGTGATCACGGCCACGTTGGAGCCCGAGGTGTTGCGGGCTCCGCCGATCCTGCCGGCGCTCAGCGCCGCGGTCGACCCGTCGATCAGCGTGATCGTTCCCGTCTGGGCCCCACCGGTACCCGGCGCAGCGACGAACGCACCGGTCGCCGAGTAGGCCAGAGCGTTTCCCGCGCCATCGGCAGCGTGCAACCGCATTCCTGCGGCGGGCACGATCAACCCGTCGGGGAACGTGTCGTCGATCGCCACATCGAAGACACCACCGGCTCCCGCCCCGGTGCTCTCGACGACGATGGCGAAGCGCACGAGGTCCGCGGCATCCACATCGTCCACATCGGCATTCGGCGCGCCTCCGGCCAGCGCGTCGCTGGTGACGGTGCCGGTGAAACCGGGGGCAACCGCGCCGGGACCTGGCTCGAACCAGGTGACCCCGGTCGGGTTGCGCGTCTCGGTGATGGTGAGGCCTCCGGCGTTCGGGTTGCCGGCGCCGACCACACCCTTGGCGATGTCGAGCGCCGGTTCGGCCAGCGCGAGTTGCGTGAGGCTGGTTGCCGACGCGGCGAGGCCGAACGAGTTGACGGAACGCTTCACGACCTGGTTGGTGACGACCACTCCGTCGTGGAACGCCGACGCGGTGACTCCGATCGTCAGCAGCAGATCGATCTCTGACGGGTTGTTCGCCGGGTCATCGTGCGTGCCGTAGTCGAAGGTGATCAAGCCCGACACGGCGTCCGTGCTGACCGTGGGGTCGGGGGCGGTACCGGCGCTGTGCAGCGTGTCGGCCGGGCCGTAGCAGGCGCTGTTCAGTGTGGGTGTGGTGCAACTCGTGGTGACGGCGGCGCTCGAGAAGCCGGCGACGCCGAAGATCGGCAGCGGCACGATGTCGGTCAACGTCAGTGCTTCGAAATCGCTCGACGGTGACGACGTCTGGATGCGGTAGGTGACAGCGTCATCGGCGCTCACCGTGGTGAACGGGCCGATGACCCCGTTCTTGGCGTAGGGAGTCATGCGGGCGGGCGTCGTCTCGATCGCCCGCGAGGTCGTCGATGCGTCCACTCCGGTGGCAGCCAGCGATGCGCCGGACGCGTCGTACAAGACTGCGGTCGCGGTGGCGACGTTGTCGACGTGGTCGCCTTCGTCGATCGACAGGTCGGTCGCCGAGCACGCGTAGGCATCCGAGACCGTCGCGTCGAACCTCACCTCGAAGGTGGCCGCGCCGTTGGCGGGACCTGCGTGCACGAGCCCACCCACCACGATCGGGGAGTATCCCGCCCGCGCCAGTGCCTGCGACAACCGAAGGACGATCGTCGTCGTGGCGTTGCCACACGTGGTGCGCGCGATCGTGTCGACGGTGACGTCGACTGCGTCGAACGCCGCGACAGAGGTCGTCACGGTCTCCGAGGTCGCCGTGAACGTCGCACTTCCGTCGACGAACGTCTGGCCGTCGCCCAACACATCGGTCAGTACGAGATCGCCGGTGGAGAAGAAGTCCGAGACCTGACCGGCCACGGTGTACGCAAGCGTGTCGCCGGCGGTGAACGCTGCCGAACCGGCGTTGTCGGTGATCGTCGAGGTCTGCTGGATCGCGATCGACTTGGCGGTCAAGGTGTGGTTGTCGGCGGTGTTCGGGTTCAACGTCGTCGTCGTGGTCGGATCACGGGTGTCGGCGGGTTTGTAGGTGAGCACCAGCGACGCGTCGTCGACTGTTGCCACATCGTCGCCGGTGGCTGCGGCGACGATCACCGCGCCGCCGGCATCGAGCCGCGGGACGAGGAACGAGTAGCGAACCGACACGTCGCTCGGGCTCCCTCCGCCGGTGATCGGGCCCCACTGGCGGGTCATCGTCCCACCAGGAACGATCGTCGACGGGTTGCCGATCGACACGGGCGGCGGCGCGACCGTGGTGACGGCAACGAACTGGTGCGAGCTCGGGAGTGCGTCGGTGATGCGCACCGACGAGAACACGACCGCGTTCGCAAGATCGGCGCTCACCAGGTAGCGCTGGGTGAAGTTGGGTCCCGTCGCGGTCTCGTCTTCCAAGCCCTCATACGTGGTGGTGACGCGCGCGATCTGCGGGGCGACGAATGCGGTCACCGCGGCACCGACGATCGGGCCCGACCCGGCCGGCGAGTTTCCGAGGGCAAACCCGGGTACTGCAGAGACCGAGAGGGCAGCGCCCACGTCGGCGAGGTTCGACATCGTCACCGTCGTGTCGAGCCGGGCAATCGGCTGGTTCGGGGTGAACGACGCGAACGGCAACGGGAACACGAAGAGCCGGAGGCCCGATGCGCACGTCACGGGCAGCGTGGTCAACGGGTGAGTCATTGGTGCACCGCTACAAGGCGTACCGGCCGGAACAACCGCCGCGACCGGCAGGCCGCCCAGCGACATCGAGGCCAGCACCAACCCGTCGTCAGTTGCTGCCCCCAGGCCATCGTTGCCGGCTGCGTTGATCAAGATGTCGACGTACGGCGCGTAGCCGACGTTGGATGCGTCACTGTTGTCGAACGTGACCACCAACGTCGACGCCTCGCCGAGCAGCGGCGCAACGACCGGTGCGGTCACCGTCGCGGTCGCCACCGGCCCCACCGCCAACACCGTGACCGGTGGCCCGACGACTGCGATCGTGCCGGCGATGAACGCGACCGTGGCCAGCACACGCCACACCGACCCAAGTCGGTGCCCGTCCCGCTGTCGTGTGGTCACGCCCGTCTCTCTCTGATGTACCGAGTGCGACAGCGATTGCCGTCAGCCGACTCGGTCCCGGTACCCGCCACTCGAGTGACCGTGCTTGACACCTGGCCTGCAACACTCTGAGTGACCACTTGAATACGGTCAGCAAGGTACGGGACCGTTCCGGGCATCGCGCGGGCCAAACGTCCCGACTATCCCACCGAAGTCGTCAACAACCGGGTCCGCCCGATCGAGCCTCCACGTGCCAACAAGAGTGGGCGAGGGGGGACTTGAAC
>JBDTRP010000099.1:0-23027 GCA_039931555.1 Ilumatobacteraceae bacterium | reverse complement strand
CGGGTGCAGATCGGCAACACCGTGTTCGAGGCCGAGTAGTGACCGATCACGTCGCCTTCACCGACCAACCAGCCGTGCGTTGGGGAGCCGCCACCGATGTCGGCCTGGTGCGTGCCGGCAACGAGGACGCCTACGTCTCGGAGCCGATGGTCTTCGGTGTCGCCGATGGAATGGGCGGCCACCAAGCCGGCGAGGTTGCCAGCGAGATCGCCGCCACGATCATTCGTGATCGCCTCGGTAGAGGCGCCAGCAACGTCGGGGTCGTCGTTGCATCGGTCGTCGAGGCCAATGCCTCGATCTACCAGGCAGCCCACGCCAGCGTCGACCATCAGGGGATGGGCACGACGTTGACGGCGTTGGTCGTGATGCGCGCCGACGAATCCAACGTCGCCCGCTTCGCCCTGGTCAACGTCGGCGACTCGCGCACCTACCTTTTGCGCAACGGAGAGTTGCACCGCGCCACGATCGACCACAGCTACGTGCAGGAGCTGGTCAACACCGGCCACATCACCGAGGACGAAGCCAGGACTCACCCACGTCGCAACATCGTGACCCGGGCACTCGGCATCGAGCCGACTGTGCGCGTCGACACGTGGCTGGTGCCGATGGTGCACGGTGACCGGTTCATCCTGTGCAGCGACGGACTGGTCGACGAGGTTCCCGACCACGAAATCGCCGCCATCGCCATCGCCGCCGGCGAACCACAGGTCGCGGCCGAGCAACTCGTCGCCAAGGCCAACGCGAATGGCGGGCGTGACAACGTCACCGTGGTCGTGGTCGACGTGTTGCAGGGCGTCGAGCCGACGGCGGCCGACGCCGAGATGGAATCGGAGCCGGGCTGGCCGGGCAGCGACTCCGCCGGCACGATGATCGATGCCGATGCCAACAGCGTGATGAGTGCCGCGGGCACCATCGCTGAGCCGGGTGGCCTCATCCCGCCGATCCTGCAAGTCACCACCGTCGATGACGTCGGCACGCCGACGCGGCGGGGCACACGCTTCTTCTTGAAGTTGCTCGGCGCGGCGTTGCTGTTGACTGTCGTCGTCACGCTGATCGCGGTCGCGGTCCACAACAGCAAGGACAATCCGTCGGCGCCGCCGGCAACGACAGCGGTCACCGAGCCCGACACGGCTGCATCCTCGTCGACGTCGAGCTCGACCACGTCGACCAGCAGCACGACGTCGAGCTCGACCACGACGATCGTGGGCTCGAGCACGACGACGCCATGAGCGCCTCGCCGATCGCCGCCGCGCGACGTCGCACCGAGCTCGGTCTGATCGTGATGGCCGCGACCATCACCGGCGCGGCGTACACGCTGGCGTCGCTGGGCCAGAACGCGGTGATCCCACCGATCCTCGTGCCGTTCCTGATCGCCCTCCTCGGGCTGCTGGTGGTCGCCCACCTCGCCAACCGTGTTCTGGCCAAAGGAGCCGACGGCACGATCCTTCCGCTGGCCGCGTTGCTGCACGGCATCGGGTACGTGATCATCGCCCGGCTCAGCGAGCGCGCCGCAGGGCTGCAGACGACGTGGACGTTCGTGGCGATCATCGCCTACGTCGCCACGCTCGTGATCATCCAGCGCGCCGGCGACCTGGCCCGCTACCAGTGGAGCTTCCTCGCCATCGGCGCGGCCCTGTTACTGCTGCCGCTCGTTCCCGGGATCGGCAACACCAAGGGCGGGGCCAGGATCTGGGTCAGCCTGGGCCCGATCAACTTCCAGCCGGGCGAGTTCGCCAAGATCGCACTCGCCCTGTTCTTCGCCGGCTACCTCGCCGACCACCGCGAACTGATCGCCGCCGGGGCGTGGCGTGTCGGCCCGTTCCATCTCCCCGAGCTCCGCCACCTGTTGCCGATCGCGTTCGCTTGGGGGTTCGCCGTCGTGGTGATGGTGGCCGAGCAGGACCTCGGTTCGTCGCTGCTGTTCTTCACGCTCTTCGTGGTGATGATGTGGGTCTCCACCGAGCGTGCCAGCTACCTCGTGATCGGGCTGCTGTTGTTCTCCGGCGCGGCGTTCGTGGCCTGGCGATTGTTCGACCATGTGCAGACCCGCGTCGCCATCTGGCGCAACCCGTGGCCGCAGTACGAAGGCAAGGGCTACCAGATCGTGCAGGCGATGTTCGCCTTCGCCAACGGCGGCACCGGCGGCACGGGCCTCGGGCTCGGCAGCCCCAACAAGATCCCCGTGGCCAAGACCGACTTCATCTTCGCCGCGATCGGTGAGGAGATGGGGCTGATCGGCACGACTGCGATCCTGATCGGCTTCCTGCTGATCATCGGCGGGGGGCTGCGGATCGCGATCCGCGCCGACCGGGCGTTCGACAAGCTGCTTGCTACCGGCCTCACGACCATCGTCGGCATGCAGGCGTTCATCATCATCGGCGGCGTCACCCGTGTGGTGCCGCTGACCGGCATCGCCCTGCCGTTCGTCAGCTATGGCGGCTCGAGCCTGCTGGCCAACTACGTGCTCCTCGCCCTCCTCGTGCGCGTCAGCGATTCGACGGCGCGCCGGCTCGGTGAGACACCGAACGAGCTGACGACCGGCGAGCGTTTCGACGCCTACCGGCAGCGGCGCACGGCAGCGAAGGCCGGCGTATGAACAAGCAGATCCGCCGACTCGCGATCGCGTTGCTGGCGTGCTACCTCGCGCTGTTCGTGCAGTTGAACGTGCTGGCGGTCGGTCGCCAGCAGGAGCTCAACGCCGATCCTCGCAACAACCGCCAGACCGAGCGCGACTTCAACCGGCCGCGTGGCACGATCGTGGCTGCCGACGGCACCGTGCTGGCTCGCAGCGTGCCGACGCCGCGCGGTGACCAGTTCCGGTACCAGCGCGAGTACCCGACCGGTGATCTGTTCGGCAACGTCACCGGTTACTACACGTTCAGCTTCGGGTCGACGCAGATCGAGCGGACCCAGAACGACGTGCTGATGGGCGACACCATCGCTCAGAAGCTCAGCGCCATCGGCGGGTTGTTCAGCGGTGACGACAACACCGGCAGCGTGGTCCTGACGATGCGCCCCGACGTGCAGCAGGTTGCCGCGGACGCGCTGGGCACGCGTGAGGGCTCGGTCGTGGTGATGGATCCGCACACCGGCGCGGTGATCGCGATGATCAGCAACCCGCGCTACAACCCGGCCGATGTCGCGGTGCACAACTCCAAGGCCGCCGAGGACGCGCTGACCTTCCTCAACGCCCTACCCGGCAAGCCGCTGCTGGCCAATGCGTACCAAGAGCGGTACATGCCGGGCTCGGCGTTCAAGGTCATCACCACGTCGATCGCGTTCGAGACCGGTGTCACGTCGCTCGATCGGGTCTTTCCCGACTCGAAGCAGTACATCCCACCGCAGACCACCAACCCGATCGGGAACTACGGGGGCTCGGTGTGCGGCGGCACGATGGTCGTCGTCTTCTACCGCAGCTGCAACATCCCGTTCGCTCAAATGGCCGTCGAAGTGGGCCCGGAGAAAATGGTCGAAGGCACCAAGAAGTGGGGCATCGGCGAGAAGGTCCCGATCGATCTCCCCGCGCCCGCGGCGAGCAGCTTCGGCGAGGTCAGCGACTTCACCGATCAATTGCCGCTGCTGGCGATCGGCGGCTTCGGACAGGGCAGCACCACGATGGTGCCGTTGCACATGGCGATGATCGCCAGCACGATCGCCAATGGCGGTCAGATGATGAAGCCACACGTCGTCGACGCGACACTCGATCACAGCGGGAGCGTGCTGGCGCGAACCAACCCCTCGGTGTGGAAGACGCCGATCTCGGCGACGACGGCCGAGACCCTGACGACACTGATGATCGGTGTGGTCAACCAGGGAACCGGCAAGGCGATGCAACTCGACGGTGGGATTCAAGCCGCAGCCAAGACCGGCACGGCGCAGTTGAACACCACTGGCCCAGAACGATCGAACGCGTGGATCATCGGGTTCGCTCCTGCCGAGGCTCCGCAATATGCGGTCGCCGTCGTGCTGAAGGGTGGGCCCGACGACGAAGTAAGCGCCAGCACCGGTGGAAAATTGGCCGGACCGATCGCCAAACAAGTGCTCGATTATCTGTTCGCTCACCCGAGCACGACCGGAGGGTGAGGGACGGGTGACGTCAGACAAATGGCCTTGCATGGGTAACCTTCGTGGCGCGTTCGACGCGCAAGAAAGCAGCGTAGGCAGCACGTGACAGACAACGGTGAGCGGACGGTACTCAACGACCGCTACGAAATCCAGCAGCGAATTGGGCGCGGCGGCATGGCCGACGTCTTCTTGGCGCGCGACCTCTTGCTGGACCGACTCGTGGCTATCAAGGTGCTGTTTCCGGAGTTCGCCACCGACCCGAACTTCGTCGAGCGCTTCCGTCGCGAGGCGCAGTCGGCGGCCAACCTGACCCATCCCAACATTGTTGCGGTGTACGACTGGGGCAAGTACGCCAACACCTACTTCATGGCGATGGAGTACGTGCAGGGCCGCACCCTGGCCGACATCCTCCGGGCCAACGGCCACGTCAACTCGGTGCAGGCCGCCGAAATCGCCAACGAGGTCGCCGCCGCGCTGGGCAATGCCCACGCGAGCGGCGTCGTGCACCGCGACATCAAGCCGGCCAACATCCTGATCGGCGCCAACGGCCAGGTGAAGGTCGCCGACTTCGGCATCGCCCGGGCCATGAACGCCCCCAGCGAGAACAACCTCACCCAGGTCGGCTCGGTGATGGGCACGGCCACCTACTTCTCTCCCGAGCAGGCCCAGGGTGCCCAGCCCGACCCGCGCAGCGACCTCTACTCACTCGGCATCGTGCTCTACGAGATGGTGGCCGGCAAGCCGCCGTTCGCCGGCGAGAACCCGGTCAGCATCGCCTACAAGCAGGTTCACGACCTGCCGCAGCCGCTGAACCAGTTGGTTGCCGATGTGCCTCGCCCGTTCGAGGCGATCGTCGCCAAGTTGCTCGCCAAAGACCCGAACATGCGCTACCCCAATGCCGAGGCATTGCGCGACGACCTGCGCCGGTATCGCAGCGGCGAGCCGGTGATGGCCCTGGCGTCGGTCGCCGGGGCCGCGGCATCGCTGCCGCGCTCGGGCGATACCGGCTCGGCGGCAAACGTCACCCGCACGATGCCCCGAACTGCGGCAAACCCGACCCAGGGGGCGACCACGGTGATGGCTCGCACCACCACGATGCCAATGCAGCAACGCCGGCCGGATCGCAACAACTGGTACGGCGTGGCCGCCTTCATCGCCCTGCTCGCACTGGTCGCCGGAGGCATCGTGTTGTTCAACGTGTTGAAGAACGACTCCAAGCCGACATCATTCGCCTTGCCCAACGTTGTCGGCCAACAACTCGACGTCGCCGGTAAAACCCTGCAGGACGACCTCGGCCTGACGCTCAAGATTGTGGAACAACCGACCCCAGATGTCGCCGAGGGTGTAGTCATCAGCACCGATCCCCCGGCCGATACCTTGGTGACCAAGGGGCAAGAGATCACCGTCGTGTACAACCCGATCAAGGCACCACAGCCGATCCCCGAGGTGAGGGGCAAGACCGTCGACGAAGCGACCACCATCTTGAAGAACGCTGGTTTCCAGGTCTCCCCCGACACGGTGTTCGTGGTCGATTCCACGATTGCGCCGGGCAACGTCTTGAGCACCAACCCGCCGTTCGGTCAATCCGCGGTGCAAGGCACCGTCGTGATCCTCACCGTGTCGAAAGCACCGGATCAGGTCGGTGTCCCCGACATGACCGGCCAGACCGGTGACGCAGCGAAGGCCATCCTCGAGGCCGAGCCGTACACCTTCGTCGTCACGGTCACCAACGAGCCGAGTGCCGACATCGCCGCCAACATCGTGCTGCGCACCGACCCGCCGCTCAACACCCCGGTCGCCAAGGGCTCGAACGTCACCGTCATCGTGTCGGCGGGCCCGGCGAAGGTGAAGGTCCCGCCTGTCGAGGGCCTCACCGAAGCCGCTGCACGCAACCAGTTGACCAACCGCGGCCTGGTCGCCGATGTGCAGTTCGTGACGGTCGCCATCGGCTCGGCCGACGACGGCCACGTGATCTCGCAGAGCATCCCGCCGACCGAGTCGGTCAACCCGGGCACCACGATCCGACTCAAGGTCGGCAAGGCCGCACCCGCGCCGACGACCACCACGGCCCCGCCGACGACAACGCTTCCGCCTACAACTACAGCCCCACCGAGCGCCGACCTGTCTGTCACCATCACTGACGGGCAGACGAGCACGTCGTCGGGCGCACCGGTGATCTACACGATCGTTGCCACCAACAACGGCCCGGCTTCCGTGACGTCGGCGTTCGTGTCCGACATCATGCCCAGCGGCCTCAGCGGTGTGACTTGGACCTGCGTGGGAACCAACGGCGGCGTCTGCAGCAACGCAGGAGCGGATGGCAACATCAACACATCCGTCGACCTCCCCGTGGGCGCAACGGTGACGTTCAAGGTAAACGGCAACGTGTCGGCGGGTGCCGGCAACACATTGACCAACAAGGTCACCATCGCCACGCCGGGCGGCGTGTCTGATCCGACGTCTGGCAACAACTCGGCCACCGATACCACCTCGGTCACCCCCTAGTTCAGGAAGTTGCGCAGCAAGTCGTGACCGACTGCTGTGAGGATGCTCTCGGGATGGAACTGCACACCTTCGATCGGCAGCATGCGATGGCGGATGCCCATCACGACATCACCCGATGTCGCCGTCACTTCGAGGCACGCCGGGATCGTGTCGGGATCGATCACCAAGCTGTGGTAGCGCGTTGCCGTCATCGGTGACGGAAGACCGCGAAACACCCCGACCCCGGAGTGCTCGATCGGTGATGTCTTGCCGTGCATCAACGACGCGGCATGGATGATCGATCCGCCGTACACGTGGCCGATTGCTTGCAGACCGAGACACACGCCCAACACAGGTATGCCGCGTTCTGCGAATGCGGGCACCGCCGCGCAGATGATGCCGGCATCCTCCGGTCGACCGGGCCCGGGAGACAACAACAGGGAGTCGGGTTCCATCGCCAACGCTTCCTCGACAGTGATCTGATCGTTGCGCACGACGACAGGGTCGGCGCCGAGTTCGCCGAGATACTGCACGAGGTTGTACACGAAGCTGTCGTAGCTGTCGATGACCAGGATCCGCTGTGCTGTCACCACACCAGACTGTCGCGGCGCTACCAGTCGTGTCGAATGTGTTCTGTGGCCTATGCTCTCTCGCCGTGGCTCCACCGAAACGCAAGACATCGGGTCGGGTGACCCCCAAGGGCACCAGACCAGGGCAGGCGACAACGACGCACGAGCCGATCACGACGTCGTCGGCTGGGGTCTCGGCATCGTCGCGCTACACCCCGCCCACGCCGAAGGATTTCTACGAGAGTCCGCGGTGGGTGCCGGTGTTGATGCTCACCCTCCTGGGGATCGGGGTGCTGGCAATTCTGTCGCGCTACGTCATCTGGGATACGACCAACACCCCGGTGTTGATCGGGCTCGGCTTCTTGTTGGCGGGCCTGTGGGTTGCCACCAAGTGGCGTTAGAGCAACTCACACTCTTGTAGTTTCCGCACATACTTATCCACAGGCTGTGGAGATCAGTCGAAGAGCGGGGCGACGATATCCATGTCTTCCAGACAGTGACGCGGCGGGGGTGGATCCTCGTCTGGAGCCAGCGTGAGCTTGATTTCCAAGCCACAGACGCTGCATCGGTACCTCACGTTGACCTTGCGAAGCTCACCCGCAGGTGGAGGTGGGGGCATCGGAGTCGTGAAGCTCCTCAGCAGGCCAATGCCGCTTTTCCACAGGACATAGCCGATTGCCAGGCCGGCGAGCAACCACACGACCGTCGACAGGGCTGGCATCACCCTCAGGCTACCCGTGAGGTCTTTGCCGCCGCGAGCGGATCATTGGCATGAATCCATCGAACGCCATCGGCGGGATCGATGCGGTGTTCCTGCATCTCGTTGAGCATCGCCCGCAGTCGAGCGAGCTCGTTCGACGGCGTGATACCGAGTCGTAGCGGGTTCTGTTCGGCGACGCTCACGCATGTCTTGCACGCCGACCGATGCAACACGTTGAAGTGTTGTCCCGCGAGTGGTGGGGCGAGCAAGCCGCACAGCGTCTCGCGGCGACGACCCTCCGGTCGGACCGACGTGCGCAAGGCGTGCACCTTGGCCCGCGAGCCGACCAGGCCGGTCTGGGTGCGCTCGTACCCTGTACCTGTCCATGTCTCACCGCGGGCCTGCGCGGGAAGCGGGCGCACGGTGCGCTCGTGTTCGAAACCGTGGCGGTGCTCGTAGGCGCGTTGGCGACAGACGTGGTTGCAGTACAGGCGAGGACGCCCCGGACGGCGGACGACGGCGAACTCGACGGCGCACCACGAACAGGCCCGATGTGTGGGGCGAGGATGAGCGATGATCGGCATGGGAACGTTCTACGCCCGGGGTGTGACATCGAGCGCCCGAGGAGCGCAACTCGTTGGCCGCGCTGGCATCGCCCGATCTCGTGGAGTCGTCAGCCAGGGCTCGCCTCAGCCGAAATGGCGAGGCACCAGTTCTTCCCGTGGCCCGCCCGGAGCCCGCCGAGGCGCTCGCCCCCGGATATTCCGTCGCCGCCCCAACCCCTCGTGAATCGTCGGTGACGAAACCCCAGGCGCTCGCTCACCCCACGGTGACCCCTCGTGAATCGTCGGTGACGAAACCCCGGGCGCTCGCTTGTCCCACGGTGACCCCTCGTGAATCGTCCGTGACGAAACCCGCCTGTTGTGCTACCGAGTTTCGTCACCGACGATTCACGAGCGACTCCGATGAGAGAGGCGGACGCTCGAGTTTCGTCACGGACGATTCACGAGGGAAGTGGCGCGGAAGGTCCGGGGGGCGAGCGCCTGGCTGGGAGCCTGGCCGGGATCGTGAACCCGGGTTCCTGGCTGGGAGCCTGAACCGGGTTCGATCGGCGCGGTGTCCGGGGCGCCCGCGGCGGGTGATTCGTGAGATCTAGCCGAGGCGCTCGATGAGGGTGGCATTGGCCATGCCACCGCCTTCGCACATCGTCTGCAGCCCGAAGCGGCCACCGGTGCGCTCGAGCTCGTTGAGCAGCGTGGTCATCAAGCGTGCTCCTGAGGCGCCAAGTGGATGGCCGAGCGCGATGGCCCCGCCGTTGACGTTGACCTTGCTCATGTCCGGGTGCAGTTCCTTCTCCCACGCCAGGATGACCGACGCAAACGCCTCGTTGATCTCGATCAGGTCGATGTCGTCGATCGACATGCCGGCCCGAGCCAGCAACTTCTCCGTCGCCGGAATTGGAGCGGTCAGCATCATCCTCGGGTCAGCGCCCGCCAAGGAGAAGTTCACGAACCGGGCCCGCGGTGTGAGGCCGAGCTCGGCGGCCTTCTCCTCGCTCATGATCAGCAGTGCCGACGCGCCGTCGGTGATCTGCGACGAGTTGCCGGCAGTGACACGTCCGCCTTCCTCCTCGGTGCGGAACACGGGCTTCAGCTTGGCCAGCGATTCCGTGGTCGTCGCGCGCAAGCCTTCGTCGATCGACATCATCTCGCCATCGGTTCCGAGCACCGGCAGGATCTCGGCCTGGAACCGGCCCTCGGCAGTGGCTCGCGCCGCGTACTGCTGCGAACGCACGCCGAACGCGTCGAGATCATCACGAGACAGCCCCCACTTGTCGGCGATCAACTCGGCTGAGATGCCCTGAGGCACGAGGCCACCACTGGGCGCATAGCGGGCACCGACCTTCGGGCCGAACGGGAAGCCGAACTTGCCGTCGACCATCGAAGCCCCCATCGGAACTCGGGTCATCACCTCGACACCTGCTGCAACCACGACGTCGTAGGCGCCGGCGATCACGCCTTGGGCGGCGAAGTGCGCCGCCTGCTGACTCGATCCGCATTGGCGGTCGATCGTGGTACCGGGGACCGACTCGGGCCAACCGGCCGCCAGGACCGCGTTGCGTGCCACGTTGGCCGCCTGCTCACCGACCTGCATCACGCAGCCCATCACCACATCGTCGACGATCCCCGGGTCGATGCCGGTGCGGTCGATCAACGCCTTCAGCGTCTCGGCGGCAAGGTCGACCGGGTGCCAATCCTTGAGCTTGCCGTTGCGGCGACCAAGTGGTGTGCGGATGGCATCGACAATGACGGCGGTGGGCATGACAGATCCCCTTTGATGGGTGGGCTTGTTGCAGTCTGCAACGTGCCGGACCCGAGACTCAAACCGAACGGAGAGCCGGGACCGCACGGTGCGATGGCGTGAGAGACTTGCCACATGCCACGAGTCTCGATCGAAGAGGTCCACACCGCCGTCGCCGACAGCAACGCGCCGCAGTTGTTCCTGAAGTTGGTCAGAGAGCAGCCCGATCTTCCGGCTCTCCATGCGATCAAGGGCGACGTACCCGGGTCGTGGCGTGTGTGGACCATGCGCGACTACGCCGACACCACCGCCAGGGCCGCCGCCGGGCTGCGCCAGGCCGGCCTGGTCGCCGAACAGCGGATCGTGCTGATGATGCGCAATCGTCCGGAGTTCCACTGGTTCGACCTAGCCGCCCAGTTCCTGCGAGCCACGCCGGTCAGCATCTACAACTCTTCCTCACCCGAGGAGATCCAGTACCTCGCCGCACACGCCGGAGCAGAGATCGCCATCGTCGAAGACACGACATTCCTCGAGCGGTTGCTGAAGGTCCGCGACGATTTGCCCATGCTCAAGCAGATCTACGTCATCGACCCCCCGGCAGACGGATGTCCCGACGGTGTGCAGCCTGCCGCTGTGCTGATGGACAAGGGCTCGGCCGATCTCGACGCGTTGGGCGCTGAGATCCGCCCGGATGACATCGCCACATTGATCTACACCAGCGGCACGACTGGCCCACCGAAGGGCGTGATGATCAGCCAGTACAACGTCGTGTACACCGTCGAGTCGTTGCGCCACTGCTTCGGCCTCGACGGCTTCGCCGGCCGACGAGTCGTCAGTTACCTGCCGATGGCGCACATCGCCGAGCGGATGATGAGCCACTACCAGCAGCTGATCCTCGGCTACAGCGTCTACTGCTGCCCCGATGCGAACCTGTTGTCCTCCTACCTCAAAGAGGCGCACCCAGAGATCGTGTTCGGCGTACCCCGCGTCTGGGAGAAGATCTACAACGGCGTCAACGCAGCATTGGCGGCCAGCCCGGAGAACAAGGCGAAGTTCGACGAGGGTGTTGCCGCGGCCATCGCCATCAAGGCCGCCGAGCGCGACGGAACTGCCACCAAGGAGCAACTCGACACGTGGACGTTCCTCGACGCCGTCGCGTTTGCCAATGTGCGTGCCCTGGTCGGGCTCGACTCTGTCGTGGCTGCTGTCACCGGCGCGGCGGCCATCCCCCGCAGCATCTTGGAGTGGTACAACGCGATCGGCGTGCCTCTGAGCGAGATCTACGGTATGAGCGAGTCGAGCGGCCCGATGACATGGAGCCCGAATGGAAATCGCCCCGGCTCGGTCGGGCAGGCCATTCCCGGGTGCGACGTGGTGATCGCCGAGGACGGCGAAGTGTTGTGTCGTGGCGGCAACGTGTTCAACGGCTATTTCCAACTTCCCGACAAGACGGCCGAGACCATCATCGACGGCTGGCTCTACTCGGGCGACATCGGCGTGCTCGACGAGGACGGCTACCTCCGCATAGTCGATCGGAAGAAGGAATTGATCATCACCTCCGGCGGCAAGAACATCAGCCCGGCCAACTTGGAAGCCGCGCTGAAGACCATTCCGCTGATCGGGCAAGCGGCGGCGATCGGCGATGGTCGAAAGTTCTGCTCGGCAATCCTGGTGCTCGACCCGGAGGCGGCCCGTGTGTGGGCAAACCAGCATGGGCGACCGGGTGCATCTTCGGTCGAACTGGCCGCCGATCCGGACGTGATCGCCGAGGTGCAGCGAGACGTCGACGACGTCAACAAGCAGTTCGCCCAGGTCGAGCAGATCAAGAAGTTCGTGCTCGTGGGTGAGGAGTGGCTCCCCGACAGCGACATGCTGACCCCGACCTCGAAGCTCAAACGACGCGGGGTGAATGCCCGATACGCCACCGAGATCGAAGCGATGTACCGAGGCCTCGACTAGTTCTCCAATTTGCCGAAGATCCGCTGCAGCGCGGCGATGTCGGTGTCGGTCAACGCGCTGGCGAAGTGCTGTTGCACCATGCGACGAAAGGTGATGTTGGCGTCGCGCCACTCTGCCCGGCCCTCACGTGTCAACGACACCGTCACCGCCCGCTTGTCGTCGGGCATCGGGGTAGCGGCACGATGCACGAAGCCCTCTTCCTCGAGGCGGTCGAGGCGGCGCGACAGGCTCGAGGGCAGTTCGTGCAGCACTTCGCACAGATCACCGACGCGCATCAATCCACCCGACACCTGCAACGCGGCGAGGATCTCGAACCAAGACAGCGGGAGGTCGTAGTCCTCGACGAGTCCGGCTTCGACCTTGCGCTGCAAGTCGGCGGCGACCACACCGAGCGCACGCCAGGCGGCCACACGGCCGGCGTCGAGCCGCGGCATGAACTAGGCGGTGGCTTTGAGCGCTGCAGCGAACGCTGCAAGACCGAGATCGATCTCTCGTTCACTGACGACGAGCGGCGGCATCCACCGCAGGCACTTGCCGTAGGTACCGGCGTTCATCACGATCATGTGCCCCTCTTCGAGGCAGTGCTTCTGGATCGCCGCGACCCGCGCAGCGTCGTGGAACTCGGTGCCGACCATCAGCCCGAGCCCACGGACTTGGGCGATGACGTCGTGCTCTTGGGCCAGCTCTCGGATGCCTGCCTGCAGTTGCGCACCGCGCTCCACCACGTTCTCCAAGAAGCCGGGCTCGCTCATGACCTCGATGGTCGCCAGCGCGGCCGCGCAGCCCATCGCGTTGCCGCCATAGGTACCACCGTGACTGCCGGTCGGCCACTTGTCGTCGAGTTCGCGACGGGTTCCGAGGGCGGCGAAGGGGAACCCACTGGCGATGCCCTTGGCCATGCAGATGATGTCGGGTTCGATGTCGTAGTGCTCGACCGCGAACATCTTGCCCGTGCGACCGAAGCCGCTCTGGACCTCGTCGGCGATGAACATGATCCCGTGCTGTCGGCAGCGCTCCACGAGCCCCGTGATGAACGCGTGGGGAGCAGGGATGTAGCCGCCCTCGCCCAGTACAGGTTCGAGGATCGCTGCCGCGGTCTCATCGGGCGCGGTCATCGACTTGAGCAGATGATCGAAGCCCTTCAACGCCTCGGCCACCGCAGCGTCCTGGTCTGCGGCCAGCGGGTCGGGGTACGGGGCGACGAACACGCCGGCAGGCAGGGCGAAGTGACCCGAGCGGTACCCCGTCTTCGACGTCGTCATGGCCATCGCCATGTGGGTGCGCCCGTGAAAGCTGCCGCTGAACACAATGGTGTGCGGACGCTTGGTCACCTGCTTGGCCAGCTTGATCGCCGCCTCGGTGATCTCGGCGCCCGAGTTGGCATAGAAGAAGGTGTCGATGGACGGCGGTGACAGCTCGCTGAGCTTGGCGGCCAGCGGCTCGAGCAGGTCGTGCTTGTAGACGTTGACCTGAGCGTGGATGAACCGCTGCGCCTGCTCACCGATCGCCTTGGCGACATGCGGATGGGCGTGGCCGGTGGAGTTGACGGCGATACCCGCGGCGAAGTCGAGATACTCCTCGCCGTCAGTGGTGGTGACCCAGCAACCCTTGCCGCTGGCAACCTGCAGCGGGGTGACCGAGAACCACACGTTGGACAGATGAGAGGTGGACGCGCTTGTCATGCGCGCGATGTTACGCGAACGCAGCAGCCATGACATCCGCGTAGGTGTCGGCGAGATGGAACGTCATCGCGTCGCGAACCTTCTCGGGCACATCTTCGAGGTCAGGTCCGTTGCGCTTCGGAAGAATGACCTCGGTGAGACCAGCGCGATGTGCAGCGAGCACCTTCTGCTTGAGCCCGCCGATCGGCAACACCTTGCCTTGCAGCGTGATCTCGCCGGTCATGCCAACGGTGGGCTTCACCGGTCGATTGGTCAGCAGCGACACGAGCGCAGTTGTCATGGTGATGCCCGCCGATGGGCCGTCTTTCGGAACGGCGCCGGCCGGCACGTGCACGTGCACCCGCTTGTTCATCGTCGCCAGATCGACACCGAGCTGCTCCGCATGCGATCGCACGTAGCTCAGGGCGATCTGTGCGCTCTCTTTCATCACGTCTCCGAGCTGACCGGTGAGGGTCAGCGACGGCTCGCCGTCGACCGCCAGCGGAAACGCTGTGGTCTCGATGAACAGCACGTCGCCACCCATGCCCGTGACGGCGAGGCCGGTGGCGACGCCGGGCACGTTGGTGCGTTCGGGGATCTCGTCGTCGACCTTCACGCGTCCGAGCCAGGTGCGCACATCATCGGCATCGACCACCAACGGTGTCGACCCGTCGGCGTCTGTGACAGCTACCTTGGCGGCGACCTTGCGGGTGAGCTTGCCGAGCTCGCGTTCGAGCGATCGCACCCCGGCCTCACGTGTGTAGCCGGTGATGGTGGCGCGGAGTGCCGCCTCGGTCAACGCCACCTCGCCGGCGCGCAGGCCGGCGAGCTCGATCTGTCGCGGCAGCAGGTAGCGCTCGGCGATGAACACCTTCTCGTCCTCGGTGTACCCATCGAGGCGGATGAACTCCATCCGGTCGAGCAGCGGTGCGGGAATGGTGTCGGCCACGTTGGCCGTGGCGATGAACACGACGTTGCTGAGGTCGAGATCGACCTCGAGGTAGTGGTCGCGGAACGTGTGGTTCTGCGCTGGGTCGAGCACCTCGAGTAGTGCAGCAGTGGGGTCGCCACTCCACCCTCCGGCGCTCAACTTGTCGACCTCGTCGAGCAGCACGACCGGGTTCATCGAGCCGGCCTCGATGATCGCCCGGGCGATCCGACCGGGCTGACTGCCGACATAGGTGCGGCGGTGGCCACGGATCTCTGCTTCGTCGCGCACGCCACCCAGCGATACACGCACGAACTTGCGGCCCATCGCCCGGGCAACCGATTCGCCGAGGCTGGTCTTGCCGACCCCGGGAGGCCCGACCAGGGTGAGCACGGCCCCGGATTGGCGAGCCGAACCCTCGATCGGCTGCACCTCGCGTGCCACCCGCAACTTGCGCACAGCGAGGAACTCGACGATGCGATCCTTCACCTCGTCGAGCCCGTAGTGATCGGCGTCGAGTACGGCGCGCGCCTGATCGAGGTCGAGTTGCTCGTCGGTGCGAGTGTTCCACGGCAGCTCGAAGACGCGATCGAGCCACGTGCGGATCCACGAGTGCTCCGGCGACTGCTGACCCATGTGCTCGAGCCGATCGATCTCCTTGTTGACGGCGTTGGCGGCCTTCTCCGGCAAGGCCAACTCGGCGAGCTTGGTGCGGTACTGCCCGACGACATCGTCGTCGCCTTCACCCAACTCCTTGCGGATGGCGGCCAGTTGCTGGCGAAGCAGGTACTCGCGCTGCTGCTTGTCGACACCCTCGGTGACATCGGCGCGGATCTGGGCGGTGACCAGCAATTCGGCCATGTGGCCCTTGGCCCACTCGGTGACGAGGTCGATCCGCTCACCGATGTCGATGGCGGCGAGCACGGCGACGTGGTGCTCGAGATCCGACTCGCTCCAGGTCGTGACCGCGTCGGCCAACTGGCCGGGGTCGGCGATGCTGCGCAGGATCTCGGGCAGCCGGCGACTGTTGCGAAGCTTGGCGATCTCGTCGAGTACGACACGCAATTCGCGCGTCGCCGCCTCGACCCTTGGGCTGGGGCGGCCATCGCCGAGGAGCTCGACCTCGACGTGGTCACCGCCACGCTCGCTCGGGAGCCGGGCGATGATGCGGGCACGAACCTCGGCCTGGACGATGGCCGCCATCTCGCCGTTGGGCATGGCCCCGGTGTTGGGCACCCGGGCGAGCACACCGATGTCGTCCGCCGCCTCGTTGTGGAGAACCAGCCGACCGTCGCCGGCAGAGGCGGCCTCGACGGCTGCACGAGCAGCGTCTGACGACAGGGCAAAGGTGAAGACCGTGCCTGGCAGCACCACCGTGGGCACGGTGAGCAACGGCAGGATGAGCTGGCGCGTGTGGAGATCGGTCATGGGCGTGGAGGGTAACAACACAAAACTTGAGTTGCTACTACTCAGCTTTATTGCATCAGGGCAGTGGCATGGGCCACAGCATCTTCCCACGAGGCCCGCTCGCCGATCAGTTTGCGCATGCGCATGACGGGTTTGGGCATGCCCACACCGAGCACGCCACGCAGCCGTCGCGCATGCCCATAGACGGCCACGAACTTGCCGTCGAGGTCTCCCATGACCACACGCACCTCGTCGTCACCGTGAGCGCGCCCCACGAACTGGATGCGACTGTCGAACTGGTCGCTCCAGAAGAACGGGACCGGGGCATACGGCGTCCGCTGCTGCCCAGCCAGTTCGGCCAGCAGGTTGCTGGCAGCGGCAGATCCCTGCTCGGCCGCATTGGTCCAGTGCTCGACGCGCATCTCCTCGCCGGTCTCGCCGAACAGTCGGTTGATCCAACGGGCACAATCTCCGGCCGCATAGACACGAGGTGCGGCGCGCAGCGACTCGTCGCAGACGATCCCATCACGAACGTCGAGTCCGCTCCCGGCCAACCACTCGGTGGCCGGCGACACGCCGATCCCGACCACCACCACATCGGCAGGCACGACCTCGCCGTCGCCCAGTCGAACTCCGGTGACCCGAGCACCGTCACCCTCGATGCCGGCAACCTGCACACCACACCGCACGTCCACACCGTTGCGCGTCTGCACCCTGGCGACGACCTCGCCCATCTCGGCCCCCAGTCCACGCATCATCGGCGCGGGCGCGCCCTCCAGCACGGTCACTGCACAACCAGTCTGTTTCGCGGTCGCAGCGACCTCGAGCCCGATGAAGCCGGCACCGATCACCACCACCCGTGGGTGATCAGCGAGGCGGCGCCGAAGATCGAGCGAGTCGTCGAGTGTGCGCAACATCGTGATGCCGTCGAGCACCGGTTGGCCGGGCAACGCCCGCGGTGCGCTGCCGGTGGCCAGGATCACACCGTCGCCGACAACGACCTCACCGGTGTCCAGCGTGACGGCGCGAGCAACGGCATCGAACGCTGAGGCTCGCACGCCGAGTCGCAGGTCGAGATCCGACTCTGCCAGCGCGTCGGGCTTGCGCAACAGGATGCGATCGGGTTCCATCTCGCCCTTCAACAGCGACTTGCTGAGCGGCGGCCTGTCATACGGCTGGTGTGTTTCTTCCCCCACCAGCGTGATCGCCCCGGTGTACCCGCTGTTGCGCAGCGACTCACAGGCCCACACCCCAGCCAACGAGGCGCCGACGACCACGATCCGATCCATGGGGATGCAGCTTCGCGCATCGCCCTACGATCACCACGATGAGCGAAACGATCACCCTCGACGGCTGGCGCGGCCCGTGGCCAGACGACGACAAGGACGCCAACCTGAAAGCAGACATCGCCCTGTACGCCCACGTCGATCCGTTGCGCACCGTTCGCGGGCTGTCGGATTCGATCAACGTGCCGGTCGGCGCGATCGTGCACTACGTGTTGGCACGGTGGGCGAGCGAAGGTGCCTCGGGACTGCTGGAGTTGGGGCCGACGATGTCTCGTCGGCTGCACGCAGTGTGCACCGACGCCGAGACCGACGGGTCGGATCCGGCGCGGCTCGCCGCATACGAACAGCTGCGGCAGATGATCTCATGGTTGAACTACCCCCTCGATCACCCCGAGGTGTACGACGTGTAGATCGTCATGCGCACTGGATGCAGTGCACGTCGGGGTCGGGTTGACGACGGATGAGATCGCTGACCCAGTCGACCAGCGGCACGCCCTCCACCGTCTCGGTGTAGAAGGTCGGGCTGCTGAGCACTGTGTGCCCTTGGCCCGGCGCGATGTAGCTGCGCAGGTCGACGCCGGTAGCCTCGATCTGGGTCTCGTTGTCGTCGATCCTCGAGACGAGGTTGTCGCTCGGAAAGCCGAGGAGGCCGGAAAAGATCCGCTGCACGAAGTCGTTCGCGTAGTCGTGGCGAGCGAAGATGATCTGCGGGTCATGCTTGGCGGCCTGCACGAACAGCTCGGGAGCACCCCAGTCGGCCGCGGTCAGACCGGCATTCTCGGGCCATGGTGGGATGGCAGCCTCGGTCCCCCACAACGCACCGACTCTGGCGTTGACCGCCGGGTCGGCCGGGTACGAGCCCGATCCGTCGGCAAGCACCGTGATCACCGACGCGGGCAAGAGATCATGTGCCAGACCCGCGTACAGAGGTGTCGGCAATGAGCCGGCGCTCTCACCGGTGACCACGAGCTGGGCTGTGTCGGGGAACTCGGCGGCGAGGGCCTTCAGCGCGGTCGACGCGTTGATCGAGCCCTTGTGCTGCACGGTCAGCTCGGGGCCGTACGCGTGTGTGGCCGTGCCGAGGTGAACGTCACCAGTGCAGTACGGAGCGAAGACGAAGGAGTGGTCGGCCAACGGATTGCGTCCATCACCGAAATCGAAGATGCCACTCGAATAGTTGTTGGGATCATCGTCGGTCCCGATCGAATGGCGGTACGCCGGGCTGCCGAAGCCGCACGTGCCGCTGTCGACGCACGCTCCACCGCCTTCGAGAAAGAACACGACCTTGCGCGGATCGCCCCTGTGGATCCAGTAGCTGTACGGGCTGCCGTCGGCACACATGCACTCGCTCGGCGCGGTGACCTGTTCCCATCCGGCGACCGGAACAACCCCAGACGTCGTGGGTGTGGTATCGGCAGCGGTGACACGCGACGACGTGGTCTCCGCGACCGGAATCGTCGCCGCAGCAGCAGGTTGGACCGTGGCGGGTGGTGTCGACGACGAGCTCGACGATTGGTCGGAGCACGTGGCGACAACACCGAGTAGCGCAAGCGTGATCGCGACGAAACGCCTCACCTCGACAACACGGCATCAAGCGACTGCTTGAGCGTGGTGACTACCTGATCGATCTCGTCGTCGGTGACCACGAACGGGGGCGCGATCATCACTGCACTGGGCACCGGGCCCGACCCGGCGGGGTAGATCCACACGTCGCGCGACAACGCCTCGGCAACGACGTGCTGCTGCGGGATGTTGAGCTCGACGCCGTAGAACATCCCACGCCCGCGCACTTCGACGACGGCGGGATGATCGTCGAGCTCGGCATGCAGGCGATCGCCCAGGACCGCGCCCATCTTGGCAGCACGCTCTACCAACCCTTCGCGCTCCATGATGTCGAGCACCGCCACGCTTGCTGCGCATGCCGCGTCGTTGCCGGTGAAGGTGAAGTACATGAACCCGGCGTTGCCCAACACCTCGGCGACCTCGGTGCGCGCTGCGACCGCTCCCATCGGCACGTAGCCCCCGCCGAGACCCTTGCCGCCGACGATGACATCGGGCTCGAATGGGAAGTGTTGGAACCCGAAGTTGAGCCCGGTGCGGCCATATCCGCACATCACCTCGTCGGTGATCATCAAGATGTCGTAGCGATGACAGATGTCGGTGACCACACGCCAGTAGTCGTCGCTGGCGGTGAGGCACGCACCGGCTGCGCCGATGATCGGCTCGGCGATGAACCCGGCGATGGTCTCGGGCCCCTCGCGCTCGATGGTCTCGACCACGGCTTCGGGATCGTTCCACGGCACCTTCGGGAACGGCAGCAGCAGCGGCTCGAAACCGGCTTGGCGGGTGTTGTGGCTGGCGACCGCAATGGTGCCGAGCGTCATCCCGTGGTAGCTGGGGTGGCGGCCAACGACCTTCCATCGCTCGGGCCGCCCCTTGCCGAGCTGATAGCTGCGCGCCAGCCGCAAGGCCGAGTCGGTGCTCTCGCTGCCGCCACTGGTGAAGAAGACCTGCGTGAACTCCTGCGGCAACCATCGCTCGACCAGGCGATCACGAAGCGCCAGGCGCTGCTCGCTCGGCCAGATCGGCACCGAGTACGCACCGTGGACCATCGCCGCGTGGGTGGCATCGGCGACCTCGGCCCGGCCCCACCCGATGTTGCCGACGATCGCACCCGCCGCGCCATCGAGGATCCGCCGGCCGTCTGCGCAGATCAGCCAGCATCCCTCGCCGCCGACGATGGTTGGCTGGGCATTTGCGTTGGGGACGAAGTGATATCGAGCGTCGTTCACCGTCTCAGTCTCGCACCTCGCCCTCGGCGAGGTTGTGGCGGAGCATGATCGACAGGCGCGGTCCGGCGGCGGCAACCTTGGGCACGCAATGCTCCCAATCGTGCTGGCACGAACCGCCCATCACAAACAGGTCACCGTGCCCCAGTTGCCACGAACGCGACGGACCGCCGCCGCGCCGCCGCACGTGGAACGCACGAGGTTGGCCCGTGCTGACGATTGCGACCGTGGGATCCTCCAGCTCGTAGCGCTCGCGATCGGAATGCCACGCGACCGAGTCGTGCCCGTCGCGATACAGGTTGAAACCGATCGAATCGAACGGCCTGGCGTAGTGGTCGCTGAGTGCCGCCCGGGCATCGGCAAGTACCGGTTGGGCCTCGGCGTGTGGTGACGCAACGTCCCACCAAGCGGTGAGGCGCGGCTCGGGCAGGCGACGGTCGTACATCGTGATCTCGCGCTGCTGCCACGGCAGGACGGCGATCAGTTCGCCGAAGATCCGGTCCGCGCCGTGCAGCCACTGCGGGGCGTAGTCGATCCACGAATCATCGTCGAGCCAGGTTCGGGTGAGGTCCGCGAAGGTGTGATCGATCGACGGTTCCTCGAAGGCGAAGAGGCACTGCTGCCAGATGAGATCGGCGTCGGCAAGTTCATGCATCCGCCCATCATCGCGAATCGAACGCACGTTCGCAAGCCGTCAACTCGCGGGGCGTCGTACAGTTCGATCGTGGTGATCGAGATCGACGACCTGCTCGACACGCGGGTCGCCGACTATCGGGGGCTGCGCGAACGCGGCAAGGAGAGCGACGACTACTTCATCGTCGAGGGACTGACGGCAATCAAGCGATTGCTGACGTCGCCGTACCCGGTCCGGTCGATGCTCCTCACGCCGGCAACGCTGGCGCGCCTCGACGGCGATGGCGGCGACGCACCGATCTACGTGGTTCCCGCCGAGATGATGTCGGCAGTGGCAGGCGTCAACTTGCATCGCGGCGCGGTGGCCTCCGCAGCGCGCTTGCCATCGCCGGCACTCGGCGCCGTCCTGCCGGGCGCCCGGCGCATCGTGATGTTGGAGGGGATCAACGACCACGAGAACCTCGGGGCGATCGCCCGCACCGGGCGCGGTCTCGGCGCGGACGCGTTGCTGCTCGACCCGACCTGCGCGGATCCCTTCTATCGACGGAGCGTGCGCGTCTCGATGGGTGAGTTGCTGCACATCCCGATCGTGCGGTGCTCATCGTGGCCGAACGCACTCGACGAAGTTGCCGAAGGCGGCTTCGACATCTGGGCACTCACACCGTCACCACGCGGCACCGACATCTTCACGTTGACGCCACCTGCTCGGTGGGCGTTGGTCGTCGGCGCCGAGGGTCCGGGGCTGTCGGCGACGACGTTGGCTCGGTGCACCAACGTGCGCATCCCCATGAGCAACGGCGTCGACTCGTTGAACGTCGGTCACGCGGTCGCTGCGGCACTCGCTCGCTGACGCGAGATGCGCCCGATCGCGTGGGCGGTCAGCCGGAACGTGGTCAACGCGCCGATGCCGTTGACGTCGCGCTCGGGCACGAACTCGACAACATCGAAGCCGACGATGCGACCACGGTCGGCGACGCCGTCGATGATCTCGATCGCCTGGTAGTAGGTCAACCCGCCCGGCTCCGGACCGATCACGCCAGGAACCAGCGACGGGTCGAGGCCGTCAACATCGACGGTGATGAACACATCTCCGCCCTTCGGCACGCGCTCGAGCACCGCGGCGACGCCGTCGCGGTGCACCTCGTGCGCGCCGAAGAAGTGCACGCCCCGCGCCTCGGCGGCGGCCAGGTCGGCAGGGCGTGCCGACCCGACCCCGCGTCGACCGACTTGGATCATCTCGCCGACGTGCGACATCTCCGAGGCGCGCCGCATCGTCGACGACAGCCCCCATTGTTCGCCCTGCACCTCGTCGCGCCAGTCGATGTGCGCATCGATCTGCACCACCGTGATCGGTCCGTGGCCCACGTAGGCCTGCAAGACCGGGATCGGGATCGAGTCGTCGCCACCGAGGACCACTGGCACCGCACCTGCGGCCAGCACGGTCTCGCAGGCATGGCGGATCGCGGCGCGGTTGGCCTCGTGCACAGTGTCGTCCCACGGGACATCGCCGAGATCGGCAGCCGTGGTTCCTTCGACCAACATCGGCCCACCGAGATCGAAGTTGTGATGGTGACGAATGCCCGAGTACGTCGCCGACGCGGCCCGAATTGCGGCCGGCGCGTCTTTGCAATACGCACCAACCGAGGCGTACGGCGTCGCGCACGGCGCACCAATCACGACGATGTCGATACCGCCAAGATCATCAGGCAAGACCGACGGCAGACCGAGGAAGGTACCCGTGTCGTGCGCATCGAACATCGACCCAAGGCTCGCCATCAACAACAGCTTGACAGTAGATGCCGATGAGCGAAGAACCGGCGCTCGTCGGTCTCGTGTCGCTCGACCGGGTGATCAGTGCTCCGCGTTGTCACGGTCAGAGGTCGGGTCAGTTCCACCCGTGGTGACCTGGGGTGATAACCTAGCGTTAACCTGATTTGCCCATTGACATGACCCGATTCCGTGAGAAAGTTCGCTATGAATTTCAGGGACGGCAAGATTCATAGGCTCGCGCTCGCACGCAGATCGAGGCCTCGCCAAGCCAACACACCCGTGTGGGTTTGGGTGATGTCGATGCTCGCGCTGGTCGGCGTGGCACCAATCATCGCTGTCACGTTCCCCACGATCTCGACCGCATCCGCGGCCTCGCCGCCCGTGGCCCGTGATGACGTGGCCCGGACTGACACCGCGACCCAGGTGTTCGTTGCGGTGACCGGCAACGACTTCGATCCCGACGGCGACGGGTTCC
>JBDTRP010000098.1:0-12546 GCA_039931555.1 Ilumatobacteraceae bacterium | reverse complement strand
CCGGCGAGTGGCAGAACATGATCGGCGAGGCGGCGTCGCGGTCGTCGCTGGAGCTTCCCGGCCGCCAGCTGGAACTGCTGCAGGCGGTCGCCGCGACCGGCACGCCGGTGGTGTTGCTGGTGATGAACGGGCGGCCGCTCGACCTGCGTTGGCCCGCGGAGCACGTGCCGGCGATCCTCGACATCTGGTATCCCGGCACGCAGGGCGGCGCGGCCGCGGCAAACCTGCTGTTCGGCGACGCCTCCCCCGGCGGCAAGTTGCCCTTCACCTGGCCGCGCACCGTCGGGCAGGTTCCGCTGGTGTACGCCCACACCATCTCACACGAGCCCCAGAACCAGGCCCGGCGATACTGGACGAGGACGGCACACCACTGTTCCCGTTCGGCTTCGGCTTGAGTTACGGACGTTTCGAATACGCCAACCTCACCGTCGATCAACCGTCCACCACCACCGATGGGACTGTCACTGTGTCGGTAGAGGTCACCAACACGGCCGATCGAACAGGCGACGACGTCGTCCAGCTCTACATCCACCAACGATCTGGCACGGCGTCGCGCCCGGTACGCGAGCTCAAGGGCTTCTCGCGGGTCACGCTCGCCGCAAGCGAAACTCGCGCGATCCGGTTCCCGGTCGGGCCGAACGAACGGCAGTACTGGAACGCGGCGGCCCGAGATTGGGTGACCGATTCATCGACCTTCGACGTGTGGGTCGGCGGCGACTCCATGACAGAACTCACGACCACGTTCGAGGTCACCGACAGATAGCCGGATCACATCCGGGACGAGGCACGCCAAGCATGAGCAATCGCCGCGACATGGCGGTGATCGGTGCCGCAGCAGCCACCGATCACGCGGAGACCTGGCAGTGCTGAGCGAAGACGCACGTACCTGGCGGCCAAATCGTCAGGATCGCCCTCGTCGAGCTGCATCATCTCGTCGAGTTCGGCGTGGCTCAGCCGCGACGCGTTGGCTCGCAGGCCTCCAATTCGGGCTGCCCAGGGTGCCGCACCATCAAGTACGTGGTCGAAGTGCGTCGGGTGGGCACAGTTGATCATGTAGTGCAGCGGGTAACCGCCCGTCGCAGCATCTGTGGCATCGATGGCGTCGCGCAGCAACATACCCGACGGCAGGGTGCCGTCGGTCTCCAAGGTGAACGACACCACCACGGGAAGTCCGGCCGCTTCAGCGGATCGGACGATGCCCACCGCCTCCTCGGCGTAGCCCATCGTCAACGCCGTGACGACGTCGACGCCTGCCGCCGCCATGCATGCGATCTGGAACGAGTGGTAGTCGGCGGCATCGTCGGCGCCCATCGTCGAGTCGATCCGGTATCCGTCACCACGGGGGCCCACCGTGCCGCCGATCAGGAATGGTTGCTCCCCCGTCCAGCCGCCACGGACCTCGTTCACCACGTCGACGGAAGCCGAGATCAACTCCGTCAACACCGTGCGATCGTGACCGAGCAAGGCCGCCCAATCGGGGTTGGCGCGCCAGGTTGCGGTCTCGAGCAACACCGCCGCCTCGATGGAACGAGCGATCTCGGCGTAGTACCCGTAGTACTCGGTGAGCAACGCTCGACCTTCGTCGGTGGCCACCAGTGGATAAGCGGCGAACGCCGGTAGGTCGATGCCGCGCTGGAAGACCAGCCACGTCTCGAGGCCGGCGTCGGTGACGACGTCGACACCCATGGGCGGCCAGGGCGTGGGTTGACGATGAGGAATCATGGTGTCCACTTCATCACCGGCCGCTCCTTTGCGCTCGTGGACAACCTGAGGATCTCGTGAGGATCAATGCCGGTGCTGGTCGATGAGATCGGCGGCCACCTGCACGGCTCGCGGAAGGTCGAGCAGCATCCCCTCACCGGTCCACTCCCCGAATCGACGTGCACCGACGCGCCGCTCAATGCCGGCAACCACCGTTGTCAATCGGAGCATCTCGGTTCCGTAACTCGGCCGGAGCTGCTCGCTCGACGTGGCCGCTGCCAGTACGGCGGCGCCACGATCGTCACCCACGGTGACCAGCACTTCTATGAGATTGCGGAGCGTGGTGACCGAGTGCACGAAGTTGCCGTGACGCGTGTACTCGCGCAGGCATGCGGCGTAGGCGTCGAGGGCCTCGTGGAGTTGCCCGGCGCGGGCGTGCTCGGCAGCCAATGACATGCGCGCCACCGACGTCACGAACGGATTGCCGATCGCTTGCGCTATCTCGATGGCCCTGACGAATGCCTCTGTTGCGCCTGGACCCGCGCCCGCGCTGAGTGCCTCCCCGCGTGCATAGATGATCCACGAACGGTCAGACGGAGAGACGAGGTCGGGGTCGACCTCTGCGAGGCGCGTCAGCGCCTGGGCAGGGTCGTCGCCGAATGCCAGTGCTAGCGCGGCGTCAACTGCCGCAATCGCCACCGCGTGCGGATCGCCGAGCTCGTCGCCCAGCGATCGGAGCTCGTTCGTCACCGAAGCCACTTCGTCGAGGTGTCCGTTGTAGATCGCCACGTCGGCGAGAATCTCCAAAGCGGTTGCTCGCACCGATCGATCGAGGGCGCTTGTCGCAGCGGTGGCGACGACGCGAGCCATGACGAGCTCGCCGCGGTTCGCTGCTGCGGCCGCCAACACGAGACGAGCGCCGTACAGGGCGTCAGTGGCCGCATCGGGGTACTGCGTCAAGAGAGAGCGGCTCCATTCCGACGGTTCGCTCCAGAAGGTGGAGTACGCCGCCAGGTGCAGGGCACCGCTCATTCTCGACGCCAGCTCCGGCTCGTGCCGCTGCGCCCAGCGATGAGCCGCTCGCACTTCCGCGACGATCAAGTCGAGCCGTCGCCGGCCGTCGGCCTCGTCGGGTGTTCGGATCTGGCGGTCGACCAGCCGGGTCGCGTCGGCGAAATGTTCCGCGTGGCGCCGACGGACCTCGTCGGATGTCTGCGATTCATCGAGCCAGCGTCCGGCAACCGCCCTCACCGTCGCCAGCATTCGATAGCGGGTGGTGGGTCCGTCGACCTCGGCAACGAGCAGCGACCGCTCCGCCAGAGAGGCGAGATCGAAGATCACCGTCGGACGGTCCCGGGCAATCACTGCCGCGACATCTGCGGGCGCGACTGCGCCGGCAAACACCGAGAACTCCATCAATGTGCGTCGTAGAGGTGCCTCGAGGAGCTCCGCCGACCACGTCACGAGCGAGTCGAGTGAGCGATGACGGCGGGCCGGCGAGCGGTGAGTCACCGGCGACAGCATCCCATCACCGATGGCGAACTCGAGCTCGTCGAACGTCATCGACCCCAGCCGTGCGGCCGCCATTTCGATGGTGAGCGGCAACTGATCGAGTCCAGCGAGGAGCGTGGCAACACGAGTTGTTCCAGCCTGCTCGAGGTCCCATGTCGGACGGACCGCAAGGGCACGAACCGTGAACAGTTCGACCGCGTGCGCGGAGGTGAGGGGATGCACAGTGATCAGCCGTTCGACGCTGAGACCGAGGCGAACCTGGCTGGTTGCGAGCACGTTCACGCGCGCGCCGCCGACGGCCATCACTCGGTCGAGCAGCGCCGCCACATCGTCGACCACGTGCTCACAGTTGTCGAGCACCAACAACGCGTCGATTTCGGCAATCGCCCGGACCGCAGCGTCGGGTCGGTCGCTGACCAGGACGATGTCGAGAGCGCGTGCCATGGCGGGTAGGACCTGCTCGCCACCGTCGAGTGTTGCCAACTCGACAAGGCGGACGCCATCCACGAACGACGCCGCAGCCATGTCTCCCACCGCACGAGCAAGCGTCGACTTGCCGACCCCACCGGGCCCCGTGAGCGTCACGACCGGCGAATCAGCGAGAGCGGCGACCACCGTGACCATCTCATCGTCGCGTCCAATCAACCGGGCAGGTGTGCGAGCGATGGCGGACGAAGTCGTCGGCCTCAGGTCCGCTACGAAGCGGTAGCCGCGACCGCGAACGTTCTTGATCGTGTGCTGATGTGCACCGTCGTCGCCAACGGCTCGACGGATCTCTTTGATACGGGTTGTCAGGTTCGCGTCGGAAACGAAGCGATGCCCCCAGACTCCGTCGAGAATCTCGATCTTCGACAACACACGGTTGCGGTTTTCCAGGAGAGCAACCAGCAGGTCAAACGCCTGTGGTTCCAGGTGAACCGTCTTCCCGTCACGACGAATCTGGCGACGAGGTACGTCAACCTCGATCTCGCCAAACCGGACCACCGCCGAATTCTTGCAGCTCTGCCGAGCCCGACCTACGGCTCGCTCTGGGCCGCCTCGAGATCTGCGATCACATCAGCGGCATGGCTGGCGACGTCGGTCACCTCGTAGCGACGATGGATACGACCATCGGGATCGATCAGGTAGCTGTGGCGCATCGGGTACTCGGAGTACTTCTCGGCCGGATCGCGAACGACCTCGTACTTGGTCCCGACAGCGCGATCCACATCGCTCAACAGATGGAACGTGAACTTCTGCGCTTCGGCGAACGCGAGGTTCTCGGCTGGGGTGTCGAATGACGCGCCGAGGATGACGGCCTTGAGCTCTCCGAATCGCTGGGCACTGTCACGCAGGCCCTGGCCCTGAATCGTTCAACCAGGTGTCGCCGCTTTCGGGTACCACCACAGCAACACCCAGTGACCACGAAGATCCTCGAGATGGACACTCGCCCCGTGCTCGTCCGGCAGTTCGAAGTCAGGCGCAACAGAGTTCAACGTCAACATCGCCAGAGTCTCGCAGACCTCGACGCTGGCGTCGACTACGTGGAGTGACAGGTCACTCGTCCGGGTGATGACGAACGATCGGCGACCGCAGACGTGGCGGGGCAGGAGGAGGTGGGGGCGGTGCAATCCGACCGACCGCGCGTCGTGTGTTCGAACCGACCGCAGTCGCCCTGCCGGTCGCCCGGCGTACGACGTCGACACTCAGCCGCGTCGGATCCACACCGGCGCCGACGGCATCGAGCAGCCGTCGGATCTCACGCTCGGCATCGCGGGCTCGCTTCCGACCTGTCAACGCCACACCCACGCCCGCCAGAATCGCAGCCGGCATCGCCACCAGCACGACCGGCGAGACGACGACCGCGGCCACGACGACTCCGGTCATCCCACCAATGGCGACGACGGTGCCACCGCCACCCGCCACCCGCCGATTGTTCGCTCGGTCGATCGTGATCCGCACCACCGATGAACCGCTTCTCGTCTCGCGTGCCGCCGCCTTGACTCGTTCGAAGTCGCCGAGCTTGCCCTCGCCGGTCGAGTGGCGGATCGTCCGTACGGTCACGCTGACGAGGCCGGATCGTTTGCTCCATTCTCCACTTCCAGGGCGCAGCGCGTCGCGGCGAAGGTGATGACCATCGACCAGCCATGAATCGATCCTGGCCAACGCATCATCGGCTGACGCATCGACCTCGCCGTCGGCGTACACCAGCGACGGCCCCACGATCCGGTCGCCGGGGCGCGCCACAGGCAGCGGCCCGAGCCGTTCGACCGCAATCGAACGACGCACGGCATCGACCGACAATCCGACCTCCTCGGCCGCCGCGATCAACGAGGCTTCGGCGATCGTGCCGGACCCGTCCTGCACAGAGCCGGCGCCCTCGAGGTCACCGGCGCGTCGCAGGATCCGGGCCACGACCTTCGCATCGAGTGGTGCATCCGTCATCAACCGACGAGTTTATTGGCCGCCGGAACGCACCTCAACGCGCAGGCAGCTCCACCTCGCTTCGGCAGTCACCGCGTCGGCCGCTACACACGTGTTTGAAATCGGACCCGCTGAGCACCCAGCTTGGCCCCGTACATCGCCTTGTCGGCGTGTTGCAGCAATTCGGTGTAGTCGTCCCCGTGTTGGGGCGCGATGGCGATGCCGATGCTCGCTTCGACCTCCCGGGTCGAGCCACCGACGAGAAACGGTTCTCGGAGCTTGGCGAGGACCCGATCGGCGATGTCGATGGCCTCGGCGGGGCCGCGGATACCGGGTAGCAAGAGGCCGAACTCGTCGCCACCGAGGCGGGCGATGGTGTCACCATCTCGGAGCACGGAGCGGATACGAGGACCGATGGCGACGAGCAATTGATCGCCGCAATGGTGGCCCAAGGTGTCGTTCACTTCCTTGAAGCGATCGAGGTCGATCACCATCACCGCGACCTCGCCACCATGACGCCGTCGCGTTGCCAGTTCCTGCTTCACCTGGTCGCACAACTTGCTTCGATTGGGAAGACCCGTCAATGGGTCGGTCATTGCGGCTTGCTCGAGCCGACGTTGGTAACTCCGGAAGCTCGCCAACGCCAGCACGAACAGAGCGAGCGCCGCGCCGACCAGGACCAGTGTCCGCACGGCGAAGTACCTCGCCAACCCCACGTCGAGCGCCGGCGCCGCAGCAACGACGTACCAGTCGTTGGCATTCGACGGCGTTCTCTCCAGATGCTCGAACGCGACCCGCCGGTTGCCGACAGTGGCAACGCCGTCGCCGCGACCCGATCTCGCCAATTCGGCAAGGACGTCGTGCTGATCGGCCGGAGCGACGTCGTCGAACACCACCGAGCTGCCGCTCTCGGAGATCGTCAGACCGGTGCTCGCATCGATGATCAAGAAGGTGATGCTGGGGTCGCTGCTGATGTCAGCGAAGCTGGTCATCGACACCTCGAAGTGGACGATCGCGTTCTGCCCGGCCGGCAATCCGGGGAGGACGGTTGAGTTCGAGATCACGATGTCGTGCGTGTCCGGCGACCTGTAGGCGGCCGCCTGATACACCTGCCCGGCGCCGAGCGCGAGCGTTGGCGCGAAGAACGGGTTGCGGGACTCGTTCGGCGACAGGTCAACGTTCGCGGCACGCTGTTCCCTGACGAGCCGGGCGTTCTCGGCGCCACTGTGATCGATGAAGCAGATCTCACCAATCCGGCCGCGATAGAGCGACTCGAAATAGGCGAGCGAGTGAACCGCGTCCTCCAAGAAGGGGTTTCGAGCGGCAATCTTCTCGGTACGAGCTCCGGGCGCGTTGTAGAAGTCGGCGAAGGCAGGATTCTGGGCCTCGAGCAACATCAGGTCACGGGCCCTGTCAAAGTACTTGCTGACCGCCTCCACTTGCTTGCGATCCTCGCGCAGCAGCTCACGGTCGAGCGCCGGCCCGGCCGCGCTACCACTCACGATGCTGAATCCGACACTGGCACCGACCAGCACGACGCCCGCGACGAGCGCGCCAAGCCGCAACCATGCCAGAGACCCGTTCAGCCGCAGCGACCTGCCCACGCCGAAGGTATCGGGCTTCGGCGGCCGGAACGTGAGACGAGTAGGGCTTGCGACCCAGACGGCGCGAGAGGCGAGCAGGACGACGTCAGACATCTTGGAGCGGCGGCGCCTCGGCCGCCGCGTCGAATGCGATGATCACCGGACATGCTGTGAGCGGCCGTCGGTAGCCTGGCTCGATGGGCACACGGGTTGTCGACGAGCCCACCGTTCGCCGGCGATTCGTGGTCATCGCATTCGGGGTGATCGGCGTCGCCGGGCTCGCATGGGGTTTGCGGACCAAACCTGGTAGCGGAGCGTTCTACATCAGCACGCTGGCGCTCAGCGTCGTGTGGTTTGTCGGAGGGCTGCTCTCCGGTCCGGTGGCCCTCGGCTGGGAGACACACGATGACCAACGTCGCCGGCCGGTCCTCAGCGCGATCATCGCCGGCGCGGCGCTCGCCGCGGTGTTCGTCGCCGGAGCCCTCGTGGTGAGACACCTCCCTGCGCTGAGCGATCGGGTCGAACGAGTGCTCGACTACGCCAGCGAGGGTTCGTGGCCGATCGTTCTGCTGCTCACCCTCGCCAACGGAATCGCCGAGGAGGTCTTCTTTCGCGGCGCCCTCCAGCCGGCACTGCCCGAGCGCACCCGGCTGCCGGTATCCGTGCTGATCTATGCAACCATGACGATGGCGACCGGAAACCTCATGCTCGGGTTCGCTGCCGTCCTACTGGGTGCGGTGGTCAGTCTCCAGCGCAGGGCAACCGGCGGCATCCTGGCGCCAGTTCTCACCCACGTGACATGGTCGGTGTTGATGTTCGTCGCTCTCCCGCTCGTGATTCGCTGACCGATGGGTGACCTATGAGGAATTGGGGTACGACCAAGGCCATGGCCTCTTTCACCGCCCGGAACATCTCCGCGTCCACCGTTCCGGTCACTGCAGCTCTGATCTGGAAGCAGATCTCCGATCCCGCATCCCTGACCGCCCTCACTCCCCTGGTGCGCTCCATTGTCGTCGAAGGTGATCTGTGGCGATGGCAGTTGACGGGCATCGAGGCACTGGGCGTCAGCGTCGCCCCGACGTTCACCGAGCGAATGGAGTTCATCGAGCCGCGGCTCATCCGCTTCAACCACGAGACGGCGGATGGAGAGCGCGAACGCGCTGGAGCCGACGGCACCTACGAACTGACCCAGCGTGGCGACGAGACCGAGTTGAAGGTCGACATTGCCCTGACGGTCGAGCTTCCACTGCCGCGCCTCTCTGCTGGCGCCGTCGAGCGAGTGATGAAGGCGTCGATGCAGCGAACCGGAAAGCGCTTCGCCGTCAATCTCTATCACCGACTCGGCTTGGACCCGGCAATGATCGCCATCAAGCAGTTGCGCGCCTGATGAGCAACTTCCAGGCGTTTGTTGTGCGCGGGAAATCGGGTCCCGTGGTCACGTTGCAGGCAGGCGTCAGCTTTGGCGGCTACTACTGGACCACCACGTCGCGGAGCGCCGCAAAGGTCGCTGCGCTGCACCGCGATCCCAGTGCATCGGTGCTTTCGCGCAAGGACGGGTCGTGGCGGCTGCGCGCTGGGCGCGCCGTCGTCATCGACGTCAGTCGTCCGCCGGAAGGAGTGCGCGATCTTCCCGTGTACGCCCTTGCAGGGAGCGCCCTTGCACTGATTGCGGTCCGCTATCCCGAGCAGCTTCTTGGCTACGTCGTCGATGCGGCCTCGACCCCGACGATCTGGAAGCTGCATCACCGGGTACTGATTGCGGTGCGCCACGAGGAGGAGATCGCGTGGACCGACGATGGCGTCATCACGCATCAGACAGATCGATTTCGCCATGATCCCGAAATGAAACGGATCGCGGCAACACCGACCAAGCGGCGGCCGAGCGAGCAACCCCAACGTGGCGCCTCGCTGCTCGACTTCGACGGCAAATGCTGGCTCGGACTCGACAGCGTTTCCGGCCCGATCGCGCTGCCGGGCGAGTGGGCCGCCGGCAGTTCGACCGTCGACGTGCAAGCACCCATTCTCGCTGCCGTCAACGCGCACCTACCCGGCAAAGCGTGCGTCACGGTCGACGACAGCGACGCGCCGCGTCCGTCTGACAAATCCGGGATCATCGCTCGCGGCAGTGGATCGCTCGCCCGAATCCGCTCCGGTGTCGCCTCGATCGTCGTCGACGTCGATTCCACGACGACCTGGAACGGCTTCAGATCAACAGTCGCCGCCGCCTGAACTGCCCTTGACACCACACGAGCGAGCGGACGTCGTCGACGCTTCAATCGTCCGCCGAGACGTTGTGGGCACCGACCTGTGCGCGCCGGGCTTCCCGCGGTATTGCAACAACACCGCCTACGTCGCTGTGACCTCGAAGGGGATGTGCATCCCGTGGTGGTAGTGCGTCGGGATGTTGCAGACCAGCTGATAGTGCCCCGGGGCGAGAGGGATGATCGTCGTTTCGACAGCACCGGGAGCGAACTCCGAGATCTCGCCGGGTGACGACACCCCTGGCGCATCTTCGGAGAAGCTACTGCCGTCGAGAGGGATCTCGCCATCGGGATAGTCGGTCTGAATGATCACGAACTCGTGCTTGATCGTGCCCAGGTTCGCGGTGGTGAACTTCACCGGCCCAGCACGCACCTTCTGAACGTCGGCCGTGATCCGCCATTCGTGGACCGTTGCGTTGACCGCCACTCCGCCAGGTGGTGGAGTGGCATGCGGTGTCAGCGGACCGCCGGCGTCGTTGCGATCTTCGCCGCACGCGGAGCCTGCGCCAATCACAATCACGCACGCCCACACCGCTGCCCGTCTCATTCGCCCTCGCTCTTCTGCCGTCCTACTGTCCGCGGCTCAGGCTAGGGCTTAAGACCAGGGTTGTAAAGGTGAGCCGGCGACCCATGAGTTCGGGCCAGACTGAAGACTGCGTCACCAGGAATCCTCAGCAACCGGTGGCATCTCGAAGACATTGGCACGCTTGGGCGAGTCGATGGGGTGAGAGCTTGGCGATGGGCATGCGGAAGGTCTCGCGGCGAATCGTATGAACGTTGTCGAAGTTCGCCACACATTTGTCATACGGTGATGATTCGTCGTATGACATCGCCGTCAACTCAGCGGACGACCGGCTGATGGCTGAGAGTTGATGTCAGCGCCGAACGCCGGCTCGCAGCGGCGTCTCGGCGAGCCAGTCGCTCACTCGTTGGGCGCGAGTTCGGTACTCCCAGTACCCGAATCGAACCCGCGGAGACTGGTCGGGTGCCGGCCTTGATCCGATGAAGAGGCGGCAGCCCGATGGCTGCCGTCTCTTCGGCGTTTCCGGCCGCCCGCATCCGACGCGAAGGACAATTTCGTAGGCGAACTTGAGGTCGCCGCTGGGACTAGCCCTCCTCCTGGTATCGCCACCTCAGCGCCTCGGAGGCGTAGCCCATCTCTGGATCCGCAGCGTGAGCGAGGGCAAACTCGAGGTGCTCGCGGGCGACGTCGAAATCGTGCTCTTGATAGGCGATCACGCCCAGGTAGTACCGAGCCCGCCCCTTGGCTTCGTCGTCGTTCAGACCTGTGGTGTCGGCGACGACCCGCTCGAACGCGGCCTTGCCCTTGTCCGCCATCCCGCCCTCGAAGGTGTTGATCGCCGAAGCGAGCTCGAACCCGTACATGATGGCGCGGTTGTCCTCGCCCATCTCGTCCACCGTGAGCTGGTCGGCAGCTCGGGCGATGAGCCGGCGGGCCTCGTCGTCCGTCGCCCCCGAGCTCTGCGCCAGGGCCTCGCGGGCCCACTCCTCGGCCTGCACGTTGAAGCCACGATCGAGCAGGCTCTGCGCCATCACGACACACGTGTAGGACCGCTCGCCCGGTGTCATGGCCGTGCTGTCCATGATCCGCGCCATCAGGCCATCGAACGTGGAGTAGTCCTTGCTGGCGTTGGCCGCCATCGCCGCGTTCATGTAGCGGACGAGCACCTCGGCCGTCTCGGGGACCACGTCGGCATCGACCGGGGCATCGGGGGTCCCGGCATCGATCACCCTGAGCATGTCGGCGCCGGCGGGCCCGGCGGCCTGCAGCCAGCGGTAGGCGTCGTCATTGTTGCCCCGGCCCATCAGGATGGTCCCGACGCGCAGGTAGGCGTGGTTGCGGCTCTCGTCGCTGGGGAACAGGCCCGCCGCCGACGCCGACCAGTACAGCGTCATCGCCTCGTCGAGCTGCTGGCGGTCGAACGCCAGGTCGGCCTCGCGGAGGTACTCCGCAGTCTGTTGGTCGTTCTCCGGCAGCGCGGTGGGATCGTCGATGGCCATGCAAGCATTTTCGCGCCACCTATTCCGACCGTGCGGGCCGGTGAGCTGCCCGTTCGGGCAACTCGGAGTCCACCGAAGGAACAATGCATCAGCCCGGTGGGCGAAGATGCCGTCGTCCCGAGATGGCTTGTCGGTGTCATCATCGAAGAATTCGCCTTCGACGGTGATGTTGCCGGCAGCAAGCAAGATTGTGATGTTGCACTCCACTCGGTTTGGCCCGTCACAACCGTATGAACTCTCGATGGTTCGACGACCCATCGCTAGCCAAGGCCGCGATGGGCACTGCGACCACTAGGACCGTTGTCGCGACCGCAGTTGTTATGAGCTTGTTGGTTCGTCTCATCTTCGTTCCCTTCTGGAGGAGGCAAATCATCACTCTCAGTCATTTGCAGCCCGGACAGACAGGACGCACGATGCCTTGCAGGTGAAGGTTGGTCGCTCTCAGTTGGATCGTTGGATCGCGGTCAGGCGCGAAATCGACGCCCCGAGGAGAGCGAGTGCCGACTCGGGGAACGCGAGGAGGAACCGGTGGAACCGCTCATAGTCGAGCACCAACAACTCGCAAGACGACAGCGCAACCATGTCGGCATTTCGCTGGCCACCGGTAAAGAGCGCGAGTTCACCGATGGTCTGTCCTCTGGACATCTTCGATTGTGGCTTGGCGCCAGACACCATGACCGAGACTTCGCCTTGGGCGATGATGAACATTTCGGCTGCAGCGTCGCCGGCGCGGCATAGCGTTTCGCCCGCGACCAGAGATCGTTCGTCGAACATCGACGCAAGTGTCTCGAGTTCGCGCGGTGGAACTTCGGCAAACGCCTCGTTGAGACGGATCAGTTCGATGCGGTGTGCCAGCTTGGTGCTGTCAAGGCGACGGCTGATTGAGCCGTTGAAACGCACCACGCGCTGCTGCTGACGGCGCCACCGCCTGCTCTCGGCGCTATAGCGGTCGGCGTTGATCGACGGATCGCGGATGATCCGGGCCGCCTCGCGCCAGCCGGACGTCACTGTGAGTCACCCCGGGTTTGATGCAGTGCTCATTCCGTGGCCGTCAGGGTCGCGGG
>JBDTRP010000097.1:0-36570 GCA_039931555.1 Ilumatobacteraceae bacterium | reverse complement strand
GAACGACGAGCCGGTGAACGACGAGCCGGTGAACGACGAGCCGGTGAACGACGAGCCGGTGAACGACGAGTCCGGTGACTCGATCGAGCCAGCCGCCGAGGTCGACGACGTCGCCGAGGTGGAAGACATCGAGGTGGCCGAGGCGTCGGTACCTCGCCCCGCGACCAGCGCCTCGCCGGCGCCGACCGCCACCGCGGTGCTGACCCACGTCGTCCGCTCGATCGTCGACGATGCAGACGCCGTCCAGGTCGACGCCGTCGAAGGTAGGAACCGTCTGAAGCTCGAGGTCAAAGTCGGCCCGGGCGATCTCGGTCGAGTGATCGGCCGTCGGGGCCGCACGGCGCAGAGCATCCGCACCGTCGTGCGCGCTGCCGCCACTCGTGATGGCGTCGAGGTCGACGTCGACTTTGTCGACTGACGCGTTGCGCGAAGTCGGGCGCGTCGGCCGCGCTCATGGTGTGCAGGGTGAACTGTACGTCACCTTGATCACCGATCGGGTCGAACGCCTGGCGTCCGGCGCCCGACTTCTGGCCGATGGACAGTGGCTGACGGTCGCGGCGGCACGCCTGCAGCAGCAGCGGTGGCTCGTTCGTTTCGTGGGCGTCGACGACCGAACTGCCGCTGAGAAGCTCACCAACGCCGTGCTGCACGCCGAGCCGATCGATGTCGACGACGACGATGAAGCCCTGTGGGTGCACGAGCTGATCGGGTCGCGCGTGGTCGATCAGCAAGGTGTCGATCGCGGCTCATGTGTCGCGGTGATCGACAATCCGGCTCACGACATCCTCGAGCTCGACTCCGGCGCGCTGGTCCCAGTGATCTTCGTCGTGAGCCTCGTCGACGGTGTCGCCACCATCGATCCTCCGGAGGGTCTGTTCGATCTCTGACGATCTGGTGACGAACGACACCTTGTCGTAGTCGCATTTGGGCCGAACGGCCCATTTCACTCTGCGGGTTCGACCGCTACGGTAAGTGACACGTGGATGCAGTGATTCGCTGGCTGTAATTGGTCGCTTCGCCAGCGAGGAGCAAGAGCGAAACCCCGCACGTTGGTGAAAACACAACCCGATCATCCGGCGGACGATCGGCCTACAGAGCGGAAGCATCATGCGACAGATACGGCGGATTTGTACAGCAGTCTTGGTATTGCTCGGCGCGATTGTGGTCGTGCCCGCGTTTGGTGGCACGGCGAGTGCCCACCACTCGAACATCACGGCATCGGTGGCCTGCAGCGGCACCGTGTCGTGGACCGCAACGTCGTGGGCCACGGGCCCATCGGGCACGAACACCGACATCCGGGTGTTCAAGCAGATCGGCAACACGACCACCCAGATCGGTTCCGGCGCCTTCAACAACGCCAACAACTACCAGTTCTCGGGCACATTTGCCTGGCCCGCCAACACGGCCAGCATGATCATCTCCTCGAAGCCATTCGCGGCGTGGGGCAACGGAGTGGTGTCAAACACCGGCAGCTCCGTCACGATCTACAAGCCGACCAACTGCCCAAGCCAGCCGGGCGTCTCCAAGTCGGTTTCGTGCGTCGACACCGGGCCCGGCAGTGGTGACGGCAAGATCGTGTTGACCTTGACCAACAACGCCGGCCCGTACGGTGCGAATGTCACCTTCAAGGTGTACAACCCCGATCAGACGACGATCTCCACGAACTACACCGTGGCAACAGGCGGGTCGACGCCGGTCACGTTCAGCGGTCTCGGCGACGGCACCCACACCGTCAAGATTCTCGTTGGAACAACCGACTACAGCCAGACGTTCACGATCGACTGCGATTCACCGATCCCGGCAGTCACCAGCGTGGTGACCTGCGCGAACGGCGATGGACAAGTCGTCGTCACCTTGACGAACACCGGCGGCGAAGCCGTGGTGTTCGATGTCACCGACCCGACGACTCTCGTGGTCGAACATGTGACGGTCAACGCCAACAGCACTGCCACCCGCACCTTCGGTGGGTTCGCCGACGGTCCGCACACGGTCACCATCAAGGTCGGTGCCACCGACTTCTCACAGACCTTCACGGTCGACTGCGATCACCCTCTCCCCAAGGTGACGAGCGCGGTGGTGTGCGGCAACGATCACGACGGCTCCGTCACCATCACCCTCGCCAATGAGGGCACCGAGGCAGTGGTCTTCCACGTCACCAACCCGAACAACGGCATCGTCGAAGACGTACCGGTCGGAATCGGTGGCAGCACCACACGCACCTTCGGCGGCTTCACCGACGGAACCCACTCGGTCACTGTGACCGCCGACGGCAAGGACTACACCCAGACCTTCACGGTCAACTGCGACCTCGCCCCGTCGTACAGCCACATCGAATCGTGTTCGAACGGCGACGGCAACGTCGAGGTCACCATGGTCAACAACGGTGATGACCTCGACGCGGTGTTCGTGCTCGACGGCGTGTCCTACACGCTGGCGCCTGGCGCCACCAAGGTCGTCACCCTCACCGGCCTGGCCGATGGCAGCCACCTGGTGCCGCTGACGGTGAACGGCGCCGACAAGGGCTTCACCATCAACGTCGACTGCGATCGTCCCGGCGAGCCTGCAGCCGATGTCGCCGTGAGCTGCGCCAACGAAGACGGCGTGGTCGTGGTCACGCTTCACAACATCGGCGGGCAGTTGCCGCTGACGTTCACGGTGCAGGGCACCAATTACGTCGTGCCGGCCAACTCCGACCTGCCGGTCACGCTCTCCGGCCTGCTCGACGGCACGCAGACCATCGCCATCACGCAGGGCGCCAACGACTTCTCCAAGCCCGTCACCATCAACTGCGACCTGGCGCCGACCGTGACTTCGACAGCAACGTGTGTTGGCGCCGAAGGCGGGGTCTCTGACGGCCAGGTCGTCGTCACGCTGCACAACAACGGTGACGACGTTGCCGTGACCTTCACGGTCAACGGTGTCGACTTCACGGTTGCTCCGAAGGCGACCAAGGACGTGCCGGTCGGCCCGCTGGCCGACGGACCGCACACGATCGATGTCTTCGTCGGTCAGACCCGCTTGGGCATCGACGCCTTCACGGTCGCTTGCGATCACCCCGGCGTCGGCACCCTGACGGTCGTGCAGACCTGCGCCGACCACGACGGTCAAGTGACCATCAGCCTCACCGCCACGGGTGGCGAGCTGCCGGTCGTCTTCACGGTCAACGGCACCACCTACTCCGTTGCGCCCAACACGACGCTCCCGGTTGTGATCTCCGGTCTCCTCGATGGTCCAACCCCGGTCGCCGTGTCGGCCGGTGGCAAGGACCTCTCGTTCATCGCCACCACGAAGTGCGACCTGCCACCGACGCACAGCTACTCACAGGTGTGTTCGAACTTCGACGACACCGTCTCGATCCTGATCGGCAACCCCGGTGATGACCTCGATGTGACCTTCACGATCAACGGCACCGACTACGTGCTGGCTCCCGGCACGTCGCAGACAGTCGTGGTCGACGGCCTCAGCGATGGCGAGAACACCATCACGCTGGCGATCAATGGTGTGCCGCAAGACAACATCGTCGTGACGTCCCACTGCGACCCGGTGTTCGCCATCACCGCAGTGTGCAACTCGATCGGCGCCGACACCGAGGTCACCGGGTACTGGTTCACGATCACCAACACCGGTGGCATCGATGCCCCGGTGACGTGGGATGGTGGCAGCGCCACGGTGCCCGCCGGTCAGTCGCTGACGATCAATTCGGCAACTGCGCCACTGGTGCTCATGAACAACGAAACCACGATCGCCGAGGTCGACGCCTCCGAGTCGAGCTGCGAGCGGACCGTCACCTTCACCAAGGCGTTGAACGGCCAGCCGGCAACCGGCGAGACGTACACGATCCGGGTGTCACGACTGAGTGGCGACACCTACGTCGAGGAGACGACGTTCAACATCAACGCCGGCGAGTCCAAGGTCGTCACCTTGCCGTCGACGCTCGACCCCGCCGGCATCGGCTACAAGTTCGAAGAGATCGTCAAGGGCACGGCCAACACCAGCGTCGTGAGCCCTGATCAGCTTCTGCTGGCCGGCCACCTCGGTGAGACCGTCAACGTCGTCGTCACCAACGGCTACGCATCGGTCCAGATCGACAAGGCCTCATCTACCGCCAAGGTGGACCCGGGCGGACAGATCACCTACACCCTGCAGGCCACCAACACCGGTGGGCTCACGTTGAACCCAGTCGTGGTCAACGATCGCCTTCCGAGCTCGGTCGAGCTGGTCTCGGCTTCGGTCGCCGGCGGAGCCGGTCAGTGCGTGCTGACGGAATCAACCCGCCCGCAGCTGCTGACCTGCACGATGAGCGATGCCTTGGCCCCCGGCGCAGTGACCAGCGTGATCACGATCGTCGTCAAGGCTGACGCAACGGTCGCCAGCGGCAGCACCATCGTCAACCAGGCCATGGTGCACGGCGCCTTCGCTGACGCCGTGATGAGCGGTCTCGGAACCGGCGGCGCCGCGCTCAGCTGCGTCCCGGCAGTTGCCGGTACGGTCTGCGATCTGTCGGCGCAGGTTGGTGTGCCGGTTTCCACGCCGCAGGTGGCCAGCGAGCCGCCCGTGCCGACCGCAACGGTCGACGCTGTCGTCGTCGAACTGCCCCGCACCGGGGCCGGGCATCTCCGTGAGATGCTCGCCCTCGGCTTCGGTGGCATCCTTCTTGGTGGAGCAATGCTGATCGGCCGCCGCCGTATTGGCACCCGCTGAGTAGCCAGCACATTGCTGACTAGACGAAGGCCAGCTCGAGGTCACCTCCGACGGGAGGCGATCGCGGTGCTGGCCTTCGTCGCGTCTATCGACCGAGTGGCGCAAGCCGTTGCATGGTGATCACGGCGTCGAGGTTGATCGGACCGTAGACGTGCGGGAACGGCTCCGGCATTCCCGGCAACTGTTCGTAGACCAGCGGCGAAGTCAGCTGTGCTTCGTCGATGTGGAGGAGCAGCAGGTTGGAGGCGTCGGCGTAATACCGTTCGACGACTCCGGGCCACTGCTCAGCGGTGCTGCAGTGGATGTACCCCTCTTCGGCAAGATCGATGCCACGCGTCGATCCGGTATGGTTGCCCCGCTCTTGTGAGGTCGCCCATGTGGCCTTGTCGGTGATGTGGAAGATCATTGCCTCGTAGGCTTGCACACCAATGCAGATCGACGTGTTCACCATCTTCCCCGGTCTCGTCGACACGTTCTGCACGGAGGGCCTGCTCGGCAAGGCTCGCGCCAACCACCTGCTCGATCTGCGCACGCACGACTTGCGCGAGCACACCATCGACGTGCATCGCACGGTGGACGATGCCCCATTCGGTGGCGGGGCCGGCATGGTGATGAAGGCCGAGCCCATCTTCGCCTCTGTCGAGGCGGCAGACCCGCCGCGGCCGCTGCTGCTCCTCGGCCCCGGAGGGCGCCGGTTCGATCAGGCCGTGGCCCATGAACTGGCTCTACTGGCCGGCTTCAGCCTGCTGTGCGGCCGGTACGAGGGCATCGACCACCGGGTTCGCGAGCACCTCGTGGACGGCGAGCTCAGCGTCGGCGACGTCGTGCTGGGCGGGGGAGAGGTTGCTGCGTGCCTGGTCATCGAGGCCGTGGCGCGACTCCTGCCTGGCGCAATGGGCAACAATGTCAGCCCGGTCACGGAGAGCTTCGGTGAGTCCGGCCTGCTCGAGGAACCGCACTACACCCGCCCGGCCGACTTCCGAGGCTGGGAGGTGCCCGATACGTTGCGCAGCGGCGATCACGTCAGAATCGAGCGGTGGCGACGCGCCCAGGCGCTGCATCGCACGCTTCGTTACCGACCTGACCTGGTCGAGGCCGCAGGGGGGCTCGGCGAAGTTGACCGTCGACTGTTGGAAGAGTTCCCTCCGGTCACCTATCCTTGATCGTTCCCTGGCTGCGGCCAGCCACGACTCATCAGCCACATCGCTGGTCAGCCACGACCCATGTAGAGAGTTCGCGCCATGAAGTCCACCGATCTTGTCGACAACCAGTACATCCGCACCGACGTGCCCGACTTCGCCAGTGGCGATGAGGTCAAGGTCCACGTCAAGGTCGTCGAGGGCAACAAGGAACGTGTGCAGGTCTTCCAAGGAAACGTCATCGCCCGCCAGGGCAGTGGCGTCGCCGAGACGTACACGGTTCGCAAGCTCAGCTACGGCATCGGCGTGGAGCGCACGTTCCCGGTCCACACCCCCACGGTGGTCAAGATCGAAGTGGTCAAGCGTGGCGACGTTCGCCGAGCCAAGCTGTACTACCTTCGTGATCGGGTCGGCAAGTCTGCCAAGATCAAGGAAAAGCGCGACGCCTGAGCGTTCGCTGCCCATCGGTGTAATCGAGCACCCGCATTGAGTTCCGACGATCTCGAAAACTTCGAGGCCGAGCGTGAGCTCCAACTCGCCCAGGAGTACCAGGACGTCGCGGCCATGTTCCGCTTCGCTGTCGAAACTGAGCGCCGGTTCTACCTGGCCAACGATGTCAAGCTGAACGTCAGCGGAGACGCCGCCAAGCCGGTGATCGAAGTGGAGTTGAGCGACGCATGGGTATGGGATATGTACCGCAAGACCCGGTTCGTGCCCAAGGTAAGGGTGCTGACGTTCAAGGACGTCAACGTCGAAGAGCTGCCCTCGACCGAGCTGTAACTCCGTCGCTGGCCAACCAGGCCCGCGGCAGATGGGGTGAGGATCTCGCCGCTCGTTGGTACGCAGCGCACGGCTACGAGGTCGTCGATCGCAACTGGCGGTCTGCCACGGGAGAGATCGATCTCGTGGCGTGCTCGCCGTCGCTCGTGGTGTTCTGCGAGATCAAGACGCGGGCATCCGATCGCTACGGCCCACCCGAGTCCGCGGTCGGCCACGTCAAGCAGCGCCGGCTGCGGCTGCTGGCCGCCGAATGGTTGGCCGCCCACGATCGCCACGGTGCCGTCCGCTTCGACGTTGCCGCGATCACGGGCGTGCGCATCGAAGTGTTCGAAGCAGCGTTCTAGACCGCGCTCGAACGTCCAACGTCTTCTCGATCGTCCAGCGCTGCGGTGTCAGGCGCCCGGCACCAGATCGCCGGCTCTACGGTCTGTTCTCGTGGAGTTCCGTCGGGCGCGATTCCGGTAGTGGGCGTACCGAAATCGAACCCGTTGGGCCTGGTTGGGCGAGGTGTGAGTACCGGCAGTACCGAAATCGCGCCCGACCGGGATTGGATCCGGTCCGAACCCGCCGTCCCACAATCCGGTCGCTACCCGAGCAGTGCCCACGCCAACAGACCGATCACAGCAAGCGCCGCGGCGACCACGAAGACGTAATCGGCGGGCTTGGCGACGAACTTGCGATACGGGTTGAAGCCCATCGCACCAGTATCGTGCCGTTTCCGTGGAAACCATCGAGGTGCATCGGGCAGCGGGCATCGTGACGATCACCCTGAACCGCCCGGCCAAGAAGAACGCGGCCAACGCCCAGATGTGGGTCGAGCTGCTGGAGACCTTCCGCGACATCGCCTCGAGCGGGCAGGATCGCGTCGCCGTGCTGACCGGGGCAGGCGGCGACTTCTGCGCGGGCGCTGACCTGACGGGTGGCGGTGCGGGTGAACCCGACCGCCATCAGCTGGCACAGATGCGCCACGTGGGCGACGTTGCCCTCACCCTGCACCGCCTGCCGATCCCCACCATCGCCAAGGTGCGAGGTGTGGCCGTTGGCGCTGGATGCAACATGGCCCTCGGCTGCGACCTGGTGGTTGCCAGCGACAATGCCAGGTTCTCGGAGATCTTCGCCCGCCGCGGTCTGTCGGTCGACTTCGGCGGCTCGTGGCTGTTGCCGCGGATCGTTGGCATGCACCGCGCCAAGGAGCTGGCGCTGTTCGCCGACATCATTGGCGCCGCCGAGGCCGAGCGAATCGGTTTGGTCAATCGCGTCGTGCTCGATGCGGAGATCGACGAGTTCGTCGCCGGTTGGGCCGAACGGTTGGCTGCAGGACCGCCGATCGCGCTGGCGATGACCAAGCGAATGCTCGACAACGCACTGCAGGTCACGATGGAGCAGGCGCTCGACGATGAGGGCGTGGCTCAAACCGTCAACTTCGGAACTGCCGACACCCGCGAGGCGATTCGGGCATTCGTCGAGAAGCGGGAACCGAAGTTCGAAGGGCGTTGACCGGTCGAGCGTCGCGCCGCTCAGTAGCGTGGCGGCGTGAGGCATGCGCCGTCGATCGTTGTGTGGATGCTGCTCGGTGCGGTGTGGCCTGCCACGGCCAGCGCTGTGCCGCCGGTAGAGCCCGCTCCGGAACCGTCGACCACGGTCGTGACGGTCACACCCGTCGCCATCGGACCCGAGCTGCCGACCATCCAGGAGCCGCCTCCCATCGTTGGCCCCATCGTCGCGTCGGCTCCGTTGGTCAGTGTTCCTCCGGGATGCATTGCACCGCCTGCACCGGTTGCGGTGTTCGTCGGGACGCTGGCCGATTCCGACGCCACGACGGCGCGCTTCGCCGTGCAGCAGGTTCGCGCCGGCAGCCTCGACGGCTACGCCGTCAACACGATCGTCGATGTGCGCTACGACGACGACATCCGGTACCTCCACACCGGGAAGCAGTATCTGGTCGGCGCGAGACCCGACGCCATCACCAACGTCTTGCGATCCAAGGTCCGGCTCGCCGCGCCGTTGTTCGGCGGCGACGCCGTGATCGGGGTCAACGACACCGACCTGCACTGTCCTCGCGCCGAGGACGGTGTAAAGACGTTGCTGGTCGACGGTCGTGAGGTCGACACCGGAGTGCTGGCGCCATTGAAGACCGCCAAGAAATCGGTCGCCAAGGCCGTCCTCAGGCCGCTGGCAATTGCCTTCGTCGTGCTCGTCGTGCTGGCCTCGATGAAGCTGTTGATCTTTGCGATGGTGCGCGCTGCGCGAGAGCGGGAATCGGCGCGCGACGAGCTGGCTCCGTTGCTCGGGGTGCAACGCGACCGCCAGCACGCGGACCTCGAGTCGGGTCCATCAGCACTCTCCGAGACGCCCGAGCACGTGTGAGTCAGGTGCGAGCAGCGGTGGCGCGGGCGCGCAGATCGCTGACCGCGTGTTCGAGACCGGCGGGGTCGCGGTAGAGCGCGCTGCCGGCGACCAGCACATTGGCGCCGGCAGCCGCGGCAGCAGCGATGGTTTCCGGGCCGATCCCGCCGTCGACCTCGATGTCGATCAGTTCACTGCGGCCGGCAGCCCGCACCATCTCGACGACCTCGGCGATCTTTGGTTCCATGGAGGCGATGTACTTCTGCCCGCCGAACCCCGGGTTGACGGTCATCACCAGTACGAGGTCGACCAGGTCGAGCACGTGGGCGACGTTGCATGCGGGCGTCGCCGGGTTCAGGGCGACGCCCGCCGTGGCGCCGAGTGAGGCGATGTTGCCCAGCGTGCGATGCAGGTGGGTGCATGCCTCGACGTGCACGATCAGGCGCTGACAACCAGCGCGAACGTACGCGGCGGCCATTGCGTCGGGGGTCAGCACCATGAGGTGCGCTTCGAATGGCAACGAGGTGTGTCGGCGGGCCGCGGCGATCACGTCGGGCCCGAAGGTGAGGTTGGGGACGAACTGGCCGTCCATCACGTCCCACTGGATCCTGTCGACGCCGGCTGCTTCGAGCGCGGCGACCTCCTCGCCCAACTTGGCGAAGTCGGCCGGTAACACACTGGGGGCGATTTCGATCGGTCGCGGCATCATTCCGAGGGTAGTGGCTGCTCCGCGACGTCGAGGGATCTACAGTCGTCGACGATGTCGTCGATCGAGGTGCGCGCCGAGAAGATGGCGGCTGGAGGGGATGCAATTGCGCACGTCGCTGACGGCCGCGTGGCGTTCGTGCGCGGAGCACTGCCCGGGGAACTGGTCGAGGTCGAGATCGTGCAATCGAAGAAGGACTTCGTCCGCGCCGAGGTGCTCGACGTCATCGAGCCCTCGACAGACCGGGTCGTGCCGCCCTGCGCGGGCCATGCTGCCGGTTGCGGCGGTTGCACCTGGCAGCATGTCGACCCTGCCGCACAGCTCGGTCTGAAGGCCACGATCGTTGCCGAGGCGCTGCGGCGCACCGGCAAGTTGGTCGATGCTGATGTCGCCGTGGGTACGGCAGTGCCTGCCTGGGCGTACCGCACGACGTTGCGGGTGGCGACCGGCATCGACCGTCTCGGCCTGCGTGGGCGTCACTCGCACGATGTTGTCGAACTCGGCGGCTGTCCCGTCAGTCACCCACTGCTGGAGGAGCTGCTGGCTGGTCTCCGTGTCCGTGGCCACGGTGAGGTCAGCCTCCGTGTCAGTGCCGCCACGGGCGAGCGTTCGGCGCTGGTCGTCGATGGCGATCTCGAGCTGCTCGACGTGCCGTCCGACGTGACGATCGGGCCTCGGGCAACGGTCCACGAGGTCGTTGCCGGCAAGCGCCTTCGAATCAGCGCTGCGTCGTTCTTCCAGTCCGGGCCAGCAGCGGCTGAACTGTTGGTCAGTGCGGTCCGCGAAGCGTGTGGTGAGTTGCTCGGCTCGCGATCGATCGTCGACGCGTACGGCGGAGTCGGCCTGTTCGCCTCCACCGTCGACGGTCAGACGATGACGGTCGTGGAGGAATCTGAGGCCGCGTGTGACGACGCGACGGCCAACCTCGTCGACGTGCCGGCCCAGATCATGTGCACCACGGTCGAACGGTGGCGACCGCGCCACGCCGACCTGGTGATCGCCGACCCGTCTCGGACCGGACTCGGTCGCCAGGCGGTGACCGTGCTGGCGGCGACTCGGGCTGCTCGCCTCGTACTGGTCAGCTGCGACCCGGTGTCGCTGGCCCGCGATGCCGGGCTGCTACGAGAATCGGGCTACACCCACGTTCGCTCGACGGTCTACGACCTGTTTCCGCAGACGCACCACGTCGAGGTGGTCACCATCTTCGACTTGCTGCAATCTCCGTAGAAGGCGGCGACAACCGGTGCATCCGATGCGCCACTCGATCGAGGAAGGCGTTGCGCTCGGCATCGGTCGAACGATCGATGTTGTACATCGCCACCCACGTCGTGCGCGCGAATCGATGGCACAGTACGCGAACGGTCCTGCCGATCACGCGTCGTCCGGTCTCGCCCTCGGCAAGGTTCACCCAGCGCGACGAGCCATGCGTCGTGATGGTGACCAGACGACGGATGTTGGTCAAGCGTGCCGTGATGCGTGTCGAGCCATCGCGCAGGTCCCAGGCGACTCCTCGAATCAACACGCGGTCGAGCCATCCGGTCAACATCGCCGGCTGCCCGCTCCACCAGGTTGGGTAGACGAACACGAGCGCATTGCACCAGCGGAGATTGGCGCAGTACTCCGCCACCCGCGGATCATCGATCCTCGGAGTGAGATACTCGCGGCGCTCTACGCGCGAGAGCGCAGGCTCGAAGCCATCGGCGTAGAGGTCCGACGTGCGCACTTGGTGCCCGGCGGCCTCCAGGGCGCCGGTTGCGCGGGAGCGCACCGCCGCCGTGAACGAGCCGGGATCCGGGTGGCAGTAGACGACGTACACCCTCACAGCGACCGCATCCTGTCGGAGACTCGGTGCAGGAACGCAGCGCGCTGCTCGTTGGTGCGGCGGTCGATCTCGTACAGCCCCAGCCATGATCGCCGGGTGACCACAGCGGTGTTCAACCGGAGGGCGCGCAGCAGGGTGCGCCGACCGTTGTCGTGCATCGCCTTCACGCACCACCACCGCGAGCCGTACGTCGAGATCCCGACGATGCGACGAACCTGCGTCAGGCCCCGCCGTACGTGGTGGTGCTCGTCGAGGACGAACCCGATACCGGGCACCATCACGCGTTCGAGCCAGCCCTTGAGGATCGCCGGCATCGTGCTCCACCAGGTGGGGTACACGAAGACGAAGGCCTCGGTCTGCTTCACCAGACCTGCATGGCGCTCGGCGACCGGATCCAGCAGTGGTCGCTCACTGTGGTAGGCACGGCGTTCGTCAGGGCTCATTGCCGTACGGAACTCGTCGGCATAGAGATCCAGCACCGTCACCTCGTGGCCGCGCTCGGTGAGCGCCTCTCGTGCGGTCGCGGCGATGGCGTGAGTGAAGCTGTTGGGATCCGGATGGGCAACGACGACAACGACACGCATGTTGGGCGCACGATAGTGGTGCGCCCTACTATCGACCGTGATGGAATCGCAGGGACCTCGGCACGTCCCTGTGTGGGTCTACTTGGTGAGCTTCCTTGTTTTGGGGAGCGCCTTGAGCATCGCCGGACCCGCATTGTCGCATCTCCGCGACCGTGTCGGGACCAACGACGGCGGCATCAGCCTGGTGTTCGTCGGGTCGTCGAGCGGGTACATGGTCGGATCGTTCGTCGGGGGTCGGTTCCTCGACCGTGGCCGCGGGCATCAGATGTGGTCGGCGTGCATGGTCACCTCCATCGCCATGATCGTGGTGATCTCGCAGCTTCGCGATCTCGCTCCACTGGTCTGTGCGTTCGTCGTGCTCGGTCTGGTGTGCGGAGTCGGGGATGTCTCCGGCAACACCTTGGTCGTGTGGAGCCGCCCGGACTCCCCGGGCGCAGCGCTCAACGCTCTCCATCTGTTCTTCGCCCTCGGTGCGCTGTCCGCGCCATTGCTGACCAACAGAGCGATTGCGTGGAGCCATTCGCTGTGGCCGGTCGCCGTGCCGCTCGCGATGCTGACGGCGTTGTGCTGCTCGGTGCTGCTGTCGTCGCCGGCCCCGATGAAAACGCGGGAGGCTGATCACGACAGCGGCGACTCCGCGGCGGCCTCGGTTCGCCGGGGGCAACTCGCCGTCGTCAGCTTGTTCTTCTTCGTGTACGTCGCCCTCGAGGTCGGGTTCGCCAACTGGATCCACTCCTACGTCGAGCAGATCGGGTACGGCGATGCCAACACCGCAACGGGTGTGACGGTCATCTTCTGGGTCGGCTTCTCGCTCGGCCGCGTCGCGTCGATCTTGCTGGCCAGGCGATACAGCGCTGGCTGGATGCTGACTGGTTCCATGACGGTTGCGCTGATGTCATCGGTCGTCCTCGTCGCTGTCAACGGCGGCAACATCGGGTTGTGGATCGTGACGTTCCTCTTCGGCCTCTCGATCGCACCGCAGTTCGCCTCGATGATCGGCTACGCCGAAGCCCATCTCGCCTTGTCGGGCGCGGCGACGTCGGCATTCATCGGCGCTGCCGGCCTCGGTGGACTGGTCATGCCGTGGTCGCTCGGCCAGCTGTTCGACGCCCGCGGGCCCGGAGTACTTCCGCCGGTCACGTTGGGAGCGTGCGTGGCAACGGTTGCGGCCGGGTTGTGGGTGCGTCACATCGTGCAGGTCAGCGGCACTCAGCGCCCGCCGGTCACCTCGATGAACGCACCGGTCACGTAACTCGCGGCCGGCGACGCCAGCCACAGCACGGCCTCGGCGACCTCGTCGGAGGTGCCGGCTCGCTGCATGGGGATCAGCGGGGTCATCCGTTCGACGCGACCCGGGGTCGCATGGAGGTGGAAGTCGCTCTCGATCAGGCCTGGGCGAACGGCGTTGACTCGAATTCCATGCGGCGCCAACTCCTTGGCCAGCCCGGTGGTCATTGCGTCGATCCCACCCTTGGACGCCGCATAGTGCACCCATTCGTTCGACCCGCCGAGCACTGCGGCCTTCGACGAGATGTTGACGATCGATCCGCCGCGGCCGTCCTTGCGCATGCGCTTGACGGCCTCGCGCGCACAGACGAACGGTCCGGTCAGGTTCACCGCCCACAGGTGCTCGAGCGCTTCGACGGTGTAGCTGTCGAGTGTTCCGTAGCTGCCGGCAATGCCGGCGTTGTTGACCAACACGTCGATGCGCCCGAGGCGAGCGTCGATCTCGGCGAACATCGCCAACACCGCCGCCTCGTCGCCGACATCCGCACCCATGGCGACGGAGCCGTTGCCGATCTCGCTCGCCAACGATGTGGCCACGGCGGTGCTGTTGGCATAGTTCACCACCACCGTGTAACCGGCTCGCGCTGCCAGTCGGCAGATCGCCGCGCCGATACCGCGGCTGCCCCCCGTCACCAGCATCACCGGGCGGGGAGTGCCGGGCTCGCCGCCATCGCTCATCTTGCTCATCGCAGTCGGTCTTCCAATCCCCGCCCGACGGCCGGCCAGTCGGCGCGAACGATCGAGTACATGGCCGAGTCGCGGGCGACGGTGTTCTCCTCGCCCGGCGCGTACGAACCCCGGTGACTGCGCAGGATGCCCTCGAACGTCGCGCCGATCCGCAGGATCGCCGTACGGCTCTGGGCGTTGCGTGCATCGGTGCAGATCGACACGCGATGCACATCCCAGGTGTCGAAGGCGTTGCTCAACAGCAGGTACTTCGCCTCGGTGTTGATCGGCGTTCGTTGGGCGGAGGTTGCCAGCCAGGTCCCTCCGATCTCGACCTCGTCGGGCAACTGCTTGCGGCCCCACCACTCGAGTCGGAGGTACCGCGTGCAGCCCACCAGGGCGTTGTCGCTGACCCGTCGTTGGGCGAACGGCACAGCAGCGCGCGACTGCTGGTCGGTCAGCAGCCCGGTGATGTAGCGCTGCATGCCCTCCACGGTGGGCGGAACGGGCGTCCAGCCATAGGTCGAGCGATCCTGGTTCCCCGCCGCGGTCAACTCCTCGGCGAATTCGATGCGCAGTTGTTCGAGTTGCACGTGGGTGCCGGTGAGGGTGGGTGCTGCGACGCTCATGGGTTCACCAGCATGCCAGGCCGTCGCATCAGTGACATGGACTGTTTGTGACGGGCGGTTGCTACGACATGAAGATGAGCGCCGGTGTCTCGAGCAGCGCCTTGATCCGTTGGATGAATGCCGCGGCATCGGCGCCGTCGACGACTCGGTGGTCGAACGACGATGACAGGTTCATGATCTGGCGGGGGAGCACGATTCCGTCGACGTACACCGGCCTCGTGGCGATCTTGTTGACACCGATGATGGCCACCTCGGGGTAGTTGATGATCGGCGTCGAGACGATTCCGCCCAGCGAACCCAGACTGCTGATCGTGATCGTCGATCCGGTCAACTCGGCCAGCGTGATCTTGTTGTCTCGTGCCGCGGTCGACAGGCGAGCGACCTCGTCGGCGCACGATCGAAGGTCACGACCTTCGGCGTGCGTCACGACGGGCACCATCAAACCCTTCGAGGTCTGCGTTGCTACGCCGAGGTGCACTGCTCGGTGACGGTGCACGACTCCGGCGTCGTCGTCGTACCGGGCGTTCATCTGCGGGAAGTCGCCGATCGCCACCACGACGGCACGCATCAGGAACGGCAGGATGGTCAGGCGCGTGTGCTGATCGTCGAGCGGTCGGTTGAGCTCCGCCCGCAGGCGTTCGACCTCGCTGACATCGACCTCGTCCACGTAGGTGAAGTGGGGGATGCGGGTCTTGGCGATCTGCATCCGCTGGGCGATGTTGCGGCGCAGCCCGATCACCGCCACGTCGTCGATGCCGTCGTCGCCGTCGATGCGCGGCGCGGTGGCGCTGCTCGAGCCGTTGCGGGAGAGTTGGGCGTCGAGATCAGCGTGAACGATTCGTCCCTCTGGCCCGCTTCCGGCGATGGTGGTGAGGTCGATCCCCAGGTTCATCGCCCGCTTGCGCACCGCGGGTGCAGCCGTAGTCGTGCGCCGCTCGCCGCTCACGTGTGCGGGTTGTGCGGGTGGCGTGCCGGCCGCGGCGGGCGCCTCGGTTGCTGTCGCGACAGGAGCTGGAGCGGCCGGGCCAGTCGGTGGCGCGGCCACCGAGACGCGAGCCTCCATGTCGGGGGCCGGGGCCGGCACCGTTGCCGGCCCTTCGGCCGTCGTTGGTCCCGCACCCTCGATCGTGGTGTCGATGCGGATCAGCGGTGAACCGACCTGCAGCACATCGCCGACTGCGGCGCCGACCGACAGCACGACGCCGGCGACCGGTGAGGGAAGCTCGACGGTGGCCTTGTCGGTCATGACCTCGACCATCACCTGGTCTTCGGCGATGGTGTCGCCGACGGCGACATGCCACTCGACGATCTCGGCTTCGGCGATGCCTTCGCCGACGTCGGGCAACTTGACGACGTACTCGCTCAACGGTCGGCCGCCATCACTCGACGAAACGCAGCGCCGACGCGCGCGGGCCCGGGGAAGTAGTCCCATTCCTGCGCATGCGGGTACGGGGTGTCCCAACCGGTGACCCGCTCGATCGGTGCCTCGAGCCGGTAGAAGCACATCTCCTGCACGGTGGCCGACAGCTCGGCACCGAACCCACTGGTGCGCGTCGCCTCGTGGACGATCACGCACCGACCGGTCTTGTCGACGGAGGCCTTGATCGTCTCGGTGTCGAGCGGCAGCAGCGTGCAGAGGTCGATGATCTCGGCATCGATCCCGGTTTCCGTGGCTGCAGCCGCGGCGACGTGCACCATCGTGCCGTAGGCCAGCACGGTGAGGTCGTCGCCCGGTCGGCGCACCGCGGCGCGGCCGAGCTCGACTCGGTAGTAGCCGTCGGGCACCTCGCCCAGCGGGTGGTTCGACCAGGGCACGACTGGTCGGTCGTGATGGCCGTCGAAGGGACCGTTGTAGATGCGCTTCGGCTCGAGGAAGATGACCGGGTCGTCGTCTTCGATCGATGCAATCAACAGGCCTTTGGCATCGTAAGGGTTCGATGGTAGGACGGTCGTGAGGCCGCACACATGGGTGAAGAGGCTCTCCGGGCTCTGGCTGTGCGTCTGGCCGCCGTGGATGCCACCACCGCACGGCATTCGCACCGTGATCGGCGCGGTGAATTCGGCGCTCGACCGGTAGCGCAGTCGAGCCGCCTCGGAGATCAGTTGATCCAGACCCGGGTACACGTAGTCGGCGAACTGGATCTCGACCACGGGACGTAGTCCGTAGGCGCCCATGCCAACGGCAGCCCCGATGATGCCGCCTTCGGCGATCGGTGTGTCGAAGACGCGCTCGCTGCCGTACTTGGCCTGCAACCCCTCGGTGCATCGGAAAACCCCTCCGAAGTAGCCGATGTCCTCGCCGAACACGACGATGTTGTCGTCGCGCTCCATCATCACGTCGATCGCCGAGCGAATGGCCGCGTTCATGGTCATCGCGGTCATCGCTCGCTCTCCATCTGTCGCCGTTGACGTTGCAGATGTTCGGGCATCTCCTTGAACACGTCTTCGAAGATGCTTCGAGCGCTCGCACCGCGTCCATCGAGCAAGGTGCCGTATTGCTCGGCCTCCTTGGCAACTGCCATCACCTCGCGCTCGGTGTCGGCCACGAGACCTGCGTGCTGCGAGTCCGACCAGTCACCGAGGCTGATGAGGTGCTGCTTGAGGCGGTCGATGGGGTCGCCGAGCGGCCACGACTTCCATTCGTCGGCCGGCCGGTACCGGGACGGATCATCCGAAGTCGAATGCGCCGAAGCGCGATACGTGACCCACTCGATCAGCGTGGGGCCGTGGTTGCTTCGGGCCCGCTCGGCTGCCCACCGCGTGGCGGCGAGCACGGCCAGGTAGTCGTTCCCGTCGACTCGCAGCGCCGGAATGCCATACCCGATCGCACGCGCCGCAAAGGTTGATCGCGACCCGCCGGCGATGCCCTGGAACGACGAGATCGCCCACTGGTTGTTGACCACGTTGAGGATGACCGGCGCTTGGTACGTGGTTGCGAACGTGAGGGCATGATGGAAGTCGGCCTCGGCCGTCGTGCCCTCACCGACGACACCGGAGGCGATGCGGGTGTCACCTTTGATCGCCGACGCCATCGCCCAACCAACTGCTTGCACATATTGCGTGCCGAGGTTGCCCGAGATCGAGAAGAAGCCGACGTCGCGGGCCGAGTACATGATTGGCATCTGCCTGCCATGCAGCCGATCCTTCTCGTTGGAAAAGACCTGACACATCATCTCGACGAGCGGCCAGCGACGGGCGATCAGCCAGCCCTGCTGGCGATAGGTCGGGAAGAACATGTCGTCGGGGTGCAGTTCGAGCGCGTGGCCGACGGCGATCGCTTCCTCGCCCGTGCAGCGAATGTAGAACGACGTCTTTCCTTGTCGCTGCGCGGTGGTCATGCGGTCGTCGTAGGCGCGCGTCAGGACCATTGCCCGGAGGCCCTCGTGGAGGTCTGCGCGGTCGGATCGCGGGTCCCATTGACCGACTGCCGCGCCACCGTCGTCGAGCACCCGGATCAAGGTGTACGCAAGATCGCGCATCTCGCTCGGGTGGGTGTCGATGTCGGGCCGGTCTGCGCTTCCAGCGGCGGGCACGTCGAGATAGGAGAAGTCGGCCATCTCGCCCGGGCGGGCCGGCGGTTGCGGAATCCCGAATCGAAGCGGCATGCCCTCACTCATTGGCTTCCATCACGTGCCTAGTTCACCACGTTCGGCGACCTGTTGCTAGCGGTACGGATCAACCAGTACTGGTCGAACCCTTGAAATTCTGTTCCAAGCCAATTAGGTTCGCCCACGGGCGCTCGGGCAATCACACCATTCAAACGATGAAATGGAGCACGATGCACACGACACGAAGAGGGGTCTTTTTCGCGAGCGCGGCCTTGGTTGCCAACTCGCTGGCGTTCGCGCCGAGCCCGGTTCACGGAAGCGCAGCAACGTCGACGTACGTGGTGCTGGCCAAGGACGCGGCGTCGGTCGACGCCACGATTGCCACGGTCGAAGCCGCGGGTGGCACCGTGAACCGAGTCAATCGGGCCATCGGGCTGGTCACAGTGACCGCCGACACAGCGTCGTTCGAAGCCGCCGTGATGACGAAGGCCGACGTTGCCGGCGTGGCCCGCAACACTCCGATCGGGTCTGCGCCGGCGGATGCTGTCACGAGTCGCGACGCTGTTGAACTCGAAGGTCGCAACGCTGAAGCGGCGATCGCCGCGAGCCGCGGCGGCGACGGCGGCCACGATGGCCACGATGGCCACGACGATCAGGCCGCCGAGCCGTTGGCCGGCTTCCAGTGGGACATGCGCATGATCGGGGCGACCCCGGACGGCTCGTACGACGAGCAGCCCGGCCGTCGCGACGTGTTGGTCGGTGTGATCGACACCGGTATCGACGGAAGTCATCCCGACATCGCTCCCAACTTCAATCGCAAGCTCAGTCGCAACTTCACGGTCGACATCCCCGAGATCGACGGCCCATGCGCCGACGAACCCGACCAGTCGTGCAACGACCCCGCGGACGTCGACGAAGACGGCCACGGTACGCACGTGGCCGGCACGATTGCGTCACCCATCAACGGCATCGGCATCGCCGGTGTCGCGCCGAACGTCACACTGGTCAACCTCCGTGCCGGTCAAGACTCCGGGTTCTTCTTCCTGGGGCCGACCGTCGACGCGCTGACCTACGCAGGCGACAACGGCATCGACGTGGTCAACATGAGCTTCTTCATCGATCCGTGGCTGTACAACTGCCGCAACTACCCGACCGACTCGGCTGCGGAGCAACTGGAGCAGGCGACGATCATCGATGCCACGCAACGTGCTCTCGACTATGCCCGGGCTCACGGAGTGACCCTGGTCGCCGCACTCGGCAACGAGCACACGGATCTGGGCGCTGCGCTGAAGACCGACGACATCAGTCCCGACTTCCCGTTGCACACCGAGAGGGTTCGTGAGGTCACCAACGACTGCGTCGACATGCCGACCGAGGCCAACGGCGTCATCGCCGTGTCGTCCGTCGGGCCGAGCACGAAGAAGGCCGACTACTCGAACCACGGTCTGGAACAGAACGACGTCGCCGCACCCGGCGGGTTCTTCCGCGACTTCATCGACGACCCGGCCAAGAACCGTCGACCGGAGAACCTGATCCTCGGGCCGTACCCGAAGAACGTGGCCCTGGCCAACGGTGATGTCGACCCAGTGACGGGCGAGTCGCTCACACCCTTCGTCGTGGCTCAGTGCTCGTCCCCGACGATCGACGACTGCGCGTACTGGCAGTGGATCCAGGGCACGTCGATGGCGGCGCCGCATGCCGTCGGTGTTGCGGCGTTGATCGTCAGCGAGTTCGGCAAGAGCCAACGTCATGGGAAAGGTCGCACGATGGACCCGGCCAAGGTCGAAAGGATCCTGCGCGACAGCGCGACCGACGTCGCCTGCCCCGCTCCGGTCATCACCTACAAGGCCGGGGGTCGTGACGCGACATACGACGCCCCGTGCGTCGGTACGCCACAACGCAACTCGATCTACGGCGACGGCATTGTCAACGCCGCCGCAGCGGTCGAGCATCGCCACCACTAGGTGACGTCGTGGAGTGTTTCGCGCTCACTCGCGTGAGCGCGAAACACTCCACAGGCTTTCGCTCATGCGCGGCGGCGGCCGTACGATGCCGCAGTGCGTGTGATCATCTATGGAGCTGGAGCCGTCGGTAGCGCGATCGGCGGTCGCTTGCGGCAAGGTGGTGCCGACGTCGCCCTCGTTGCGCGGCCCGCGCACGCCACAGCCATCCGCGATGCCGGCTTGACGGTGCGATCGGCGCAGGGCAGCGAGGTCGTCGAGATCGAGGCCGTCACCTCCATCGATCAGCTCGAACCGACCGGGGACGACGTCGTGTTGATCACCGCCAAGACTCAAGACACACCCCAGATCCATTCGGCGCTGTTCGATTGGGACCCAGCCGTCTCGGTCGTGTGCGGCACCAACGGCGTGGAGCACGAACGCATGGCCCTGCGCCGGTTCGCTCGCGTGTACGCAATGGTGATCCAGCTGCCGGCACAGTTCGAACGGCCCGGTGAAGTGACCGTGCTCTGTGCGCCGTCGAACGCGATCCTCGATGTCGGCCGGTATCCGTCGGGCGTCGACGAAACGGCGACCCACCTGGCCGCTCTCATCGATGGCTCACCGAGGTTGCTGTCCGAGGCCGACGACGACGTGATGACGAAGAAGTACGCCAAACTTCTGGTCAATCTCGGCAACGTCGCCGATGCCGCCTGCGGGATCGCCGGCCGGCGAGCGCGAGTCACCGCAGCCGCCCTCGAGGAGGGACAGCGTGCGTATCGCGCGGCCGGCATCCGATGGGAGCAGACCGCAGAGCGCGTCGAGCAGTACAAGGAGCGGGCCAAGACGATGCGGTTCGACATCCCCGCCGGTGACACCTTCATCGGCGGGTCGACGTGGCAGAGCCTGATGAAGGGAGGTCGGACCCTCGAGACCGACTACTTCAACGGCGAGATCATCATGCTCGGAAGGCTGCACGGCGTACCGACCCCGACCAACGAGTTCCTGCAGCAGTATGCATCGCGCCTCCTGCGCGGTGAGGTGCAGGTCGGGTCGGTCACCACTGATCAACTCGACAACGCGTGGGAGTCGTGGCCGGTGGTGCCGTGAGGCGGGCGGTCAGCGGAACTGGCGGAAGCACGTGCGGATGTCGTCGACGAACAGCGCGGGCTGCTCGAAGGCGGCGAAATGGCCGCCCTTGGGTTGTTCGGCCCAATGGACGATGTTCGGGTAATCGGCTTCCATCCAGGCGCGAACCGGGGGCACGATCTCCTTCGGATACACCGTCACCCCGACCGGTACCGACAGGTTGACCGGGCGAGCCTTGGCAAAGCTCTCCCAATAGATGCGTGCCGAGCTGGCGGCGCTGTTGGTCGCCCAGTAGAACATCACGTTGTCGAGGAGCTCGTCGCGGTCGAGCACGTTCTCCGGATGCCCATCGCAATCTGTCCACGCCCAGAATTTCTCCAGGATCCACGCGGCTTGACCGGCCGGCGAGTCGGCGAGGCCGTATCCGACCGTCTGAGGGCGAGTGGCCTGCTGCTTCGAATAACCGCTGTCCCATGCCTGGTAGTACTCGGCACCCCTGATCGCTCGCTGCTCCTCCTGCGACGGTTCGCCGCCGAGACGTGGTCGCGTGCCCATTGCGAGCGTGATGTGAATCGCCGCGCAGTGCTGCGGATCCTGGCCGCCGATGGATCGCGTGACCGCCGAGCCCCAGTCGCCCCCTTGGGCGAAGTAGTGGTCGTAGTCGAGGCGAGCCATCAGCACCGCCCAAGCGTCGGCGATGCGACCGACCCCCCAACCTGTCGTGGTCGGCTTACCCGAGAACCCGAAACCCGGAAGTGACGGGCAGATCACGTGGAACGCGTCGGATGCCTGTCCACCGTGTGCTGTCGGGTTCGTCAGCGGTTCGATGACCTTGTGGAACTCGACGATCGAGCCCGGCCAGCCATGGGTGATCAGCAACGGTCGTGCCTCGCGATGTGGCGAGCGCTGATGGATGAAATGGATGTCGATGCCGTCGATCGTCGTGACGAACTGGTCGAAGCGGTTCAGCAGCGTCTCGCGCTCCCGCCAGTCGTACCCATGGCCCCAGTAGTGGCACATGCCCTGGATCCACGTCAGCGGTGCACCCTGGCTCCAGTCGTCGACCGGCTCGGCCTCGGGCCAACGAGTCTGGGAAAGTCGACGACCGAGATCCTCGAGCACCTCGTCGGTGACGTCGATGCGAAACGGGCGGACGGCGGCGTCATCGGACATGACGCCGACCATACCGTTGGTCGGCTCAGGTCAACGCCCTGGCGTACGCGGCTGAATACGAGCGCAATTGGAAGCCCAGCTTCGTGTACAGCTGGAACGCCCCGCCGGGGTTCTCGGTGTCGGCGCCCAGCGCCGCTTCGGTCATGCCTCTGGCCTTCAGTTCGCGCAGGCTGCTGGCCAGCAGTGATCCGGCGATGCCGCGATTGCGCCATGCGGCGTGTGTCGAGATGTATTCGGTGTAGCCGCGCAGGTAGCCCATCTCGGCATTCTCCTCGGCGCTGATGAAGCTCTTGACCTGGCCGACAACGGTGTCGCCGACCCAAGCGATCTTCCACAGCGATTCATCCCGTAGGGGGTCGTCGAGGAACTGCCGGGCGTCCTCCTCGGTCGCCTCGGTGAAGTCCCAATCGCCGCGAAACGCCTCCCAGTGCGCGTCGAAGATCGGGCGAAGCATCTCCGGCGTCACCGACCTGATCTCGACCCCGTCAGGAAGTGGCAGGTCGGGAACGTTCTCGAGATCGGGACGCACCAGCGACGCAGCGAAGCGCACAGCCCGGTATCCGAGCGACTCCAGCCACGCGGCCTCCTGCGTCGCCGCCAACCCCGGCCCGGGGTGCGGTGCGTACGCTCGGAACCGAGGGTTCGTGGCACCGTCGGCAATCGATCGCATGTGGGCCTCCTGAGCCGCGACCAGCGCTCGGAACAGCGGCTCAGCCAGGTGGGCCGGACGCACCGGTGCGAAGACCACGTAGTCGCGGGAGCCGTCCTCGAGCTCGTCCCAAGTCACCCGGGCGTAGCCGATGGGTTCACCATCGGAGTGCTCGATCACAGCGATGTCGTTCATGGGGTCGCAGTTGGTGAGGTTGGCGTAGGCGACATCCATCTGGTCAGCGGTGACCATCGCCGGGTCGCCGCCGTGCTGGCGATACTCGTTGAGGATCGACGCCATCGCCGGGTGATCGGTAGGGCCTCGATACGGTCGGGCAAGATATGGCGGTGGCAAATTCATCTCCACGCCGTCCGACGGTACCCGGTGCCGAGAGCGACGCTCCACTGATTTGGCGACGTCGATTGGGTCGGTACGATCGAGCCTGAAGCACGCCACCGCTCACTTCCGTGATGTCGGCCATCCGATCATCCAGAGCTACGAGCCTGGCGAGGACTGGCTGTGGTGCTCTGTCGGCGAGGTCGGCTTCGAGATCTCTTCCACGCGTTCGAGCCCGGCACACCCGTGAGCATCAGGCCGATTGGTTGACCGCAAGCCTCGTCGTTACTTGCTCGTCTTGCGATGGGGCAGGGCGAGCGTCAGCACGCCGAGACCGACGAGAATGCTGCCTTCCGCGTAGCGGCTGGCTCGAAGCCGCGTGGCCCGACTGCTGAGCCGAGCCCCCAGATGCGCACCGACCACCACGTACATGCTGTCGGAGCACAGTCCCAGCAGGATGTAGACCACGCCGAGGGCAAGAGTCTGCGACCAGATCGCTCCGTTCCCGCGTTGGACGAACTGCGGGAGAAAGGCGAGGAAGAACAACGCGACCTTCGGATTGAGCAGGTTGACGACGAACGCCTCGGCGAACAGGCGCCTCGGGGGCCGAGCCGTCGGCGTCGCCACGTCGTGCCGATCGCGGGCGGCACGAAGTGAGCGCACACCGAGCACGATCAGGTAGATGCCGCCCACGATCTTCACTGCGGTGAATGCGATCGACGAGGCGACCACGACGGCCGAGAGCCCGGCAACGGCGGCCAACACGTGCACGGTCGACGCGGTGTGAACGCCGAGCACGGATACGAACCCGGCGCGGCGGCCCTGTGCCCCACTGCGAGCGACGATGAACAGCACGGCCGGCCCGGGGATCACCAGCAGAGCGATCGATGCAGCGATGAACACCGGGAGGGTGGAGAGCGATGGCACGAGCCACACAATATGTGGCGTTCAGTTGGCTCGGTTTGGTGATATTGACCAGCGCCGGCCACCGACGTCGGCTTGGTCCGCTCGCGTCAGCAGGCCAAGCCGAGCAACACTGGCAGGTCGGTGCGCTTTGCCGCCGGCTTTGCCCAGGTCGCGGCCAAGGCGCCCATCTCTGCGATCGCCTCGTCGAGGCAACGCATGAACAGGTGACGGGAGTCAACCGCTGTGGCGACCGTGGTGACGCCCAGGTGGACCGTGTTGTCATAGCTGAACAAGGTGATGTTGAGAGCAGCTCCGGCCGGTGGGCCGAACGCGTAGAACTCCTGCACGTGCTCGCCGGCCAGGTACAACGGGCATGGTGGACCGGCGACATTGGAGGCCAGGACGTCGACGCCTTTCATCATCCCGCCGATGACGCGCCGGGAGATCGGCACGCCGAGGCGCTGGATGGCGGCTGACACGGAGTTGACCCAGCGCAGCGCCGGCTCTTGCCGAACTGCGGCGAGGTGCTTGCTGACACGCCGAAGGCGGCCCTCGGTGGTGTCGTCTCCGACCTTCATCACGATCCGGGCCGGTACGAACTGGTTGCCGGCGCGATCCGCAGTGGCCGCTTCGCGGATGTTGATCGGCATGTGGATCCGGACCTGGTCGCAGGAGACACCGCTTCGTTCGTGGTAGCGGTCGAGGGTGTCGAGCACGAGACCGATGAACGCATCGTTGAGGCTGCCGCCTGCCTGCTTGCCGGCGCATCGCAGCGTGTCGAGCGGCAACGCCTTGGTGTCGAGGCACAGTTCGGTCGATCGACCCGTCATCAACGTGCTCATGGGCCTGCGGTTCGGCATCACCAGCTTGATGATCGACACCGCGCTGCGAACGGCGTTGCGGACCGTCGCGACCGGGTGAAGCACGAGATTGGTGACATGCCGCGGCACCCGCGTGATCGGAGCCGGCACTGTCACCACATCGGCGAGCGCCAGCCGATGCCGCGGGTTGGGTTCGAGGTCGGCGAGTGCGGCGAGCATCAGCATCAGCCCGACGCCGTCGGCAATGGCGTGGTGCAGCTTCAACACCAGCGCGCCGCGACCATCCGCCAATCCGGAGAAGATGCCCAGCTGCCAGAGCGGTCGAGAACGGTCGAACGGTTCGCGGACCCAGGCCTGGGCCCTCGCCATCACGTCGTCTCGGCCAGCGTCGCCACCGAGGTCCTCGTACCGGTAGTGGGCGTCGGCATCGAACCGATCCGCTGCCACCCACCGCGGTCGTGGCCGGTCGTCGACGACCCGCTGCCGCAATCGCGGAAGCTGGCTGACCATGCGCTCCACCGTGCCGTGCATTCGCTCCGGGGACGGAGGGCGCTGCAGGAACCACACACTCATCACCGTCGAACGCAACTGTGGGTCCTGCTCGATGTGCCAGATCAGCGCATCGCTGCTGCTCATGGTCTCGTCGTAGGTGATTCTGCTCATGAGCCCTCTCCACGGTCGCATCACAGGGTGCGGCCCCCGGCGAGGTCACAAACTTGTATCGGCAAGAAGTTGCCGGTGATTGAGCTATTGCTCCCTCAGGAATGCCCACCGTGAGGCAATGCTAACCCTTGCCAATACCTTCGTGCGGGTGAACATTGTTGCTGTGGGTGCAGACGGCTCTCGTCGTATGGGGGCGGGATCGGCGCTGGGTCTTCGGGCCGGCGACCCGGCTTTCTCAGAAACTGTTGCCTACCTGGAAACTCTCTTGTCCAGTGCTCCCGCCGGACTCCTGTTCGTCGATCGAGAGTTTCGGTACCTGCGGGTCAACGAGCGGATCGCTGCGATCCACGGGAGCGCGTCAGTCGAGGAGCATCTCGGGCACACAATCGCCGAAGTGGTACCCGCGCTGTGGCCGCAACTCGAGGCTTCGTACCGATCGGTGCTGGAGTCGGGTGTCCCCGTGCTCGACAGGGCCTTCAGTGGCCTCACGGCAGAAGACGTCGGACGCCGCCACGACTGGCTCGAGAGCATCTATCCCGTTCGCCTCGCCGGCAAGATCATCGGCCTCGCCGTGGTCGTCACGGATGTGACCGAGCTCAACGAGCACGAAGCAACACTCGTCGCCCTCACCGAGGCCGCAGTCGACGCGATCGCTGCGGCCGCCGAGGCACGCGATCCCGACACTGCCGGCCACCAGCAGCGGGTCGACGAACTGTCCGTTGCCATCGCCCACGAGCTCGGGGTCGACCAGAACGACATCTACGGCATTCGGATGGCCGCCAGGATTCACGACATCGGCAAGCTGTCGACGCCCTCGGAGATCCTCACCAAGCCCGGAGTGCTGCGAGCGTCGGAGCTCGCACTGGTGCGAGAGCACGCCCAGGCCGGCTACGACATCATTCGGGGAATCGTCTTCCTGTGGCCGCCCATACCGGCCGAGCAAGGGGCTGGATGCGGCGCTGGCACTGCTCGAGAAGGACAGCGGCAGGCAGTTCGACCCCGACGTGGTCCGGGTCTGCCTGCAACTTTTCCGAGGCGGCGGCTTCATGTTCAGTGGGCAGGACGACGATCAACTCGACCGAGATTGATCGCCCAGATCGTGATGAGTCGGAGAAAGCGTCCGAGACCGGATAACGTCGTGTCAGCCGTCGACGGCGGCTCATCTTGTTGAAGGAAAAGGCAATGGCCACAGGCACCGTAAAGTTTTTCAATGCCGAGAAGGGTTTCGGCTTCATCTCACGAGAGGGTGGCAGCGACGTGTTCGTCCACTTCTCCAATATCGAAGGCAGTGGCTACAAGTCGCTCAACGAGGGCGACACCGTTGAGTTCGAAGTCGCCCCTGGCAAGAAGGGCGAAGAAGCCCAGAAGGTCCGCCTGATCTAGTCAGGTACTGCACCTCTACAGCGTGAGGTGCTCGAGCTGCATCAGCTCGGCAACCTTTGCACATTGTCCTGCATTGTGGCCCATCGACATCGCACAACGGTGCGTTGGCTCGTGCGCGAACCAATGTGACATGGAGTCATCTGGGTGGCGTGAAGGCGGACGGGGGTCTGCGTGTTGCCGATCTCCGTGAAGCTCCCGCCCACGCCCATGACGTCGCTGATCTTCATGGCCATCGTCGGCTACGACGACATCGCCTTTGCTGCTGCTGCGGCGATCCCGCGGAGCTCGGTATGTCAGCCACGCAACCAGTTGGGTCGTCGCGCGGCCCAATTGATTTCGCCGACAGACCGACGAGCTCAGCCTCGCACGGGTGCGCTGGCGTTGCACCCGAGCATGTAGCGCAGCCGCGGCGAGAACGCAGCGGCTTGCGCAGCATCCATCGGGGTCCGGAGATCGACGAACGGTTTGACCCACGAGCGGCCGTACTGGATGATCACGCCGTTCCTGGCGGCATCGGTCACGTTGGCGCCGTGGCGGTGCCAGGTTTGCGACAACCACATGGCGATCGAGCCCGCCGGGCCTTCGAGCACGGTCTCGTTCTCCAGACAAGCGCGTCCCGACGGTGGCTTGCGTTGCGTGTGGTTGCTTCCCGTGACGACGTGTGTCGCACCATTGTCGAGCGTGAAGTCGTCGAGCATCCACGCTGTCTGGATGCCGAGCGTGAAGTTGGGCAGTGGTTCGGCGATCTGTGTCAGCGGCGAGTCGACGTGCCAACCGGCGCTGTTGGTGTGCGGGCCCACGTGGTTCACGCTCATGTCGAGCACGATGGCGTCGCGTCCGAGAGCCTCGTCCATCATGGCCAGCACCAGTGGGTGCTCGACCAATGGAGCGAAGGCCACGTCTTTGTTGATGAGGTTGAAGATCCGCTGCGATCGTCCGTCGTCGAACAACGACGGGATGTGGATGAAGCTGATGCAGACCTCGTCGGCGCGTACCGGCCACGGAGTGTCGAACTCTTGAGCCTGACGCTGGCGGATGCGGTTCTTCATCCGGGCGATCTCGTCGTCTCCACTCCGCCAGTACTCGAAGTCGACATCGCCGACCTGATCGATCGAGATGGCGCTGTCGCCCGGGTCGACGGGGTGCTCGCGCTCGTAGGCAAGGACACGCTCGACTCGGTCGCGCAGGTCGGCCACCATGTCGTTCGAAATCAGGTTCTCGATCACGACATGGCCGTCGGCGTTCAATCGCTCGAGGGCTTCTCCGGCATCGATCTTCGGTTCGGTCAGCACGTCGTCACCTCGTGAGGCTGTGGTGTGGAGGGTGTCCCGCCCCGGAAGCATGGCACAGGTCGCTCGCAAGTGAGAGAGCGCTCTACAGGCGCCGGAGGTACTCCGCGGCGGCCTCCGGGCCGAGCTCGTCGAGCTGCGATTGCCTGAACGCTTCGCGGGCTTTGGCACGCGGGTGGATGAACCCCGCCCCGATCACCTTCTCGCCCGGACCGCACATCACATATCGCGAGATGCGCTGCCCGTGCGGCGACAGCTGTTTCCATTGGTCGTGCGGCATCGAGCGAATCACCGCTTCGCTGCGGAACCAGGGAGCGAAGTACTCGACATTGGGTGCGGCACGAACGTCGTACGAGAGGTTCGGGGTGCCACCGTGCCATGCCCGCAGGTCGCGGAAGATGCCCGACCCGGCGGGTGCCGGGCAGACGGTGCTGAGCTTCATCCACTCGGGTTCGTTGGCGAGGTTCGGGATCGGGCTTCGTGAGTTCTGTGTGCCCGGGATCTGCCTGGTAGGCCCGTTCTCGGGTGTGAGATCCACCATCGGGAAGTTGATGGTGACCGCTGGGACCGGCAGCTCGCGCGTCGAGATGCGACCCGTGGGGTCGTGCGGTTCCGTCCAGACGTTGTCGGAGTGCAACCCCTGGTACTCGATGGCGCCCGGCATCGCCACGTCGCCGCCCGCCCCGATCACGATGTAGTTGGGTGAGCCGAAGATCGCCTGCAGGATCGGCGTCGTTGTCGGCATGTCGACCAGCTCGACCCATTCGTCGACGTGCAGCATGTGACGCGATCCCGAGCTGCTTCCGAACGAGAAGCGATGCGGCAGGCCGCCGGCACCTCCGCCCGCTGCGCACGTCGGGTCGGCGGCCAGCATCTCGTCGAGGACGCGCTCCGTGGCGCGGCGCATGCGCTGCAGTTGCTCGGGCCCGAGCAGATCGCGTACGACGACGAAGCCATCTCGGTGAAACAGATGGGCAGCGCGCTCGATCTCGGTCGGGTCGAGCACTTCGAGCCCCATGATCCCGTTGTACTGCCGCAACTTCTCACGCAGCTGCACGACGTTGGGATCGTCGTACGAACGAGTCCATCCCGCGCAAGCCGGGTCGCCACCGATCAGGTTGTAGTGCTCCGGTGTCGTCTCGATGTCGTTGGACGGGGGCGTCTCGAGGCCAAGTGGATTGCTGTTCGTCGTCTGTGTCGCGGCGCGGTTGGCGTACCCGTTCGGGGGCACGCAGGAGTGCCAGCCGAGGCGGCTGGGTCGGGCTTGTTTGTCGGTCACTGGACGCATCCCATCGGGGCCGAACTTACCGTGCCGGGATACGACATGCTCGCTCGAGAGCGCCCCGCGATCGCCGGTCAGCGCGGCTCGGCCAGGGCGCGCCGCGTCACCGACGCGCCGAGTGCACGGTAGGCCTCGAACTGCTCGACGTCGTAGAACTGATCGGCCGTGGAATCGTACGGGAAGATCGGGCGCGACTCCTGATACGAGATGAGGTCGGCTGGTGTTGCCTTGTCCTTCATCAAGGCCTTCTTGATGTAGACGAGTGTGCCGTCGCCACCTCCCGATGGGAAGTGGTAGTGCATGATGGCGTGGTCGCCGACGACGATCCCGGGGTTGGCGGCGTCCTTGATCACGAACATCGACGGATCGATGTCGTCGAACTCGATGCCGAGCTCGCTGCGTGCGAGCGCGACCGCCTGGCCCAGCGTCCGGATGCTTCCGGGCGTGTCGCCGGACGCGTCGATCGCGTACACCGTCGTGCAGCCCCGTCTCAGCAGTTCGACGAGCCCGAGGTTCTCGTAGTGCCCGCCGTCGGACACGTACAGGAACTTCCGGCGCAGGTTGTTCTGTCCGATCAGCTCGCGCAAGAGGTACGTCGGGCGCACGAGCGGCTTGTAGGTCGGAAGATCGTCTTCGACGGGTTCGAGCGCGCTGACCAATCGGGGGTTCGCCAACCAGACGCCGAGCCGGAGGTTCAACATGGCCAGCAGCATCCGGTATGCCGGCATGGTCATTCGGCCCATCGAGGGTGAGACCGCCGCGCCGGAGATCGACACAGCCGACAATGGGCTGATGTCGCGCAGACGACCGGTCGAGGGCGCCTTCTTGTCGACCGTGTTCCAGATGCGTTGGAAGAACCGGAGGCGGGTCAGCCGTTGCTCGTACTCCTTCGTCGGAATCGATCCGACCAGCGGGCCGCCGACGCGGTCGGGCGAGAAGACGAAGCTCGTCACACCCATACCCGGCGGCGTGTAGCCGAGGTCCGATACGTTCGCTGCTGCACAGATCAGCAACTCTGGCCAGTCGGGCAGGCGCAGATCCGACAGCATCGGTTCCTGGTCGGTGGGCACCGGACCAACGGTCACGGAGGTGCCGTCGCTCGTGCGCGAGAGAGCGAAGACGGTGCGCAGTCGGCGCTTGTAGAACGGCTGCGCCGACCAGGCGATCGGGTTGCCGGTGGCGAAGATCACCAGCACCGCCATCAGCACTCCGACCCACCACCACGTCCCGGCGGTTGTCCACCGTCGAGTGCCCGAATCGACGGCGATCAGGAAGAAGACGGCGAGCGACACCGGAACCACCACTCCGATCGCCACCTTGTGCAGCAGCAGTTTGAGTTTGGTGGGCAACTTGGCGAGGCGGTTCAGGCTGCCACGCCCGCCGGATCCGGAGCGGAACACCAGGTGACCGAACGACAGCGTGAGAGAACCGGTTGCGGCCGCCACTGAGCCGAAGCCACGGGTGAGCTGTGCCTCGCTGTCGCTGCCCGAGTGACCGAACCGGCTGGTTCGTGTCCACCAGATCAGCTGCGGAATGGCACGCAACACGATGGCCGCGACGATTGCCAGGAACACGAACGTGCCGCACCAACGGACCAGCCGTCGCCACCACCAATCGGCCGAGGGCCTGAACAACAGGTCGACCATGCCGGCCACGATGCCCGCGCCCAAGAGCGCGAAGATCACCGCGCTGCTCCAGGTGTGGTGGGCCAACGCCCCAGAGCATTCTCCGCCGCTACACGCGCCCAGTTGCGGCATCATCCACCGGTAGAGCCGACCGCCGACGCGACCCACGACGTAGAGGATCCCCAGTACCACGGAGAGGTTCAACAAGATGCCCAGCAGGAGGCGCAGGAACATGTTCCAGCGCCCCATGGTCCCCGGCGCCAGGTAGTTGGTGCGATTGCGGAGGTAGTCGAGCTCGGGCGAGCCGAGGCCGTACGGCCCGGGCTGATCCTTCGTCCACCCGACGTTGTCGGATTGCGATCGCACGATGGTCGCTGCGGTCACCGCATAGGACCCGCCCGACACACCAGCGAGGTAGTCCGCGTCTTGGAGGATGCCGGCACGCCAGAGCTCGTCCATGGCGCCGAACGAGAACGCCGCGGAGCGCAGCCCGCCCCCCGAGCAGCAGATCCCCAGCCGTTCCGGGTCGCCCTCGGCGCGGGCGTGTTGAAAGAGCCCCGGCTGCGCCGGCCCGACGCTGCGCTTGGTGGGGATCCACATCCAACGTGCCACCGCGGCAAGCTTGCGAGGCGCGTCCTCAGCGATTGCAATGTCGGCTGGCCAGGCTGCTTCGGCGCTCACGTCACGGATCCTCCGGGCAAGAGAGTGTCAACCTGCACATTTTGATACAGCCCGGCTCACGCGAGCGTGACCCCCGATGACGGGGGTCACGATTCGTGGTGCGACGGGGTCAGGCTGCTGGGCGGCGACGGCGAGCCAACACCAGTGCGATGGCACCGATTCCGAGCGCCGTTGTGGCGAACACCGACGTCGAGCCGACACTCCGGTAGCCGGTCCTCGGCAACGTGATGTCGGTGACATTGAACGCGGGGACCGTGGTCACGACCGCGGCCGGGGTCGTGTCGACCGGCACTGCGGCGACGGTGGTGGTGGTGGTGGTCGCCGCCGGGGCGCCTTCCTACGACAGCGCGCAGTTGGTGGAGGTGAACACGTTGTTGCCCAGCGTGACTTCACCGTTGCGGGCCAGCGCACGTCCTTGGACGGCAGCGGAGTTGCCCTGTCCGTCCACGTCAAGGCTCCGCTCAGACTCAATGGTGCCTTCGCGGTCGCTGCGTACACGCCCGGGAGCAGGGTCAGACCGACGAGATCGTTGGGTAGCAGGGGCTCGTCGACCACGCGCCCGGCAGCGTTGAGGTAGGCGGTGGTGAGATCACTCGACGCTTGCTGGCTGACGGCATTGGCTGCCTGGATCGTTCCAGGGGCCGACACGGTGCCCGATCTTGCCGACGGCGCCGTCATCACCGTCGACGACGGCATGTTCAGCGCGTCGTATCGCATCGTCGGGCGGATCTACGTCGAGATCAAGAGCGACCGCGTGGTCGATGCATCCGGCCGTGCCAGCGGAGCGGCCACGCTCGACTCGATCATCCGACCCGACCATGGGGCCAACGGGGCGGCCCGGTTGCTGCTGCAGACGTGTGACGGCGACAGCTATCGCTGGATGATCTACGCGGATCTCATCACGGGCTGAGTACGGCAGCAAGATCACTGGCAGTTCTGGCGTCTTTCGCCTGAACTTTGTCGCTGGGAGGTTGCTGAGCGACCTGGGAGCGACAAAGGTTCGAGTGAGCCGCTGCGACGAACGTCCCGTTCGTGCCGGGACCCAGGTACCCTTGCCCGCGACGGTTTCCGTTTTACGATCGCATGTGGAATGCAGCGTCATGGACGGGGCACGATGGAGCCGGCCTTCGACTGTGTCTCATCGGTCCCGGCGAACCGACGCGAGATCGCGAGTACCCGTTCATCATCCTCGCTACCTCGGCGCCTTCCTCCTTCGAGGCTGGACTCCGAAGGGCGACAACGACATTGGGTCGTGGTCGTTCAGCGCCAGCGGGGGCCATGGCGTGGCTTCGACACGATTCATCGGGCCTCGTTCGCAACAGCCGCTGATGCCGTTGATCATCTGGAGGGCCTCCGGCACCGGATCGAGGCCGGCGAATCGATCCTTGTGCCGGCGCTGCAGATCCTGCTCACCGACATCCGAAAGGCGTCCGGCATCAACATCACACTCGATGCCCCACCCACGCTGCCAGAGCTGTCGATGATCGCGGCCAGTACCGCGTACCGCGTGGTGGCCGAGGCGCTCGCCAACGTCGTTCGCCACAGCGGTGCCGTCACCTGCCGGGTGCGCATCGTGCACACTGACGGGATGTTGCGCATCGAGGTCGTCGACAACGGCCGCGGTTTCGAACCCGCTGCGGCCACGGGCATGGGCCTGCGCAGCATGAGCGAGCGGGCGACGCTGGCGAACGGCACAATGCTCGTCGACAGCTCATCCGCTTCGGGCACGCGTGTCGCATTGGAAGTACCGGCTTGACCGGCGACGTTGTCCGCGTTGTGGTCGCCGACGATCACCCCGTCTACCGCGACGGGTTGGCCATGTTGCTGACAGAGCTCGGCGGGTTTCACGTGGTAGGCGTGGCGGCCGACGGCGCTGAGGCAGTCGCGCTGGCGGCTTCGCTGACCCCGGACGTGGTCGTCATGGACGTCCGAATGCCGAACCTGGACGGCATCGAGGCGACCCGTCGCATCACCCAAGCGTGCCCGGGCACCCGCGTCGTGGTGCTGACGATGTTCGAGGACGACGACCTTGTGTTCGCCGCCGTGCGCGCCGGGGCCCGCGGCTACCTGCTGAAGGACGCCGACGACGAACAGATCTCGTCAGTACTGCGCGGTATCGCCCGCGGCGAGGCGATATTCGGACCGTCGACAGCCGAGAAGCTGCTCCAGATGGTCGGTCGGGTACCAGGCGCCGCACCGTCCCAGCGCGCCGATCCGTTTCCTCAGCTCACATCGCGCGAACGCGAGGTACTGGATCTGCTCGCCCGCGGCAAGCGCAACGCGATGATCGCCGGCGAGCTGTACTTGAGCGAACGAACGGTGCGCAACTACGTGTCGAGCATCTTCACGAAGCTGCAGGTGTCCGATCGGGCGGAGGCGATTGCCGCCGCCCGCGACGCCGGCATCGGCAGTCCCCCACACTGACCGGCCCCTGCAACCAGATCCTTGTCTCCGGCGGAGGGCAAGGGCAATAGTGCTAGTACGACCTCGACGGGTGGACAACCTCCTTGACCACGACAGGGATCGTTGATGAACTCACCCGGTGGGTCTCCAGTGGATGCAGTTCCGGGTGGAATGGAGGCGACGCGGGTTGATGATGGTCGTCCTCGCCCTGCTCGTCGGGCTGGCCGGTGGTGGTGCTCTTGCCGCAGCGGCGGGTGCACGCCGCACCTCATCGGTGGTTGAGCGATTGGGCTTTCACCAGCACATCTACGATGTGGCGCTCAACCCGAACGCCGATATCCAGCCGGCCAAATGGGACCAGATCGATCGGCTCCCGCAGGTGGCCGACCGAGCGAAGCTCACCGGACGATTGGGCGCGCGGGCCACGGATGACGGCACCGTCGACTACAGCTGGTTCACTGCGGTGCAGGTGGTGATCGATGACGCTCGCTACTTCCACGTGCTCGACAAACCCAGGGTCCTTGAAGGTCATCTGCCCGTCGGTCCCGATGACGCCATCGTCAACCGTGCCGCTCTGCAAACCCTCGGACTGAAGGTGGGCGACCGCATCAAGGTGATGTGGTTCGGCGCGCCCGAGCAGAACGGTCTACCGGACCCTGCGACGGCCGTTCCCGGCGAGATGACGGTGAGTGCGGTGATCCAGACCTTCGACGACGCGCTCAAGGACCCGAACGACCCGACGCTGGTTCCCGTCATCGGCTACGGCGCAACGAGTTCCGCGTCGGCGCTCGGTCTCTGATGCCCGTCGACAATGTTCGAGAAGAGCAACCTTGATGCCAGGAATCAGTACATCGTCCAAGCGCTGTCCTTGAACTCCCAGACGTGCATCGCGTCGGCATGTCCATAATCAGAGGCGTGCTCGTCGCGCCACGTGTTCGCCGCGTTGCCGTCCATCGTGGGATCGCTGTGCCAAGCACCTCCGTCGAACACGGCGTCACCCGATAGCCCGTGCCCCGAGCGGTGGCAAACAGCCATGTACGCCGGTGCCTCTTTCAACATCGTGTCGTTGCCTCCGAACACGGCGCCGAGCACGACCCCCCCAAAGCCGAGCTCGAGCATGTGCCCGATCGCCTCGCCGGCGACGTGGGGCAACGCCTCCTCGGCGAGTACCTGAGCCGTGCCCTCAGAATGCTCTCCGCCGCCCTGCGTCTTGCGCGTGGCTTCGCCGACGTTCCAGCCGTCTGCGTAGAGTTGCTTGGCGTCGTCAATGTAGTGGGAGTCGTCGAACCCGGTGCTTTGCAGTCCCGCGTAGTAGCCGTCGGCGTAGGCGTCGTCGCCACTGCTCGGGTTGCCCGAAGCGGTCGGATCCCCCTCCACGGTGACTTCGGGAATGGTGGTCGCCTGCCCCGCCAGCGGTGATCCTTCGACCTGGCGCCACTCCGTGCCGTCCCACCACCATTGGCCGTCCTCGGAGTACTGGACCTCGTTCGACATCTACTCGTCCTTCCCTTGCGCCCCAGCGCGATGGTACTCGGCACGACGCGCGCAACGCCTGATGTCCGGCATCATCAACGCTGGATCCGGTCGTCGCGAGCGCCGCCACCGAGGGGCCATTGTTTGATGATCGCGATCGCAAGCAGGCGATCTGAGCGCGTGTGGGTCGTGCGATTTGGTAGAGACGTAACGCGTGAAACGTATGCAACCGGAGAGGAGCCGACTCTGACGACTGGACCGACCACGGGGCGGGGGAGGGGCTGCTCAACGGAGTGCAGCGGTCTCGGCGAACCAGATACGTCTCCTTGCCAAGGTGAGGGTCGCTGGTTCGAATCCCGTCGTCAGTATCTCTCGTTCATGTCCGAACGATCCCATTGGTTCTGACACTCGGCCTTTGGGGCCAACGCTCCCTCTTCGGTGCCGTTCGGCGCCTCGCCGCTGTCGGGCGTGACACAAAGGCGGCGTCAGTGTCCAGGCAGGTCAGTGCAAAGTGGTCTATGGGTTGGTCACCCCGTTGGTCACCGGGTTACCCGCAGGAACCAGAGGGCGCCAGCCTCGGTGCACTCTGATCTGGTACTTTCTGGTGCGCCCCCTGGGTTTCGAACCCAGAACCTGCGGATTAAGAGTC
>JBDTRP010000096.1:0-3287 GCA_039931555.1 Ilumatobacteraceae bacterium | reverse complement strand
TCGCCGTCACCGCATTGTCGACACCCCAACACACGCATGCCCCCACCACAAGCAACGCTCCCGCAGCGAGTCCGGTGCCGCTCGTGCCAGCGAGAAGCACCCCACCCGCGACGACGACCGCGATCCCGACACCGGCGCGCCGTCCTATGTGTTCACGCAAGAACAACCGGGCGATCAACGCAGTCGCGACGAGCTCAAGGTTGAGCAAAAGCGACACAGTCCCTGCCGGCGTCCGATCAAGCGCCAACACCAACAACACCGGGGCAAGACCACCGCCGACCACGACCGCCAACATCAGTCGAGATCGCTGGGCCGCAGTGGCAGTGGACCGTTGCTCGCGGACCGTGAACGGTGCAACAGCAATCGCTGCGCCGAGGTACAACAAGCCGGCCAAAGTCACGGCACCGATTTCGTCGACAAGCAGCTTCGTCGCTGGCGTTGCCGCACCGAAGAAGACCGCCGCAAGCGCGCACCACAACCAGCCGTTGCGCTGCGTCAATCGACCGCCGGTCACCGCTCTCGTCCCACGCGAAAAGGTTAGACCCGCCAAACAGCCGATCGCGCGACTCTCCACCGGATGGTGGACACGAGCACGATGCCGGAAAACGAAGTCCATCGCAGCCACGAGATGACCTTCGGGTTGGCCCCGAACGGGTCAGCTGCCGATGACCTGCCATGGCATACATCATCGAACGCAACGCCCGCTTCTACGTCGTCGCCTACGACGGCATTGACCCGCTCAGCGGTCGCGAACGCCGGCGCTGGCACCCCGCCGGTCGCTCACGCGCCGACGCCGAAGCCATTGCGACCGCACTCGCGATCGAGGCGCCCGCACCGCCGGAGCTGCCTACCTCACCGCTGACGTTCGGCAGGTTCTTGACCGAGCAATGGATGCCACGTCGGCGACCTCAGCTTGGAGCCAGTACCGCCCATCGTTACCAGTGGATGATCGACAACTACATCAACCCACGCATCGGCGACGTCCCGATACGAGCGCTGCGCGTCGAACACGTCGACCATCTCTACCAACACTTGCTCACGCACGGCAGCCGCACCGCCGGTGAACTTGCCAACAAGACCGTCTACGACGTCCACGTCGTCGTCCGTTCCTCGCTCGCCGACGCGGCCCGCCGTCACCTTGTCACCTCCAACGTTGCGCTCGTTGCGCAGGCCCCACGCGCCAAACCGCGCGCACGTTGTGGACCCGAGACGTGGACAGCGTCGCAGCTCGGCTGCTACTTGGCCAGCGCTGCCCACCTTCGGCTCTACCCGGCTCTGCATCTCGCCGCGTTCACCGGGATGCGCCGCGGAGAACTCGCCGGGCTCCGCTGGGGTGACTGGCAACGCGACACCCACCGTCTGTCCATCGCCCGCAGTCGACAAGTCGTCGCAGGACGATCGTTGGAAGTGCCCGTCAAGACCCGCACGAGTCGGCGCTGCATCGACCTCGACCCCACCACCGAACAACTCCTTGCACGATGGCAACGAGACCAGCGTGACGACGGACATCCTGTCGAAGGAGCCGACCCGATCTTCACCAACACGCACGGCAACGCGGTGCACGCCGAATCGATCAGCCAACTCTTCGACCGGCACCTCGCCCGTACCGACATCCCACGCATCAGATTCCACGACCTACGCCACACCCACGCCAGCCTGCTCGTCGCTGCCGGCACACCGATCAAGGTCGTGTCCGAACGACTCGGGCACGCCCACCCCGGCTTCACAATGGCCACCTACCAACACCTCGTGCCCGGCATGAGCGCCACCGCCGCGATCGACTTCGCCAACATGGTCGCCCGTGCACCACGTGACGATGGCCGGTAGACGTCTACCGGATCAGCGACGCGAACCCGCAGGTCACAGCATCACGGTCGCGTGCGCCGGTAGACGAACCCGGTAGACGACCTCACTAGCCAAAAACGAGAAACGCCCGGAAACCCAATGTTTCCGGGCATTTCCATCAGTGGCGGGGGCAGGATTTGAACCTGCGACCTTCGGGTTATGAGCGATATGGTCGCGGTTCTCGCGTGTCCTGGTAGACGGGCATTTCCCTTGGTCACCGCCACTTTAGAACTACCCGCTATTGTCCGCAAGTGACCGTTGTTTACCGTGGTGTTGGTACATATTTGGTACATGCGATACCTCCAAATGACGGCCACGCACGGTGGTCGCCGTCTCGGTACGGGAACGAACTCGGTCCGTTCGATCACCAAATCGTACCCTCATCCGCATCATCAGACCGGGCGACAGCCCGGCCGCCTGCGGTTACTCACGCAACGCTTCGGTCGAGGAGCCACCGTGGCACGACCTCGCAGTGAGGATGATGTCAGACGCGCTGCGACGCGTTCGTCAACCGCTGCTCAGTGACCGGACCAGGAAGCGGACGAACATGGACCAGCCCGTCGGCTGCGACATCAATCACTTCAGCGATCGCGACAGCCGAACCCGACCCAACGACGATGAGCCGGCCGGGCACCACCAACGACGGGTCTTCCGCCTGATCGAGATACGTCCAGGGAAAGCCAGTCTCGTCCTCGGTGTTCAAATCGACGAACAGATCGATTTTCATGCTTCCTCCTCTCGGAACGCCGGGTTGCTGACGGTGCGGTGCGGCACCGCCAACAGGCGGGCGACACCAATGTCGACATCATCGTAGAACGTGATCGTGACGTGCGGGCTCCGGTAGGTCGGAACGACCTCGAACCCGGCGTCGATCACGTCGGCCAACCGATACACGAACAACGTCGCGAACGCATCGAGACGGTCTTCGCCGAGATCCAGCACTTCATCGTCCGAACGTGCGTAGAAGGCCGACAACCCGTACCGACCCCACCCTTCGAACCGCCGCCGGAACAGCTCCGCCTGGCGCCGAGAAGTCTCTGGCTCGATCGATGCAACACCGCGCACGACCAACCACGCGTCATCGGGGATCGCAGCATGCCGTATCCGCGGGCGATCGATCGGCGGCTCACCGGACATGCCCGAACGTTACCGATCGCCAGCCTCGGCACGGCGAGCATTTCCCTATGCGCCCGATCACTCGTGGAGTCGGCGTCCTCGTGAACGGGGTGGGGGGCGGGGGCGTCAGTACCGTCGGATCTCGCCGGAGCCTGACCGATTCGACCTCGTCGGTGCTGGAATCTGTCTCGTCGGGGTCGCGGTGTGAACCGGCCGGTTCATTCCTTCCTTGCTGGCATCTTTCGATCCTTTCAGGGACTGGTAGGACCTGATGCAAAACCCCGGCCGGTTCAAACTCGCCGGTCTCCGCTGGCGTGACTGGAACC
>JBDTRP010000095.1:0-21051 GCA_039931555.1 Ilumatobacteraceae bacterium | reverse complement strand
GAGCTGTTGCCGCCGCCTGGTTTTGACATCGCCCGTTACACCCGATTTACACCCAACCTGGCGTCACAGGTCATCATCAGGCAACATCGAATGGACAACGCAACACATTGACCTGGGCAAATTGGACGCAACAGCACCGTGCGCATTGGCCTCCTCTCAAGGTGGCGGCACGGGTTCGAATCCCGTTGGGGCTGCTCTCAAACCCAGCTCAGAGCCACTCTTCGGGGTGGCTCGCTGGTTTTACCCCGCGTTGCCAATGGCGTGCCAATGTATTCACGGGGGTAGTGGCCATGAAGGGATTCACGGTCTGCGCGGGGAAGTGCGTACTTTCGAAGCACACAGGTCGCGTTGAAAGTACGCACTTCGTCCAGCAGCGGGGTGAGCAGCAGTAGCCCCTCGCCGATGGCCGCGCTCGCCACCGTGGGATCATCCCGACCGCCGAGCGATTCCTCGAGCACAGTGTCGACGTCGTGGCCGCGGGACCAAAGAATGCCGGCCACCGCGCCAAGTGTTCAGCCGTATGAAGGAAATCCAATACTGACGTAGAACGTGCTCTATCTGGGAACGCAACAATGGCCTTCGCTGGTGATCGTCGAGCCGCACCATGATCACGCGAGCGAACCCGCGAACGGGTAGCTGGTGAGTAGTTCCACGCCTCGACGACACGCTGCGGGTTGTGGCCAGACGATCACTCAGGGTAGGCTCCGCGGTCCATCCACAGTGCGCGTAGGAAAACTCCATGCCCGCATCGCTGCCCGCTACGCCTGGACTCGTCGCAGCAGCGATCAACGGCTTGAAATCTTGGGAGGGGACGCCACAAGGCCCTGTGCAACGAAAGGAAACGTTCGGCATGAAGGTCAAATGGAAGAAGCAGGTTGCCCGTCTCATCCCCGCCACGACGATGGTGGCAGCGGCCGTCGTCGCTATCAGTGCCTACGCCGGTAGCGTCAAGTGGGCCTGATCTAGAACTGACGCGGGTCGGGCTTTTCGGAGACCGACCCATCATCTGCGCTGGAGAGTGAGTACCCAGTGAGCGGTCGACGTGGTTCGAGTCACGAATCGACTCCCGTGACGATGTTCGTCGCTGGAGTCATCGTGGCTGCCGCCATTTCCCTGTTCGGCCTCCTCCGCTCTGGACCTGTCGCGGTCGTCGACGGCCGGTGGCTCCAACTGGCTCTGTTCGCCTTCCTGGTCTGTGTCTGCGAGCTCAAACCGGTCACCGTCGCCCGATCCGGAGGCGTGCAAGAAGTCGTTGCATCGGTCACGTTCTCGTTCGCGATCTTCCTGTCGTTCGGACCCTTCCCGGCGCTCGCCGCGCAGTCGATCGCCTCGTTGATCGGCGATATCGCCGGCAGGAAGCAGGCGCTCAAGGCCACGTTCAACGTTGCCCAGTACGTACTCGCCTGGGCGATCCCCGGCATGCTCTTTCAGTCGATGATGGGTGGGCGAACTGCGCGCATCGAGTCGGAGTTCACCTGGCCATGGGCCGGCGCGCTGATTGTCTCTGGTGTCACGTACTTCTTGTGCAACAGCTCACTGGTCGGCATGATCATGGCGCTGAGCACCCGCTCGTCGTTGTGGCAAGGAATCACCGGCATGGTCACACGGGAAGCCAGTTCGGATGTCGTGCTGCTGGCCCTGTCGCCGATCGTGGTCGTGGCAGCCGAACGCTCCCTCGTTCTGCTGCCCGTGTTGTTGCTCCCTGTGTTGGCCGTGTATCGCAGCGCGCTCCTCTCTGCCGAGAAGGAGCACCAGGCGATGCACGATGCCCTGACGGATCTTCCGAACCGGTTGCAGTTCTCGGAGGTCATCGAACGGCGCTTCGGGAATGCGCGGAACAAGTCGACCGGTGGAGCCGTACTGCTGATCGACCTCGATCGCTTCAAGGAGGTCAACGACACCCTCGGCCACCAAACGGGCGATGCGCTGTTGTGCCAGATCGGTCCTCGCATTCAATCCGTCCTCCCCGACGGCGGCGTGGTCGCGCGGCTCGGTGGGGATGAATTTGCCGTCATGGTTCCAGACGTCGGGCCCGACGATGCATTGCGAATCGGCGAGACGATCGTCGAAGTGTTGGAACCACCTTTTCGACTCGATGAGTTCAACCTCGAGGTGCAGGCGAGCATCGGCATCGCGATCTTCCCGGATCACGGCACCACGGCGGACGGCCTCATCAAGCACGCAGACATTGCGATGTACTTCGCGAAGGGACGCAACTCGGGGATCGAGATCTACAACGCCGAGCACGATCAAAATAGCCGGCGCCGACTGAGCCTGCTCAGTGAACTCCGCTCTGCGCTTGTGAACGGCGAAGTGGTGCTGTACTACCAGCCAAAGCTCGATCTCTCGACCGGCACCGTGATCGGCGTCGAGGCGCTTGTCCGATGGCACCATCCGATCTTCGGGCTGATCCCGCCTGCCCAATTCGTTCCCTTTGCCGAGCACACCGGGCTGATTCGCCCGCTGACGAACTTCGTGCTGCGTACCGCTGTCACCCAATCGCGCGCCTGGCTCGATGCCGGCATCGACACTGCCGTTGCCGTGAACCTCTCGGCGCGAAGCCTGCACGACCGAGCGATCAGCACCGAGGTCGCGCACTTGCTCACGGAGTTCTCGCTTCCTGCGAATCGGTTGCAACTGGAGATCACCGAGACTTCGATCATGGCGGATCCAGCAGGAGCCAAGCGGGTGCTCGAGGACCTCGATGACATGGGATTGCACCTCTCCATCGATGACTTCGGAACCGGGTACTCATCGCTCTCCTACCTCCAGGATCTCCCGGTGAGTGAGGTGAAGATCGACATGTCGTTCGTCACCAACGTGCTCGAGAACCCACGCGATCGAGTCATCGTCAGATCGACGATCGACCTCGCCCGTCATCTCGGCCTGCGATCAACGGCAGAGGGGATCGAGAGCGCTGCAGCCCAGGAGTGGCTGACGCTCGCTGGATGCGATCAGGGTCAAGGGTTTCACATAGCGCCACCGATGCCCGCCGCCGACGTCACGCTGTGGCTCGGTGACGCCAGCCGTCGCGTGTCGTTGTCGAGTCCTGAGCGGCGCGTGCTCGCCGGTGTCCCACCCTTGGTCATCGCCGAAGGGTGTACGCCGAAAAGCGCTGAAACCGGGTAGCTGACGGCAGGTCATTCGAGAGGCTCACGATCACACGGGAGTCGCGGCGAGCACGCGGATGGCACGCTCGAGATCGTCGCCTGAGGGGTGTCAGTGCAACGGCGCTACGACGACATTCGACCGCCGCAGGCACGCCTCCAGCTCCGATCGGACGATGGCCGGTAGCTGATCGCCGAGCGCGGTGACAGGGGCATAGAGGGTCCTGGTAAAGGGCTCGTTGCACAACAGCACCGGCCACGGCTCGACGGAGAAGGTGCCAGGTGATGTCTCGGTGAAGCGTGCCGAAGCGGCCAATCCGTCGAGGGTGCGCTGGTCGCTGTACTTGCCGCTCGCGGCGGTGCCCATCCCGGAGATGAAGTTGCCGACGCTCCAATACACCCAGGCGCCGTTGACGATCTCGACGGGTTGGATCACGTGAGGGCCATGCTCGATGACCAAGTCGACGTGGGCGAGGGCGGTGAGGTCGGTCACGAACTGACGGTCGACGGGATCAGGCGCCGGTTGGAGCTCCTTGGAAAGGTGCAGGCTGACGATCACGACCTCGGCGCCCGCGGCGCGGACCGCAGTGATGTCAGCCGCAACCTGTGCAGGTGAGGCGGCGAAGCTCACGCGCCACGGGTCGCTCGGCAGCACGGTATTCGAGTAGCGGGTGTACACAAGGTGGGCAACGCGTACTCCATTGACCGTGAGGATGCTGGGTGTCGACTCGGCGCGAGAGCGGGCAGTGCCCGAATGGGTGATGCCAACAGCATCGAGGGCGGCGAGCGTGGTGTCGATACCCGGTTCGCCCAGGTCATTGCTGTGGTTCGACGCCGTACTGCACCGATCGAACCCCGTGCGTCTCAGCCCTTCGGCGATTTCGTATGGTGCCAGGATCAGATTCCCACCGAAGGGGGACTGCCCGTACACCCCGGGGCGCTCACCTGGTGCCCCGATTGGCATCTCCATGTGGCAGATCGCGATGTCGGCGGATGAGATCATTGCGGTAACAGGTGCGAACAGCGGCGCGAAGTCGAAGCGTTCGCCAGCGCCCGTCGTGAACGTCGCCGCCGCGGATGTGACCAAGCTTTCCGTCAGGACATCGCCGGTCGCCACGAGACTGAACGACCGTGCCGGTGGCGTCACTCGCACGGCGGGCGACGGTGCCGACGTGATCAGCGGATCGGCGCCCGCGGACGCGGCTGCGACGAGTGCGAGACTCATCGCGAGGGGCAGGCTCGCCCACTTGAAATGGGCCACCTCCCTGGTCACGGTGTCAGGCTACCGCGACCAGAACCACGCCTTGGTCGTCGACCAGCGCGTCGCACATCGACATGGTCACGGCACGGCGCTTGCGGCGAATATGTAGTCGACGACATCGGAGGCCGTGTACGTTCCGCTGTCGACCGCGAGCTCGCGGACGGCCCGCTCGAGATCGTCGCCTGCGGTGACGATCGGCAATTCGTGGTCGGTTCCCCGTACTTGGGCCAGTCCGATCGTGGCGAGCAAACCGTTGCAGAGGCACTTTCGTCCTTCGGTGTCCTCGACCGCGCCGCCCTTGTCGACGAAATCATCCGCTGGCTCAGCCGGGCAGCGATAGCCGATCTTGTCGTCATCGCGAAGGTATGCAGTACGCAAGAAGCCGAGGTCGCACAAACGCTGGCGCGACAGATAGGTCTCGAGATCGGACAGCGTGTTGTCGAGCGTCGCGACCTTGAACGGGTAGCCGCTCGGCGAGGCGCGCGGATCGGTGCGCACCTTCAGCGTGCCGGCGAGCGAGCGATCGATGGCCTCGTGCTTGATCGTCGGGTCGATGCCGGACTCCTCGCACAGCGCGAAGGCCGAACCGACTTGGATCCCCGCGGCGCCCGCTTCGAGGGCATCGCGCAGTCGATCGGGCGAGCCGTATCCACCGGCCAGCCAGAACGGAATGCCGAGCGTGGCGAGTGCGTCCAGGTCGACATTGTCACGAGCCCCGTAGACGGGTTGCCCGTCGTCGTCGAGCACGAGCGCCGCACGTGGTGGCGCGTTGTGGCCGCCGGCGATCGGGCCCTCGACCACGAAGCCGTCCGGTCGACCATGAGTGCTCTTGGCCAGAAAGCTCGCCAACGTGTTCGAGGCGATGATGGCCAGGAACCGAGGCCGAACCAGGGGAGTGGGTGATGCGACACCGAGGAACTCGGCGGGGTCGAATCGGGTCACCCGCTCGTCGTGCGGCGTCGTACCGACCACCGAGATTCGATAGGTCGCAGGTTGCCCAGCGGCGAGCAGGTCGAGGACGTGCGGGATCTCCTTCGGGATGCCGGCTCCCATCAACACCGCGTCAACACCCGCCAGCATTGCGCCGTACAAGGCATACAGCGTTGGGAGTTGGATCTTCTCGAGGTAGTTGATCCCGATGAGCCCATCGTGTCCGTGCTTGGCGAGCGACACCTCGGCGAAGTTGGCGAGCACGGTGAGATCGACGAGCGACGCGGGTGGGTCGAGGCGATACGAGGGCACGGTGAGGTACCGCGTGCCGGCCGGCCTCCCACTTGCCCGGTAGTACCGGCGCAACACCCGCTCGACAATGTCGGGTCGCACGAATCCTTCATAGGCGCGGCGAAGGTGTCCGCCAGGGTCGCCGTCATTCAATCGGCGGGCGTGCACGACGTCGAGGGCGACCCCGGAGACGACTCCAAGTTGGCCCGTACGGGAAACGGCCTGGGCCAATTGCCACGAGGAAACGCCGACACCCATTCCACCCTGGATCAACGTTGGCAGCCGAGTCACCTTGGCAAGCCTACCTACCAGTCGGTAGGGCGTCGAGAGCCCTAGGACCCCTTTCTCGGTGGCGAAGGTCCATCCGTGAGATCAGTCCGTGACGGCGTCGTCGCGAGGGTGCGATACGCATCGCCGAGTTGCTGCAGCTCGGTCGGGGGTGCGTCCTCGACCGAGATCAGAGCGTTGTCGGCATGATGTGATGCCCGGATCAACTCGTCGAGCTTGCGCTGCAGCGCAACGATCTGCTTGCTCTGCGTGTGCTGGATGACGAAGACCATCACGAACGTCACCGTTGCCGTCGAGCTGTACAGCGCCACTTGCCACCAGGTCGGGAACCCGGTCACCAAACCGACGATCAGCCAGACGGTGGCCAGGACCGCGGCGGTGAGACCGGCGAAGGCGTTCGCCACGGTCTCGCCGACGTGGTGCAGCACGGTGCTCGAGCGTGCCGCGTCAGCCCTTTGGCTTGCCATTTCCCTTTTCCTTCTTTTTCGGGGCAACCGTCGTGGTCGTCGTCGTGGTCGTCGCGACGCTGGTGGTGTTGACGAGTGGTGCCAACGTTGGTCCGGGCGCCGCGGCTGGGGTGGTCGTCGACGTGTCGACGAGGGGAGCAGGGCTCTTGCCGCCGCCGAGTAGCAGCAGGCCGATCACCGTGAGGATCACGACCAAGGCCACGATGGCGAGAGTGCGACGCTGCCGCCGGGCGGCGTAGGCCTCTTGCGACACCCCGAGATCGGGGGACCGCTCGATGATGGCACCCGGCGGCATGATCGCAGTGTGTGATCCGTCGTCGGCGCTCATCAGCCGGGTCTGTGCCTGGACACCACCGATGTCTGCCATGACGAGGGTCGGCTCGCCGAGATCGACGACCTGGTCGGGAGGTGGCATGGTGGCCAGTTGCTGCCGGCGAAGGGTCGCCGCGAACGCTTGCGCATCAGCGGGGCGGTCCGCCGGATCCTTGGCCAGTGCTTGGGAGATGGCGGCTCGCACTGCGGCGGGCACGGTTGTCGGTAGCTCCGGCGGTGCCTGGTGAACGTGCGCCATGGCCAGCGCGCCGACGTTGTCGGCAGTGAACGGTGGGTGTCCGGCGAGCATCTCGTAGCCGATCACCCCAAGCGAATAGATGTCGCTGGCCGGCGTGGCATCGGCGCCGATCGCTTGCTCCGGGGAGATGTACCTGGCGGTCCCGATGACCTGACCGACCTCGGTCAACGCCACCGAGTTGGCGGCGCGGGCGATGCCGAAGTCGGTGACCTTGATCGTTCCGTCGTCGAGCAGCAACAGATTGCCCGGCTTCACGTCGCGGTGGACCACCCCGGCGGTGTGTGCCGCGTGGAGCGCTTCGGCCGTCTGGGCCAGGACCGAGAGCACCAGGTTGACAGGGAGGACCCCTCGATCCGACATCAGCTTGGAAAGCGGGCGGCCGGGCACCAGTTCCATCACCAGGTAGGCGACGCGATGCCCGTCGTCGCGGTCCTCGCCGTAGTCGAAGACGTTGGCGATGCCGGGGTGGGCGAGTCCTGCGGTGTGGCGAGCCTCGGCCCGGAAGCGCTCGAGGAACACCGGGGAGTCGACGAGGTCGTCACGCAGGATCTTGACCGCGACCTGGCGTCCCAACACCGTGTCGACGGCTGCCCAGACCTGGCCCATCCCACCAACAGCGATGCGCGTCGTGAGGGAGTACCGGTCACCCAGCACCGTTTCACTCGACTGGCCAGGCTGCGGATGCGGCGACGATGTGGGTGCTGGCATGCTGGGATGTGTTACCCCATTTTGGCCGTGCTGACACGTCAGCCGGCTTGACACCCTCCGGAGCGTGGGCGCACGCCGGGCCTGGCATGGGAGCTGACGCACATCGTGCGGTCGGGTCACCTCGGCAAGACCGTGCTGGTGGTGCCACCCGTCGATGCCGACGAGATACGCCAACGATGGAAGTTCGTCGCCGACGCGCTGGTGTCGGCCGGTGCCGGCCAGCATCCACTGCCGGCTGACCCCGCCTGCGTGGTGGTGGCCAGGGTGTGTGAGAACGTGGGACCGATGACGGCGTACTGCGCAGACCGCCGCGACGAGGCGACCTATCGTGCCGCCGTCGCCGCGGTCTTGGGCTGAGGTCGGCTCAGCCCCGCGGCGCCCGCTTCTCGGGGCGCTTCGCCGGCTCGTGGTGATCCGGCTTCATGGGTGCCGTCGGTGTCGAGATGATCGCGTATTCGGGGTTGAGGATGGCTCGCATGCCGTGATGCTCGCCCGCCACGCCGGTGACCGTCATGATGGTGCCGAGCCGTACTCCACCGATCTCGCGACGCCCGAAGAAGACGACAGTGATGCTGCCGGTCTCGTCGGCGAGCGTGCACTCCAACGCCGGGTTGCCGCCCCACGGCTGCACGCGGAACGCCCGCACTCGGCCGGCGACTGTCGAGCGCTCGCGAGAGGTGAGGTCGCCGATGCGCACCCGGTTGGTCGGCAAGTCCTTCTCCGACACGTTGGTCGCAGCGGGCCCGGTCTTGCCCGCCTTGAAGGCAGGCTTGGCGGGGGCCTCGCCGACCGGGTCGGCGACCGATGGCGAAGGCACGGGGTGACCCCGGCCAAGGTGGTACGGCACGATGGTCACGTTGCAGTGCGTCGTGTCGCCCAACGCCGCGACGATTGCATTCGACGAACGATCGTGCAGCAACCGATGCCACAGCTTGGTGTACTCGCGGCGTGGGATCAGGATGGACAACTCGGTGTCACAGTCGGCCGTCATGTTGACGGCGAGCTCGAGGGCGGCGCGCGGCATCCGGCGATCAGGACACTCGACGATGTCGAGCGGGAAGCGGGTGAAACCGAGGTCGCCCCAGGCTGTGACGAGTTGACTGGTGCGCCACGAGTCGAGGTCGAAATGCACGGCGCGCAGATCGTCGGGCTGCAGCGTGCGTGCGTATTGGATCGCCCGTGCGGTGGCGGCATCGAGGGTGTCGACCAGTACGACGACGGAGTGTGTACGCATGGTCTGTGCCTCGGCCAGCGCCTGCGCGTCTTCGTGCAGCTCCACATCTTCGGCCTGGTACGTGCGGTTGAGGCGCACGACGCCGTAGACCATGATGGGGACCAGCAGCAGGATCACCCAGGCGCCATCGCGGAACTTCACCACGGTCACGATCACGAGCACCAGCAGAGAGAGCAAGGCGCCGATGCCGTTGATCAGCAGGCCGCGCTTCCAGTTGGGCTCCTTGTGGGTGATGTGGTGCTTGGCCATGCCGGCACCGCTGAGCGTGAAGCTGGTGAACACGCCGATGGCATAGAGCGGGATCAGTCGGCTGACCTCGCCACCGGTGGCCAGCAGCGTGACGATCGCTGCGCCCGCGAGAAAGATGATGCCGTTGGAGAACACCAATCGGTGCCCGCGGATGGTGAGCTGCCGTGGCATGAAGTTGTCGCCCGCCTGGAACGAGGCGAGTCGTGGGAAGTCGGCGAAGCTGGTGTTGGCCGCCAGCACCAGGATCAACATCGTCCCGGCCTGCAGCGTGTAGAAGAACACATGACCGAGGGTGTTGCTGCCGTAGACGAGCCTGCCGACCTGCGAGATGACCGACGGCACACCACTGTCGTAGGGCATCGCATGTGTGCGAGCAGCGAGCATCGACAGGCCGAGGAACATGAATCCCAGCAGCGAGCCCATCACGACGAGTGTCTTGCGGGCGTTCTGCCATGCCGGTGCCCGGAACGCGGGCACGCCGTTGGAGATCGCCTCGACGCCGGTGACGGCAGCGCCGCCGGAACCGAATGCCTTGAGCACGACGAAGACGGTCGCCCCCATCAAGAAACCGTTGCCGCTGTGTGTTCCGAGGTGGATCATGCCGTCGGCGTTGGTGGGTCCGTGCCCGAGCGACGAGGTGGCCACTCGCACGATGCCCACGCCGATGAGAATGAACATGTTGACGATGAAGAAGTACGTCGGAACGGCGAACATCTTCCCGGACTCCTTCGTGCCGCGAAGGTTGCCGTAGGAGATGAACAACACGAATCCGATCGCGATCCAGTGCTTGAACGAGGCGAGCGCCGGGAATGCGGAGGCCAGCGCGTCGCTACCGGCTGCGACCGACACGGCGACGGTGAGCACGTAGTCGGTGAGCAGGGCGACGCCCGCCACCTGTGCCGGAAGCAGACCGAAGTTGTCTCGGGTCACGATGTACGCGCCGCCTGCGGAGGGGTAGGCCTTGATGGTCTGGCGGTACGACAGGATGAGGAACCCGAGCACGACGAGCACCGCGATGGTGACAGGTGTGACCAGTGAGAAGGCAGCGAGGCCGACGTACGCGATGAGGACACGAAGGATCTCCTCGGTTGCGTACGCACACGACGACAGGTTGTCGGAGGCGAACACGGCGAGCGCCGTGGGGTTGCCGAGGGTCTCGTGCTCGAGGCGATCGCTGTGCAACGGCGGACCGAGCACCTTGTTCTTCAACCGGTATCCGAGCGGTTCGGGGATCGAGGGGATCACCGGACCTGGTGCCTGGGCGGGCAAGGGCTGCGATGTGGAGCGTTCGCGGAGATCGTCTTCTAGGAGCACGACATCACTCAACTTCCTCATCGCGGGCGTCGCCGTGTAGGCAACGGAAAGATCAGGCGTGGGGCCGTTAAGAACGCGTCAAGACGGTTCGAACCGATACCCGATACCGGGTTCCGTCAGGAAATACCGGGGCTGACCAGGGTCGGGCTCGAGCTTGCGACGGATCGCGGCGAGGTGCACGCGCAGGTAGTTGGTCTCGCTCTCGTACTGCTGACCCCACACGTCTTGCAACAGTTGCCGCTGCGTCACCAGTCGCCCGGGGTTGCGCGCGAGTCGCTCGACGATCTGCCATTCGGTCGGTGTGAGGTGGACCGACTCGCCAGCGCGCGTCACTCGCTTGTTGACCATGTCGACTGCGAAGTCGACCGTCTCGACCACGGGTTCCTCGGGAGCAGGATGATGGCGGCGCAGCGTGGCACGTAGCCGTGCGAGGAGCTCGTTGATGCTGAACGGCTTGGTCACGTAGTCGTCGGCGCCGGCGTCGAGCGCCGCCACCTTGCTGACGTCGCCGTCACGAGCCGACAGCACGATGATCGGGATCGACGTCCACCCGCGGAGCCCGCGGATCACATCGACACCGTCGAGGTTTGGAAGACCCAGATCCAGCAGCACGAGATCAGGTGGATGGGCCGCGGCTTCGATGAGCGCTTCCTCACCGGTCGCCGCCAGCGTGACGTCGTAGCCGTGAGCGCGAAGGTTGATGTCGAGGGCGCGTCGGATCTGGATCTCGTCGTCGACGACCAGGATGCGCGTCATGTCGTCACGTCTTCGGCGACTTGCAGCCTGATCGTCATGGTCAGGCCGCCGCCCGGTGTGTCGTCAAGGCTCAGCAGTGCACCCATTGCCTCGATGAAACCTTTGGCGATGGCCAGCCCGAGCCCGACGCCTGCATCGTTCGAGCGATCCCCCAGCCGTTGGAACGGGAGAAAGATCCGCTCTCGCTCGTCTTGGGGTATGCCCGGGCCACGATCGACGATGCGCAGATCGATCGAGTTGGCGATTTGACCGCCCTGCACCTTGACCGCGCTGCCGGGTGGCGACCACGCCGCCGCGTTCGACACCAGATTGGCGACGGCGCGCTCCAACAGCGCAGCGTCGGCCAGCACTGTCGGCAGCGACTCGGGGACGTCGACCTCGACCCTGCCAGGTTCCAGGTTCAAGCCGGCGAGCGCCGCGGCGACGGTCTCTTCGAGGGCTACCGAACGGAGTGTGAGATCCAGCGCGCCGACCTGCAGGCGGCTCATGTCGAGCAGATCTCGTACCATGCGGTCCAGCCGGTCGGCAGCGGCGTCGATGTCGATCAGCAGGAGCCGCCGATCGGAGTCCGAGAACGATGCATCCGTGTGGAGCAGGCCCGACGCCGATGCCTTGATCGTTGCCAGCGGTGTTCGGAAGTCATGCGACACGGCCTGCAGCAGCGCAGCGCGTAGCGCGTTGGCTTCGGCCAGGAGGTCGGCATTGGCCGCATCGACCCGCAGCCGCCGGGCCTCGACCGCCATGGCCAACTGGTCGGCGAAGGCCCGCAGCACCTCCAGCTGCTCGGGACGCAGCGCATTCGTGGAGACGACCAGTCGCAACTTGCCGTCGGCAGAGATGTCGATCGATGTGCCGTCGGCTGGGTCGAGCAGCTCGGGATGGCCCGAGACGTGCGTTGGCCACCAGCCTTCGTTCGTCAGCTCGAAGACCGTGGCCGAGTCCAGGCCGAACGTGGCCCGCAGTTGCTCGAGCAGGTCGGGTAGCGGATCATGTGCGCCGACGAGCGTCGCCGCCGATCGCGCCAGGGCGGCAGCCTCGGCGCGCGCCGCAGCGGCCTCGCGCGATCGGCGCGCGGCGCGGTCGACGAGGAAGCTGACGACGACGGTCACGAGCACGAAGACCGTCAGTGCGACCACGTTTTGGGCGTCGCCCACGGTGACCGTGTGGATCGGAGGCGTGAGGAACCAGTTGGTCAGGCCGAAGGCCGCGACCGATGCCACCAGGCCGACGCGCAAGCCACCCAGCGCGGCGACCGCCATCACCAGGCAGAGATCGAACATCAGCGCTGAACCGACCGATACGTGCCGTCGCACCGTGGCCAGGATCGCGGTCAACAGCGGTAATCCGAAGATGCACAACGCCCAGGCAATCGCGCGCATCCGAGCGGGCCGCGCTGGGCCGGTTCGATCCGTGCGCAACGGTTCGGTGGGTGTGTCGGCGACGTCGGTTCCGACGACGTGCACGTCGACCGCGCCGATGCGGTCGATGAGGTCGCCGACGATCGACGACTTGGCATCTGACCCAGCCTCTGCCGGCACCGAACCGATCACCAGTTGCGTCGCCTGCTCGACGCGGGCAAACGCAGCGAGTGCCTCGGCCACGTTGTCGCCGACGATTTCCCTGTACACACCGCCGAGGCTGACCAACAACCCGCGCTGGTGCTCGAGATCGGGGCCGGTCGCCTTGCCGGAGCTCACCACATGCACGCCGACAAGGTGTGCGCCGGTGCGGCCGGCAATGCGCGCCGCGCGGCGCACGAGTCGGTCGCCGCCTTGGCCACCAAGTGCAACCACCACCCGCTCGCGTACGCGTCGCGCGTCGTCGGGCACGTTGGTCAGCAGTTGTCGCTCGATCTGCTCCTCCACCCGATCGGCGAGCCACAGCAAGCTGAGCTGTCGCAGCTTGCCGAGCACTTCCGGGCGGAACATGTTGGCCAGTGCGGCGTCGACGCGGTCGGGCGGATACACGTGTCCGTGGGCGAGCCGTCGGCGGAGCGCCTCGGGGCTCATGTCGACGAGCTCGATCTGGTCGGCTGCACGGACGAACGAATCGGGCACGGTTTCCGCCACGGCCGTGCCGGTGACCGAGGCGACGAGGTCGCCCATCGACTCGAGGTTGGAGATGTTGACCGTGGTGATCACGTCCACGCCGTCCGTCAGGAGCTCTTCGACCTCGTCCCACCGACCACGGTGCTCGCTGAGTCGATGGGCCAGGTTGTCGATCAGGGCCACCTGCGGATGCCGCTGGCGCAACGCAATCACGTCGAGTTCGACACATCCGTCGTGCCCGATGATCGTCGGCGCGTGAGGCAATCCGGCGGCGAGAGCCGCAATTCCCTGGCGACCGGTGTCTTCGAGAATTCCTACCACGACATCCGCGCCGCGACCGGCTCGACGAACCCCTTCCTCCAACATGGCGTGGGTCTTGCCGACGCCAGGAGCAGCGCCGAGGTACACCCGGAGCCGACCTCGTGCCATGCCGTGCAGTCTTATCGACGGTGCCCGCTCTGCGGCACTCATCCGTGCTCTAGTTGCGCTTTTGAATGTTGGCCCATTCGTCGCGCAGGCCGACCGTGCGATGGAAGCGCATCGGCGTGTCTGGGTCGTGAGCGAAGTAACCGAGACGTTCGAACTGCACCACCGATCCCGCCGGCGTGTCTGCCAACGCCGGCTCGACCTTGCAGTCGGTCAACAGTTCTCGCGAGTCGGGATTGAGATCATCGAACGGTTCGCCCGTCGCCTCGCCGGGTACCTCGGCGGAGAACAGCCGGTCGTAGAGCGCGACCGTTGCGTCGACTGCGTGGTCGGCCGACACCCAGTGCATCGTCGACTTCACCTTTCGGCCATCGGGCGCGTTCCCACCGAACGTCGCTGGGTCGTAGGTGCAATGCACTTCTCTCACGGTTCCGTCAGCGTCCTTCACGCAACCGGTGCAGGTGACGAGGTAGGCCGAACGCAGCCGCACCTCGCGCCCGGGGGTGAGGCGGAAGTACTTCGGCGGGGCGACCTCCATGAAGTCGTCGCGCTCGATGTACACGACCTTCGAGAACGGCACCATCCGCACCCCGTCGCCGGGGTTCTCGGGGTTGTTGACGACCTCGTGGAACTCGACGACCGGATTGCCGCCTGCATCGACTGGCCAGTTGGTGATCACGAGCTCGAGCGGGCGCAGGACTGCCATGCGCCGAAGTGACTGCTCGTTGAGCTGACGGCGGATGAACGACTCCAACAGTTCGATGGAGTGCCGGCTGTTGGTGCGGGCAACGCCGATGTAGCTGCAAAACGCACGGATGGCCTCGGCGGGGTACCCGCGTCGCCGCAGGCCGCGAAGCGTCGGCATGCGCGGGTCGTCCCAACCGTCGACAACACCCTCGGCCACCAAACGCGCCAGGCGTCGCTTCGACGTGATCGTGTGAGTCAGCTCCAGTCGGGCGAACTCGGTCTGTCGGGGCTGGTCGCCGGGAAGCGGGAGGTGTTCGAGGTACCAGTCGTACAACGCGCGGTGGCTGTCGAACTCCAGTGTGCACAGCGAGTGGGTCACGCCTTCGATCGCATCGCTCTGACCGTGCGCCCAGTCGTACGTGGGGTAGATCACCCACTCGTCGCCGGTACGCCAGTGGTGCCCGCGCCGGATTCGGTACATCACCGGGTCACGCAGCTGCATGTTCTCGTGCTGCATGTCGATCTTGGCGCGCAACACGTGTGAGCCGTCGGCGAACTCACCGTTGCGCATGCGTCGCAACAGATCGAGGCTCTCGGCGACAGGTCGGTCGCGGTGCGGGCTCTCGGTGCCTGGCTTGCCGTAGCCGCCACGTTGCGCGGAGATCGTCTCGCCGTCCTGATCATCGACGTATGCAAGACCGTTGGTGACGAGGTGCTCGGCCCACAGGTACAGCTGCTCGAAGTAGTCGGAGGCGTACAGGGGAGTGCCGGGCGGAAATCCCAACCACGTGAGGTCGTCGATGATCGACCCCGCGAACTCGATGTCTTCGGTGTCGGGATTGGTGTCGTCGTATCGCAGGTTGCACACGCCGCCGAACTCGGCGGCGATGCCGAAATCGACGCAGATCGCCTTGGCGTGGCCGACGTGCAGGTAACCGTTCGGCTCCGGTGGGAATCGTGTCTGCACGCGGCCGCCGAACGTGCCGGCTTCGTTGTCGGCTCTGACCAGGTCGCGAACGATGTCGAAGCCGACGCCTGTTGGGCCGGCGGATGGGCTCTCGGTGGTGCTCATGTGTCAGACATCCTCGCCGGGGAACATATCGACCCCGAAGGTATCTCCCGATCGTGCGGATACCGTCCACGACGTGGATTTGGTGTCGCCCACGAGGAGAAGCACAGTCAAGCCACTGCTGCGCGGATGGTCGCATGTGGTCGCCTTCGGCGTGATCGCTGTGCTCGGGATCGTCATGCTGGCGATGGCCGGCGCCTCGGCCAGCGAGCGCGTGTGGCTCACGATCTACGTCGCCGGCACCCTCACGATGTTCGGCGTGTCGGCGCTGTACCACCGCTTGCGCTGGAACGAGCGCGCTCGTTCGGTCATGCGACGCCTCGACCACTCGGCCATCTTCCTCGCCATCGCCGGGGCTTACACCCCGATCATGGCGGTGGCGCTCGACGGCTGGCAGAAGGCCGTCGTGCTGTGTGCTGCCTGGGGCGGTGCGCTCGTCGGTATGACCTTGGAATGGCTGCCCATGGAGGTGCCCCGACCACTGTTCACCGCGGTCTACGTGATCGTCGGATGGTCGGCCTCGGTCGCGTTCCCGCAGCTCTATCGCAACCTCGGTGGTATCGGCTTCGGGCTGGTGCTGGGTGGCGGCCTGCTGTACACGCTCGGCGCAGTGGTGTACGCCCTCAAGCGACCCGACCCGTGGCCGACGGTGTTCGGCTTTCACGAGCTCTTCCACCTGTTCACGATCGCCGGCGCCGGCTGCCATCTGGCGGCGATCGCGTTCTACGTCGTTCCGTTGATGTAGGCGCGGCTAGGTCGGCAGTCGGCGGAGCCGATCGATGCGCTTGTCCCAGAGATCTGCGGTGTCGAGGATCCAGCCCACCGCAGCGGCCAACGGTTGCGGGGTGACTCGATAGCGCACCTCTCGCCCGACCCGCTCGTGGTCGAGCAACCCAGCCGTCTCCAGCACCTGGAGATGTTTGAGCACGGCCTGCCGTGTCAGCGGCGTGGTCTCGGCCAGCACGGTCGCGGTGGCCGGCCCTTTGGTCAGCAAGCGCTCGACCAGCAAACGCCGCGTGGGGTCGGCGAGCGCGCCGAACAACGTGTCGAGTGCGCCGCTGTCGGTCGTGACCGCTGCCCGTGTCGACGGCCGGCTCACGCCAGCACGGTGGAGTGCAATGCCAGTAGCCACAGTGAGACCATCCTGACGTCCCACGACACCGTGGCCGCGGCCGACATCGTCGCAGTTGGTGTGGTGCTGATGAATCGCTCGGAGATGCGCAGCTGCGATCCACCGTGAGGGAACGCGACGATGTCGAGTTGCACGTAGGAGCCGCACGACGGGTCGTCACGCCGCCACCACGAGAAGCCGATGGTGTGGCCCTCGGTGACGGAGTCGACCCGCACGTCGCGCTCGATCCCATCATCGGTGGCCGTACCGGTTGACCCGGGTGAAACGTCGACATCGGTGTCGTCGACGAGCCACGAGCGCCAGCCGTCGGCCGTGGAGATCAGCTCCCACAGTTGGCCGGCGTCCATCTCCAGGTCGGCCGTTCGTTCGATGGTCGGGTCGTCGAGCTGTGACATGTCGACAGCGTAGCGAAACTAGGAGGTTGCACCTCATTGTGTTCTTGGCTACGATAAAGTGCAACCACAGAGTTGCACAAAGGAGTCGTCATGTTGGTCCCCACCGTCATCGAGAGCACCAGTCGGGGCGAGCGCGCCTTCGACATCTACTCACGACTGCTCGTCAATCGGATCGTCTTCCTCGGCGCGGCCATCGACGACAACGTGACCAATCTGGTCGTCGCCCAATTGCTCCACTTGGAGAGTGAGCAGCCCGACGCCGATATCGCCATCTACATCAACAGCCCCGGCGGCGACATGAATGGGCTCTTCGCCATTCACGACACGATGCGGTTCATCAACCCCGATGTCGCCACGATCTGCGTCGGGCAAGCGGCGTCGGCGGCCGCTGTGCTGCTGGCTGCCGGCGCCCCCGGCAAGCGGTATGCGTTGCCCAACGCCCGCGTGCTGATCCACCAACCACACGGCGGCGCGCAGGGCCAATCGACCGACATGGAGTTGGCCGTCGCCGAGATGGTCGAGATGCGCCGGCGGATGGTGGAGATCCTGGTGCAGGCCACGGGGCAGACCGCCGAGCGGATCACCGCCGACATCGACCGCGACTACATCGTTCGCGGCGACCAGGCGATCGCCTATGGCCTGGTCGACCACGTGATCGACCGGCGGCAGCTCCCGAACCCGACGAAGGCGATCGCTGCGGCGTGACGCAGGTGCCGGTGAGAAGATGAGCCGATGCTCGATCATCTCTCCATCCAGTGTGTCGACGTCGCCGCCAGCGCGGCCTTCTACGACGCCGTGCTGGCGCCGATCGGCGGCTCCCGCGTCATGGATTTCGGCCCGGTCATCGGGTTCGGCGTGCCGCCCATGCCCGACTTCTGGATTGGTCCGCACCAGACCGGTGAGGGCTTCAAGGAGTCGCACATCGCCTTCTCGGCCCCGAGTCGCGAGGCAGTGCGTGTGTTCTTCGCCGCCGCGACGGCTGCGGGGGCCGAGGTGCTGCACGAGCCGCGACTCTGGCCCGAGTATCACCCGAACTACTACGGCGCATTCGTGCGCGATCCCGACGGCAACAACATCGAAGCCGTATGCCACTCACCCGAGTGATGTGGCCGTGGTGACTACATGCCGGCGAGGGCGGCGACCACCGGGGCGAACTCGTCGATGTTGCGCTGGGCGATCGTGACGTAGCTGATCCCGAGCTGCTCGCGGCGGGCGACGAGGGTGTCGCAGATCTCGGCGACGCTGCCGAACAGGCCGTGGGGATGGCTCAGCAGCTCGTGAGGGCTGACGCCGTACCGACTCGCCATTGGTGCGATCTGCGGAGCGATGTCGTCGCCGATCGCCACGAAGTACGCGCCGATCTCCAACTCGATCTGATCGAACCGATCGCCGGCGCCGTCACGAATCCAGCCGATCTTCTCGCGAGTGACATCGAGGCCGGAGCCGGCGACGCTGGCGGCGCCGAGCTTGCCCGTGGCGTTGTTGAAGTTGAGGCTGACGATGTCGGCCTGGCGGCCGGCGAGGCGCAAGATGCGCGGCGCACCGCCACCGATCATGATCGGCGGGTGTGGATGCTGCACAGGTAGTGGTCGGCCGGCAAACCCGTGCACGTTGACATGCTTGCCGCTGACGTCGATCTGCTCTCCGGTCCAGTGGGCGCGCATCAGGTCGATGTATTCGGCGAGTCGCTCGATGCGCGTACCGGGAGAGTCCATCGGGATTCCGAGACCGTCGTACTCGGCCGCAGTCCACCCGGCACCGAGGCCGACCTCGAGCCGGCCGCCCGAGAGCATGTCGAGCGTTGCCATCTCCTTGGCCAGGACGACCGGATGGTGGAAGTCGCAGGCGAACACTCGGCACCCGACCCGCAAGGTGGTGGTGACCGCGGCGGCCATGGCGATCGCCGTCAGCGGGGCGACGTCGATCGGGCGATGGCTCATCTCGGTGGCGATGGCGCCCGGCCCGAAGTAGTGGTCCGATGTGAACAGCGTCGAGAAGCCGAGCTGCTCGGCGCGGTGCACGGTGTCGAACCACTCGGTGGCCGAGGTTGCCTCGAAGGCCTGGAGTCCGAATCGGAACGGTCGGGTGGGCATGGCGTCTACCTCTCTCGTCGGGCCAGCTCGTCGGCCGGCACGAATCGTGGCAGTGCCTGGCCGGTGTTGGCAGTGACACCGCCATCGACGGGAAGGGCGACGCCGGCGATGAACGACGCAGCGGGTGAAGCGAGGAAGACGATCGCTTCGGCAACCTCCGACACCGCCGCCCAACGCTGCATGGGCACGACGCGTCGCAGCAACTCGCAGCGGTCGGGGCTCCATTGGTCGCTCATCGAGTTCATCTTGTCGCACCGCTCGACCCCGACACCTACGCTGTCGGCTCGTGCGCTTCGGAGCAGTGTTCCCCACGACCGAGATCGGCAATGACCCCATGGTGGTCCGCGACTTCGCCCAGGCCGTCGAAGGCCTTGGGTACGTCAGGCTCACCGCCTATGACCACGTGCTGGGGGCGAGCCACGCCGATCGCACGCCGCCGTTGACGGGCCCGTATACCGAGCACGACCCGTTCCACGAGCCGATGGTGCTGTTCGGCTACCTTGCCGGACTGACATCGACGATCGAGTTGGCCACCGGCGTGATGATCCTGCCCCAACGCCAGGCGGTGCTGGTGGCCAAGCAGGCGGCCGAGGTCGACCTGTTGTCCGGAGGACGTCTGGTGCTCGGCGTCGGGACCGGATGGAACCATGTCGAGTACGCCGCGCTCGGCACGTCGTTCGCGACGCGTGCCCGGCGGATGGAGGAGCAGGTCGGGGTGTTACGCGCCCTGTGGAACGACGACCTGGTCGACTTCGACGGCGAGTTCCACCGCATCGATCGCGCCGCCTTGGTACCTCGTCCACCGCGCCCGATTCCGGTGTGGTTCGGCGGTTCGAAGGAAGGGTCGTTGCGTCGGGCGGCGCGGATCGGCGACGGGTACATCTTCGGTCGCAGTGGCCCGTCGGTGGTTGACGCCCTCACCACGCTGCGCTCGATGCTGGCCGAGCAGGGTCGCGATCCGGCCACGTTCGGCGTCGAGATGCTCCTCGACTACGCACTCGGTCCCGAGGTGTGGCACGAGCATGCCGACGCGTTCGAGCAGGCCGGCGGCACCATCGTGTCGATGCGCGCGATGAGCACGGGTGCGGCCTACATGAAGGTTCCGGTTCCCGACTTCACCTCGACCGAACAGCACATCGACGCACTCGGGATCTTCATGCGCGAGATGAGTGGGCGGTGATGCGGCGGCTGATCTCGTTGGCCGCTGCGACCGTGCTCGACCTCGCGCCGCCGGCCGCCGTCGACGTAGCGGCCGCGGCCGGCTTCGGCGGAGTCGGAATCTGGTTCGACACCGACTCGTGGACGCCCGCTCTTGCCCGTGCCGTCTCGACACGACTCGCCGACACCGGGCTGGTGGCGCTCGACATCGAGCCCGTCATCTTCGGCCGGGGGCCCGACCATGGCGAGGCGATGATCGATGCAGCAGCTGCGATCGGGGCGCGACACGTGCTCGTGGCCAGCGGGCCGGCCGAGCGTTCGGAGGTCGTCGAGCGCTTCGCTGCCTTGTGTGTTCGGGCCTCTGGCACCGATCTCACACTGGTTCTGGAGTTCTTGCCGATCTTCTCCATCGGCTCGCTTGCGGCGGCGTTGGATGTGGTCGCGGAGGCCGGCTACGCCAATGGCGCGGTGCTGGTCGACTCGTTGCACCTCGCCCGCTCCGGCGGCACGCCCGACGATTTGCTCGGCATCGAGGCGCACCTGCTCCCCTACCTCCAGATCGCCGATGCTCTCCCGGAGCCCGTGGACCCATCGCCGGCGGGTCTGCGCGAGGAAGCCCTGCACGGCCGGTTGCTGCCGGGCCACGGTGACCTCCCGCTGGCCGCCTTGGTGGCTGCCGTCGCCGACGTGCCGCTGTCGGTCGAGATGCGCTCGCGGCAACTGATGATCGACTACCCGGACCCGCTGCAACGAGCGATCGTCGTGCTGGCCGCGATGGAGTCGCTGTCAGAGGGGACGAAGCCGATCTAGCCCTTCCGGGCCGGGGGTTTAGGTGGCAGGTGGGTGGTCGTGTGGCTGGTGGTCATG
>JBDTRP010000094.1:0-13946 GCA_039931555.1 Ilumatobacteraceae bacterium | reverse complement strand
GTCCGCCGGATCTGGACCCCGAGCGGCCTGGCCAAGGCGCTCGGCGATGCCGCCGGTCCGACGTCAGACGCCGACTTCGTGCAGGGGTCGTTGTTCGTGGTCGATGAGGACGAGACCGACGACGAGGCCGTTGCGCCTGGCGAGCGCTTCGGCGCAGCAGTTGGCCGGCGACAGCCCGACAGCGACGACCATGAAGCCAGCGACCCGGGCAACCGCAAGGAACCAGGTCCCAACGACCGACCGAGTCGTCGCGGCGGCCGGTTCGGTACTGCCAAGGGCAGCGCGGTGCACGCCGTGATGCAGCAAGTCGCTCTCGATGACCCAACCCGCGGCCTGTCGACGTTGGTCGAGGTCGCCTCAGAGGCCGAGGGGGTGCTCGACCGGAGCCACGACATCGAGCAGATGGCTCACTCGCTGCTGCGCGGCGAGCTGTTCGCCCGGATGCAGTCGTCGATCAACTGCCGCCGGGAGATGTACGTCGGAGCCCAGTTCGGAGACATCACCGTGTGGGGATACGTCGATGCCGTCTTCGTCAATCCCGACGGCACGCTGACGTTGGTCGACTTCAAGACCGACACCTTGATCACGTCGCCGATCGAGTTGGCCAGGCGCTACCAACCGCAGATGTCAGGGTACGTCGCCGCCCTCGAGCAGGCCACCGGCATGCAGGTCAGTGAGGCGTGGCTGGCAGTCGCTCAGCCCGACGGCAGGGCTGCGGTCGAGATCGCCGTCGAGATCTTGGAAGCAGCGGAGTTGCTGGCCGCACTGCGCGCTCCCGAGGCCCAGCTTCAGACGTCGCGCCAGCTGACGTAGTTGGCAAGGGCGATCAGCTCGGCGCGAGCATGCGGCGTGATCGGTGCGATCTCGATCGCCGCGACGGCTTCGTCGGTCAGGGCCGCGATCTGGGCTTCCAACGCCGCCAAGGCACCGGTGTCGACGATCACCTGTTGCATCGTCGCGATTGCGGCGTCGTCGAGGTCGGGCGCGCCGACGCCGTCGAGCACGGCGCGCTGGGCAGGTGATGCTGCGGCCACGGCACGGGCGAGCAGCGGTGTTGGCTTGCCCTCGCGGAGATCGCCGCCGACGGGCTTGCCGGTGACCGCCTCGTCGCCGAACGCGCCCATCACGTCGTCGCGCATCTGGAACGCGTCGCCCAGCGGTAGGCCATATGCGCTCAGCGCCGGCAGCAGCTCGGATGCACGGTCTGGTGAAGCCAGCACGGCGCCGAGGTGCAGCGGGCGTTCGACGGTGTACTTGCCGCTCTTGTAGCGGCAGATCCGCTCCGCCTTGTCGAGTCGTCGATCGCCGCGCACGCTGCCCACGATGTCGAGCAACTGGCCGACGTTCAGCTCCGTGCGCAACTCGTTCCAGATCACCCAGGCATCGCGCGGCGCGTCGAGCAGCAGTTGATCCGCCATCACGAACGCCAGGTCGCCGACGAGGATGGCCACGCCCTCGCCGAAGCGCCGGGACTCACCGGCCCATCCGGCGGTGGCGTGCATGTCGGCGAACACGGTGTGCGTGGTCGGGGTGCCTCTTCGACTGACGGCATCGTCCATCACGTCGTCGTGGAACAGGGCGAAGGCGTGCATCAGCTCCAGCGCCGCGCCGGCATCGGTGATCCGCTGGTCGTCGATCGAGCCGCCGGCGCCGACGAAACCCCAGTGGCAGAACGATGGCCTGAGGCGCTTGCCGCCGCTCAACACCAGTCTGGCGATGTGCTCCATCGGCATGCGCAGGTCGTCGTCGAAGGCTGCCCACCGGGCGGTCTCGTCGTCGAGCAGCGTGCCCAAACGGGCTTCGACGCTCCGGGCGATCGCGGCGAGCGATGGTGGCGGGGCGGCTGGCACCCCCGCAGGCTAGGCGTGAAGTTGGCCCGCTGTGCCGTCGACGATGCGTCGCACGGCGGCGAACTGCGTGGCGGCCTTCGGCGCTTCCTTCAGCCATTGCATCGCCGTATGCTCGGCGATTGCATCGCTGACCCTGACCAGTGGTTGCCCGGTCGATTGGGCCAGTACTTGCACCTGGCAGGCGCGCTCGAAGAAGTAGAGCTTCTGCCACGCGTCGGCGATGTCGGTGCCGATCACCATCACCCCGTGGTTGGCCAGCATCACGACCGTGATGTCGTCGCCGATGACCTCACCGAACCGGCAGCCCTCCTCGGCGGCGTCGACGAGCCCGCCGTAGGCCAGGTTGGCGACGCGGTTGTGGAACAGCATCGCGTTCTGACTGAGCTTGCTGTCGAAGCCACCGACGGTCAGCGACAGCGCCGTGGCGAAGGGCATGTGCGTGTGAAACACGGCTCGTGCCGACGGCCTGGCCTGGTGGCAGCCACGGTGGATCATGAACGCCGAGGTCTCCCACTCGCCCTCGCCGTCGACCACCCGGCCTTCGAGGTCGATGGTCAAGATGTCGTCGTCGGTGATCTCGGACCAGTGCGGGCCGTACCGATTGAGCAGGAACAGGTCGTCGTGGCCGGGGACGGCCAGCGAGAAGTGGTTGTCGATGCCCTCGTTGAACCCGAAGAACGCAGCCGCACGAAACGCTGCGGCCAGTTCGCGCTTGGCGGTGACCACCACATCGGTGGAGATCGATGATGTTGCTGACATGTGGAAAACGGTATCAGCTCGGCTCGTCGCCGAGATCGGCGACGACCTGCTCGATGTGCAGGCGAGCATTGCCGATCCGGTCTCGGCAGAACCCAATGAGCTCCGCGGCTCGCTTGACCTCAGCCGCGAGCACGTCGACGTCGACATCGGTGCGTTCGAGTTGGCCGAGGATGGTCTCCAACTCGGCGAGCGCCGCGGCGTACCCGGTGGCAACTGGTTCGGTCATGTCGTGGTCTCCTCGACGCGACTCGTCGCGCTTCCCTTGGCGAATGTGGTGGTGATGGTCGCCCCGACAGCGAGATCGCCGGCGTCGCCCACGATGGTGCCATCGGCGGCGCGCGTGATGCTCCAGCCGCGGGCCATGGCGTTCACCGGATCCAGCAAGCGGACGCGGGCGGCAACCGCGTCGAGGTGTCGCAGCTCGGGCTCGAGCCGGGCAGGCATGCGGGCGAGCGAGGCCCGGGCCGCGTCGAGCCGATCGGTGCATCGCTCGAGGGCCCGATCGGCAGCGGCGCCCAGCCGATGGCGACGGTGGCCGAGGCGATCGTCGCTGCGCTCCACCGCCGACAGGGTGGCCCGACGGATCCCGTGGGCCAGCGTGGCCAGCGATGTGTTGGCATCGTGCAGCGCCCGGTTGGCTCGACGCTCGATAGCGGTCCACACCTGCTCGACCTCGGCGCGAAAGGCGTAGACGTGCTCGACCAGCGCCGCCGCACACGCCGTCGGGGTCTTCAACGAGCTGTGGGCCACTTCGTCGGCCACGCTGCGGTCGATCTCGTGCCCGAGGCCGGTGAACACCGGCAACGGTGAGGCCGCGATCGCGGTGGCGATGGCCTCGTGATCGAAGGTGGCGAGCTCGGTCTTGGAGCCGCCGCCACGGATCAGCACCACGACGTCGAGGTCGTCGTGGCGGGTCAAGGTGCGCAGCGCGCCGGAGACCATGTCGACCGCCCACTCGCCCTGCACGCGCACGTCGATGACCCGCAGCCGGAAGGCCAGCCCGCTGCGATCGAGCTCGTGGGTGAAGTCGCCCCACGCTGCGCTGGCGGTGCTGGTGACCACACCGACGCGCAGCGGAGCGGCGGCCACGCGCGTGCGCCGGTTGGCGTCGAACAGCCCGCTGGCGACCAGCCGGCGCACGACATCGTCGCGCTCCAGCGCCATCTCGCCGAGGGTGAACCGCGGGTCGAGGCCGCTCATCTTCAGGCCGAGTTGGCCTGACGGAGCGAAGTAGTCGAGGTGTCCGAAGATCCGCACCTTCAGCCCATCGCCCAGTCGGAGCCGATGTTTGGTCAGGATCGGGCGCAGCCGCATGCGCGAGTTGGCGAAGAACTGGATGTTGATCGCCGCCTTGCCGTCGTCGGTGTCTTCGACGAGGCGGAAGTAGGCGTGCGGCCCGCGCTCGCTCCATCCCTGGATCTCCCCACGAACCCACACCCCGTCGGTGAACCGCCGGCGGATGGCGGAGTTGATGGCCTCGGCCAGTTCACTCACCGAATAGGTGGGGACCCCGCCGTCGTCGAGATCGAAGTCGAACGCCACCTGACTCACGGGGAAAGTCTGGCCCGTCAGGCGCCGAGTTCGCGCACGTTGTCGAGCTCGTTGTCGAGCTCGCCGGTCTCGTCGACCCCGAACAGCTGTCCGTCGATCGGCAACTGCTGCTTGCGACGCAGATCTTCGATGGCGTTCAGCGGCCGTTCGAGCGCCCGCCGGCGGGTGGTGGCGAGCTCGTCGAACGATCGGTTGAGCGTGTCGAACTGCCGCTTGACCTTGTCGATCGACTCGGTGTACTTGCCCCACTGCTGACCGAACTTGCCGAGCAACTGGAGAATCTCTTGGCTGGTCTCTTCGATCACGAAGTTGTCGAACGCCTGACGAATGACCCCGAGGAAGGCGAACAGGGTCAAGGGCGAACAGATGACGACGTTCGAGGCCATCGCCTCTTCGATCAGGCCGTTGTCGCTCTCGTGGATGAACGCGCTGATGGTCTCGTTGGGGACGAACAGCAACACGTTGTCGACCGTCGAACGGTCGTCGGTCGACGCGTACTCGCGCCGGGCCAACTCGCGCACCCTGGCGCGTACGTCGCGCACGAAGGTGGCGCGGTGCGCCGATCGTTCGGCCTCGGTCGACGCGTCGAGGTACTTGAGGTACGACGCCATCGGGAACTTCACGTCCATGAACAAGACGTGGCCCTTCGGCAGCAGGAACGTGAAGTCGGGGATCCCGTGCCCTTCGCCGACCACTGCCGTGCGCTTGCGGTAGTTGACCCCCTCGTGGAACCCGGCCAGGCGCAGCACGTCTTCGGCCATCCGCTCGCCCCACTGGCCGCGGGCGTTGGAGCTGGCCAGGGCCTCGCGCAGGCTGTTGGTGGTGTTCGACAGCATCTGGGCGATCTCGGAGTGCACCTGCAGCGACCGATCGACTTGACCGAACCGCTCGGATGTGGCCTGCCCGAGTTGCTGGACGAGTTGTGACAGCCGGTCGATGTCGGTGCGCACCCCGGTCTGGACCTCGCCGAGGCGCTGGTCGATCAACTGCTGACGCCCCGCCAAGGAGGCATCGCTGGCCTGGGTGTGGGCACCGAGCTGTTCGCGGCTCATGGTGACGGCCTGCTCGACGGCGAGCATGGCCGCCTGGCTGATGACGTCGGCCGAGACCGTGGGTGCGGCGACCGGAGCAACGACCACCGGATTGCGGCGGGCGACCAGCCAGGTCAGTGCGGCCACGGCGGCCACGAGGCAGATGACGAGTGCGAACTCCATGGTCACCATCATGACCAGGGGGTGTCACAGGGTTCGCGGATGGGCCGTCAGACAGCACGAACCCCCAGGTCAGCCGGGGATCAGCGGTGATTCCCCGGCGCGGACCTGAGCGGCGTACAGACCGTCGAGGGCCATCAGGTCGTCGTGCGTGCCCTCCTCCACGATCCGGCCGTCATCGAGTACCACGATGCGGTCGGCGTCGCGGATGGTCGACAACCGGTGGGCGATCACCAGGGCGGTCCGGCCGCGCAGCGCCTCGTCGAACGCGGCCTGCACGTGCGCCTCGTTCTCGTTGTCGAGATGGCTGGTGGCCTCGTCGAGGATCATCACGATCGGGTTCTTCAGCAACAGCCGGGCGATGGCCAGGCGCTGCTTCTCGCCACCGCTCAGTCGGTAGCCGCGCTCGCCGACCATCGTGTCGTAGCCATCGGGCAGTGTGGCGATCGTGTCGTAGATGCGTGCTCCACGGCACGCCGCGTCGAGCTCGGCGGTCGTTGCCTCGGGCTTGGCGTAGCGCAGGTTGTCGCCGATCGATTCGTGGAACAGGTGTGGGTCCTGGCTGACCACACCGATCGCAGCGCGCAGGGTCTGCTGCGTCAGGTCGCGCACGTCATGGCCGTCGACGCTGACGCTTCCTGCGGTCACGTCGTACAACCGCGGGATCAGCCCGGCAAGGGTCGTCTTGCCGGATCCGGATGCACCGACCAGGGCAACGGTCTCGCCCGGCCGCAGCGTCAGGCTCAACCCGGCGAGCACGTCGTGGTCGGGGTCGTGGCCCAGCAGCGCGCTCGGCGCCTCCAGCGACTTCACCGTGACTTCGGCCGCAGTCGGGTAGCGGAACGTGACGTCGTGGAACTCGACCAGACCCTGGGGGTCGACGAGGTCGACGGCACCCGGCCGGTCGGTGATGCTCTCCGGTGCGTCGAGCACCTCGAACACCCGCTCGAAGCTGACCATCGCGGTCATCAGGTCGACGCGTGCATTGGTGAGTCCGGTCAAGGGTTGGTACACCCTGGTGACCAGGGCGGCCAGGGCGACCAGAGTTCCCGGCTTGATGTTGCCGCTGACGACGAGGTTGGCGCCGATGCCGTAGATCGCCGCTGCGCCGAGTGCGCCGACCAGCCCGAGGGCAACGAAGAAGACGCGCCCGTACATCGCCGACTTGATCCCGATGTCGCGCACCTTGGAGGCACGCTTCGTGAACAGCGTGGTCTCGTCAGCGGACCGGCCGAACAGTTTCACGAGTTGGGCGCCGGCGACGTTGAACCGCTCGGCCATCTGCGAGTTCATCTCGGCGTTGGTGTTCATCTGCTGGCGGGCCAGCGCCTGGAACCGCTTGCCGACCCGCTTGGCGGGGATGATGAACAACGGCAGCACGACCAGCGCCAGCAAGGTCAGGCGCCACTCGAGGAAGACCATCGCCGACAGCGTGGTGATCAACACGACCACGTTGCTGACCACGCTGCCGAGTGTGCTGGTGACGGCGCTCTGGGCACCGACGACGTCGTTGTTCAGCCGGCTGCTGAGCGCACCGGTCTGGGTGCGGGTGAAGAACGCGATCGGCATGCGCTGCACCTTGCCGAACAGGGCCACGCGCAGGTCGCAGATCAAGCCCTCGCCGATCCGTGCCGAGCACCACCGTTGCACGATGGCCAGCAGCGCGTCGACGATGGCCGAGCCGACCACCACGGCGGCCAGCACGTTGATCAGGCCGCGGTCGTGCTTGGGGATGGCGTCGTCGAGGATCGACCTGAAGGCGAACGGCGGCACCAGTTCGAGCACCGCGCTGACCACGATCGTCACGAGGAAGAAGATGATGATCGTTCGGTACGGATTGGCGAACTGCCACGCCCGACGTACGGCGCTGCCCTGCAGGCGGGCGCCCTTCACGGCGTCGTTGTCGCTTCCCAGCATCATGTGTGGGCCCATTCGCATGAGTCGAGGATAGGGGTGCCGCCGAGCGTCGAGACCCGCTGGGCCATACGCTGAGCGCCTGATGCGGCGCACGGCTTCCATGATCTGTTGTGTCGTGCTGCTGGCCGGCTGCGGGGTCGGTGCCGGCGTCGCCGCGACCGACGCACAGCACTCCGACGCCACGTTCGATCCTGCCGATGATCCCTTCGGATGGACCCCGTTCGGCGAGACCGGCCGGGTCGAGATCGGCACCTTCACGGTTCCGATCGACTACAACGATCCCTCGAAGGGCACCTTCGATCTCGACATCGCCCGCCATCTGGCGATGAAGCCCGCCGAGCGGATCGGCAGTGTGCTGGTCAACCCGGGCGGGCCTGGCTTCGGCGGCACCGATTTCGCGCTCTTTGCCGAGGCGAACTTCGGGCAGACGCTGCTCGACCACTTCGACATCGTGGCGTGGGACCCACGGGGCACGGGCGAGAGCCAGCCGAAGATCGACTGCATCGACGACTACGACCACTTCTTCGCGACCGGTGACATCACGCCCGACGATGCCGCAGCGCGCCAGCAGTTGGTCGATGTCGCCAAGGAGTTCGCCACCGACTGCGTCGACAAGAACGGCGCGATCTATCGTTACGTCGGCACCAACAACTCGGCGCGGGACATGGACGGCATCCGGGCTGCGCTCGGCGAGGCGACCATCAGCTACCTCGGGTTCAGCTACGGCAGCGAGCTCGGTGCCACCTGGGCCACGTTGTTCCCCTCGACGGTCCGCGCCGCAGTGCTCGATGGGGCGGTCGACCCCACCGCGGACGCGGCCGGCAGCGAGCGTCAGCAGTTGCAAGGCTTCGAGGACTCCTTGGATACGTTCCTCGCGGCGTGTAGCGGCGATGCCAAGTGCCCCTTCAACAACGACGGCGACTCGGCAGCGGCGTTCGATCGACTGATGAAGAGCATCGACTCGGTAGCGATCCCCAGCGAACCGGGCCGACCCGCCGTCTCCCTGGAGGTCGCTATCGCCGCGGTCGGTGAGGCGATGTACTCGTCGTCCAGTTGGCCTGCGCTCGCCAGCGCGCTCGACGACGCCCAGCACGGCAAGGGCGCCGGTCTGTTGGCGCTGTACGACCAGTACTACCAACGTGGACCCGACGGCACGTACGCCGATTCGCTGGAGGCCTTCCAGGTCATCAGTTGCATGGACTCGACCGAGCGACCGACCGTGGAGGAAGACGACGCCAACGCAGTGCAGCTTCGCGAGGTGGCACCGCGGTTCGAAGCCAGGACCGTGGGCGACTACGCCTGCACCTTCTTCCCGCCGACCACCGATCCGCGCATCGAGATCACCGGCAAGGGCGCCGGCCCGATCGTGGTGATGGGCACCACCGGCGACCCGGCCACGCCGCTCGACGGCACCCGCAAGATGGCGGCAGCCCTCGAGCAGAGCAGGCTGGTGGTGGTCGAGGGCAACCAGCACACCGGCTACGGCCTCAACGCCTGCTCGACATCGGCGGTCGACGACTACCTGGTCGACCCGGTTGGCCACCTGCCGGCCGAAGGCCTGCGCTGCTAGCAACCGGCTGCAATTGGCGGAAGGAGTGGGATTCGAACCCACGGAGACCCATAAGACCTCAACGGTGTTCGAGACCGTCCCATTCGTCCACTCTGGCATCCTTCCGGGTGGCAGGCTAGCGGCATCGGACGGGCCTGCCTATCCCGCAATGTTTCCTCAAGACGCTCGCGGTGCGTGCCGATGCAAGTTCCGTGGCGGACGCAAATCTCTTTCCTGACGAGGCCAGTTTCACCCCTCGTCCCGCGTGGCAGGTGATCGAGGCTGCTCGTCGACAATACCTGACGGGTGAACTGAGATTGTCGACGAATCCGCAGACCCGGCTCTTCTTGCGTGATGGGATGGTCTACTTCGCCGAGCGGATCTCCGACGGGGCGTTGCCGATCCGCCTGATGATGGAAGGCGTGATCACCCGCGAGCAGATGCAGCGCGGCACGGTGATCGTGAACGGTGTCGAGCACGTCGGGCGGATGTTCGAGGCGGATCCGTCGATCGATCGCGCCTCGGTCGAACTGTGCACCGAATTGTTCACCGACGATGTGATGGTCTCGGTCGCCAACGATGTCGTCGCTGGCTACGAATTGGCCTTGTACCGGCGGCACCCGAGCGGCATCGACCGTTGGTACCCGCACAGCGTGCCGGTCTCGGGTCGCCAGGGCGAATCGCGCCCTGAGACGGCGCCGGCGCCCAAGGCGGCGGCGAAGCCGAAGCCCAAGCAGGAGCACCAGCCGGAGGCTCAACCCGCAGCCCAACCAGCGGCTCAGCAGCCCCAACCGGCACCGAAGAACAATCTCAACGCCCCGCCGATCACCCAGGCAGTGCCGGTGACCGCGCCCGTCAAGGCAACCGTGCCGCCCCCGCCGCCGATCACGCAGGCCGTGCCGGTGACGTCGCGGGCGACCACGCAGATGCCGGTCACCACCCAGCTTCCGCTGACGACCCAGGTGTCCGTGACGTCGATGCCGGCGCCAACCGCCCAGGTGCCGGTCACCGCCGCGTCTCAGGCCGAAGAGTTGGATCACACCGCCATCGCCGACGAGGTGGCCGAAGCCATCAAACGAGCCTTCGCTGGGATGGGCGCCGGCTTCTAACCCGTCTGGCGGCGTTCGGCGAAGAACGCCCGCAGCAGCGCCCCCGCTTCGTTGGCGCAGACCCCCGCCGTCACCGGTGGGCGATGGTTCAAGCGTTGGTCGCCACAGATCTCGTAGAGGCTGACGACAGCGCCGGCCTTGGGATCGCCGGCACCGAACACGACTCGCCCGATCCGCGAGTTCACGAGCGCACCGGCACACATCACGCAGGGCTCCAGCGTGACGTACAGCGTGCAGTCGAGCAGTCGCCAATGACCGACCACCTGAGCCGCATCGCGGATGGCCAGCACCTCGGCGTGGGCGGTGGGATCGCCGGTCAGCTCACGCTCGTTGTGGCGGGCGGCGATCACCTGGCCGTCGCGCACCACGACGGCGCCGATCGGCACGTCGCCATGGGCGACGGCCGCGGCCGCCTGGTCGAGCGCCAGGCGCATCGCCTCGTCGTCGGTCAGGCCGGCCATCATGGCGGAGGGGGTGGGATTCGAACCCACGGAGGGTTGCCCCTCACACGCTTTCCAAGCGTGCCGATTCGGCCGCTCTCGCACCCCTCCTGGGGCACAGAAGGGTAGCGGTCGCGCTAGGGTTGTACCACCGAACTTTGAGGGTGGCGAACTTGGCACCCGCCGGGTGAGGTGACGGTCGGGCCCTGTGCGACGGGCGTCCGGGAATCAGGTCAGGACCGGGAGGTAGCAGCCTTCAACGGTAACGCTTGTGTGCCGCAGGCAGCCTGGCCGTCACCTCACTCGGCGGGTGTTGTTCGTTCTGCCAGGCGGTTTGCCAGCCGCCCCGCTCGCTCGACGAGTTGCGGCGCGCCGAGGCGCTCGGCCACGGCGGCGAAACCCGGCGTCGGGCCCTTCCACTGCCAATCGTCGACGCTTCCGACGGGTACGTCGGTCTCGATCGTGGCGATGCGGCGGAACAGCAGGGCGAGCTCGAGATTGTCGCGGAGCGTGACGGCCAGCTTCTCGGAGCCGCGCAGCGCAGGTAGGCCCCAGTCGCCCGACGAGGCCGGAATCTCGGTGATCGATCCGTACTTGGCCAGCACGGTCGCGGCACTCTTGGCACCCCAGCCGGCTAGCCCCGGATACCCGTCGGCGGAGTCGCCGACCAGCGCCAGGTAGTCGGCGATCGAGGCCGGGCCGACCCCGAACTTCGCAGTCACCCCTGCCTCGTCGACGATCTCTCCCTTGCGCCGGTCGAACTGCACGACGCGAGTGCCGCGCACGCATTGCCCGAGGTCTTTGTCGGGGGTGACGATCATCACCTGGGTGACGCGGGGGTCGGCGTCGGCGACCGCTGCGGCCGCCCCCAAGGCGTCATCGGCCTCGTATTCGACCATCGCCCAGGTGGTGAACCCCGCGCTGACCAGCGCTTCTTCCATCAGTGGGATCTGCTCCAACAGCTCGGGGTCCATCCCTTCGCTGGTCTTGTAACCGGGCCACATGTCGTTGCGAAAGCTCTCGATCACGTGGTCGCTGGCGATGCCGAGGTGGGTTGCCCCCTCACTGACGAGTTGCAGTGTCGAGGCCACCACCCCGATCGTCGCGGCGTAGGGAACGGCCTCGGCGTGGCGTCCCGCCTGGCCGAAATGTTGACGGAACAACTCGTAGGTTCCGTCGATCAGATGCACGCGCACGAAGCCACCGTAGTCGGCAAAGATCTCTCAAGATTGGGGCAAGGTCTACCGATGAAAAGTCCGTGGCGAACGAACTACCGACTACACCGGCATGGGTGCCGGCGGCCCCGAGCGAGCACCCGCCGCCCGTGCAACCCGCGGCACCCCCGTCGTCCACCGAGATGCTCGCGGCAACAATCGCCGGCGCAGTCGAACGTCAGCTCACGCACTACGTGTCGACGATGTCGCAGCAGGTCGAGGCAACACGCCACGCCGCCGAGAAGGAACGCCTCGAGATGCGCGCCGAGTTCGCTCAGCAACTCGAGGCGCTGACCGCCAAGGTCGCTGCAAATCACCAGGCCAACGATCGCTACCAGGCTGCGCTGCAAGCCGCCCTGGAAGAGCGACTCGCCGAGTTCGCCAACCATCAGCACCAGACCCTGACCACGATCAACGCCAAGCTGGCCAGCCTCCCTTCGTTGGTGCAGGCCGAGCTGCCGGCGCAGTTCGCCTCGGTCAGCCAGGGGTTGCGCGACTACCTCGAGCACAAGACCTCTGCCGTCGAGACGCAGATCGACGAACTGCACAAGTCGAGCCGCCGCTTCGACGAGCAGGCTGCGGCGATCGTGGCCCACATCAACGAGACCGTTACGGCGTTGTCGAGTCGCATGGACGAGGGCGACCAGACGGTGACTCGCGCGGTCGACCAACGACTCGGCGACGTGCGCGGATTGGTCGATCAGGCAGGAGCGGATGTTGCCCGGCAACTCGCCGAACACGGTCAGATCCTGTCGCAACGCATGGACGCCATCGACATGAAGATGGTCGATCGAGCCATCGCCATGGAAGAGCGGATCAACGACCACAACGGCGTCAAGGTCGCCAACCTCGAAGCAACGATCGGCCGCGTCGGCGCCGGGTTCGACGACGCCATGGGCGCGCTGTCGAAGCGGATCGTCGATGTCGAAGCGAGCCTGCTGGAAGCCGGCGACCGGATGGATTTCCTTGCCGCCGACGTCGCCAAGGTCGACGAGGAAGCGATCAACGCGGTCAAGGAGCAACTCTCCAGCGCTGTCGGTGAAGCCATGCTCGTGCGCATCGAGGTCGACCGCTTCATCGCTTCCCAAGGGGAGAAGTTCGACGCTACGGCACTGCGGATGTCGGAGATAGAGGCGCAGTTGGCCGACACGATGGATGTCAGTGAGGCCGTGCAGCTCGAGCGTCTCGAGGAGATCGAGCGCGCACTGCTCGAGCTCAATCCCAACCAGTTCGTCCGCAAGGTCGAAACAAGCTCTGGTGGCGGCTTCCCGTCGCCGAGCACCAACCCAACGCTGCCGGCGGGCGGCGCGGATTCATCATCGGAGCCCAGCTACTCGTCGTACTGACGCAAGCTGGTAACGCCGCCACTGGCGGGAGACGGGCACTATGGCACTGTTCCAAAAGACGAAAGAAACAAGCGACGCATCACTACCGTTGCCGCGCCCACAGGCTGCAGTGGTGGTGCCCGGCGAAGCGGCGGCCGAGTGCATGCGTGTCGGCCAGGTGCTGGTCGAGAGCGAGCAACTCAGCGCTGAGAACCTGGCGAGCGCGCTGGCGGGCGCCAACGGTGACCTGTTGCAGTTCGCCGACATCGTGCTGGGGCGTTTCGCGGTCGATCGAGGTGAAGTGGCCAAAGCAATCGCGATGGTCACCGAGGTCGCCCTGCTCGACTCCAAGTCGATCGAGTTGCCGGACAACGCCAAGGACTTCCTCGACGAGAAGATCGTCCGTGCCCACTGCGTGATCGGCATCGCCGAAGAGGGTGGGGCGATCGTCGTCATCGCCGCCGACCCGAGCCCGGCCAGGCGCCGCCTCGTCGAGGCCGCAGCGGGCCGACCTGTTCGCTGGACGGTCGCCGACCCCGCCACCATCCGCACGTTCATCGACCGCACGTACCGCGCCAACGACGAGATCGAAAAGCTGGTCCGGGTCTTCGAGGTCGGCGACGATCAGAGCAGGGTCGCTGCCGCAGCCGCCGAGGTCAGCCTCGACGACCAGGCACCCATCATCCAGCTCGTCAGCCGCATCGTCAGCCAGGCGATGCGCGACCGCACATCAGACATCCACGTCGAGCCGCTCGACGACAAGCTCCGAATCCGCTTCCGCATCGACGGTCACCTCGTCGAGGCGTTCAGCCTGCCGATCAGCGTGCACCCGGCACTCAGCAGCCGCCTCAAGATCATGAGTGGCATGAACATCGTCGAGAAGCGCAAGCCGCAAGACGGTCAGTTCTCGACGGTGATCGACGGCAAGGAGGTCGATGTCCGCGTCGCCAGCGTGGCAACCGTGTTCGGCGAGAAGATCGTCATGCGTATTCTCGACAAGAGCCGTTCGATGATCGGCCTC
>JBDTRP010000093.1:0-2480 GCA_039931555.1 Ilumatobacteraceae bacterium | reverse complement strand
CTAAACGTCGAGCGGTCGCACCACCAAACCGGTTCGAAGCTTCGGCGTGAAGAACGTCGACTTCGGCGGCATCAGGAGGCGCTCGATCGCCGTCCGCCGAATCTCGGCGATGCTCGTCGGCCGGATCAGGACGGCGGCATCGGCTTCGCCGGCGCGCAGCACATCGATCACCTGCTGCACGCCGTGCTGGTAGCTGACGTCGATCGGGGCGCCGCCGGCACCGGCCAGATCGTCGAGGGCGTGTTCGAGGTACGCGCCGTCGAGGGCGCGGACGCCGTCGAACGCCCCGGCCCGAGGGGTCAACCACGCACCGGTTCCGTCAGGCCGAACCAGACACAACGCCCGCCGATCGATGGCTTCGGCCGCAAATCGTGCGGTGACCGGGCCGGCCTCTACCGCGTCGCAGAACTTCGAGAGACGCACTGCCAGCGCGTCGGCGGTGGTGCCTCGATAGACGCGGTGGATGGGGTCGATGCTGAGCTGCTCGTCGACGAGTTCGGCCACGTAGGCCATCGTCAGCTCGGCGTTGGTGTCGACCCGACCCGTCGTTGCGCGCACTTCGTCGCGATACGAACGGCTGATCGCATACCGATGGTGGCCATCGGCGATCAACACGGCGTTGGCGGCGACGACACTGCAGATCGCTTCGATCCGATTGGGGGCATCGACACGCTCCACCCGGTGCACCACGGCGTGCTCGTCGGTGCAGCGGCCCACCAGTTCGCCCGGTTCGAGCAGGAGATCGGTCAACCCGGCAGTCAACGACAACCCCCACACAGGGGACAGATTGCAGCGCGTGGCCCGGGTGAGATCGAGCCGATCCGTCTTGGCCTTCGGCGTGGTTCGCTCGTGAGGCAACACGCCGTCGGCACCTTCGTCGACGACCTCGAGTGCGCCGATGACCCCGACCGTGTGTCGATCACGCCCGGTCTCATCGGTGAACTCCATGCGGTACAACGTCAGCGAGGGCGACGCGTCGCGGCGCAGCACGCCTGCGGTGATCCAGGACTCCATCCGGCGTGCGGCGAGCTCGTACCGCCCGGGACCATCACGGTCGAGGGGAACGTCGACCGCCACGATGTTGTGTGGGTCCTTGGCCAGCAACGCGTCGACATCGGCGAGCGAGAGCACGTCGTACGGCGGTGCGACGACGTCGTCGAGCGGCTCGGCGGGGGAGTACCGCAATGCGGCGAACGGTTCGAATCGTGGCACCCCTACAGGTTGGCATCTGGCGTGTCAACATGGCCAGGTATGGACGAACCTGCCGAGGAGCCATGTGTCGTGTTGTGCGACCTCGACGGGGTCGTGTGGTTGGCTCACGAGCCGATTGCCGGCTCGGTCGAAGCGATCGCCCAACTGCGTGCAGCGGGACATCGAGTGTTGTTCGTGACCAACAACTCGGCGGCTCGTGTCGAGGTGCAGGAGGCGTCACTCGCGGCGATCGGAATTCCCGCGGCCGGCGATGTCTTGACCTCGGCGAACGCGGCCGCGTTGCTGTTGCAGCCAGGCGAGCGAGTGCTGGTCTGCGGCGGTGACGGTGTGGTCCAGGCGGTGAACGGCCGCGGTGCCATCGCCGTCGCCGCGACGGACGAGCACATCGATGCCGTTGTCGTCGGTTTCCACCGCACGTTCGACTACGACGAGATGCTGACCTCCAGTCGGGCTGTGCGCAACGGTGCCCGGCTGATCGGCACCAACGACGACGCGACGTACCCGACACCTGACGGCCCGATCCCCGGCGGTGGCGCGATTCTCGCCTCGATCGTCACGGCTTCGGGAGTGGCGCCGATCGTTGCCGGCAAGCCGCACGAGCCGATGGCAGCGTTGGTGCGAGCAACGATCGGCGACGCGGCAGCGAAGCGCGCCGTCATGGTCGGCGACCGTCCGGAGACCGACGGCCTGATGGCGTCGACGCTCGGCTGCCGGTACGCCCACGTCGAATCCGGCATCACGGCGCCGGGCACATCGGTCTCACCGACACCAGATGTGATTGCCGCGAACCTCGCTGGTGTGGCAAAGGTCCTGATCGACGAGGGTGTGACCAGGGATAGGCTGCGGGCATGACAGGTTCCCCACTCCTCAAGCGTCTGATGGACACCGGTGCACAGTTCACCGAAATGTCGCAGAAGAACGCAGAAAAGCTCGTCGCCGAATTCACCAAGGCCGGCCAGATCCGCCGCAAGGATGCAGAAAAGACTGTGCAGCAACTCGTCGAGCGCGGCCGGGCGACCACCGAACACGTGATCAGCTTGATCCAGTCCGAGGTCTCCAAGCAGCTCGGCCGCTTCGCCCAGCGCCTCGACGATGTCGAGGCTCGGGTTGAGGACGTGGCCGGTAACTTCGGTCTCGCAGCCAAGGCATCGGCCAAGAAGGCTGCGCCGGCCAAGAAGGCAGCAGCCAAGCCGGCGGCCGGGCCGTCGGGCGTCGCCAAGGTCGTGACCCGCAAGGCGCCGGCCAAGAAGGCCCCGGCCAAGAAGGCC
>JBDTRP010000092.1:0-4987 GCA_039931555.1 Ilumatobacteraceae bacterium | reverse complement strand
CAACCACCTCTGGAGTCGCGCAAGCCGTAACGGACATCAACGGGCATCGACGCTCAAGGAGATGAAGGATTTTGCCGCCTTCCCGTTGCGCAACTCGACACCTCGTCGGCTCTCTGACTTGGTCGTAGCACGATGGTCGTGTTGTGGCCGGACGCGGTCGGCCGCATAGTCGGAGGTGGGACGGGTCATCCATGAGTGAGCGGGCCGACGAAAGGTGCCGAACGTGTCGAACCAAGAGATCCTCGCAACCAAGGTGGCGGTAGCGCCCACGACGCTGTCGATCGGCAATCGTGATCAACCAGATCATCTCCGCTCGAGCGGTCAGTCGATGCGGACCGTCAGATCGGTCGTCACGGCCTTCGCCGTGGCTGCGCTCTGTTTCGCCCTCGTCCCGTCATCGATCAGTTCCGCCGGCGGGGGCGGGGGCGGTGGAACCGTCGTCGGCAAGTGCGGCACGATCAGCTCGATCTCCGCGTCGACGGTGCAGCTATCCGCATCCAGCGGCGGCTACACAGCTTCCGCGTTGCAACTCCGGGGCGAAGTGTTCAACTGCTCGATCTACCTGCAGTCGTACTGGATCGACTTCGACGAGCCGACCAACACGTCCAGCACATGCAAGGCCTCGTTCTCACTGTTCAACGCACTGTTGTTGAGCTCTGGTTCGAGCCAGGGTTGGACCGCGACCACGAACACCACCCCCACGGGCGTCACCAGTTCGGCGGGGTGCGTTGGTACGCACACCGTGCGGGCGGTCCTGCGCAGTCGCACCGACGGCACTGTCCTGCACACCGTCTTCGTGAACTACGTGGTTGCGCTGAGGTAGCCGCGGAGGTCGGCATGTGCGGGACCTTCGCCTCTGTCGCCGGGCGGTGCGGCGGGCCGACGATCAACCCACACGGGGGATGGCATCGATCCAACAAAGGGGTCACCATGGCTGATATCCACACCTCGCACATCGACTACGGGGCGTTGCCTCGAGCCGTTCGGGAGTTCCGCCCGGGGTGCCCAGGGTGCTCGCCCGAAAAGGCCAGTGCCGATGGAGCACGGCCGTGCAGCTTCTATGACTGCCCCGGTCTACCGGCGGAGCTCCAGGTCACGTGCAACGTCTGCATGTACGACTTCGCCGCGCACGAGGGGCAGCCGCAGTGCGACCACACAACGTGCGAAACCGCTCGACGATTGGAGGCGAACGTCGGGACCTATCTGTCGTGGGTGCAGATGCTCAAGGACGGGGCCGAAGCAGCCCGGGCGTAGTCCGTTGGCTGTCACACGCTGACCGTCGTGGAGACGGTCAGCGTCGGCCCACACTCAGTCGTCGGGGTCGTCCGGGACTCCTGCATCGACCGCTCCCGCATGCTCGTCCCGCTCGGCCCACTCCAGCAGTGCGCCGATGTCGAACATCGACTCGTCGATACCGGCGTGCAGGTCGCCCAACTCGGCAAACCGCCGAGGCACCGTATCGATGGTCAGCTCCGCCGGCTCCACTGTTTCGATCTCGTCCCAACGGATCGGGGTCGAGACGCGTGCGTCGGGCACACCACGAACCGAGTACGCCGCGGCCATCGTATGGTCGCGGGCGTTCTGGTTGTAGTCGACGAACAACGACGTCGGATCGCGGTCCTTGCGCCACCACGTCGTCGTCACCGCGTCGGGCATGCGCCGCTCGATCTCGCGAGCGAAGGCCAGCGCGGCGCGACGCACGTCAGTGAACCCGTGTGAGGGCGCGATGCGCACGTAGACGTGCATGCCCTTGCCGCCCGACGTCTTCGGCCACCCGACGGCGCCGAGCTCGTCGAGCACCTCTTTGGTCATGTGGGCAACACGGCGCACGGTGCTGAACGGGCACTCCGGCATCGGGTCGAGGTCGATTCGCCATTCGTCGGGCTTCTCCGTGTCGGCGCGCCGTGAGTTCCACGGATGGAACTCGACTGTCGACATCTGCACGGCCCAGATCACTTCGGCCAGTTCCGTGACGCACAACTCGTCGGCGTGCAACCCGTATCGGGGGAAGTGCAACCGAACCGTGCCGAGCCACGGTGGTGCGCCGGAAGGCACGCGCTTCTGGTGCACCTTCTCGCCGGAGGTCCCTGTCGGAAAGCGGTGCAACATGCACGGTCGCTCGCGTAGCGCGCTGACGATCCCGGTACCCACAGCGAGGTAGTAGTTGACGAGATCCAGCTTGGTCTCGCCCCGCGTGGGGAAGTACACCCGATCTGGGTTGGTGACGCGTACGATTCGTTCGCCGACGGGAATCTCGATCGCAGGTGACTTCGGGGCTGCCACGCCACGACCGTACCGCCGGATCTCACTAACGTCGTGCCGATGAGTCGTGAAGAGTCGCGCGACGACGTGACGCTGACCAACCTCGACCAGTCGCTGTTCGACGATGCCGACGCGACGAAGCGGGACCTGGTGGACTACCTCGATGGCGTACGGGGGCGAATCATTCCAGCGCTTCTCGATCGCCCGCTGTCGGTGATCCGCATCCATCGAGGGCAGGAGGCGTTCATGCAGAAGAACGTGCCGAAGTACACGCCGCCGTGGGTTCCCGTGATGAAGTTGTGGGCCGAGGCCTCCAAGCGCGAAGTGTCATACGCCCTGTGCAACGACCGTCGCACGCTGTTGTGGTTCGCCAATCAGCGTGCGGTGGAATACCACCCAACCCTGAGCCGAGTGGACCAGCCAGACCACCCGACGCATGTGGTGCTCGACCTCGATCCGCCGGTCGGCGACTCGTTCTCGATGGCAGTGCGGGCAGCACACCTGGTTCGTCACGCGCTCGGCGATCTTGGCCTCGAGGGTGCCGTGAAGACCAGTGGCGCCAAGGGAGTGCACGTCTTTGTACCGCTCGCGGGCAACGTGACGATGGGGAACGCAGCGGCCGCGACACGAGCCATCGCAGCGCGCGTCGAACGTCTTGACCCTGACATCGCCACGACGGCGTTCATGAAGCAGGACCGTGACGGCAAGGTGTTCATCGACTCCACGCGCGTCGGGGGAGCCACAGTCGTTGCGGCCTACAGCCCTCGCGTCCGCGCCGGGGTGCCCGTCTCTTTTCCTGTGGCGTGGAGCGACCTCGACCAGGTCGCGCCACGCGACTTCACCATCCACACCGCCTTGCAGCTGCTCGGCGACGGCGACCCGTGGGCCGAGCAGATGCCTGCGCCGCAGTCGTTGAGCGCGGATCTCATGGCCGAGGGACACGCCATCCCCGTCGCTCGCGTGCAGGCAATGCACGAGGGCAAGCGCCGCGCCCGCGCCCGCGGTGCCGACGCGACCGGCTGAACGCTGCTGCATCCAACGTTTGAATTCACCGTCGATCGGCAATCAGTGGTCCACCCGTTCGCGCGGGCCCCCACTCAAGGAGACGTCTCGTCATGCTCGGTTTCATCGTGTACCTCATCGTGATCGGCCTGGTTGCAGGTTTCATCGCCCGGGCGCTGGTTCCCGGCAAGGATTCCATGTCGGTCAGCGCCACGATCCTCCTCGGAATCGTCGGTTCCTTCGTCGGCGGCTTCCTCGGCTACGTCCTGACCCATCACGACGCGCAGGACGGGGCATTTCAGGCATCGGGAATTCTCGGGTCGATCGTGGGGGCCGTGATCGCCCTGCTCGTCTACCGAGCCATCAGCTCGCGCAGCAGCCACCACCTAGTCTGAGGTGATGGCACAACACATCATCGGCTTTGTCAGCGGCGGTCACGCTGCCGAAAGCGAGCCGGGCGTCGACAGCAACGCCCGGATGACGGCGCTGTTGGGCGTGTGCTTGCTCGTTGCCTTCGGCATCGAGAGCATCACGGTGATCGATGTGGGCCAGATGTTCACCTGGCACGTGTTCGTCGGGTTGTTCATCGTCCCGTTGGTCTGCTTCAAATTGGCGACCACCGGCTACCGCTTCTGGCACTACTACCGAGGTGCCGAGGCGTATCGCAGCAAAGGCGCACCGCATCCCATTCTGCGGATCAGCGCCCCACTGTTGGTCGTCGCAACGCTCTCGATGCTGGGCGCGGGCATTGTCACGCTGGCCGTCGGACCTCGACATGCGGATACGTGGCTGACGATTCACCAGGGAACTGTGATCGCCTGGGCCGTGCTGATCAGCGTCCACGTCGTGGGTCACGCACTGGAGACGTGGCGCCTCACCACGGCCGAGGTGAGGGCGAAGCCGCCGATACCGCGGCGCAGCCTTCGCTTGATATTCGTCGCAGTGAGCCTCGCCATCGGGCTGATCGTCGGCGTGGCGTCGCTCGGCTGGACCAGCGCGTGGCGCAACCGGTCGCAACGAGGCGATGGCCTCGCGCCGACCGCTGTGCTCGTTGCCCGCTGAATTCGGTCGTGTGGAGTGTTCGGCGCCCGCCTGGTACCCCGAAACGCTCGAGATGCTGTCAGCTGGAACGGATCTCGTCGAGGATGATGACGCTCTCGGTCGAGCGTACGCCGGGCATTCGTTGGATCTGCTCGAGCAGCACGTCGCGCAGTGCTGGGATGCTCTCGGCTCGAGCGATCAACATCAGATCGAATCGCCCAGCGCACATCGCCAGGTACTCCACGCCGGGTAGGGCAGCGAGATCGCTGCGCAGGCTTCGCCAGTCGTGCTGTTCGATGTCGATGAACACCAACGCGGCGACCCCCAGCCCGACAGCGATGGGATCGATGGTCGCAGTGAACCCGGTGATGATTCGTTCGTGACGGAGTCGCTGCAGTCGCGTGTGCGCCGTCGACCGCGACACGCTGACCTGCGCAGCGAGGTCCGTCAGCGAGATTCGGGCATCCTGCACAACTGCGTTGATGATCGCCTGATCGATACCGTCGATCTGTCGACTGGTTGCGGGTGGAAGGGGTAGTCCATCGACGTTTTGACCCATCGCGGCATCATATTCTGTCGCTTCGTCGAGATCTTGCAGAGGTGGTCGACAAATCATCGTGATCAGGAGATGATTGCCGGATGAGTGGTGCAGTACTCGAGCTTCCGACGGACCATCCCGGCT
>JBDTRP010000091.1:0-10654 GCA_039931555.1 Ilumatobacteraceae bacterium | reverse complement strand
GTTGCCGCGCCTGACTAGACGGTTGCCGAACTTCGCGGTTGCACTGAACAATGCACTGAGCCACGAAAGGCTCCAGCACGTCGCGGCGCCATCGACCCCCTGACGGGGCTGTACAACCGGCGCTTTGGGTTGGAGCGGTTGAGTCAGGAGTTCAGCCGGTCCGTTCGAACGAAAGAACCGCTTGGTGCTGTGATGTTCGACATCGATCACTTCAAAGCGGTCAACGACACCTACGGGCACCAGTCGGGAGACCAGGTGCTGAGGGCGATAGCGAACTCGGCGAAGGGCGTGTTGCGTGAAGGCGACACGCTGATGCGGTATGGAGGCGAAGAGTTCCTTGCGGTGCTGCCCGGAGCCGGTGAGACCGACGTCCGAGCCTTGGGCGAGCGTATCCGACGCGTCGTCGAGTCGACGGTGATCAGCTTCGACCAGATAGCGATCAGTGTGACGATCAGTCTCGGAGCCGTGTCGTTCCCGACCGTCAATGTGACCGATTTGGATGACCTCATCCGCCAAGCCGACGCAGCGATGTACGACGCCAAGAAATCCGGGCACAACCGGCTCACCTTCGCCGCCGTCTAAGCCAAGCCAGGGGTCTGCCACCGCATGGCAAGTCCAGGAACCTCGTCAACCGTTAGCAGGCCCCCTCATGGATAGGCCGGGGATGACGATCTCGCCGTGGCAGCGAGCCGGGGAGGGCGAGGCTGTGCTCGGTGAAGAAGTGGGTGGAGACCGGGAGTTGGTTCGACTCGGCGATTGCGGCGGCGCGACGGAACTCGGTGAAGACTCTGGCTCAACTGGGCCCCGACACGCCGACCACAACGACCTCGAACGCGGACCCGCCCGCTGCGACGACATAGCCCTCCGCGCCTGATCGGTCGGCCATGTCGGAGAGTTTCGGGCGGACGATTAGGCGGCAGCGATGCCTTTGGCTTTAGCAAGGGCAGCTTGCTGGTTTCGGCGTTGGCGTCGGCCGCGTCGCCAGGCAACTTTGATCACTTCCCAGACGATTGCTCCGGCGGCCGCTGTGAGAATGACGAGGATCCACAATGGCATCTTGAAATGGAATGAGACCCAATCGAGTTGCGCCGATTCGCCATTCTGGACGATGAGCAGCACAATCGCGATCGTGACGACCATGCCGATCACCATGCCCGCACGAAAGCGGTTCCGCTTCGCTCCACGTAACGCCGCAGCGACGGCGTCTGAGCTTTCGGGCGTCGTGGCGCTGGGCCGCGCGGTTGGTTCGTGGTCCATCGGGGGCTGGAGCATATCTACCTCTGTTCGGTCTCGCTCGCGAACCTAGCCGAGTGCCACCATCCACCCCGACGGGGTACCACGATTCGCCGTCGATTCGAAAGGACCGAGTGAATTGATGCAGCTGACCGGAACGACAGACCCTGCATTGGGCAACACGAACGTCGCTCGTACCAACCTGACACAGCACACATGACCAGCGCACACGCCCCGAGTGACAAACGACGGCTTTTCGTGTCGAGCCGACCGACGATCGATGAACGCAGCGCAGTCCGCTCGGCCATACGCGGCAACGCACAGACGACGGTGCCGTACTTGGCGATGAACATGCTTGCGTCGGCGTTGGCCGCCTACGGACTGTTGGCCAACAGCACCGCGGTAGTGATCGGAGCAATGATCGTTGCATTGATGCTCGGGCCGATCATCGGCCTTGCGCTCGGCGTCACTGACAACGACCACCGTTTGATCCAGGATGCAGCGGCGACCTTGTTAATCGGGGCGTCTGCTGTGTTCGTCACAGCGGCAGTGATCGGTTTCATCCATCGCGACTTGCCACTGACAAACGAAATCCTGGTGCGCACCAGCCCGAACATCTTGGACCTGTTGATTGCATTCGCCGGCGGGGCAGCCGGCGCGTATGCGACCGTGTCGCCTCGCCTCAGCGTCGCTCTCGTCGGTGTCGCAGTCGCGACTGCGCTGGTCCCACCGCTCGCCGCGTCGGCGCTGCTCATCGCCCGAGCCGACTATCAGCTTGGCTGGCATGCCTTGCTGCTGGCCATTACCAACATCGTCGCCATCCAGTTCGCCTCTTCGATCGTGCTTTTGCTGACCGGCTACCGAGAACACGAGACACGATCTGGAAACCGGTGGGGTTGGCTGGAGCGCAACGTCGCAACACTGGTCGTGCTGGTCGTGCTCGGTGTCGCGCTGGCGTTCAACCTTCGCAACGTCCTCGCCGAACAACTCTTTGAGAGCAGGGTTCGAGACACCATCGTTCGGGATCTGCGCAGCTCTCACCCCTTCGCCCACGTCGACGACGTCCGCTTCGACGTCGATAGCTCAAGCGGCCACCTGGTCGTCCGTGCGGTCGTCCGCACCGTCGACACGATCAGCCCGCCCGAGGTCGCCGAGATCGAAGATCAGCTCCCGAACACACCGAGTGGACGCCAGCGAGAACTGCGCATCCGTGAAGTCCATGTCGATGTGATCACTCGCAGCGGCCCAATCACCGAAATCGGGCCACCATCCCAGCCATAGCTGGCAGAACATCGGCGGCTCGACTCAATGGTCTCGCCAGGTGTTTGATGAACCCCTTCACGCCTCCCCTGTCTGTTCGCCTGGGACAGCACCGCTGACCACAACGACAGGCCGGTGGGTGCCGCGTACGACTTCGTCGGCAAGTGACGGGTTGAGCAACCGTCGCAGCAGACCCCTGTTGTGTGATCCGACCACGACCGCGGCGACATCGTTCGCCTCTGCAGCTTCACAGATGGCGGTCGCGGCATCGAGACTTTCGAGCGCGATCACCTCGGCGTCGTCCAAGCCTGCTTCCGAAGCCCGCTCTGCCAGCTCGTCCGGGCTCAAACCTTGAACTGGGAACTGCTCAACCGTGACGGGATAAACGAACCCGAAACCAGGGGTCGAGACCCACGGAACGGGGCGATGATTGACGTTGACGACTACGAACTCGGCCGACGGAAACAGTTTAGCGGCCTCTTGCGCGGCACGAAGTGAAATCGGAGATTCATCAATCGCGATCAGTATCTTCACGGTCGTCCTTTCGGTTCGGTTTCGTCGCTACAAGCTGGCCTTGTCACCAGCGGTAGAGAGCGGCCAGCGGACCATCGAGGACCGCAAGGTTCGGCACGACGTAGATCGTGGCGTCCGTGCGCAACGCAGCGACGATCGCCGCGTCGACCAGACGTGTCCCCGCCGGCACTCCGGCGACCTCGTGTTCGGTCGTCGGTACGTCCAAGTCGTCGTCGCAGACCAGCAACGTATCCACACGACCCGTCGCTGCCGCCGAGACAACGTCGTCCAATTCGGTCGTCGCAAGACCCGTCGCCAGACCGGTGCGCAGCCGGTCGGCCAGTTCAGCGATGCGCGACGCGACCTGACTCGACAGCAACCGGACAACCTGATCCGAGATCCCATCAGGTGACCCCTCATCAATTTTCACGGCGACACCAACCAGATCGGCGGGAAGCGCCGATAACACGAAGCCTTGGGCACGGACGTCGCCGGCAACGGCGATCAGTTGCGCCCCTACGGTGCGCGCCAGCGACGCGACGGCCGCGGCGACGTCATTGCCGTTGTGTTCCCAAGTGTTCTCGGCACGTTGCTGGAACCGCTTCTGTGACCATCCACCGGGCGCGCCGCGATGGATGTACTCCACCTCGCCCTGCACCTGCTCGGTGGCGAGCACATCGCTCCCGTAGAAAGCGGTCAGATCAGCCCCGGCACGGTCGGTTTGGACCACAACATGCGGCAGCGCTCGCTGTCGCGCCTCAATGATCGTCGCCAGGCGCGGTACAGGGCCTTCGTGCACGACGCCTTGGCTGACCGGCTCCGCTAGGAACTTGACGAACGTCTCTCCGCCTTGGCCGTGGATCAGCACCAGCGCCGGACCACCATCATGGGCGAGCTCGCCGACGAACGCGTCGACCGACGCAACCTCGTCCACGCTCCAACGCGTCGACATCTGCTTGAGTGCGTTCTTCCACTCCACCTCAAAACGGTGCACAGAATCGTCAAAGTAACTGGGCGCCGGAAGAGTCACCGTGACGAACCAATCCGCCGAGTCGACCACCCGCAACAAATCAGCATGCATGACCATCACGCCACCTCCCCGAACCGCGGCTCGGCCACATCGCCGCGACCACCGTCACGTCGCTCACGACCCACGCAGAAGATACCTTGAGACGCAAGAAGATGTTGGCGGAGAAGAAGCACACCTCAGGCTACCTACCGCGGCCGTCGACCGTTTCTCCGAGACACGGGACGGCACCCCGCTACCAGCTCGATCGGGCGGGAAGGTAGTGGTGACGAGTCCGGTCCGCTGGGGCAATGTTTTGGACGTCACAGCCATCCTCCGGTGAACCCGGCTCGTCGTAGGCCCTCGGCGAGGTACGGGCTCTGTCGGGTCAACTCCCACAGGAAGCCGGTGCGGTGGTTTTCGATCATCAAGACGATCGGTCCTTGGTTGAGTCCGAGATGCCATGGCGATGTCCAACCGTTGGCATCGCCGCCTTTGCCCCGGTAGGTCGCGTTGAATGACGACGTGAATCCGTACGGGTTCGCGTCTGTGAGCCTGGCCTCGTGAATGCAGAAGTGGAGCGCCGGCAGCACGATCTCGGGGGCGAAGGGTAGCGAGGCGACCACGGCCCACGGTGCGAGGGTGCCGTCGTCGGGTCCGTACGGTACGCCGCGCGCCACGTACCCGAAGAACTCCCTCCGGACGCCGTCGATGCGGATGGTCGTAGGGCCGGGGCCTTCGCTGGCAGTAATTCCCCAGCAGTCGCGTCCGTAGGCGTCGAAGTTCAGTGGGTTGCCGATCGCGTACTGCTGTTGCACATAGGTCGCCCGCCGGCTGTTTTCGAAATAGTCGATGCCTTTACCGCGCATGAAGAGATCCTGAATCCGGCGAAAGTCGATCCATATGTGCGAGAGCTGGTGGGTGAACAGCGGCCCGGCGTAGAGGTAGTCCTGTCCGAGGATGCGTTTCCACTGGTATGTGTCGCACCAGGCGGCGTAACTGCTCGACGGCAGCGGATGCGTGGGCGAGCCGAGCCCCAACGCGTAGAGCAGGAGGGCCTCGTCGTAGCCTTCCCAGCGGAACTTGAGAAATCCTCTTTCGGGTGTCCAGCCATGGGTGACGGTCGCCCCTTCATTCTGCGCCCATTGCCAATCCGCCCGGCGATACAGCGCATCGGCCAACTCGCGTATCTCTCGCTCATCGGCCGTACCTGCACCGAAATACAGTCCCACCGTCAGCGCCCCGGCAAGCAGGAATGTGGTGTCAACCGTGGACAGTTCGCACTGCCAGGCGCGCCGCCCAGACCGCATGTCGAGAAAGTGATAGTAGAAGCCCTTGTAACCGGTGGCGTCACGCTCTGGGCCATGAGGGCTGTCGCAGAAGAACCGCAGTGTTCTCAGTGTCCGTTCAACGGCCGCGGAATGCGACATGAATCCCCGCTCGACGCCCACCGGATAGGCCGCAAGCGCGAGGCCCGTGGCGGCAATGCTCGCCGGCCAGTTCGGCGCCGTCTTGTCGATCACCAGCCCGTTGACGGGATTCGCTTCATTCACGAAGTATTTGAACGAATCGTGTTGGAGCCGTTCCAAGTCGACGTCGGTTGCCGGCTCTCGTTGGGTCATGCCTCAGACTCGGCGATGGGCTCACCCTCACCAGCTACGGCGACGTCGATGATGGCTTTGGCTTCCTGCTGAATACGCGCCAGGTGGGCCGGACCATTGAAGCTCTCCGCGTACAACTTGTACACCGCCTCGGTTCCCGACGGCCGTACGGCGAACCAGCCCTGCTCGGTGATGACCTTGATCCCCCCGATCGGTTGCCCGTTGCCCGGGGCCGTCGTGATCACCGAGTGGATCGTGTCTCCTGCAAGCTCGGTGACCGTGACGTCACTGTCCGCCAAGTGCTTCAGCGCATCACGTTGCTCAGGCGTCGCTGGCAGGTCAACCCGGGCGTAGAACGACTCTCCAAGGTCGGCCATCAGTGCAGCGGATTGCTCTTGGGGATCATGGCCGGTCCTCGCCATCGACTCGGCGGCGAGCAGCCCCATGATGAGGCCATCCTTGTCGGTGGCCCACACCGAACCGTCGCGGCGGAGGAATGATCCACCGGCACTCTCCTCGCCCGCAAAGCCGACGGAACCGTCCAGCAGTCCGTCGACGAAGTACTTGAAGCCGACCGGCACCTCCAGCAATCGCCGATCGAGCCGGCCGGCGACACGATCGACGAGGCTGCTCGTCACGACGCTCTTCGCGACGGCTGCGCTCGGCTGCCAATCCGGCCTGTGGCGAAACAGGTACCACGCGGAACCTGCGAGAAACTGGTTGGGGTCGACGAGACCGCTCCCGCTCGTCACGATCCCGAAGCGGTCGGCGTCGGGATCATTGGCCCAGGCCAGATCGAACCGCTTTCGCTGGTCGATCAGTCGCACCATGGCGTACTTGGACGATGGGTCCATGCGGATCGCGCCGTCATGGTCCACGGTCATGAAGCGAAACGTCGGATCGATGGAGCGGTTCATGATGGTGAGTTGAATCGCGTACCGTTCGCCGATCTCGTCCCAGTACCGAAGACTCGCGCCCCCAAGTGGGTCGATTCCGATGTTGAGCTTCGAGTTCTGTATGACCTCGATGTCGAGCACATTCGGGAGATCTCCGACATACACATCGAGATAGTCGAAGCGGTGCACGTTCTCCGCCCGTCGAGCACGCTCCCAAGGAATTCGTGTCACGTCTCGCAGGCCGCCCTCGAGAAGCGCATTCGCGCTGTCCTGTATCCAGTCAGTGACCGATGTGTCGGCCGGACCGCCAGAGGGCGGGTCGTACTTGATCCCGCCGTAGTCCGGCGGGTTGTGCGACGGGGTGATCACGATGCCGTCAGCCAGCCCCGTCGTGCGTCGACGGTTGTACGTCAGGATCGCATGCGAGATCACCGGCGTGGGAGTGACGTTGTCGTGAACGTCGACCATCACCTCCACCCGATTGGCCGCCAGCACTTCGAGCACACTGACCCGAGCAGGCTCCGACAACGCGTGCGTATCCCAACCGAGGTACAGCGGGCCATCGATCCCATGGGAGCGACGGTAAAGACAGATCGCCTGGGTGATCGCCAGGACGTGCGATTCGTTGAAGCTCAACCGCAATGACGAACCGCGATGACCCGAAGTGCCGAACACAACACGTTGCGTCGGCGCGGAAGGAACCGGCTGCTCCGCATAGTACGCAGTGACCAGCTTCGGAATATCCGTGAGGATCGAATCCGGAGCCGGCTTCCCAGCGAGAGGATCCACCTGTGCTGGGTTGAGGCTGGTGAACCTCATCGTGAACTCGCCGGCCTCTCGGTCGGGCCGTTCGAAGCGTCGCTGTCGACGAGGACGTCGAGCTCTCCTCGGCGTTCGCCGACCCCGAGGGCGTCGTTTCCATCGGGGTGGTTGGTGATGTGAAGATGTGCCGGGCTACGTATGTGCTCGGCGTAGCGAGCGCTCGATTGGGTTTGCTGAGGGACGGCCGTGACTTCCAAAACATTGCCCTCGCGGATTGGGTTCGTCATCACGACGTTCGTGCTTGATCGAGCTGTTGTCGGGCGGCGTCGGTGACCTTGTCGGGTGTGAACCCGAACTTGGTTTGGAGTGCTTGTAGCGGAGCGGAGGCCCCGAAGGTGTGCATCCCGATCACGGCGCCGTCGGTGCCGACGTAGCGGTGCCAGCCGAAGGTGGATGCTTCCTCCACCGCGACCCTGGCCCGAACCTCCGGCAGGAGAACCGAATCGCGATAGTCGACGGGTTGGCGGTCGAACAACTCAGAGCTCGGCATGCTGACCACCCGAACCGCTGCCCCCTCGGCGGTGAGTTCGTCGTAGGCGGCGATGGCCAGCTGCACCTCGCTACCTGTGGCGATGATGATGACCTCCGGTGGCGCCTCGGCGGGATCGACCATCACGTAGGCGCCTCGACGGAGGCCCGAGGCCGCCGCGTAGCGATCCCGGTCGAAGGTGGGAACGGTTTGGCGGGTGAGAATGAGGGCGACCGGCTCGTGCTGAAGTTCCATGATCACCCGCCACGCTTCGGCCACCTCGTTGGCGTCGGCGGGGCGGATCACCACGAGGCCTGGGATGGCCCGCAACGACGCAAGATGCTCGACGGGTTGGTGGGTGGGGCCGTCCTGGCCCATGCCGATCGAGTCGTGGGTGAAGATGTGGATGACCGGGATCTCCATCAGCGCCGACAGTCGGATCGCCCCGCGGGCGTAGTCGGAGAACACCAGAAAGCTCGACCAGTAGGCTCGGATCTTGGAGAGCGAGAGGCCGCTCGTGATTGCCGCTGCGGCGTGTTCACGAATCCCGAAATGGAAGTTGCGGGCCCCGTAGTTGTGATTCTCGAAGTCCCCGGCCCCGGGGAACGTGAGCCGCGTCTTCGTCGACGGCGCCAAGTCGGCGGACCCGCCGAGCAGCCAGGGCACCCGGCCGGCGATCGCGTTCAGGACGGTGCCCGAGGAGTCCCTGGTGGCCAAGCCCCGCGGGTCGGGTTCGAAGCAGGGGATGCTCGCATCCCACCCCTCGGTGAGCTCACGGTGCTGCATCGCCGCCAGCTCGCCGGCAAGCTCAGGGTGGTCGCGTTCAAAGCCCGCGAAGCTGGCCATCCACGCCTCGCGAAGTTGGCGACCGCGCGCACCGATACCGGCAGCGAAATGTTCGTAAACACCGTCGGGGATCAAGAACTGGGCATCTTCCGGCCAGCCGTAGCTGTGCTTGGCCTTGCGTGTCTCGGCCTTGCCCAACGGGGCACCGTGAGCGGCGCTGGTGTCTTGAACGTCGGGTGCTCCGTAGCCGATGTGGCTGTCGACGATGATGAGGGTCGGCCGCAGCGCCTCGGCTCGGAACACCTGAAAGGCCTCGGCCAACAGCGCCAGGTCGTTGGCGTCACCGACCCGGGTCACGTTCCAGCCGTAACCGGTGAAGACCGTGGATACGTTCTCACTGAAGGCCAGATCGGTGCTGCCCTCGATCGTGACGTGGTTGTTGTCATAGATCCAGCAGAGCTTGGCGAGCCCGAGGTGCCCGGCCAACGACGCTGCCTCGTCGGAGATGCCCTCCATCATGTCGCCATCGCCCATCAGGGCGTACACGTCGTAGTCGAACATCTCGAAGCCCGGCCGGTTGAAACGACTGGCCAGCCAACGCGAGGCGATGGCCATGCCGACCGAGTTCGCCACTCCCTGGCCGAGCGGCCCGGTCGTTGTCTCCACCCCAGAGGTCCAACGGTATTCGGGATGCCCGGGGCAGTGCGATCCGAGTTCACGGAAGGTCTTGATGTCTTCGAGTGTCACCGCCGACCGCCCCAACGTCTCGTACGCCGGGTTCACCGCTTTCACGTCGGCCAGATGCAGAAGTGCGTACAGGAGCATCGAAGCGTGACCTGCTGACAGCACGAAACGATCACGGTTGGGCCAAATCGGATCAGCGGGATCGAAGCGCAGATGGCGCTGCCAGAGCTGATAGCCCACCGGCGCCAGACCCATCGGGGTGCCCGGATGGCCCGAGTCGGCCCGCTCGACGGCATCGATCGCCAGAGTGCGAATCGTGTTGATGCAGATCGTGTCGAGGTCGCCGGCCGGACGTGTTGCGGCCACGTCAGGTCTGTTTCTCGTTGTGGCCACCGAAGCCTTTGCGCATGGCGAACAGGACCTTGAGCTCACGTCGGGCGAAGGCCGCGCACATCGCGATCAGGGCCTCCGCCCCGCGATCGAGGCCCTACATGGAGCGAGGTTGTTCGTGACGGTCGGCAACCAGAACACGAATCCGAACGCACCCAGAATGGCGGCAACAACAGCGGGGAACACGTGCATGGTTGAACTCCTTCATGCAGCCATGCGCCACCAGGGTCCGGAGCAACGCCGTAACAGACATCCCGACAGGCGGGAAGAACTGACGCCGCGATGTTCCGCGGCTCCGTGGTGACCATACACCTGACATCGCCCTGACCACCCCGCGGTCGGCATGTTCAAGATCGGCGACCGCACAGCAGTTCAAAGCGTCAAACGCTGCGGCGGCCACTTCCCGGTGCAGGGAATGGACCCATGCGTCGGTTAGAAGCAGCGTCTCGCGGGTACCCACCTCGATCATGAGCGAACATCCGCTGAATCGTCCAAAATGTTTGAACGAGAATAGGGCAGCCGTCGCCGATGCAGTGGAGTCGCTCCCGCCCTGCCAATTGTCGCGGTCTTGATCAGCAAAAACCATGACCGATACGAGATCGCCCAAAGCAAGCCCACCGCGATATCAGCAGATTCTTGTGCCACTTGACGGTTCCGATGATGCGGCGGTCTGCGGAGCGCCTACGCCCTTGCGGCGAAGTTCGGCGCAACGGTTCACACGCTGAGCGTGGCCAGCACGGCCGGCGACATCGACGGTCTCCGCACCAAGGCTGCGGACGCTCTCGGCCTCGACCGGCGCGACACACGGGTACATACGATGATCAGCAACAACCCAGCGCAAGCGATCAACGATCAAGCCGACCAGTTGGGCTCGTGCCTGTGTGCATGACGGCTCATTGGCACGGTCGTCTCGTCGGCTCGGTCGTCGGTTCGGTCGCCCGATCCGTCATGCAGGAACATCGGCGCCCGCTCGTGGTGGTCGGGCGGCTCGCCG
>JBDTRP010000090.1:0-5714 GCA_039931555.1 Ilumatobacteraceae bacterium | reverse complement strand
TCATCCGGGCGCTGCGCGAGAGCCTGCGCGGTGAGCCCATCACCCGTGTGATGGGAATCATCAACGGCACGACCAACTTCATCCTCACCAAGATGACCGAGGAGGGAGCGGACTACGGCGCGGCACTAGCCGAGGCCCAAGCACTTGGCTTCGCCGAACGCGATCCAACTGCCGATGTCGAGGGCTTCGACGCCGGCGCCAAGGCAGCGATCATGGCATCGATCGCGTTCGGGTCGAGGGTCGTCGCCGGCGACGTGTACCACGAGGGCATCAGCGGCATCACCGCCGCCGACATCGCCATGGCAAAACGCCTCGGCTACGTCGTCAAGCTGTTGGCGATCGCCGAGGTCGATGCGCCGACCGGCGACATTGCCGTGCGCGTACACCCGGCGATGGTGCCGATGGCTCATCCCTTGGCCACCGTGAGCGGCAGCTACAACGCCGTCTTCGTCGAGGGCGCCGCCGTCGGCTCGCTGATGTTCTATGGACGTGGTGCCGGGGGTTCGCCGACCGCCAGTGCCGTGCTCGGTGATGTCATCGATGCCGCGGTGAACCTGTCACAGGGCACGCACGGTTCCATCGGCACGTTCGGTCGAGCCCACATCCGGGCGATCGACGAGACCTCGGCCGAGTACCTCTTGAGCCTCGACGTCGTCGACCGACCTGGCGTGCTGCATGCCGTGACCGGCGTGTTCGCCCGCCACGACGTCAGCATCCGCGCGGCCGAGCAGGAGGGCAACGGGCCGGAGGCACGGCTGGTGTTCATCACCCACGAAGCTCGTGAATCGGCTGTGCAGGCCACGGTGCGCGAACTGCGCGATCTCGACGTCGTTCGCAACATCGGCGGGCTGCTCCGTGTGATCGGCGGCTGACGTGCGGTACGTCTCGACGCGGGGGCAGGCCGCCGAGCTCGGCTTCACCGAGGCGTTGCTGGCCGGGTTGGCCACCGATGGCGGTCTGTACGTACCGTCGGTATGGCCGGCGTTACCGAGTCGCGTCGACGGGATGGGTTACGCCCAACGCGCCGCGCAGATCATGCTGTTGTTCGTCGGGGACGAGATCGCGCCCGACACGCTCGAGGCGATGTGCGTCGACGCATACAGCACCTTCGCCCACCCTGCCGTCGTCCCCCTCGTGCAGATCGGTGACGAGCACTTCGTCGAGGAACTGTTCCACGGGCCGACGCTGGCGTTCAAAGACGTCGCCCTGCAGTTGGTCGGCCGATTGTTCGAGCACGTGCTGTCGCAGCAGGGCAGACGGGTGACGATCGTCGGAGCGACATCGGGCGATACGGGATCGGCGGCAATCGACGGCGTGAAGAACAGCGCCCACGCCGACATCGTGATCCTCTTCCCGCATGGTCGCACGAGCGAGGTGCAGCGGCGGCAGATGACCACGGTCAACTCGCCCAACGTGCACGTCGTGGCGATCGACGGCTCGTTCGACGATTGTCAAGATCTCGTCAAGGCGATGTTCAACGACACCGAGTTCCGCGAGCGCTGCAGACTCAGTGCAGTGAACTCCATCAACTGGGCGCGTGTGATGGCTCAGATCGTCTACTACGTGACGGCCACCGACCACCTGCGCGGCCGGGTCAACTTCTGCGTGCCCAGCGGCAACTTCGGCAACGTGTTCTCCGGCTGGATCGCCAAGCAGATGGGCGCACCGATCGATCGCTTGGTGGTCGCCTCGAACGCCAACGACATCCTCGCCCGCTTCTTCACTGCCAACGACATGAGCACCCGCCCTGTGGTGCCGTCGCTGAGCCCGTCGATGGACATCCAGGTTTCGTCCAACTTCGAGCGCCTGTTGTTCGAGATCAACGGGCGCGACGGCGGGCAGACCGCCGAGCAGTTGCAACGGTTCCGGGCCAGCGGGTCGTTGTCGATCGAGCCCGACCAACGCGCCGAGCACCTCGATGGGGTGTTCGCCGCAGCCCGGCTCGACGATGCGCAGACCCTCGATGTGATCCGGCGAACGCACGCGTCGACCGGCATGCTGCTGGATCCCCACACCGCCGTCGCCGTCGGTGCTGTCGACCTCGTGCGGTCCTCGATCACGGGCCCCGTGGTGACGCTGGCGACGGCGCACCCGGCGAAGTTCCCCGATGCTGTCGAACAGGCCACCGGGATTCGTCCGCCGCTTCCGACGCATCTGGCGGATCTGATGGAGCGCCCCGAATACGTGACCGACCTGCCCAACGATCTTGGTGCCGTCGAACGCTTCGTCGAAGCCAACATCGCTGGCTGAGTTCCGAGCGGCTCACTCGAACTTTGTCGCTGCGAGGTCGCTCAGCGACCTCGCAGCGACAAAGTTCAGGCGCTGAGCTACGGTTCGCCCGATGGGGGACATCAACTTTGCGCTGCCGACCGATATTGCCGAGCTCACGCCGGCCTACCTGACCACCGCGCTGCGACACGCCGGCCATTTGGCGAACGGCGAGGTGTCCGCGGTCGATGCCACACCGTTGGGGGCCGGCGTCGGCTTCGTCGGTCAACTGGCCCGGCTGCAGTTGACATATTCCGGCGACCGTGGGGGACTGCCCGACGTGATGATCGCCAAGTTCCCCATCGAGGACCCGATGGCGAAGTACCTCGCCCAGGTCTACGGGTTCTATCGCACCGAAGCGGAGTGCTATCGCAAGGCCTCGACGATCGGCCTCGGTGTGCCCACACCCGTGGTGTACCTCAGCGAGGTCAGCGACGACGACTCCGGCACCCTGATCCTGATGGAGGACCTCTCCGACGCTCGCATGGCCGATCAGGTCGCGGGCGCCGACCTGACCGATGCGCAGGCCGTGATGGATGTCGGCGCGCAACTGCACGCCACCTGGTGGGAGTCGCCGCACCTCGATGACCTGACGTGGCTGCGACCGTTGAACAACCCGGCGTACATGGCTGTCGGTGACCAATACACGCAGTCGTGGCCGGTGTTTGCCGAGATGTTCGCCTCTGCGCCGCCGGCAGCGCTCGAGGTCGGTGAACGGATCGGCGCTCAACTGCCCGCGTCATACGACTATGCAATGAACAGCCGGCCCACCACGTTGGCGCACACCGACTTCCGGCTCGACAACTTCTTCTTCGGGCGCCCGGGCGCCCCGGTGACCGTCATCGACTGGCAGTTGACCGTGCGCTCGGTGGGTGCAGGGGACATCGCCTACTTCATCGTGCAGAGCCTCACCACCGAGATGCGCCGCCAGCATGGCGAGGCGCTGCTGCGGCGTTGGCACCAGGGTCTCGTCGACCGGGGCGTGACGGGCTACTCGTGGGACGACGCGCAGGCCGACTTCCACGATGGGGTGATGGTGCAGATGTCGATTCCGGTCATCAGCGCGGCCAACCTCGACCCGGCCAACGAGCGCGGCAGGCAACTCCTCGACTGCCTCGGCCACCGCAACTGCCAGGCCTTGGCCGACTACGGGTGCACCGAATTGCGGGTCGGCTGACCCAGCATCGATCTTGCTGTGCACGTTGCGCATCGCGCACGCGTTCGCTACAGTTCCTTTCGTTCGGGTTCCCGGACATCTCGCTGCGACCGCTCCGGTGAAATGACCGTGCGGGGGTGCAGAGAGGGCGAATCATCTCGCCAAATCATCTCGGTGGTGTGGCCGCCGGTCGTGTTCACATTCGACACGCCGAGCCCACTGTCGTTCCCCAGAAAGCAGGTGGCGGGTGGCCGCGGAAGCTCTCGAACAGTCAATGCTCGAATCCAAGGACAAAGAGCAACTGCTCGCAATTGCCCAGGCCTTGGGCATCAAAACCACGTCGCGCGCCGCCAAGGCGACGCTCATCGACAAGATCTTGGAGACCACCGGTGGTGGCGCTCCCGCCGACCAGCCGGCTGCATCGGCGACCAACGGTCGTGCGCCAAAGGCGCCGCGCCAAGCAGCGCCGTCGGCGCCGGTCGCAACCGAGGCCGCAGCGGCGTCGACAGACACCCCCGAGGCCGTTGCAGCGGTCTCAACTGCCGACGCGCCGGTCGAGACTGAAGTCATCCTCGGGCCTGACGGCGAGCCGCTGGCCGACTGGGAGATCGAACTGATCAAGTCGGGTGAAGTTGCTGTCACCGAGCTCGCCGTGTCGCCCGCTGCTGCTGCCGCGCCGGGTACGCCGGGCGGAGCCTCGCATGGCGCCGATGGTGACGAGGGCGACGGTGAAGGGGATGCGGAGAGCCGCAACAGCCGCCGTCGCCGTCGCCGACGCAACAAGGGCCGTGCAGACGCTCCCCAAGGGGGCGATCAGGAGCGTTTCGATCGGCCGGATCGCCCGGATCGCCCCGAACGCATCGAAGAGACCAACTCGCCGATCAACATGGAGCCCGTCACGGTCTCCGGTTACCTCGACCTGCGCGACGAGGGGTACGGCTTCTTGCGGGTTGCCGGTTACCTCGCCAGCCGCGACGACGCCTACATCCCGGTGAAGTTGACACGCCAGTACGGGTTGCGCAAGGGCGACTACGTCACCGGGCTCAGCCGCCCTGCGGGTCGCAACGAGAAGAACCCGGCGATGCTCGAGATCCACTCGGTGAACGGCGGCGATCCCGACAAGGCCAAGACCCGGCCCCGCTTCGAGGACCTCACAGCGCTGTTCCCCGACGAGAAGCTGCGGTTGGAGAACCCGTCGGACCCGAACAACATGACGGCTCGCATCATCGACCTGATCTCTCCGATCGGCAAGGGCCAGCGAGGCATCATCGTGTCGCCCCCGAAGGCCGGCAAGACCACGATCATGAAGACGATCGCCACCTCGATCGAGCAGAACCACCCGGAAGTGAAGCTGATGGTGCTGCTGATCGACGAGCGGCCCGAAGAGGTCACCGACATGCGCCGCACCGTGAAGGGCGAGGTCATTTCCAGCACCTTCGATCGACCGAGCGACGAACACACCCATGTGGCCGAGCTGGCGATCGAGAAGGCCAAGCGATTGGTCGAGCAGGGCGAAGACGTCGTCATCATCCTCGACGGCATCACCCGTCTCAGCCGTGCGTACAACCTGGCGGCGCCCGCCAGTGGCCGCATCCTGTCGGGTGGCATCGACGCCGGTGCGCTGTATCCGCCGAAGAAGTTCTTCGGAGCGGCTCGCAACGTCGAAGAGGGCGGCTCGCTGACCATCTTGGCCACGGCCCTCGTCGAGACCAACAGCCGCATGGACGACGCGATCTTCGAGGAGTTCAAGGGCACCGGCAACATGGAGCTGCGGCTCGACCGCAAGCTCTCCGAGCGTCGCATCTACCCGGCGATCGACGTCGACGCTTCCAGCACCCGTCATGAAGAGCTGCTGTTCGATCGCAAACAGCTGCAGATGGTGTGGAAGCTGCGTCGCGTGCTCAGCGGCCTGGCCGCCGACGGAAACGCCGCCCCCGGGCTCGAGCTGCTGGTCGATCGTCTCCGCACGTTCCGCACCAACGACGAGTTCCTCAACGAAATCGGCAAGCAACCCGCCATGTAAATGCCTCGTGTTCAGGGGAAATTGGCCGCTACACTGACGTCTCGATTTCAACGGAGAACATCATGAAGACCGACACCCATCCCACGTACAACGACACGACGGTTCGCTGTAGCTGCGGCAACACCTTCACCACGCGATCCACTCGCGCCGGTGACCTGCAGGTCGAACTGTGCAATGAGTGCCACCCGTTTTTCACTGGCAAGCAAAAGCTCGTCGACACCGGTGGCCGCGTCGAGCGCTTCAACAAGCGCTACGGCGAGCGCAAGA
>JBDTRP010000089.1:0-35167 GCA_039931555.1 Ilumatobacteraceae bacterium | reverse complement strand
ATCCCGCCGGTGCTCTCATCGGGATCTGCACCCGCACCAACGTCATGTCCGTGCGGGTTCAGCACTTCAGCGCCGATCATGTCCAGCCCGGGTGGCGCCCGTCGCGTCGCGCGCGCCTTGGACAGCTTGACGGGTGATGCCGTCTGCGCTGGTGGCTGCGACCGCAGGTGCCGTCAACGGTTTGTCAACGCGAATCTCACCACCCACGCCGACGAGCATCGACACCCTGGGGTCCAGAGGAGCGCCCATCGCTCGGGTTCTACTTGACGGATCACGAATATGCATTTAATATCCTAACGATGTTAGTCACACCTAAGCGCGATAGGCGTTCAGAGCGTCGGGAAGCTACGAAGGCCGAGATCCTCGACGCTGCGTGGGCACAGGTGCGCGCCGACGGGCTCGCAGCGCTGTCACTGCGCGACGTCGCCCGCGCGGTTGGGATGCAGGCGCCATCCCTGTACGGCTACTTCGACTCGAAGAACGCGATCTATGACGCGATGTACGCGCAGGGGGCGCGTGCATTTGTGGAGGCCGAGCCGCCCGACTTGCCGGATGAGCCTGTTGAGGGCCTGAAAGCGATCGTGCACTACTTCGTGGAGTTCTGCGCGGCCGACGCCGCACGCTACCTGTTGCTGTTCCAGCGCACGATCCCTGGTTTCGAGCCCTCGGCGGAGTCGTTCGCGATCTCCGAGTCGAGCATCGAGCGGCTCGGTCGGCACATCGCGGCGTGTGGGATCACCGACCCTGGCGCGGTCGACCTGTTCACTGCCATCGGAACCGGCCTCACCGACCAGCAGATCTCCAACGACCCCGGCGGCGATCGCTGGATCCGGTTGATCGACGAAGCAGTCGAGATGTTCTACGACCACATGACCAAGCTGTACAAGCAACCCACTACGAGGAGACGAAGGCAATGATGACCGCGACACGAGTCGACACGATCCCATCGATCACCCGAACCGAGGCCGAGGGCCTGGCGCGCACGGAGTACGTCCGCATGGCGTCGCAACTGCGATCGCTGGCTCATGACGACTGGCAGAAGAACACTGACTGCCCGCTGTGGGACGTCCGAGCCATTGCCGGCCACAGCGTGGGGATGATGGCGACGTTCACCGGCTTCCGTCGGCTGCTCGGCGCGATGAGCACCGCAACGAAGACGGCCAAGCGAAGTGGCGGCCAGATGATCGACGCGCTGACCGCCAAGCAAGTGGCCGACCACGCCGATCTCTCGACCGATGGGCTGATCGCCAGCGTGGACGACACCGGTCCGCGCGCTGCGCGGTGGCGAGCCGAGGCGCCCTGGTTGTTTCGCAAGATGCCGATGAAGCAAGAGGTCGGTGGCAAGGCCGAGACCTGGCGAATGTCGTTCCTGCTCGACACGATCCTGACGCGAGATCCGTGGATGCACCGCATCGACATCGCACACGCCACGGGCCGCGACCCAGAGCTCACGGCCGAGCACGACGGGCGCATCGTCGCCGATGTGGTCGCCGAGCTGGCTCGGCGCTACGACAAGCCGTTCACGCTCACGCTGACCGGCCCGGCCGGCGGCGAGTTCACTGCCGGCGATGGTGTTGGCGACCACGTCACGATCGACGCGATCGAGCTGTGCAGAGTGCTCTCGGGCCGACCACCTGCGAGCGCGACGCTTCGCACCGGACTGCTCGCCACGGAGGTGCCGTTCTGATGGAGATGCAGACAAGGGTGACGGAGGTCGCCGACGGCGTGCACCAGTTGACAACCGTGATTCCCGACGCGCCGGTGGCGTTCAACCAGTATCTGATCGTCGCCACCGAGCCGCTGCTGTTCCACACCGGAATGCGTGGGCTGTTCCCGCTCGTCTCGGCCGGCGTGTCGAGCGTGCTGCCGGCCGAGTCAGTGCGCTGGATCAGCTTCGGGCACGTTGAGGCCGACGAGTCGGGCTCGATCAACGAGTGGCTTGCTCTCGCTCCGCGGGCCACCGTCACGCAGGGGTTCATCGGATGCATGGTGTCGATCGGCGACCTAGCGGATCGAGAGCCAAAGCCCCTCGGCGATGGCGAGGCGCTCGACATCGGTGGCCACGTCATGCAGTGGTTCGACACCCCGCACGTACCCCACGCCTGGGAGGCCGGTGTGCTCTACGACGTCACGACCAAGACGCTGTTCTGCGGCGACCTCTTCACGTGGCACGGTCCGTACGCCGCAACAACCGACGACGACATTGTTGGACCAGCTGTGCAGGCCGAGGACGAGATGCCCGGGTCGCTGTCGCTGCACCCGTCGAGCGGTGCGACGTGCCGACGCTTGGCCGACCTCGACATTCAGACCCTCGCGCCGATGCACGCACCTGCGTACGCCGGCGACTGCCGCGCCGCGCTGCTCGATCTCGCCGCCGACTTCGACCGTCGCACCGCTGCACTCGCGTCCACAGCGTGAATCGTTCGGCCTGCGCAGCAGCAGCAAGAGCAGTAGCACATCAGCGCGCCGAGATCTCCGACCGTGAACCCGTACCGGGCGCCTGCCGGAATGAACATCCAGTCCCCGGCCGTCAGTTCGACGCCGTTGTGAACGATGGACCCGCCGCACGCTGAACCCGCTGGACTCCCTCGTCGAACGAAACCTGGTTCGGGTCGAAACCCAGTTCCTTTGGCATGATCGCCTCCTCTACTTGGCTGTTGACAAATCGACGATGTCGAGCTGCCACAGATACGAAGACTTGGTGCTCGTTCGCGCGACCGGATCTCTCGGTGAAGCCAAGCACGTAAGAACCGAGGTCTCGTCGACGCTGTTGTCGTGTCAATCACGACACGGACTTCTCCGGCTCTGGCTTGCGGGGGTCCCCAACGCAAGGAGATCATCATGAACAGGTTTCGTACCATCGCGACAGCGGTCGCTTTGATTACCCCAGTCGCAGCGTTGGCGCTCGCGTCGCCTGCGTCTGCGCACGGCAACCGCGGCTCGGCGGCGACAGTGTTCACCGAGTCGAACTCGACGGCGGGCAACGAGGTCATCGCGTACCGTGTCGCCGACGGTGTGCTCACTGAGGTGGGCCGCTACCCGACCGGCGGCACGGGGTCCGGCGGCGGTCTCGGCTCGCAGGGTGCCATCGCCGGCTCCGAGCACCGGTTGTTGGTGGTCAACGCCGGCTCCGACCAACTGTCGCTGTTCACCGTTCGTGACAATGGCGACCTGGTCCTCACCGATGTTGAGGCCACGGGAGGGTCTCACCCGATCAGTGTCACCCTTGACGGTGACGTCGCCTATGTGCTGAACGGTGGTGATCAGACGGTGACCGGGTTCCGGCTTCGCAACGGCCAGCTGCGAATGATCGCCGGCTCACACCAGTCGCTGCCGGGCAGCGGTGCCGCCCAGATCTCCTTCGACCGTGACGGTCGACGCCTGGTCGTCACCGAGAAGGCCACGAGCACGATCGATGTGCTGCCAGTTCGCGGCGGTGTCGCAGGGGCAGCGGTGTCGAACGCCTCGGCGGGGGTTACCCCATTCGGCTTCGCGATCGACGCTCGCAACCATGTCATCGTGTCGAACGCCAACGGCGGCGCACCGGGCGGCGCGTCGGTGTCGAGCTACCGGTTCGTCGGGGCAGCCGGCCTCGAACCGATCAGCGCAGCCGTCGCCGATACCCAGACGGCCGCCTGCTGGGTTGCATTGTCGTCCGATGGTCGAGTTGCCTTCACGACCAACGCCGGCAGCGGCTCCATCAGCAGCTACTCGTTGAACCGCAACGGCGAGATCGGCCTGTTGCAGGCCACCGCCGCGCTGCCGGGCGCAGGCCCGGTCGACATGTCGGTCGTCGGCGACACGCTGTTCACCTTGAGTGGCGGGGCACACACCATCACCTCCGCCACCATCGGCAGCAACGGTGAGCTCGGCGCCGGACAGTCCGTCACGGTTCCGGCGGGTGTTGTTGGTCTTGCGGCCATCTGACCGATTCCACCTGTGCGTCGCCGGGCTCAGCAGAGCCCGGCGATCGCCCGCGCCCTGGAGGAACCCCCCGCATGTCGACACGACAGCGACTGGTATCGTCGCGCCTTGTGACCATCGAGCCGATGTACGCGGGCTCGCCCGCTGCGACAGGCCGGCTCGACGACGTGTCGCAGGCGTGGGTGGATGGCCTGCAGGCAACCGGCGCGGCGCACGATCGCTGTGTCGCTCAGCTGCATGCGCTGCTGCTGCGAGTGGCTCGACACGAGGCCCGACGCAAGGCGCCCTCGGTCCGTCTCGAAGGGCAAGAACTCGACGACGTCGTCAATCAGGTCGCCGACGACGCGCTGATGGCGATCAAGTCCAAGGTCGGCGATTTCCGCGGTGAGAGCCGGTTCACGACATGGGCGTACCGATTCGTCGTCTACGAGGTTTCGACCAAGATCGGGCGGCACTGCTGGCGCAACCGCCCGGACTCGCTCGACCCCGACGCCTGGGAGCGAATTCCGGACTCGTTGGCGGCCTCGCCGCACCTCGCCAGCGAGCACCGTGAATCGCTGAGCGTGCTGCGGGCGGCGATCGACAACGAGCTCACCGACCTGCAGCGCCGCGTGTTCGTCGCCATCGCTCTCAACGAGGTACCGATGGACGCGTTCGCGCGTGAGCTGGGCAGCAACCGCAACGCGGTCTACAAGACCCTGTTCGACGCCCGACGAAAACTCCGCGCCTGCCTTGCCGCCGTCGGCTATGCGCGCCCCGAACTCCACGAGGCCACGTGAACATCGACCCAGACCTCTTCGCCGATCTCGACGACACGTCACCCGATGTCGGGTGCTCGGCCGGCTTCGAGATCCTGCACCGCTTCGTCGAGGCCGGGTTGGCGGGTGATGACCCGGCGCGCGAGTTCCCTGGGCTGGCGATGCACTTGCGACGCTGTCCGGCATGCCGCAGCGACTACGAGGGACTCGTCGAAGCTGCCGAACAGTTCGGCGACATCGACCCGCGCTGACCGGCGCATCTACGAGCAGACGGGAGCCCGCCGTGTGGGTGCGTATCCAAGAGATCCGGTTCGACGTCGTTCACACCGACGCGATCGTCGATCACATTCGTGACACAGCGATCGCCCGATACAGCGGGCACGACTACCGCGGTTTTCGCCTCCTCCTCGACCGCCCGAACGGCACAGCACTCGAGGTGTCGTACTGGGCGAGCCTCGCTGCGGCACGATCGGCGATCGTGATCGAGGTGGCCGAATCCGTCCACCCACTCATGGTCGAGGTATTGAGAACCGACCACTACGAGCTCGCCATCGACGCCGGCTGATCGGCGACGTGCCATCACGATTCTTTCGGGCGATGAGGTAAGAACCCCCGCCCGGTTGACGCCCTTCTTGTGACATCAAAGCGGTTGCTGTGCGATCGCGTTCACGAAGGAGTCCGCCATGACAACGTTCGACACTGCCCAGGTCGAAGGCCTCAACGTCTTCTACCGTGAAGCCGGAGACCCGACCAATCCAAAGCTGTTGCTCCTCGGCGGGTTCCCGTCGTCGTCGCACCAGTTCCGCGACCTCATCCCGGCGCTCGCCGGCCGGTTCCACGTCATCTCGCCCGACTACCCCGGGTTCGGCAACACCGACATGCCCGACCCGGCGACATGGGCCTACACCTTCGACCACCTCGCCGCGATCGTCGACGGACTCCTCGCCGAAATCGGATTCACCGGGCCAATGGGCATCTACATGCAGGACTACGGCGGCCCGATCGGCAACCGGATCATCGCCGCCCACCCCGACTGGCTGCAGTGGCAAGTCATCCAGAACGCCAACACCTATGAGGAAGGCTTCACCGCCGCGTGGGACGGCATCCGCCACGCCTTGTGGGTCGACCGAACCCCGGCCACGGAAGCCGCGCTCGAAGCATTCCTGCAGCCCGACACGGTCAAGGCGATCTACACCACCGGTCACCCCGATCCCTCCGTGATCAGCCCCGACAATTGGAACATGGACTCGTTCTTCCTGACCCGCGCCAACGCCCACCGCGTGCAACTCGACCTGTTCTACGACTACCGCACCAATGCCGCGCTGTACCCGACGTGGCAGGCATCGCTGCGCAATCGGCAACCACCGACGCTGATCATCTGGGGTCAGGGCGACATCTTCTTCACCCCAGCAGGCGGCGAGGCCTACCTGCGTGACCTTCCCGACGCCGAACTCATCCGACTCGATTCCGGGCACTTCGCAGTCGAGGACAACCTCGACACCATCGCGGGAGCGATCGTCGACTTCCACGAGCGGCGTACCGCCGACGCGCTCTCAGCCACTCGCTGACGATCACGCCGCACCCGTACCCGTCCGGAGTTTGGAGCCTTCTCATGAACATGACTGTCGCTGCACTGTGGCGCTACCCGGTCAAGACCCTCGCCGGCGAGCTGATTGACACGGCTGAGCTCACCCACTCCGGCATTCCCGGCGACCGAGTCGTGCACGTCCGCGGACCCGAAGGCGTACGCACCTCACGACGTCACCACCGGCTGCTCGGACTCCACGCAACACTCGGCAGCGACGGTGAACCGTTGATCGACGGTCTTGTCTGGAGCAGCCCGATAGCGCTCGAACTCGTTCGCCAAGCCGCCGGCAGTGACGCCTGGCTCGAAGCCGGAACCGGCCTCGATCGCTTCGATGTGCTCCCGCTGCTCGTCGCCACCGACGGGGCCGTCAACGCCTTTGGCCGCGACGCCCGGCGTCTCCGGCCGAACATCATGATCGGCGGCGTCGAAGGGATGGCCGAGATCGACTGGCCGGGTGCGCAACTGACGATCGGCGACGCGGTGATCGACCTCGACTCGCTCCGCCAGCGCTGTCCGATGACGACCGTCGATCCCGACACCCTCGAGCGCGACCGCAGCGTCCTGATCGACATCAACCAGCGCTTCGGCGGGAAGCTCGCCCTCAACGCGGCGATCAGAACGCCCGGCACCATCCACGTCGGCGACAATGTCACCATCAGCCGACCACATCCATTGACCCGAGCAAAGGCGATGACATGAGTGACTACCCAGAGATGATCGCCGATGTCGACCATATCGAGCCAGTGCCCCGGCGGATCCGGGCGATGTTGGCCGGCGAAGTGATTCTCGACACCACTCGCGCCCTCTACGTCTGGGAGTGGCAGAACTATCCGCAGTACTACATCCCGATCGAGGACGTGTCCACGACGTACCTCGTCGACGAGCAGCACCCTCAGCGCCTGAAGCGTGGGTTGGCGCAGCGATACGGACTCGTGGTCGGCGACGTGTCGCGCCCGAAGGCGGTGCGCGTGTACACCGAGTCGACGATCGATCGGCTCACCGGAACCGCGCGGTTCGAATGGGACGCGCTCGACAGCTGGTTCGAGGAGGACGAGGAGGTCTTCGTCCACCCCCGCAACCCGTACACACGTGTCGACGCACTCAGGTCCACGCGGCATGTTCGGATCGAGCTCGATGGTGTCGTCCTCGCCGAATCGTCATCGCCGGTCATGGTGTTCGAAACCGGGCTTCCGACCCGCTACTACTTCAACCCGACCGAAGTGAATCTTCGCCATCTCGTCGCCACTGACACCAGAACCTCCTGCCCGTACAAGGGCATGACGAGCGACTACTGGTCGGTGAGCGTCGGGCACGTGCTGCATCCGGATCTTGCATGGGCGTACGACTTCCCGACCCGCCAGCTGCTACCGATCGCTGGGTTGATCGCCTTCTACAACGAGAAGGTCGATGTTGCCATCGACGGGGCCCGCGTGCCCCGCCCGACGACACATTTCTTCAAATAGCGCGGTAAGACACAGCGCCGGTTCGTCACGAATGAGGGGACGAATTGCTGAGTGGTCAGGGTCCATCCCCGACCCCTCGCCACCACCGAAAGGAAATCACTCCGATGGCAACAGTGCAACAGGGTTCCGACGGCGCGACGCGGGTTGCCTACATCCTTGACGTCCCTCTGGCCGAGCACGTCGTGCGACAGTGGCCCCAGATGGGGGAAATCGTGCGATCTCGCCAACTGATCGCCGAGGTCGAGGGCAACTTTCCCGAACTCACACTCGAGGTCGGAAGGCGCTTGCACCTCGGCGACGTCGTCGTGGTCGAGTGGACCTGCAACTACGGCGACGGACGGCTCTACCGAAACGTCACGATCGGTGAGCTCGAAGACGGTGAGGTCGTACGCGTCACCGACTACTGGGGTGAGCCGACCGAGACCCCGCAGTGGCGAAAGGGGATGACGAGTCGGCTGGACATGCCGACGCAAGGTATCTGGCCAGCCGCGACACAACTCCGCCACTACTGATGGGCGGTCGCGAGGTGTCGACGAGGTAGAGAACTCGAGTGTCACGACCCCGGTCACCGGACTCTGGCTATCGCGATCGCGACAGTGCGATTGGCCTCGACCCGCAGAAGGATCCGCCTAGGCGCCAGAACGCGAGGCGATCCTGGATCCTGGGCGCGGGCAAGGTGAGGCGCTCGTCGACGAACGCGCCGTCGGTGTTCACGTGTCCGCCGACGACGTGCCCGTTCCATGGTGGGCGTGTCATGTGATGCTGCTTTCGGCGAGATGCGAAGCGGTGTTGTTGGATTGGTCGTGGATCCACTGGTCGACGCGGAGCCACTGTTCGTCGAGCCAAGCGATGCGGTCGCTGGGATCGGTCGGGATGTCCTTCGCGGGGGTGCGCCACGCGGTGACGTTGATCGGGTCGTCGAGTGGTGCGGCACGGGCGAGGTCGGAGAACGAGCCGTACTGGTCGAGGCCAGCGTGGGCGATGGTCACGACGTCGGCTTGGGGGATGGCGTCGAGGAGGGTGAGGACGCCGCCGGGCCGGGGGGGCAAGACGTGGCGAAGCCCGACGAGTCGTCGGCCACGGTCGGGGTTGGTGGCTTCGAGTTTGGTGAGGAATCGGGTGAGCAGTTCGGGCCGGAAGAGGCGTCCTTCGGGGAAGATCACGACAGCGGTGGAGCTGTCGATCCCGTCGTGCAGGTGGCGCATGAGCGCGAGTGCTTCGGGGCCGTTGTCGCGGGGGATGAAAACCGATCCGGTGCGGCGGTAGATCAGGTCGAACCCGGGGTCAGCGAGCAGTTCGGTCATGATCAACCCGCGAGTGCGGTAGCCCAGGCGCTGGTAGATGAGCGTCGGGAGTGAGGCGTCGACGATGTTGACGTGACGGCAGAGCACGATCACCGGTCCGGGAGTCAACACGTTGGCAGCGCGCTCTTCGATGTCGACGCGTATGCCGAGCAACCGTTCGGCGCGGCGGGCCATCACTCCGATCGACCAGGCTTGGAGCTGTTCGTGGCGGCGGATCGACGTGGGTCGGTCGAGTCGGGTGCCGAAACCGGCGAGCAGCCACAGCACTGGCGAGAGGAGGATCTCGACGCTGTCGTTGATCGTGTACTGGATCGCGAACAGCGCGACGCGAACGCTCGGGAAGCGCCGCCGCCGCTTGACGAGATCGCTCGCGATGGCTGCGGCGATGATGATCGGCGAGCCGACCAGGCCGGCCGCGGTGGCGGCCAGCATCGTCGGGATGGTCCGACTGCGTCGCTTCCATCGCGACGCGAACGGTTCGACGTCGCTCATTGCGGCTGCTTGGCCGCGAGGTCGGCGGCGACTGCGTGTGGCCGCTGCAGTGGTTCGGCGGGCAGGCCGGGACGCTGACGGCGGCGCCTGTTCAGGTTGGCGCTTCGCAAGATCATCGCCAGCCACGCCCGCAGGTGCAGACCGTCGAAGCTGTCGAGCGAACGAAGCTTTGGTTCGTGTTCATCTCGTCGCCCACCTCATGCAGTCTCCTCCAGCCGAGCTACAAACCCCTCACCTCCGTGGATCCTTCCATCGAACTCAGAAACATTCGATGGGACGGCGCGCGTCATCGATCGTTGTCCCCAATGATCGGGGGAGTCTCTTGATTGGCAAGCATGGTTCTCGCTGCGCTCCCTTACCTCGGTGTTGCACCCGACACCTCGCCAACTGCGCGGACCTACATCGAACGCCGATACGGAAACATCGGCATTGGTCTCTCGGCCTACTGGCTCATCGTCGGGTAGTCCCAGACCGACTCCTGGCCGAGTTGCGGGTCGATCCGGAACCGGGAGGCCTGACGGGGGATCATGATTTCATTCGGCGCGTCGATGGCAACGTCGTGGGCATCTCGTCGAGCAGATCGCCGAGAGTCCGGCCAGGTGCTCCCACAACGGTTGCGACACCAGTTGAGCGAAGCTCTGCTGCAGTCCGGTGCGCGAGAGCGGCCGCATCCGGATTGGTCACCGTCAGCACGACAACGTCGACGTCGTGATCAGCACAAAAACGCTGCAGCTCTTCCGGGGGTGTGTCGGCACCAAGATGGTGCACGTTCCAGTTGGCGTCGCGAAGTCCAATCGTTGCCATCGTCGTGGGCAGGGCGTGGCGATCGCCTGCGATCGCGGCGACGACTGCGTTGCCGCGGCGACGACCGCGAGGGTTCGGCGCGAGATCGCCCAGCAAGCGCTCGCAGATGCCCGACGCCCGATGCTCGATGCTCACTGGGAGCTCGCCGTCTTTCCAGGCCTGTCCGATGTCACGGAGTACCGGCACGAGCAATGTCTGGATGACTGAGACGATCGAAGCGCCTTCGGTGACGAGGCGTTGGGCGAGCCGGCGCGCGGTTGCCTCGTCACCGGACAGCAAGGCTTCGCGCATTCGGTCGGCTTGGTGGTCGAGGCGCTTCTGACTGGGCAAGGTGCGGGGACTGGGTCGCTGGCGGCGTGCATCGGCCCGCGCGAGATCGCGGGTCGCCACCAAGTAGTGACCATTGACGAGGTGGGCGGGCAGGCGCCCACTCCTCACCCACCTGTAGGCGGTTTGGTAGTGAACCCCGAGCACTTCAGCAGTGGTCCGCAGATCAAGGTGCTCAATGTTCGATGCGTCCACGGCCAAAACCCTACTGGTGCCGGGCACGCCGGCATTGGTTTCGAAAGAAATCAGACTGAATGCTGCTGATTGGTTACCCTCAGCGGAAATAAATACGACTAAACGATGTTAACTATCGGGCACACATCCGCGAAAGGCCTCAGCATGCTCAGATCACTCCCCGTTTCGATCCGGCTCAAACTTCCGTTTCTCATCGCTGGCTTCGTTTCATTCCTCTTCTCCGTCTGGCTCTACTTCGTGAAAGACGAGACGAGCGCCGGCATCTTCGTCGGCCTCTGGGTTCCGTCGATCCATTCACTCGGGTCGCTCCTCATCGGTCCGATCGATGCTCCCGCAGTTCACAGAGCTCGCCAGGAGGTCGGAACGTGAGCACCTTGGTGCTCGACGTCGGCGTCGCCGTCATGTTTCTGGTGGTCTGGGGGCTTGTCATGGTCGGTGGGTACTTCTTTGGGCGTGATGATGTCGTCGAGGAGTCGCCGCGCCCCGCGAACTCGATGGCTGAAGTTCGACCTGGTGAGCCGCGTCGACCGGCGATTCCAGGCCAACCTCGATGAACGAGCCGACGACGGCTGACCCTTGGACTCGCGGCAGCGGGCGACGGCTCGCGGTTGAGCTGCGGAGGGTTGTCGAGACGAACGACTACGTCGGTGCGTTGCGTCGCTCTGCACGGATCGCCGAGTTGGCAGCACGTTCGCCCGAGCCGGCGGCGTTGGTCGACGAATTGGCCGTGCTGATCGATGACGGCGTCTTCGGCGGACTGATGGTGATCGAGGTGTTGGCCGGGGTTCACCACGGGCGGGCCGACGAGGTGCTCATCAGTCTGCTCGATCATCCACAGCGGCTGGTTCGTCAGCACGCCACCTGGCGGCTCGGTCGACGACGGATTGCCGTGCGGGCTGTGCCTCAGCTGCTCGACCAGCTCGAGGTCGGTGGAATCGACACGATGCACGCACACCGGACCCTCCGCGCCTGGTCGGCGTTCGATCCGGCGACCGTGGCGCGCCTTGCCACTTCACGTCTCGGAACCACCGATGATCCAGCAAGGCGAGCACGCCTCATCGACCTCCTGGGAGTGATTGCCGATTCGGCAACGGACGATCTTGTGCTCTGTCTCGCCGGCGATCCTGACGAGAGCGTGCCAGCGCGGCTTGCGGCGATCGGTGCGCTCGGTCAACGAAGCGGTGACCGGATTGACGGAGCGTTGCGCCGCCTTGCGAAGCTCGACGACGACGTCGGCGATCACGCCGCCTTGGCGTTACTGGACCGCTCGATCCCGTCGAACGATACGTGCAGGTCGACAGACGGTGGCCTGCGGATCGGTCAGTTGTCGCTTGCCGGTGGCCTCGACGGGCAGCTCAGCCTCGGCGGCCGTGGAGACACCGGCGGCGTGGCGAATCTGCTCGTCTCACTGAGCGAGGCCCTGTCGCGTCGTCACGATGTCGAGCACGTGCTCACCATTGGGCGCGGGACTGTTGCCGATGCAATCACTGGCACCGTCAACGCCGGCGAAGCGCTCCCGTCCTTTGGGATGATCGCAGTGGGTGACGACGCCCGGCCAAGCGAGGCTGCCATTGATCTTTGGGAGCATCTCCCAGCAATCGAACGGGGGATTCGGCGAGTGCTCCGTCGCCAGGGACCGGTCGATCTTCTTCATCTGCGCATGGCCGACGTCGGCACACTTGCCGGCGCCACGATCGCGCGCGAGCTCGGCATCCCGATCTGCTTCAGTCTGGCGCCCGACCCGCACAACGTCTTGCATTCGCTCCAGGAGCGAGGTGAGCTGGATCTGGGCTCGTTCGTGCGCCTCGAGACGGAAAGCCATGTCTGGTTCCGAGCCCGACTGGTCGAGCAGATGGCGAACGAGGCCGATCGATTGGCGCTGTTTCCTCGGTCACTGTCGTTAGAGCTCCTCACCGACGCGGGTTCTGAGTCCGGTGGCGTGGCGCAACGATCGTCGATCGTCGCCGAGGGAATCGACGTCGGGTTGCTTCGCAGGGCCGAGACGGAGCACTCGCCGCCGAGTACGAACGGTCGGCGTGCCGACGTGCTCGACGACTTGGCGATCGAGATTCCTGCATCTCGACGCGACCTGCCGCTGGTGCTGAGCGTGGGCAGACTTCACCCGATCAAGGGCATGGACCGAGTGGTCGCGGCCTGGGCGTCCGATCCGCTGCTGAGCGAATCGTGCAACCTCGTGATCGTCGGCGGCGATCTCGACGATCCGTCGTCGACGGAGCGATCCGTCCTCGACGCCATCGACCGCGCCCTGCCGAGGAACGACCCACGTCGCGAGGGACTGGTGTTGCTCGGGGGACGACCTCGGGCCGACGTGGCACGTCTGCTGGTCGCCGCGGTGCGAGGACGCGTCGGCTGCTGGTCGAGTAGTGGCATCTACGTGGACGGGGCGCTGAAGGAAGAGTTCGGTCTCGCCGTGATCGAGGCTCTTGCTGCTGGCCTGGTCGTGGTGGCGCCCAGCGTCGGGGGCCCGTCGACGTACGTTGAACACGGCGACTTCGGTGTGCTCGTCGATCCCGACGGGGACCTCGCGACGGCGATGCGAGAAGCGTTCGGACTCGTCGATCGGCCGAGCCGAATCCGTCGAGCACGCGAAATGGTCGAGCAGCGCTACTCGATCGACAACATGGCCGGCCAGCTCGTCGAGCTGTATCGACCCGCAGGAGTGCTGCTGTGACGGTCCTCGTCGTGAGCCCCGACTTCGCATCGCACTACAGCCCGCTCGCGGTGCTGGCTCGAGCGGCCAAGCTGGAGGGTCGCCGTGTGGTCGTCGCGACCGGGCCTGGCCTGCGCGAGCGGGTTGAAGCTGACGGGTTCGAATGGTTGATGTTGCAACTGGGTGCCGGCTCGAACGACGGCATCGCCACGGAGACCTCGACGATTGGGCGCTTCATCGCTGCGACCAGCGCCGGCCCGATCGCCACGATCCGATGCCAAGCGCTCGAACGCGAGCACGACCTGCTCTGGCGCCCCGAGCGCGTCGGGCGCGAGATCGCCGACATCTGCGATCGGCTCGACCCAGCTGACGTGCTCGTTGACCACGTCTCGTTCGGATCGACGCTGGCGATGTACGCAACCGGTCGGCCGTTCGTCACGCTCGTTCCTGGCCATCCGAGCCAACTTCCTGTCGGCGACGAGCGCTACGGGGTTCCGCCGCAATGGCCGTTGGGCAGTCGACCCGACTCTGTCGAGTTGGCTGGCCTGGAGGTGCTGGTCGATCGAGTCACCGCGGCCTTTACGGACCGCTGGAACACGGCGCTCGCGACGCTTGCTCCGGGCCGAGATGAAGTCGAGGACGCTTTTCGGGTACACGGCAGGCGGGTGTTGTACAACGGCATCGCAACGATGCAGGAAGCCGGGCGCCTGACGCAGCTGCCGACCGATCATCGTTTCGTCGGACCGCTCGTGCGCGACGAGGCGCTACCACACGCCATGGATTCGTGGATGGACCGGTCCCACGGTCGGCCGCAGGTGTACGTGGCACTCGGTACGTTCCTCTCGCATCGGTGCGACGTCTTGGCGAAGATCGCCGAAGCACTACGTCTCGTCGGCGCCCGCGCAGCAATAGCCCTCGGCTCGACGCCCGAGCACGCGCTCGGACCGGTGCCGCCCGACTGGGTGGTCGCCCCCCGGTTGCCGCAAGTCGCCATGCTGCGGTCTGCAGACATTGTCATCCACCACGGTGGGAACAACACCGTGCAAGAGGCACTGGCCTCTGGTGCCCGTCAGCTTGTGTTGCCGTTCTCGACTGACCAGTTCGCAAACGCTGCCGACCTCGAGCGCGTCGGGATCGCGTCGGTTCTGTCGCCCAACACGACCACCGGCGCCGACCTCGCACACGCCGTTGCCGGGGCGCTCGTCCAACCACTCCCGAAGGCAATTCCTCCTGGCACACTCGATGAACTCATCGATGCCCTGTTCGACGAAAGGACCACGTGACCAGCATGCTCACGACCACGGAGGCGGGCATCCGCCCGCTTCGACGCCTCAACGTGATAGCCGGCCTCCTCCATGCAGCATCGCTGACCGCGGTGCTGGCGCTGGCGAACGGCTTCTCCCTGCCCGTCACCACCACTTACTACCTCGACGGACCCGGCAAGGGTTTCACGGCGCCGGTGCTGCTGTTCAACATCCGGGTCGCCTACGCGATCGCGGCGTTCTTCGCGCTGTCGGCCGTGTTCCACTTCATCGTCGCGTCGCCCAAGTTCTTCTCGCGCTACGCGGCATCGCTGATGGCCGGCCGCAACATCTTCCGCTGGGTCGAGTACTCGCTGAGCTCGTCGATCATGATCATCCTGATCGCCCAACTGAACGGCATCAGCGAGATCGCCGCGCTGATCGCCATCTTCGGTGTGAACGTCTCGATGATCTTGTTCGGTTGGCTGCAGGAGAAGAACACGACCCCGGGTGACGGCGACCTCCTTCCGTTCGCCTTCGGCTGCATCGCCGGCGTCGTTCCATGGCTGATCTTCGCCCTGAAGATCGTTGCTCCGAACGGCCCTCCGGGATACAGCGTCCCTGGTTTCGTCTACGGCATCGTCGCGTCGCTCTTCGTCCTGTTCAACTGCTTCGCACTCGTGCAGTGGAAGCAGTACCGAGCGAAAGGCAAGTGGGCGAACTACCTGCTGGGCGAACGCACCTACATCGTCCTCAGCCTGGTGGCGAAATCCGTCCTCGCTTGGCAGATCTTCGCCAGCACGCTCGCCGCGTAACGCTGAGACCGCGCCGCGAAGTCGGCGAAGTGCTCGAGATCGCTCGACCCGGGAGTGAGGCGATTCACTCAGGTTGCGGGCGCCCGCCCGGGGCTGTCGAAGACAGGCCGCCACTGGCCTGGACTCTTGTTCGGAGGTGTGCGACGGGACCTCTCACCCCGAGCCGCCGGCGGCCACAGAATCTGCGATCCAGGTTCGGACGTAGTCAATCGCGTGCAGCAATGTGATGCTCACGATCGCGGTGAACGCGGGCCACACCTGACTGAAGCTGCCGACGCTGCGAGTCGCCAGGAAGATGATCCCGGCGGTGCCGACGAGAGCGATGGCAGGCATGTCGGTGCGTCCGCGCCGCATGCCCCGGTCGACGCTGAGCGCAAACGGTGCGACGTACACGACGATCCCGATCCCGACCAGTAGCGGCATCGCGATCTGACCCGGATGAGGGCCGGACTCTCGTACCGTCAGTGCAACGACACCGAAGAACGACAGCACCGCCGCTGCAAGCACGGCTCGTCGCCGCCGGTACGTTTCGTTGTTTCGCCAGTGCAGTTCGGGAGTCATGGGCTGCGCACGAAGGCGGCGACGAAGTCGCGCGTGTCCTCGGTCAGCCAACGGTTGCCGTTGTGCTGCATCCCGGACATGAGCCGCTTCCCGGTCGTCTTGCCGGAGGAGTTGGTGGAGTACGTGTTGAGCTGCACCCACTCCTGGTTGATCTCCAACTGCATGCCGCGTATCGCACCGGCCCGGACGAGGGTCTGAGCCAGCGCTTCGATGGTCAACCCTGGTCCGCCGACCCAGATCAGGTGACCGTCGGCGGTGATGCCGGCGCCCGAACGCCACACGGCGGTCTTGTTCTTCGGTCCGGTGAAGCCCCATTTCCGGTTGGAGTCCGTGAGCAGATCCGGGTTGGCGATCCCGTTGTCGACGATGGGGTCGAGGTTCTGGCGCGCCGAGTCGAGCGAGGAAGAATCGACGATGTCGCGACCCCACATGCCGATGTTCGGCACACCGTTCTTGTCGATCGACATCGTGGCAATGCCGTTCGTCATCGGCTGGATCACTGCGCCGCCGAGGATCATCCCCCCGCCGGAATCCCGCAGTCGGAAGCCTCCCGAGAAGGCCGCGACCAGCGATGGCCGTCGGTTGAGCTCGACGTAGTCGGGCCGATCCCACGGCTGGGGGATCTTCGTGCCGGGATAGGCCCGGAAGCTGAAGAACTTCGGGTCGAAGTTGACGACCTCGTCGATCGACGAGGTGTGCACGTTGTCAGGCCGGATGGATGTGACGAATGCGTCGGCTTTGCCGTTGATCAGCGGCCCCAGCGGTGTCCAGGCGCCCTCGCCTGGGATCGGCACGGCTGCCGGCGTTTGCAAGGGTGCCGGACCCGACACAACCGGAGTATCGACCCGAGGCGCCGTGGGCAGAACAGACACACTCGGCACGCCACCGACAACGGCCTGATGCCTGCTGTAGTACCAGTTCTCCAAACGGTCGACAACTGGTCCGAGATGGTTGTCGCGAGCCCACTCGACGGTTCGGGCCTGCAGGCTGTCGCTTCCCGGCCCTGTGAGTGCACTCGTGTAGGAGTAGAGCGGCGGGAGGAGGACGACGGTGACGCCAACCGTGATCCGGCCGATCCAACGCCGGGTTCGACGCCGGCCGAAGCGATCCAACTCGGAGTCGGGCGCCAGCGGTGGTTCGTGATCGTTGAACTCGATGCTGTTGGTTCGGTCGCTGCGCTCGTGTTGTGGCGCCAGCAACGGGTCGATCATCACGCTCATCTACGTTCTTCGCCTCCGACACTCGAGACAGATCCAAGGTCGATCGAACCTTGGACAAGAGCACGGCTTCTGCGCCAGTTCTGCACAGTGCCGTGTCACCGGACTGTACCGATCTGCAACCGGCGACCTGGGTCGAGGTCGGTAAGAATCAGGTAAGCAAACTCATCTCGTCCGGCTGCGTACGTGGCCGAGCATCCAGGTGTAGATGTCGACGTCGTACGGATCGCGGGCCGGATTGGTGAGACCTGGTGCCATCCCGGTCAACTCGTACGTCAGATCCCACGAGTCGTGACCTACACCCGGATACGTGGTGACGCGCAGCAATTCGCTCGGCGCACAGTTGGCATTCACGAACCCGACGGTCTTGATCGAGCCCGTGACGTTGACTCGGGGATCGGCCTCTCCGTGGAAGGCCCACAAGGGTGTGTGTTTCCACTCAGCGCACCGGATCGCCCGGTTGAACCCGCCGGCGATCGGGACCATCGCCGCGAACTCATTCGTGTCACCGAAGGCGCCGAGGTAGTCGAACACTCCGAAGCCTCCCTGCGATAGGCCAGTGAGGTACAGGCGATCGCGATCGACGGCGTAGCGCGCCAGCACCTCGTCCAACCACAGCCGCAGCCGAGGCGGCGAATTCGTCGTGTCGGGATTCTGCGGTACGAGGACGACGAAGCCGGCTGCCACGGCTGGCTCGATGCCGTTCTCGTACAGGAGCGGCAGCCCGTTGACAGCGACGCTGTCGAGGGAGGCTCCGACTCCGGATCCCGCTTGACCCGAGCCGTGCAAGAACACGATGGTCGGCCACGTGCGCCCCTTGCTCGACGTGTAGCCGGCAGGCAGGTAGGCGAGGTACCCCATCACGAGACCGGTGGTGCGGTCGACGTGCTGGCGCTCGGGGCCCGAGATGCCAGGCGGTGGTGTCGAGCTGGCAAACCACCCTTGAAGATCCACCACGACATGCATCGCGGCACTGGTGATGACGCAGATGGTGCCACCCGCGCTCAGCCGGGTGACCACCAGGTTGGGCCGGGTGTCGCCCGGCGCGACGTTGAGGTTCGACGCCAGCGGCGCCGGCTCGTCGCACGGATACACCGTGAGGTAGCCGCTCTGTAGCGAATCGGTCGCGGTCACGTTGACCACCGCTGTGTCGGCGACGACCGGAATGCCGCTCATCACCGGGAACGACAGCTCGGTGATCTGACTCGGCGGCAAACGATCCGCGATTGGCACTCCGATCGGCGAGCGGCTATCGGTCATCCGCACCGGAGATATTGCCGTGTACCCCGTGCCGACCGGAATTCGCCCCTGCAAGTCGACGACGACATGCGTCGGGGCGCTGGCCACGGCGCAGACACCTTGTGCATCGGGCCGCGCGATCGTGAGATTGGCAACGACATCGCCGGCGATGAAGTTGAGGTTCGAGGTGATCGGAGGTGTGGTGCCACAGGGATACACCGTGAGGTAGCCGGGCCCGTCGGGCTCGACAACCGTCACGTTGGCCACGACTGCGCCGCCGGAGCTGTCACCGACGAGCAGCGTCTCGACGCCGGCGTCGAGCTTGCGCCCGGCGCCCGTGCGCGTGTCGAGCACGCGCTCGGGCACCGGCAGCGGATCGTACGAGCCCGGTGGGAACCAACCCTGCATGTCGACGACAAGATGGGCAGAGACGCTGGTGACAACACAGACGCGTCCACCGGTGCCCGGCTTGGCGATGACCAGATTGGGCACGGTTTGACCGGCTCGAAAGTTCACGTTCGACGCCAGCGGAGGTTTCTGCCCGCACGGGTAGGCAGTCGCGAAACCGTCGACGTCCGGCTCCGTGACCGTGAGGTTGAGCGCGACCGCAGCCGAACCGGCTGCGGCCGCGGGAAGAAGGATCGGGGTTGGCACACGAGGTGTCGTCTTCACTGTGCCCGATATGCCCAACGCAACCCGCGTATCGAGCAGGCGCAGCGGCGTCGCAGCGTGGTACGACACGCCCGCAGCAGCGACCTCGTGGTGGGAGCCGCCCACGGCTGCGGTCGTGATCATGACCAAGATGAACGTCATGAGCGTCCTGACATCACGAGGATGCCCGGGGGAGATCACGACGTCATCCTACGGTTGCTCCCCGTGGTGTCTTGGTCACGTCCGGGTGCGAGCCCGAGCGCCGTTCCGAGTGAGGTGTTGGGACCCGTTATGCGGTGACGATGGCCTCGAAGGCCGTTCGGTTCGGAACGTCTGGAGGGCGACCTGGCTGAAACCTCCGACTCGTCGGCTCCGCTTGGACCACGCGGCGATTGCCTACACGGTGCCGCGCCGTTCGATGAATCGTCGAGCGGTGGGGGTGCGCTCCTACATTGTCGAGATGAGCGCGTATTCCCGCCCGACATCGAACAACTGGGATCGTCCAGGTAACACCGACGCGATCATCCGCGCCAACGCCAACCTCGAGGTGTTCGAATTCGGTAGTACTGCGTTCGTGACGGCTCCGCCGTTGGCCCAAGCGCGCGTCGCGCTTGTCACTACTGCAGGTCTGCGCCCTGACGGGGTGGGAACCTGGACCGAGGGCCAAGGATTCGTCGTCCTCGACGGCGCTGAGCGAGATCTGACCCTGGCGCATTTGTCTGCAAACTTCGACCGCAGCGGCGTTGCCATCGATCTCAACGTGGTCTATCCCGTCGACCGTTTGGCCGAGCTGGCTGAACGCCGCACGATCGGTTCGGTCGCCACACGGCACTTGGCGTTCATGGGCGCCCAGCCGGACCACACGCTGACGACGTTGCGCCTCGACTCCGGGCCCGCCGCGGCGAAGCTGTTACGCGACGATGGCGTCGACGTCGTGCTGCTCACGCCCGTTTGACCGCTGTGCACGCGCACCGTGAGTGCGCTCGCCCACGTCTTGGAAGCCCATGGGATTGCCACCGTCGGCATCAGCCTCATTCGTGCTCAAGCCGAGTGTGCCAAGGCGCCGCGAATGTTGCACTGCGAGTTCCCGCTCGGCCGACCACTCGGCCGACCGGGCGATCCGGCATTCCAGCACAGGGTTCTCGCTGCCGCGTTCGCGCTGTTACCCAGAATCGACGTTCCCGTGCTCGTCGACTTCGACGAGACGATCGTCGACGAGGCCGACCAACCACTGGCCTGTTCGTTGCCGCCACGCCACGATCCGTCATTGCACCCTGCCGTCGACGAGGCACTCGGACTGCGGGCCGCCTATGAGCGCCGGCGAGCAGCGACAGGCAGGACCAACGTCGTTCGTCTCGGTGGCGCCGCTCGCATCCCGGAGTTGGTCAGCGCATTCCTCCGAATTGTCGACGGCGAGGCCTGGGATGCTGTCGGACTCGCAGCTGAACAGCTCGGCCAGGCCGCGCTCGACATACGCGCCTATTACGAAGAAGCGGCCGTGGAGTTGGCCGAGCATGTACCTGCGGCACGCCAGGCCGAGTCATGGTTCTACCGCGGGACCGAGTGCGGAGCGCTTCTGCGAAACGCCCAGCAGATCATCCGCGCCGCGGACGCTCCGCGGCCTGCCTGGTTTCCGCTCGTCCCCGTCGGCCAACAGCCGTCGTGACCTCGTCCACCCATTCTTCGATGGAGTCGGAACGTGACTCGCGCTGTGCGGGTACCTTCCTCGTTCGTTCAGGCGTCGAGGAGGCCGTCGACGATGTGGGCGATGCGGTCGGCGTGGCGGGTCATTCGCTCGTCGTGGGTGACGATGATGGCGGCGATGCCGCGCTGCTTCATCTCGCTCTGGATGAGCTCCATCACCTGTTCACCGAGCTTGCTGTCGAGCGCCGAGCTCGCCTCGTCGAAGAGCACGAGTGCAGGGTCGTTCATCAACGCCCGTCCGATCGCGACCCGTTGGCGCTGCCCGCCCGACAGCTGGCCCGGCAGGTTGTTCGCCCGGTCGGCGAGGCCCAGTTCGTCGAGCAGTTGGTCGGCCCGCTTGCGGGCGACGCGGCGTGAACGCTTGCCCATCTCGTCGACCACGAGCAGGTTCTCACGAGCGGTGAGGAACGGCACGAGGTTCACCGACTGGAACACGAAGCCAACCGATTCGCGGCGGAAGTCGGTGAGTTGTTTGGAGTTGTAGCCCGTGATGTCGCGACCACCGACGACGATCGTGCCGCCGGAGGCGGACAGAATTCCTCCGGCGATCGAGCAGAGCGTGGTCTTGCCGGATCCCGACGGGCCGACGAGGGCAACGATTTCATCGGCGCCCACCGTGAGGTTGGCTCGGTCGAGCGCAATGACATCGGTGTCGCCCATCCGGTACACCTTGCGCACGTCGGTCATGTGCAGTGCCGGCCAGCGCATCGCCATGGCGCCACTCGCAGTGGGCTCCGCATCCAGGTTGGTGTTCGTCACTGTGCGTTCCCGATGGCTGCCGCAGGATCGATGCGGAGGACGCGGCGAAGAGAGAAGGCGCAGCCGAGCACTGCGGCGACGAGGAGGAAGCCGACGCTGTTGAGTAATCGGCCAGCCGAAAGATCGAACGGGATGGCGCCGGCTGGGGTCATCTCCATCCTGAACAAGATCTGGCCGTACCTGCTCGTCGGCATCGGCCTTGGCGCCGCAATCCACGGCTGGCTCCCGGCCGACTGGTTCGCCGCCCACGCCACCGGATGGTGGGGTGGGCCGATCGCTGTCGCCATCGGCGTGCCGCTCTATTCCAATGCCGCAGGCGTGTTGCCGCTCGTGGAAGCTCTGCATGACAAGGGCCTGCCAATGGGGACCGTCCTCGCGTTCACGATGAGCGTCGTGGCCCTCTCCATGCCGGAGATGATCCTGCTCCGCCGAGTTCTGCAGCCCAAACTCATCGCCACCTACGCCGGAGTGGTCGCCAGTGCGATCCTGCTGACCGGCTTCACCTTCAACCTCATCATCTGAAAGGCCACGTGATGGACATCAAGATCCTCGGCAGCGGTTGCGCAAAGTGCCAGACCCTCGAACGAGTCACCTGCGAGGCGGTCGACGAACTCGGCCTGACCGCCGACTTCGAGAAGGTCACCGACCCGGCTGACATCGCATCGTGGGGAGTGATGTCGACGCCCGCCCTCGTGATCGACGACGAGGTCGTCCTCTCCGGCCGGGTGCCGACGACGGCCGACGTGAAGAAGTTCCTGGTTCGGTGAGTTGAATTCGCTGGTTCTGAGAAGGGCGCGGGGGAAAGAGTCAACGAGTGTCGCCGGCCCGCTTGTCGGCTCTGCCGAGGCGCAGGCGTGGGTTGTTGCGGGCTTCGGTCTTGTTCTTCGCGTCGGTGATCTGCCGGATCAGATCCTCGCGGACCTCGATGAGGGCGGAACCGAGATCTGGGCTGGTGCTGTTGGCCACCACGTCAGGGGTGCCGGCGATCGTCGCCAGCAATGTCGTTCGCTGGCTGGGAGTGTCGCGTTCCTTGACCGTGAGCAACAACTCGACTGATCCGGCTGGGTACGACTTGAGGCGCCTGTCGAGGCTGGCGAAGGTGGCGACGATCCCGGGTCGTTCATCCGGATTGAGACCGTCGCCGAGCCGGAGACCGGCGTCGACCGAGTGCGGGGTGCTGGGCGATGTCATGGGGTTCTCCCTGATGGTTGGTAGATGGATTGATCGTGCCGGCCGCGGCCACTCAACCTTCTCGGGTTCCGTCGCGCTTGGTGCGAGGCGAGCGCCTCGTGATCGCAGCCAGCCCCCTGCCGAGCAGGCCGAGCGCGGTGCCAGCGGCGTGTGCGATGCCGCGCAGCACGGCCAGCAGACCGCGGAAGAACCCGACACCGGGTTGCTCGTTGTTCATCGTCATCGCCGAGTGCACTTCGACTGGGACACGTTTCGCCTCCGGCACGTCAAGGCGCTACCGGGGTCTGGAGCAACGTCATCGAGAGCGAGTCGCCCTCGATGACCACCCTAACCCGACCGAACAAGAAGCCGCACCAGCCGCGGCGACAGCGAGGATCGCGACGAGTATCCGTCACCTCATGGAAGCTCGTACCGGTATCCGACACCGCGCAGCGTCGTCACTCTGCTGCCGTGGCCAGGCAGGTCGATCTTGCGACGCAAGGCAGAGATGTGGAAGTCGAGTGTCTTGGTCGACCCGAACCAGTTCGTGTCCCACACGTCGGCCATCAGGGTCTCGCGCGTCACCACTTGCCCGACCTCGGCGAGGAGGCGGGCGAGGAGTTCGAATTCTTTCACTCGAAGCCCGACTTCGACGCCACCGATCAGCACCCGCCGCGCGCCGACGTCGATGGTGAGATCTCCGAATGCGCTCCGAGTTGGCGCGCCGGTGTCGTTGCGGCGCAGCTGAGCCCGAATTCGGGCGAGCAACTCGGCAAGCCGGAACGGTTTGGTGACGTAGTCCACCGCGCCAGCGTCGAGCCCGATGACGACATCGAGCTCCTCTTCGCGCGCAGTGAGCATGACGATCTCGATGGTCTCGTCCAAATGGTGGATCTGGCGGCAGACCTCCAATCCGTCGATGTCGGGCAGGCCGAGGTCGAGCAATACCAGGTCAGGGCGGACGATGGCAGCGGCCTCGACTGCGGTGCCGCCCAGCTGTACCCATTGAGCGTCGTATCCGTTGCCTTCGAGGGCGCGCAGCAGGGTTGATCCGATTCTCTCATCGTCCTCGACGATCAGGATCCGGTCTGCGGCCACGACCGACACGGTACGGCACGATGCGACACTGCCGGGCGGGAGGCCGGTCGAGTTCTCGCTGATTGCCCGGCTCGCCTCCCGTCACCTCCTCGGTACCAGAGCCGGCCTCGCCGTGGCGCTGGCGAACCGACCGTCGTTGATCCTGGCCGATGAACCGACAGGTGAACTCGACCAAGGCTATTCGAGCCCCACTGCGGCGTAGACGAGCGCGGTGAATCGCTCGAGTTCAATGGTGCACGCATCGAGGTGTCTCTGTGTCAGATCGACATCCACGGAAGCAAACAGGTCGCGTGAACTGAGCTCCCGATGCCAGCGGCGCAGCCGGTCGACGTTCTGTTCCTCCTCGTCCAGTTCGGCAAGCGTGAACTTCTCGTTGCGGATCTCACGTTCAAGCTCGGCAACGCATTTGGCGCACTCCGACGCGAACTCCGCCCACTCGGCACGCCGCGCCTCGTCGTACTGGGTTCGCAATCGTTCGCTGGTCGGCTGATCAGCGGGTGCGGCGTTCAACACCAGCACCTCGCCGTCGTGCTGGCCGACGAGCTCGACGACCTTGGAGACTGCCCCAGAGAACGCCGGCGAATCCGGCAAGGCCCAGCTTCCCTGCCCCAACTGCACAGCGCCGACCCGACGCAGCTCGCGCCAGACCGCAACGCGATGCCGGGACGGCTCCGACGGTAAACGGAGGATCAACACCGTCCAACCAACCGATGGTTCCCCGCCAGAATGCATGTAACGTATGTTACATTCAACCAGTACATGTTGCATTGGCTGATCATCGGTGCGGCCGTCGTGGCCGCCTCATGGATCGTCATGATCGTCCTCGCCCGTCGGCTCCCACCCGGCCTCGCCAAAGACCTCGCCACCGTGCTGCCGGCGTGCGTCACGACCGCCCGCCGGCTCCGCAAGGATCCCCGCGTCCCCACACGCGTCAAGATCGCCGTCGCCTTTGCGGGCCTGTGGGTGCTGTCGCCAATTGACCTCATCCCAGAGTTCCTCCCTGTGATCGGACCGCTCGACGACGTCGTCGTCGTCGCCCTCGCGCTGCGATACGCGGCGCGGCACATCCCACCCGAGGCGTTGATCGAGGCGTGGCCCGCCGAACGCCGAATCCTCGAACGTCTCGCGCCAGCGACAGCGATCACCACCAAACAACCCGGACCAGGCTGACGGACGACAGACTCGTCCGCTAGATCAACGATGGCTGAATGGTTCGCTGCGCGGCTGCGTAGAGTTGGCGGCATGAGGGCAGTCGTGTGCAAGGCATTCGGTCCACCCGAGGATCTGGTTGTCGAGTCGGTGGACGATCCCGTGGTTGGGCCTGATCAGCTGCTCGTCGACGTGGCGGCCGCTGCGGTGGTCTACCCCGACACCTTGATGCTCCAGGACAAGTATCAGTACAAGGCGCCGCCTCCGTACATCCCCGGTGGCGAAGTCGCCGGTGTCGTGGTCGGAGTCGGCGAGCGTGTCGCCGGCTGGTCGATCGGTGACCGCGTGCTGGGCGCGCTCGGTGCGACCGGAGGCTATGCGGAGCTGTGTGCGATCTCCGCCGCCAGCGCGCGACGGTTGCCCGAGTCGGTGGACTTCGCGGCTGCTGCCGGACTCAACTACGCCTACGGAACGACCATGTACGCGTTGCGGCATCGTGCCGACCTGCGCGAAGGCGAGACGCTGCTCGTGCTCGGTGCCGGAGGGTCGGTCGGCCTCTCGGCCGTCGAGATCGGCAAGCTCATGGGCGCCCGTGTGATCGCTGCTGCTTCCACCGACGACAAGCTCGACGTGTGCCGTCAGCGCGGCGCCGACGCGACGATCAACTACTCGACCGAGAACCTCAAGGACCGAGCCAAGCAGCTGACCGACGGCAATGGTGTCGACGTCGTCTACGACTGCGTCGGAGGCGACAACGCCGAACAGGCGCTCCGTGCGATCGCATGGGAAGGCAGGTTCCTCGTGGTCGGGTTCGCCGGCGGAATACCTTCCATCCCTCTCAACCTCGTCCTGTTGAAGAGCTGCCAGATCGTCGGCGTGTTCTATGGCGCCATGACGGCTCGTGAACCGGAACGCAACGCGGAGATCAGTGACCAGCTGATCGACTGGGTCGCATCCGGCACGCTGCAGCCCTACGTTTCCAATCGGTATCCGCTTGAAGGGGCGGGGGAGGCGCTGCGGGCGTTGATGGACAGAACCGTCGTCGGCAAGGTCGTCATCACACCGTAGGCGTGGTCCGCGTGTTGGCGAGGGTCAGCGACAGTCCGAATCGAGCGACGATGTCGGGGGCACCGAAGCGGGTGATCGTGCGGATGCGATCGTCGCAGATGCTCAGCACGATCAAGCCGTTTGCCCGTGACACTGAGGCGCCCGGACTCGGCAGGTAGTAGTCGCGGGTTCAGTGGAAGGTCATTCCGGCGACGATCTCCACGCTGATGATCGCCGCGACGAGCAGGTCGATGGTGGCACAGAATGGAGGCCACCAGCGGGTGTTGGCGACGAACTGAGTTCGTTGTTGCCAGAAATCCTTCAATCCGTGACCTGCGTATGCAGCAACGAGAAGCCAGGCTGACCCTGTGACGCCCACTGCGGCGAGCACGACGAATCCGGCGGCGATGGCGCTCTCGACCGCGATGACCTTGGTCGGCCCGTCGGCCACGGCGAAGCCGATGTAGACGGCGGCGATGAAGGCGATGTAGAGCGCGTGGACGGTCGCGGGTTGGAGCCATCTGACCGCGAGGGGAGAGGCGGCTTGGATGCTTCCCACCAGAACGCCCCACATGATCGGCGGGAGCGACGGGCTGGTCGCATGCGAGTGAGCGTGGGTCATGCTCATGGTCGGGCTCCTTCGGTGTGGATCAATGGTGGGTCGAGGGGAATCCACGTGCTGTGGTGCCCGTCGACGACGCGTCGGGGAATGCGGACCGTGGCGATGGCCGGGTGGTCCATGTCGGCTGCGTCGAGGACGACGAGGTCGGTTTCATCCCCGGCACCGTGGTGTACGAAGCCGACGAGCCAGCCGCCGTCAGCGCTCGGGCGTGATGTGTCGACGACGAAGACAAGATCGCCCGGCGCACGCCCGGAACCGAAGAAGTGGCGGACGTAGCTCGTGGTGGCGAGATCGTACTTGTCTGCGGTCTCGTGGCCGGCGGTCCAGAGGAACTGCGGTTCAGCGTCGATGGCCCGGTCACTGGTTCGGGCGAAGCGTCGTGGCGTCGGATCGATCACCTCCCGCCGCATGGTCGCCGACGTGCTGTGAAGAGTCCATCGTTCGAGTGATGGTGTGACGGCGTGGATGACGATCGTGTCGCCGACGTCGTGGGCGTGCACGAGGTGGGGGGCGTCGACCCCGGTCGTGATCCACGTGGTGCTTGCCTCACCGTCGCGAGCCGTGACACCCGCGAAGCCGTCGGCCACGAACACCACTCGGTCGCGGGTGACCGCAAGATCCTTGACACGGCTCGGCGCGGCGAGGATTGGCCGGCTCATCCGTGTGAGAGCACCGGACGACACCACGACGTGCGCCTGAGCCTTGTTGTCGGCGACTGCGAGGATGTGCAGGTCGCCGGTGCGTGGGTCACGCTTCGGGTAGGCCGACATTCCACTGGATTGGCCGGCGAGGTCGACTCGGCGAAGGGTGGTGAGATCCGCCGTCAGCTCGTAGGCGAGCGAGCCGTCGCCGAGTGCCAGGATCGAGCCACCGAAGGCAATGATGTTGCTGGTGATGGAGCCAGTGATCACCCGCCGGCTGCGGTACGACAGGGCTCGACCTTGGTGAAGATGGACCGAGTGCAACACTCCGTCCACATCGCCGCCTGAGTCGGGTCCGATGGCGACCAGTCGACCGGAGAGCGAAGCGGGGAGAGTGCCCTGCACGGTGAGGCCGGTGAGGGTCGCCCCGCTTCGGAGGTCGTTGTCGTTGGTGGGCGGGAGCGAGGGCTCGGTGGGCGGGGCCATGGACTCAATCGTCGACCTAAGGCCGCTCGGCCCGCATCGGGCGCGGCCACTCAGATAGTTGGGCGCGATTCGAGTACCACCAGTACCCAAATCGAACCCGTTCAGCCTGGTCGGGCGCGGTGTGAGAACTGGCAGTACCGATTTCGCGCCCGACTCGGGCTGTATGAGCGCTGTCAGGCGATGCCGAGCCGTTGAGCGACGGCGGCGGCGTCGACGCGTGTGTTGACGCCGAGCTTGCGCAGGATGTTCGAGACATGCACGCTCGCCGTCTTGTCCGAGACGAAGAGCTCGTCGCCGATCTGGCGGTTGGTGCGCCCAGCGGCCACCAGACTCAGCACCTCGGCTTCTCGGGGCGTGAGCCCGAGGTTCAGTGCCGAGCTCTCATCGAGAACGACACGAGTAGGGCTTTCGACGCTGACGCGTGTACGTCGTGAGACGGCATCGATCTCCGCCAGAAGTGGTGCGGCGCCGATTTCTGAAGCGATCGAGTGGGCCCGTCGCAGCGTTGATGCCGCCCGATCCGCCGAGCCGGCCAGCGCTGCTGCCTCTGCTTCGCGGAGGAGCGCCGTTGCTGTTGCCCATCGATCGCCGAGGTCGCTCCACCGAGCTGCGGCGTCGGCCCACGCGTCGACGTCGGAAACGCTGAGACGCGTGAGGCTGGCGGCGGCATGGGCGAGGTGTGCTGCCGTGTCACGTTGCGGGACGTTTGCGGAGCGTTCAGCGAACGATCGAGCGGCCTCGATTCGCTGTTGGAGGTGGGAGATCGTCGCTTGGAGATCGACGGGCTGACGACGTGCCCGCTGGTCCAACGTGCATTCAACCGCTGCAGCGACACCCAGCATCGCGAATCGTGCCGCCCACAGTGCTGAGGTCGATGCGGTGGAGTCCCAGCCCTGCTCGGCTTCGTCAGCTGCCTCGCTCCAGTTGCCGAGGGCGAGGTGGACATCCGCCGTGGTCGCGTACAGAACCGTCCGGTGCCACCCATCGATGGGCAGAGCGTGGGCTTCGGCGAGTACGCCGAATGCTCGGTCGGTCTCGCCGCGTCGAGCCGCGAGCATCGCCTCGGCCCGCGCCCGGCGAAGCAACGCAACCGGCACCCCGTCATCGACGGATTGGTGAGCGAGGACCGTTGCAGCCTCGGACCAACGGCCGAGGCGAGTGAGTGATTCCGCGGCGAGCGAGCCGAAGTAGCACCCGAATCGCTGATCGAGGCCGGTGAGTTGTCCCTCGGCGACCGCGTCGAGGGCGGCGTTGACGGCCGCCTGGTAGTGACCGGCGTCGATGAGTGCGACGCACAGATAGACCGTCGCGAAAGTGCGGTCCTGGGCGCTGGTAGCAACGGCAACCGCTTCCCGACACAGCTCGACCCCCTCGTCGGGGTCACCCTGGTTGCTGCGTACGATGCCGAGCACACGGCGCGCCATCGCCCACGCCACGGGACTGTCGTGGGGGGTTGGAACCAGGCTGAAGACCTTCGCACACCACCGTTCGGCTGTTGCGTAGTTGCCAGACATCAGCTCTCCCTGGCCGAGGCCGGCAAAAACCGGTGCGGCCTCTGCGCCCTCGTCGCCCGCCAGCAACGCCGCAGCCCGGGCGAACTCGACGCGGCTCTCGTCGAGTTGCCCACTGGACCAGAGGTAGCGGCCGAGCCGCTCGTGGCCTGATGCGACTCCGAGTGGAGGTGCCCCCGCATCGAATGCCGCTCGCGCCAACTCGACGGCTCGTGGATTTCCAGCGGTCGATGTGGCGATGTCCGCGGCCTGCCACAGCCGGTCGCCACGGTTGGCCGTTGCCGCGCGCTCGCCGACCTTGTCCCAAAGCTCGAAGGCGCGTTCGAGATGACCCAAGGCGGCACCCGGTGCCACGGTCTCGGCCGCATCGGCAGCGTCGAGCAGGGCCAAGAACGCCCCATCGCTGTCACCCGCTCGGTCGAGGTGAAATGCGAGCTCGCCCGCCCGGTCGGCACGGCGCAAGACGTCGGCGGATTGCAGCTGCAGGGCCTCGGCGACCCGGCGGTGCAGGCGAGATCGTTGTGGTGGGAGCAGGTCGGCGTAGACGACCTCGCTGAGCAGCGGGTGCCGGAACCGGTACGCGTTGCTGTTGCCGTCGACGACCATCAGCCGAGCATCGATCACGGTCCGCAGCGCGGCCTCCAGCTCGCGATCAGTCAGATCGGCGATCGCGGCGAGCAACTCGTGGCTCGTCTCGCGACCGATGGTTGCGACTGCCCCCAGCACATGGCGAGCGTCGTGGTCGAGACCGGCGATCTCTGCCGAGATCAGATCGGACAACACCATCGGGGTGGTCTCGCCGGCCAGGTGTGCGGCCACGAGTTCTCGGGTGAAGAACGGGTTTCCCTGACCGCGGGCGACGATTTGGTCGACCAGCGCGTCCGGTGCCGGCGTCCCGAGAAGCGCTGCGACCCGGGCGGCGACCTCGCCGCGATCCAGACCTTCTAAGTGAATGCGATGCACCGCCGCGAGCCGGCTCAACTCTGCCATGCGGCGCCGCTGCGACGGGTGGACGGCGACCTCATTGGCGCGATAGGTGCCGACCAGCACCACACGTTCGTCGATCAGATTTCGGGCGAGGTAGTCGAACAGGTCCCACGTCACCGTGTCGGCCCAGTGCAGATCCTCGAACCCGACGACCACCGCGTCATCGACCGCGAGATGGGTGATCAGCTCGAGCACACCAACGAACAGGCCTCCGTGAGGAGCTTCCGACGGTTCCATTGCAACGCTGCCGGGCGCGAACCAGTGTCGGAGCGGCGCCAGATCCGGTGTGTCGTTCAGCAGGTCCGGTCTCGACCGGCGGACCTGGCGAAGGAGATCGGCGAGAGGAGCCAGGGGAATGGTCTCGCCTCCGATGTGCGTGGACCGTCCGAGGTAGAGGGCGAGATCGGCTCGCGCCGCGCCTTCACTCACGATGGTCGTCTTGCCGATCCCGGCATCGCCGCCGACCAGCACCACCGATGGCAGGCCCCTGCGGGCATCGACGATCGCTCGTTCGAACACGACCAACTCCGCGCGTCGTCCCACGAAGTCGTCGGTTGGAGAGCGGTCCGGCACGATGCCGCCCAGTATCACCCAACCGGGTGATCGTCCATCGATCGTGCCCCAGATCTGAGGGGGCGCGGCCGATGTGGACCACCACCCCTTAGGGCGACTGTGGTCCTTGCCATTGCGATCCAGCGGTGGAACTCACACCTCACCGATACCGAACCCAAGGAGTCACCATGCACGGCCGTCCGATCACCGAGTCCTCCAGCCAAACCCACGCCAGCCACCCCAACCGCTGGCGCATTCTCGGCGTGCTCGTGCTCGCCCTGCTCGTCACCTCCATCGACCACACCATCATCAACGTCGCCATGCCCCGACTCGTCGGCGATCTCGGCGCCAGCTCTGCCCAGCTGCAATGGATCGTCGCGTCGTACACGATCGTGTTCGCCGGTCTGCTCCTCACCGCAGGAAGCCTCGGTGACCGCTTCGGTCGCCGACACGCCCTCCTCGCCGGGCTGGCCGCGTTTCTCGCCGGTTCCGTGGTCGCGGCGACCGCAGGTTCGTCGACCGCGCTGATCGTCGGGCGCTGCGTGATGGGCCTCGGAGGTGCGCTGATCATGCCGACGACGCTGTCGATCCTGGTGAACGTGTTCGGCGATCCCCGCGAACGCGCCAAGGCAATCGCCGCCTGGACTGCGGCCAGCGGCGCCGGGATCGCGATTGGACCGATCGTCGGCGGTGCGTTGATGCGCAGCTTCTCGTGGTCGTCGGTCTTTTGGATCAACGTGCCGCTGCTCGTCGCTGCCTTCGTCGGTGCCTTGCACCTGGTTCCCGACTCCCGCGACCCGCACGCAACACGGCTCGACCCGGTCGGAGCGATCCTGTCCATCGCAGCGATCAGCTCGCTGGTCTACGCCATCATCCAGGCGCCAGAGCGCGGCTGGACCTCGACCGCATCACTCGTCAACTTTGCGGTAGGGACCGCAGTCGGGTTCGCGTTCGTCGCCTGGGAGGTCCGCCGCGACGACCCGATGCTCGACATCGCTCTGTTCCGCAACCGCAGCTTCTCGGCCGGCAGCATCGCCCTCACCCTGCTCTTCTTCGCGATGGCCGGCACCGTGTTCTTGCAGGCGCAGTACCTGCAGTTCATCCTCGACTACACCCCGCTGGCCGCAGGGTTCGCACTAGTCCCAGCCGCGGTCGGGATGTTGCTCGGCACCGGGGCGGGCGCCCACCTGTCGGCAAGCCACGGCGGGCGGATCGCCGTCACCGCCGGCACCATGATCGCCGCTGCAGGCGTCGCGGTGCAGGCTGGGTTCGTCGACGGAAGTTCGTACCTGCCGACCGGTGTCGGTCTTGCCCTGTTCGGCCTCGGCGCCGGCATCGCCATGCCTGCCGCGACCGAGATGATCATGGCCACCCTCCCACCGGCTCGCGCAGGAGTTGGCTCCGCCGTCAACGACACGGTCCGAGAGTTCGGCGGGGCCCTTGGGGTCGCAGTCATCGGCAGCATCGCCGCCACGAGCTACGCATCGTCGATGCACCGCGAGCTGGGGCACTTCCCCAACCTGAACGACGTCGACCGCAGCCTGCTCAGCAACAACGTCGGCGCCGCCCTCCATGCTGCACGCCAGCTCGGAGCACAGGGAGACCAGATGGCATCGGTCGCTCGGGGCGCTTTCGTCGACTCGATGAACAGTTCCCTGTGGATTGCTGCGGGTCTTGCGTTCTGCGCCGCAGTCGTCGCCTTCACTCAACTGCCACGACACACTGCGCCCGTCCACGGGGCAGCTAGCGAGTCCGCCCACCACCACCACCACCACCCGACCTCCGATGTGACCGTTTCGGCATGATCGAACCCCGCATTCGGTTGTGGATGAACCGTTGATCAGCGACCAGCACGAAGGGCCCTTTCCGCCGAGCGGAGGGGGCCCTTCGCCGTGCTGGCGCAGCGATCGCAGATCTAAGGGGTCGCTCCCGATGTGCACACCCACCCCTTACCGCGATGGTGATCAGCAACAGCAACACCACCACCACCACCACGAAGGGATCACACCGCCATGAAGAACACACTCGAGATGCCCGCCCGAAGCGAGACGGGCGGCGCCAACCATCCAGCACCGGTGGACACCGATGCGACCAACGAGGTTGACGTAGCCGTTGGGAATGGCGCGACGCCACCCGATGCCGGCCACATCGGTCGAGTCGTAGCCGGATGTCTCGTCTCCGGCCTCGTGGGGGCGATCGCATTGGTGGCCGGCCCATTGGCGGGAGCGAAGGAGCACGTCATCACCGGGTCGGTGCTGGTCGTGTTCGCACTGGCCTGGGCGATGCTGGCCGCGCTGTCCGAGCGCCGGACGAACCAGCCGCAGCGTTGGGCGGTCGCGCCGGCCGCCTTCATGACGACGTCCGGTGTCGGGATCCTGGTGTTCGCCCCGACCGGTAACCAGCTCGGATGGGTCTGGCCTCTCGCGGTGGCCACGCTCACGATCTGGATGATCGTTCACGCCCGCCGTGCATTGCGCAGCCGGACCCGGGTGTGGCTGGTGTACCCCGTGTTCACGGCACTGCTGCTGTCGGCCTTCGGCGGCGCCTACGAGACCTATCGCGAGTCGACCGACGCCACCGCGTATCCGATGCCCGGCCGGCTGATCGACGTCGGTGGCCACAGCCTCCACATCAATTGCACAGGCACCGGCAGCCCGACCGTCGTGCTCGAACCTGGTCTCGGCGAGCCATCGACCGCCATGGCCTGGATCGCCGACGACGTCGGTGCCACCACCCGGGTGTGCGTCTACGACCGAGCCGGCCGTGGCTGGAGCGAGTCGGCGTCGGCTCCCCAGGACGGCATTCAGACAGCGGCCGACCTCCACACCCTGCTGGAACGAGCCGGCGAACCGGGACCCTACGTGTTCGCTGGACACTCGGCCGGGGGAATCTACGTCCTCAACTTCGCCCACCTGTACCCGCAGCAGGTCGCCGGTGTGGTTCTGCTCGACTCGATGCACCCCGAGCAGTACACGAAGATCGCCTCGTGGCCCGCGTTCTACGAGGGGTTCCGTCGAGCCTCCGCCGTGCTGCCGTCACTGGCTCGCCTCGGCGTCGCCCGTGGCTACAACCAAACCGCATACAGCGAGCTCCCCGAACTGGCCCGCGACGAGCAGCGAGCGTTCTGGTCGACCCCACGCCACAACCGCAGCGTCCGCGACGAGTTCTCCGAGATCCGCACCGCCATGGCCGAGGCGCAGTCACTGATCAGCCTCGGTGACCGACCCCTCGTCGTCGTGACCGCGAAGAAGGACGCCGAAGGCGGGTGGATGGCAGCGCAGGACGAGCTCGCTGCGCTCTCGACGGACAGCGTCCACCGCATCGTCCCCGGCGCCACGCACTCCTCGCTCATCGCGAACGAGAAGAACGCCGCTCAGTCCAGTCGAGCGATACTCGACGTCGTCCATGCGGTTCGCGCCGACACAGCGGTCGCCGGATAGTGGTGCTCCGAGGTCGGCCGGCGAGGGTTGTGCGGTTCGCTGACGCACCAGTGACCAGTTGGTCGGTGGTCGGTGGTCAGGGCACCGCTTCAGCGACTGCGGCGGCGTTCGCGGCGACGATGATGCCGGCGGGTGACGCAGCCACACGCCGCAGGACTCGCTCGAGGACGCGGACCAGCAGGCGTGCTCCGGCGAAGGCGACCGTGCCGCCGAGCACCAGGCCGGCGAGCACGTCGAGGGGATAGTGGGCGCCGACATACACGCGGCTGAGCGCCATCGCGATCGCGGCGACCACAGCGATCAGGCCGAGTCGACGCTGTACGAGGAGCAGGCCGACCGCAACAGCACCCACGGCCGTGGCATGGTCGCTGGGAAACGAGAAGTCGGTGGTTCGATCGATGAGAACGTGGACGTTGGCCAGTGTCTCGTATGGGCGGGCCCGGCCCACGGCGTTGCCGATCAGTTGTCCGGCGCCGAGCGCGACGAGCGCAGCGGCACCGGCCCACAGCGAACCGGCGACTCCTCTGACGTCATTGCGATGGCGTGAACCTAGGAACGCGACGAGCAGCAGACCAGCGAAGACGATGATGCCGTAGTCGGCGTAGAGCCGAATCGGTCCATGCGCCCACGTCGTTCGATCTGCGAACCGGTTGAACCACTGGAACAGCGACGAATCCATGGCAGTCAGTATGCAGTGACACTCAGGTCAACGGCCCGCGTGCCGCTCGACGAACGAGGGCACGCGGGCAAT
>JBDTRP010000088.1:0-6671 GCA_039931555.1 Ilumatobacteraceae bacterium | reverse complement strand
AGGGCATCTGGACGAACGACCTGTTCGAGTACCACGGCGAGTTCGCCGACTTCGATCGATGCGGGTTCGGAGCGAAGCCGGTGCAAACGCCGCACCCGCCGATCTTCTTCAGCGGGCTCAAGGACCCGAAGCGCTCAGCGAACCGCATCGCCAAGTACGGTCTGGCGGGCTGGATCGGGATCCAGGACACGCCCGACGAGCTGCGGCAATGGCGTAGCGCGATCCAGCGAGAGCTCGAAGAGCTCGGCAGCTCCCGTTCGATCGACGATCTCGAGATCTGCAGCATGATCTGGTTCGTCATCACCGACGCGGAGACCGATCAGACCCCGGCGGGCAAGGGCAGCAATCTGCTGGCAGGGACCGCGGCGCAGATCACCGACGCCCTCAAGCGCTACAGGGAGGCCGGTCTCACGATGCCGCTCCTGTGGCCGCCGTTCGCGGACGTGCCCGTTGCGAAGACGCTCGACGATCTCAAGCGGCTGACGGAAGAGATCATGCCCGACGTCGACGCGATGTAGCTCCACGCATTGGCGGGCATTACGACGAACCCGTTTCGCCACCGATGGAGCCGGAACTCGCCGCGGTATCGCGTGCCGAGGGGGGGACAGTTGCTGGTCGAACTGCAACCGGAGAACCTCACCGAGATCGTCGACACCATTGCCGGCCGGCTTCGCCCACCGTTCGATGCCAAATCGGTCGGTCCCACCGTCGACGCGCTCGCCTACACCCCAACCTGTGGGACCGTACGCGTGTCGATCGAGATCGGCTCGAGGTTCGCGCTGCTCGGTGTCGCCGACTCCGGCCGAGCCGAACCGCAGGCCCACGCCGCAGGTGCTGGCATCGGTCTCACCATTGCGCGTGCAATCGCGCGCGATGGCCATTCGTTCATGCCGTCGCCGTCAGGAAATGATCAGGAACACGGTTCCGAGGACGACCAGCGCGGCACCGTAGATGCGCTCGAGTCGGTGGGGGTCGATGCGCATCGCCACGCGGGCACCGATGAACGACAGCGGCACCGACGTCGAGCCGAACACGGCGACGAGTGTCCAGTCGATGTGGCCGAGCGCGGCGTGAACGATCGTGCCAGGAACAGCCAGCACCGATGCGACAGCGAGCGAGCTGGCGAGAGCCCGCTTGATCGGAAGGCGGAGCATCATGATGAACAATGGCGCGAGCAGGAAACCGCCAGCGTTGGCGAGGAGCCCCGACACGAACCCGACCCCGGTTGCGACCGAGGCGAGCAGCAGCGGCGAGACGACCATCGCATCGCGTTCGGCCTGCGACTGACCCGTCGCCCCGAAGATGAGACGCAGGCCGAGCCCGATCAGGATCACGTCGGTGACGCGGACCAGCGCCCCGCCACTGATCCATCGGGTCAAGACCGCACCAAGCGCCGTGGCCGGCACTCCGAATCCGATGCTCCAGCGGACAACTCTCCAGTCGACGAGGTGCTCTCGTGCATAGGCGTAGCTGGCAATCAGGGTCGAAGGGATCGTGGCGGGCAACGGCGACGCAACGGCGATGATCGCAGGGACCCCGATCGCATGGAGCAACGGGGTTGCGATCGCCGACCCGCCCTTGCCCAACAATCCGCCGAGGAATCCGATGCCAACGCCGATGAGGGCAGCAAGCGCAAAGGTCACCCCCGCCTCCGCCGACTTCGCATGTGGCCATTCTGGGCCACCGGCACCAATCAGCCAACGCGCGGCCGCCCGTCGACCCCTCCGGGATGACTACCTGGCCGACGCGGTCGTCAGCGGTCCATGAGGGACTCACGCGACTGCGTCGGAGCCAAGTACACCCTGACAGTCCACACAAAGGCCCCGATCGCGATGACCACGGCGATCCAGAAGAGCAGGCCGCTCCAGTAGGCCAGGGTGAGAAACGCCGCAAGAGTCCATACGGGTGCGATCACTGCCACCAGCCAGGCAGCGACGGTCGGCGCATTGGGGTTCCGCAGCCTTCGAACGGATCGCGTGTCGTTCACGAGACTGCTGCTTCGAGAACTGATGCGTTGGATGGCTCTCCTCGCCTCGACGAGGAAGTCGGCTGTTGGCGCCAGACCCGGTCCGTGAGAAGCGTCAACACCCAACTGGCAAGCACAAGGTTGGTGAGCAGCAACAGTTTGCTGGCGAGCGCCACTCCCCGCACGTGGGCGGACAGCGTCAGCTGTCGCTCTGCGCAAACACCGACGCACGGTTGCACCCCGGCCTGAACGTCGGTCCCAGCGAGCACGGGAAGCGCAGACAGATGGTGAGATGCTCCACCTGCCTCGAGATGGCGCGTCTGCAGTCGGTAGTCGTATGCGGAACTCGCGGCCACTTCTGCAATGCCGACAATCGAGGTCATCAGCGTGATCAACAACACTGTGGCGCCGACTCTCACAAACCTCAGTCGGCTCGCTGCAAACCAGTGGCGCGCCAGCAACAAGCCCGCCAACACGGCTAGCACGAACAGTGGCAGCATGAGGATCGAGTCTCGCGACCAGCGCGTGACCGGTGATTGCCGCCGCTCGATCGCTCCGATCGCTCCCTGGGTCGCCGTCAGCCAGAAACCATCGACGAACGCGAGAAGGACTGCGAGGAACGCGACCGTGATCCAGTTCACCTGAAGGCGACTCCTCAGGACCGCCAGGCGTCGTTCGAGGGGAATGGTCATGGCGTGATCTCCCAGCCGAACATCATGGCGTGATCCTCGTGGACCAGGTTGTGACAGTGGGCAACGTATGGTCCGACGAAGTCGCGAAAGCCACGATAGACGATCGTGGATTCACCTGGGTCCAGTGCCACGACGTCTTCTTTCGAGATGTCGTCGGGATGTCCGTTGCCGGCAGGAGGCTGCACCTTGCCGTTGCGCATCATGGTGCGGTGCTCTTCCATGTGGAGATGGAACGGGTGCACCCATCCTCCGCCGCCGTTGCGGATCTCCCAGAGGTTGAAGCTCCCCATCTTCTGCTGGGCAAGGGGGGTATTGCCCGCTTTGTTCTTCAAGCTCGTCGCCACCTGAGTCGGATCGAATTGCCGTCCGTTGATCAGCCATTCGACCTCGCCACCTGCGCTGCCGCGCTCGACCTCGAAGATCAGCCGGTTGTCCATCAAGCTCTTCCAATTCGCCGGTACCGGTGGCAGGTCGCGCAATTTGGTGGGGATCAAGCTGTCATCTGGCGCATCGTCGCCGATGACGATCTTGAGAACCGGAACCATGTACTTCGGGTCAGGGCTGAACCGTGACGAGTTGCCCCACATGCGACCGTCCGACATCTTCATGACGTTGGTCAGGTAGATCACGTCGCCCTTGGTCGTCGGTGTGCCGTCCTGGTACCTGGTGAAGTCGACGATGAACTCGCGGCGCTTGGCCGGCCACAGCTCGAATGAGTCGCGTGTGATCGGCGTCGGAATCAGACCACCATCGGTGGCGATCTGCAGGAACTGCATGCACTGCTGCCCGTCGGGAATGCGGTACTGACCCTGCATCTCGCTGCCGGTGTAGCCGAGCGACACGGCACTCTTCGGGCCCTGCGTCGAGCTCATCAGCTTGAACTCGTAGATCCTCGACACCGAGCAGTCCAGGAAGCGCAACCGGTACTTGCGACGCTTGACCTCGAGCACCGGATACGCCGTGCCGTTGACGGTGAAGATGTCGCCCACGAAGCCGTGATTGGGGAAGTGCTTGTAGAAGGTCTTGCCCCACCACTCCGGGTGCTTGCGAGGGTTGCCGGCGTCGGGATACTCACCCATTCCGTCGTGCATGTCCAGGTGATTGGTGACGCCGTCGTCGAGGCGACAATCGAAGATGGCCAGGGGGATGTCGTATTTCACGTCGAATGAGCCATCGGGATTGTCGGTGCGCACGCCGGGCAGTCGGTATCCCTGGCGTTCGTCGCCCATGTCCAAGCCGTTCTTCGGGTCGTAGATCGGGTACAGCCCGACCAGGCCCTTGTACACGTTGGAGCCTGTGTGATCCATGCTGTGGTCGTGGAACCAGAAGAACGTCTGCTTCTCGGTGTCGTCGTTGCCGGCGGGCCAGTTGAGATACAGGTTGTCGACCCACAACTGAGGCAGGTAGCCATGGTGTTGCGGCCCATACTTCATCGAGTAGTGCGGATTGCCGTCGCTCTCTGATGCGGTGTGTGCGTTGTGAAGATGTGTCAGGAACGTCCAATCGGGCGAGCCGAAGTCCTGCCGATCAAGGTTGAGTGGATTCTCGTCGAGATGGTTGTCGAAGCGCACCAGTGCTGGCTTGCCGTACTCGGCGTTGATCATTGGCCCCGGAAACGTGCCGTTGAATCCATAGATCGTGCTCGGCGGCAGAGTCCGCACCGTGCCTGCCGCGTACACCTTGCGGGTCGAGTCGAATGACTTCGTGGGCTGTCCCGAGCTGTTGATGGGCAGCACCTGCGAGGTGGTGAAGCTGTGGGCGTTGACCTCCACCTTGACCCGATACACGACCGGGTCGGGGTCGTTGCCATAGCCCCTCCACCTCTGATGCCTGTCATTACCGAGTGAGTTCTGCTGGCCGTATCCCGGCCCAGGGGGGCTCGCCCAATTCTTGTATTCCGAATCGGGCACAGGTGCCAGCGCCTTCAGAATGTTCAACTCGTCCTGAAACGGAGAAAGGATCAGCGGACTGGTCGGGAACTTTTCGTCGTAGATGCTGTTTGCCAACACAACCGATGTCGCATCGAAAAATCCGCTGGGCGACAGCAGGCCCTGCCTTCGCAACTCTGGAACGACGATCGATCCTGCCTTGCCAACCGCTATCGCAGCGGTTCCAGCGGCACCCATCTTCAACAACGCTCGACGCGGAATCAGAATCTTGCTGTTGGGGGTCGTATCCATTTCACGCTCTCCTCTGTCGTAGGGGCGCGGATCGTTGCCTCGCGGTGATGTCAACACTGCGCGCACCATGAGTGCGCGCGGGAAACGTGTACCCGTCCAGCCATGTCGTCCGTCCTGCTTCGGACCGCCTCTTCGGCAATCCTTATCCGATTGCGATTTTCCGTTGTCATCCGATGGTCGTCAAGTAGACAATCGGCGTACTCTCACAGCCCCAAGTTTCGCCCTCTCATTACCGCCTGAAGTCCTACGTTGTTGACCGAATTGTGACTCAATGTGCTAGTCATCACACTTTCAGCAAGATAGACAGATGTGCGATCCGTGCACTCATACACAAACTGTGTGGATGCACAGATTCCCCGTTGACGGGCAATGACGACGAAGCAGCAGCAGAGAGCCACGACCGGCAACGGCAACTCTCTAGACTCATCGGTCGAATGAACACCAAGGAAGACATCGATACGGCTGCGGAGACGTTGCTCATCGCCTCGCGCGCATTCATCGGGATCGCCGCTCGCTCTTTCGCTGGCGTCGATGACATCACACTGCCCCAATATCGCGCTCTCGTCGTCTTGACACGGGCGTCGGCCCTGACCGTTGGCGACCTCGCGGAGGCACTTGACGTGCACTCCTCGACCGCGACGCGCGTGTGCGACCGGTTGGAGATGAAGCGGATGTTGCGTCGAAGACCGGGGGCGTCGGCAGATCGGCGCCTTACTACTGTTGCCCTCACCGCCAAAGGTCGTCGTCTTGTCGGGCGGGTTACCGAACATCGCCTTCGAGATCTGGCGACCATCGCTGCAGCGATGTCGCCCGGCGACTTGAAGGACACCATCCGCGCCCTCACGGCATTCGCAGACGCAGCCGGTGAAGGGGCCAGGCTGGATCGCTTCGGCTGGTCGGATTCCACGACCGCGACTCAATCGCACTTCAACAGATCAGTTGGTCGAGAATGAGTCCGAACCCAGCACTACGCGCTGCATAGTACAACTGTTGTAGTGTGCACATGTGGTCGCCGCCAGTTCGCCTGAAGAACTCACCGAGGCACTGCTCACGGCGTCCCGCGCGCTGGTTGCAGTAGCCGCCCGATCACTCGCAGCCGCCGATACCGAGGTCACCCTTCCTCAGTACCGGGCCCTTGTCGTCCTCGCAGCACGAGGGCCGCGCCGGGTCGGTGAACTTGCCGAGGTGCTCGACATCCACCCGTCGACAGCGACGCGCCTGTGCGACCGCCTCGTTCACCATCGGCTGGTCACACGGACAATCGATCGCTCGAATCGCCGGGAGACCACGATCGCTCTCTCCGCCTGGGGAAAGGGTCTGGTTGATCGGGTCACTGAGGTACGCCGGGCGGAGATCCGTACCATCGTCCGACGGATTCCCGAAGACCTTCGAGCATCGGCCGTGATTGCCCTGGTCGCCTTCAACGATGCGGCCGGCGAGCCTCCGCAAGAGGCATGGACAATGGGATGGTCATGAGCAACGCTTCGCGTTGGCGGGGCGAATGATCGCGGCCGTCGTAACACTCGGGGTACCCCGATGGTCTCGTGGGTCCGTCGTTGTCAAGTCAGTCCGGTTGCAGAATCTATGCTATATAGCAATTATTGCTCGTATGCATACTCATACACCACGTCTTGCACTCAGGGTCAGCGGGCTGGGCCGCATTGCCGCGTAGCTGCGGCCTTTTGAGGGCTGCTCGCGTGGAGCAATTTCGTTAAAAAATTGCATGCTGTGCTACATTAGTTGCTGTGAGACATACAATAACCGATCAAGACGTGGTCGATGCGACTGAGGCGTTCCTCGTCGCATCCCGCGCGCTGGTTGACGTTGCGGCGC
>JBDTRP010000087.1:0-9770 GCA_039931555.1 Ilumatobacteraceae bacterium | reverse complement strand
CGGAAGCGCACAGCACAACGCGACACCGACAACTCCCAGTGTCAACAGGTGGGTGGTCCTGTCGGAACGGAGTGCCTTCGGGGCACAACGGTCATCGGTCGCGCTGTGGTTCACACCGACACCGTAAACCTTCCATAACAGGAGAAGGTCAAGGGTAAGGTCGCGATCATGCGCATCGGAGAACTTGCTGCTGCGTCGGGGCATCCGACGCGAACCATCCGCTTCTACGAAACCCGCGGCCTGCTGCCCGAGCCAACACGCTCGACGAATGGCTACCGGGTCTACACCGGCGCCGACGCCGATCGCCTCGAGTTCATCCGCAACGCCCAGACCGCCGGGCTAACCCTCACCGAGATCGCGAGCATCATCCATCTCCGCGACGCAGGCACAGCACCGTGCAGCCACGTCAACCAACTGCTCGACGCCAAACTCGCCGACGTCCAACAACGCCTCGACCAGCTCACCGAACTACGCAGCGAGCTACAAGCACTTGTACGCCGCGGCCGAACGCTCGATCCCGAAGACTGCACCACCAACGACATCTGCCACATCCTCCGCCCACTCGCGCCGACATGACGATGGTGCCGACGGCCCAAGTCCGGGGTGATGAAATATGTACCATCCATGTACCAACACAGCGGTAAACAGCGGTACACAGAGGGGAACAGGGGTCAACACGAAATGTGCCCTGAGCAGGTGAAAAGCCTCCTACCAGGAACGCAGCGATCGTTCGGATGTGGGCTCATAACCCGAAGGTCGCAGGTTCAAATCCTGCCCCCGCCACCAAGAAATAGCAGGTCAGAGGCCCTTTCCGCTCAGCGGGAAGGGCCTCTCTGCTTGCCGCTTGTCAACCGTTTGTCAACACCACGAATGTCAACACCACTGTCAAGCCGGTACCGAGGCTTGACAGAATGTCAACACCACGAACGTAGGCGCTCGTCGGCGAATGGCTGGTCTCGTGTGTGCACAGATGCGGCGGTTGGCGATGTCCCACGCGGCGGTCGTACGTGAGGTGCGCGCATGGCCGGCTCCGGGAGTGCCTTACGGCACGGCGACCAGCGGGTGTGCGGCCAGGATGGCCGCGAAGTAGTTGTCGGTGCTGGGCAGTGCGGTGAGTACGAGGCTTCCATCGGCATCCACAGACCACGTGAACTCTTGTGGCCCGTAGTCATTGGCGATGAGGAACGTGACGTGGTCGCCGTCGACGACGTACACCCCTTCCGCGGTCGGGTTCTGGATGGGGTTGGACGCCGTCTGGAGGACGCTCCATGAGCCGCCCTGAAGCGTCCAGGTGTACGTGCCGTGACCCTCTGCCCACGAGTCCTGTGGCACGTTGACGGCCTTGAGGTCGGCGTCGGTGGTCTCCGCCCGGTACACGCCGTTCGGTAGGTCGCCCGGTACGCCGAGTGGCAGCCCGGCCGTCGGTGAGAGCGAGGTGGCCGGCGCGACCGTCGCGACCGTTGTCACTGGGCTGCTGGTCGCGACAATGCTGGTCACGACGGTCGTTGGCGCGGCCGCAGACGTGTCGGTTGCACCCGACGCCGAACAGCCGACGAGCAGCACAGCAATGGCGATCAGAACGAGCTTGGCGTAGGTCTTGCGTTGCTTCATGATGTGCCCATCGTTTCGAGCCCAAGAGAATCTGTCGCGTCGCGCGTGAATTATTCATTCGTCGCGACCGATTCTTCGATTGCCCAGCGATGAAGCAGTTGTGAGGCCTGACGCTGAACACGTTGAGCTCGGTGATCAAGCGCGGTTCGTCGCGTTCTATGACACCGCCGTCGGCGATGTGTTTCGGTACCTCCACAGGGCCACCGCCGGCGATCGCGCTCTGACGGAGGACTTGACGCAGGAGACCTTCATGGCCGCCGTGCGAGCGTTCAACGGCGGCCAGCATGATGCGTTCACGATGCCTTGGATCATCGGCGTGGCGCGCCACAAGCTCATCGATCACTACCGTCGTCAATCACGCGAACAGCGCAAGCTCGTCATGGTCTGGAACGCCGACGCACGTGACGAGCCGGCTATCGACCCCCACGATCTGACCGTCGCCGACAGCATGCAGATGCTTCGGGACCTGCCGCCGATGCATCGTTTGATCCTCATGCTTCGATACATCGACGACCTCCCCGTCGCCGAGGTGGCCAAGCTCATCGGACGAAGCCTGAGCGCGACCCAGTCGATGATCGTGCGAGCTCGTGCATCACTCGAGGAGAATCTGAAGGAGTCCCGTAATGCGTGATCCGATCGCCACCGCGTTTTCGGCGTTCGACGTCGCGCCCGATCCCGGCTTTGTCGCGGACTTGCGTCGCAGAGCGCTGACTGAGTTGTCGGGTCACGTTGGAGCGGGCTCCCAGACGGAACTTGATGCGTTGGATGTCGCCGTGGTTCCGTGGACTGGAGGTCACGTTCCCAAGAGCGGTCGTCGTGGGCATCGGTGGTTGACCGTTTCGGCGGCGGCGGCAATAGCGGCGGTGCTGGTGGCTATTCCGGTGCTCGTACGCAGGGACCGTGACCATCGAGTCGGCGCACCGAGCGGAAGCGACCAGCCAAACGCCGGTTTCTCCAAACATCTGTCGGGCGACCTGACTCTCGCTGATGGCTCTTCGGTCCATTTCGACGCCGACGTCGTGTTGTCGCAGGCGGTCGAGTCCGACGAGATCGGGGTTCCCGGCGAGTCGGACATCTTGCTGTTGCCGCGTGTCAGCTTGACGGTCAGTACCTCCGGCGCACAGGTTCAGCTGAGCGCCGCATACGTACAGATCTTCTTGAGCTCAGACGTGACGCAATGCGTAGTGAACACATCTGGTTGCGATCCGGCGATTGTGCGCGGCAGCAGTGACGTCGCGCAGACACCGATCGCCGTGACCGCCGATCGGCCGTACGAATCCAACGACGTGGGCTCGGTCAGTAGGTTCAGATTGCCGTCGGATTCGGTTGCGACCGTGTTGGGTCGGGTGTCCGCTGGAACGGTGGTCGTCGGGGCAGCCGTTGTCGTCTCCAGTGGCACGCCGGACCAAGCGGCTTCGGCGATCTTCGACGGAGCCGGGCAACTGGCGCTCGAATGTGGCGACCTCCCGGTCAACTGCATGGACCCGGACCGGACGGTCTTGGGCGGCGCTGTCGGCGCGTCGACAGAGGGTCCAACAATCCCTCCGATTTCTCCAGGCGTCATCCCTCCTGGCACATATGCACCTGCTGGAGGGGAGGTGGCGTACTCGATCACGACGATCGGTGAGTGGCAGCTCCTCGGCTCCGGCCCAACTGGCGTATTTCTGGGTCGGGGTGAACGTAATTCCACCCAGCTGGCGATCACCCAGAACGCCATCGACGGGATCAACACGGCGAGCGATGCGATCGCGACGTTCTGTCCCGCAGGTTCAGTCAACTTCGGCCCGACGAAGACAACGACACTGCTCGGCGCTACCGCACTGGAAGCCGAGGGCCCGGTCGTCACGGAGTGCGCGCCGGTGGTGCTCTCGCCCGCGCTGGTGGGAAGTCCAAATCGTCGGCTTCAGGGAACGCCAGGGACCACGCTGCGGATCGTTGCTGCGGATGTCGATGGAAGAGTGGTCATCGTCGTAGCGGTTGCCCCGACGAAGGACTGGTCGACATTTGCCAACGAGCTGAACTCGACGACCCTTCACAAGCTGTGATCGTCGCGCGCGCGGTGCGATGAGACGGTCGATGCCAGGTGCTCGGCCTGACCTATGTCGGCCGGGACTCCGCTTGACGCCGCGCCCGGATCCAGTCTGCGCTCGTAGGCATTGGTGGGTAGGGCCGATCGCGGCATGTCAACGGTTTGTCAACGCGAATCGCACCAACACCCGCCGGTGAGCACCGACGAGCGCCGACACCGCCTCCGTCATAACCCGAAGGTCGCAGGTTCAAATCCTGCCCCCGCCACCAAGAAGACCTGCTCGGAACCTATTTCCGAGCAGGTCTGGTCGCATGCGGCTGCAACCCGTTGCAACCCAACGTCCGTCGACCATTGTCCGTCGACTGTCCGTCGACCATCGCCACGGGAGCCGTCGTTGAGGTGCGTGCGAATGACGCGAGGTGAGCCGCCACTGTCGGTAGGTCACCGCGAGCACGATGGTCGGTCGAACTCCTTCGTGTGACCTCGAGTCGATAACCGAAGGCCGAGATATCGCGAAGTCACCAACGTCACGTTGTGGCGAACCCGACGACCATCGTGGGCGCGAGGATGTGTCATGGTCAACGCGCTCGTCCCGACCGGCTACCAGAAGCGAGCAGTGCGTCTGGCGTGGGCGACGATCGCCTGGAACGTCGTCGAAGCCGTGGTCGCGATCGCGGCGGGCGCGGCTGCGAGTTCGATCGCTCTGGTCGGGTTCGGTCTCGATTCGACGGTCGAGGTGATGTCCGCGGTGGTGATCGTGTGGCAGTTCCGGGGACTCGCCGAAGACCGCGAACGTCGTGCGCTCAAGCTGATCGCGGTCAGCTTCTTCGCGCTGGCCGCCTACGTCGGCGTGCAAGCGGTCGTTGATCTGCTGCGCAGATCCGAACCTCAGTCATCGACGGTGGGAATCGGTCTGGCGGTCCTTTCGCTGATTGTCATGCCGATGCTGGCTCGGGCGAAGCGACGCAATGGGAATGTGATGGGCAGCGCCACTGTGGTTGCGGACAGCAACCAGACCAAGCTGTGTGCCTACCTGTCAGCGATCCTGCTCGCCGGTCTGATCCTCAACGGAACTGCCGGATGGTGGTGGGCGGACCCGCTCGCCGCGCTGGCCATCGCCGCGCTCGCGGTCAACGAGGGTCGCGAAGCATGGCGTGGCGAAACGTGCGACGACTGCAGTTGAACGGCTGACTGGTAACGAGGCCGATCGGAGGATCCGGCATTCAGGCGCTCGTCGTGAGGAGGCCGGCGCCCTCCCGCTGGTGTGGTGTCGGCTGTACCCGGTGACCGTGCTGATCGCCGTCGTCTCGCAACGTCTGCGCGGGCGTGTGTGCTCGGCCTCGTCGCCGCGAAAGAGACGCGATGCCTCGTCTGCCGCTCGGGGTGCTGTCGCCGGCTCGCACGGGGTAGCGTGTCGGGCGAGGCGATGGAGCTCGCCTGAACCGCTCGGCAGTGATGTCGAGCTGATGGCTCCTACCAGCAGAACCTGCACGTGTGGGTGGCAGCTGCGTAGAGCCGGACGTAGCAGCCAAGCGTGTGGGCCCCGAGTAGCCGGCCCCGTGAGGTAGTCCCGATGAAGAGTCCGTTGCCCTCTGCCGAGGGTCGCCCGCGTTGGCAGGTCGAAGCGATCGAGCAGGCCGAGCTGGTCGTGCATCTGGTGCGTTGGATCGTGCTCGGCGCGATCTCGGGCGTGCTTGCAGGGTTGTCGTCGTTTGCACTCTTGGAGGGTCTCGATCGGATCACCCGGTTCAGGGTCGCGCACGGGTGGTTGCTGTTCGTGTTGCCGGCGGCCGGTCTGGTGATCGGTCTCGCCTATCACTTCCTGGGTGGTCGATCGGGGCAGGGCAATGCCTTGTTGATCGATGAGATCCACGAGCCGACGGGGTGGGTGCCGCGTCGGATGGCCCCGCTGGTGTTACTGGGAACGTGGGTGACTCATCTGTTCGGTGGGTCTGCCGGGCGTGAGGGCACGGCGTTGCAGATGTCGGGCAGCTTGACCGACGTCGTGGCTCGGGTGTTGCGCCTTGATGTCGACGACCGCAAGATGCTGTTGATCACCGCGCTGGGCGGCGGGTTCGGTGCGGTGTTCGGTGTGCCGCTCGCGGGTGCGGTGTTCGCGCTCGAGGTGCAGTCGATCGGCCGGGTCCGCTACGAGGCGCTGGTGCCGGCATTGACCGCGTCACTCGTTGGCGATCTGGTCGTGTCGGGTCTCGGCTATCAGCACCATGCCCGACCGCAGTTCGACGTGTCGCTCGGTGGCTGGTTGGTGTTGAAGGTCGCGGTCGCGGGACTGGTGTTCGGGCTTGCAGGTGCGGTGTTTGCCGAGTTGACGCATGCGATCAAGCGGCTGATGGCGGCGCGGGTGGGTTGGGCGCCTCTGCGGCCGGTGATCGGCGGGTTCGCAGTCATCGGGTTGGCCTTGCTGTTCGGCCGTGATTACCTCGGGTTGTCGTTGCCGTTGATCGACCAGGCCCTCGCCGGGGAGCAGTTGAGCTTCGCTGTGTTCGCGTTGAAGATCGTGTTCACCGCGATCACCTTGGGTTGCGCGTTCCCTGGTGGTGAGGTGACACCGTTGTTGGTGATCGGCGCAACGCTCGGGTCCGCGTTGGCGACACCGTTGAACCTGCCGGTCTCGTTGCTGGCAGCGATCGGGTTCGTCGCAGTGTTCGCGGGGGCAGCGAACACACCCCTGGCGTGCACGATCATGGGCGCCGAACTGTTCGGCTCAGGGGCGTTGGTGCCGATCGCGATCGGCTGCGTGATCTCGTACGTGTTTTCCAGTCATCGTGGGATCTACCCGAGCCAACGGATCCACGCTGCGAAGGGTCCGACGCGCATCCCCGGACAACCGACCCTGCACGCCTGGGGGAGTAGTCGTTGGCGTGGTTGAGAGCGATCGCGGCGAGGTCACGGGTGGCGGTGGAAAGGGTGCCGGTCATCGCCGAAGAACCTCCTGCAGGCTTCGTGGCTGTCGGGGTTCGCGCCCAGGATGCCGACCGCACGATCTCGACCGGGGTGGCACCACGGTCCTCCGAGGCGAAGCACATCGGGTGGTCGGCGTCGAAGGTGAACACGCTCTTGCCACTCCTTGAAGCCAGCCGCTCCAATCACTACCTGCGACCAAGGAAGATCAACCGGAGCCGGTAGCCGGCACGGGTCGTACTTCGTGATCCAGGGCGAGTGCTGATCGCACCGAGCCGGCGGTTCGACCGCTCGTGGCTCTCCATCGAGTTCAGCCTGGCAAGGCTGATGTTGGTTCATTGGCGAGTGGGCGGCGACGGCGCCGGTGTTGATAGGTGGCTTCGCCGGCGTACGTGAGCGCGAGCAGGCCGCCCAACAAGATGAGGTCCTTTGGTCGGTCGGCGGCGATGTGAACGACCAGCGCCATCAGGGCGCCAAGGCACATGATGGCGCCGAGTACCGAGAGCATCCTGTGGCTCTGCGTTCGATCCGCGAGGCGGACGTTGGCCAGGTTGACGCCGGCGAAGATGATGAGGAAACCTGCAGAGGCGAGCGAAGCGATGGCGGCGAGCGGGATGAGGTTGGCGATCGTCAGTGAGGCAGCGGCGGTCAGGAACAGCCCGACGAGTGGCTTGCCGGCGATCTTGTTCTCGAGCTGAGTGGGGAGCTCGCCATCGAGTGCGATGTCAACGCTGAGTCGGGCCGTGCCGTAGAGGGTGGCGTTGATCGCTGACGCAGTGGAGAGCAGCGCGGCGACGACGATCAGTTTGAAGCCGATCCCGCCCCACACCTTCTGGGCCGCCTCGGCGAGCGCGAAATTGGCGGCGCCGGCGATCTCGGTCAGGCTCAGCAGCCCGATCGTGACCACAGCGACCAGCATGTACAGCACGATCGTGAACAGCACCGAGGTGTACAGGGCTCTGGGGATCACACGCTTCGGGTCCTTGATGTCTCCGGCCGCGTTGGCGATGAGCTCGAACCCCTCGTACGCAACGAAGATCAACATCCCGCCCGCAACCAGGGATCCGCCGCCCTTCCAATTCGATGGTGCCGATGCGCTGAGGTCGGCCTGTGTCAGTGCATACGCGATGAAGGCGACCAGGATGGCGACCTTGGCGGCGACGATGTAGTCCTCTGCCGCGGCGATCCGCTTGGCGCTCAACACGTTGAGGCCGGTGATGACCACGATCGACGCAGTGATGAGCACGTGCAGGCTGACTGCCTCGGCCGAATCAGGCAGGAACGTCGCACCGTACGAGCCGAACGCATAGGCGTACAGCGAGGTCGTGATCACGTAGGACAGCCACAACAACACGTTGAGCGCCCCGGGGACAGGGCCGGTCCCGAAGGCAGCGTTGAGGAAGCTGACGGTGCCGCCGTCGGACGGCATGGCGATGGAGAGTCGGGCGTACGAGTACGTCGTCACGAGCGCAACCATGCCGGCGACGAGGAATGCGACGAACGTGCCACCGCCGCCGACGGCGACGGCCAGCCCCAGTACGGCGAAGATGCCGCCCCCGACCATCCCACCGACGCCGATCGCCACAGCTGCGAGGTACCCGATCGTGCCCGTCGAGTTGGTCGCTGCCTTCGAGTTGGTCGTCGACGATTTGCGCACGATCAGCCATCAACCAAATCCGCGCGACCCGACCATCAAGACCCGACCATCAAGTGGTGACGCTCGGAGTGATGACGACTTTGAGCGCTCCTGTGTCTGCGGCGCGGGCGAACGTGTCGTAGGCCTCGATCATGTCGGCCAGTGCGAAGTGGTGGGTGATGAACGCGGCTGCGTCGAGTTGGCCGCCGGTGGTGAGTCGCAGCAGGGTCGGGGTCGAGTAGGTGTCGACGAGGCCGGTGGTGATGGTGACGTCGCGCGCCCACAGTTGTTCGAGGTGCAGGGTTGCGGGCTTGCCATGAACACCGATGTTGGCGACGTGTCCGCACGGGCGGATCAGCGTGCTAGCCAGTTCGAACGTGGCAGGGATACCGACCGCCTCGATGGCGACGTCGGCCCCGAGGCCTCCCGTGAGTTCCATGACTACGGCGAGCGCGTCCTCTCGACCGTTGTTCACGACCACGTCGGCACCGAATCGCTTGGCGGCATCGAGGCGGCTGTCGGCGAGATCGATGGAGATGATGTGGCTGGGGCTGAACAGGCGGGCACCGAGGATGGCCGACAGGCCGATCGGGCCGGCACCGACGATCGCGACGACGTCGCCCGGTTGGACGTGTCCGTTGAGCACGCCGATCTCGTAGCCGGTCGGCAAGATGTCGGCCAGCATCAAGATCTCCTCGTCGGACGCGCCGGCTGGGACCGGATAGGTGGAGGTGTCGGCGAAGGGGACCCGCACGTACTCGGCCTGGGTGCCGTCGATGAGGTGTCCGAGGATCCAGCCGCCACCTCCGATGCACTGGCCGTAGCGGGCATCGCGACAGAACCGGCATGTGCCGCAAGCGGTGATGCAGGAGACCAGCACTCGATCGCCGGGCTTGACGTTCTTGACGCCGGCGCCGACAGCTTCGACAGTGCCGACCGCCTCGTGGCCGAGGATGCGTCCGTCGGTCACTTCGGGCACGTCACCTTTGAGGATGTGGAGGTCGGAGCCGCAGATGGTTGTCGCGTCGACGCGGACAATGGCGTCTGTGTCGTCGATCAGGACGGGCTTGGCCACCTCTTCCCACGCCTTGCTGTCGGGCCCGTGGTACACGAGTGCGTTCATCACCGACGACTCCGACTTGGTGGCGGCCCGCGACGATGTTGTGGGCGATGAGTGCGTGGTCATGACAGTTCCTCCGTTAGTGGGAGGCGTCGAGTCTGGACGGGGCACGACCAGCATTTGGTCGTACAGGCCCCGGAACCAGGCGTCTCTCGGTTGTGCTGGACTTGTTCTGAGTAGTACCCGATCCCGCTCCGGTTCAACCATCTCGGCGAAGGATGTGCGGGCGCAAGGACAGGATCTCGACGTACCCGTCGGTTCCATGCACGCGGATCCGCTGCCCATCCTGGATCAGCCGGGTGGCACGCTCCACTCCCACGACGGCCGGCAAGCCGTACTCCCGGGCGATGACGGCGCCATGGGTCATCAGGCCCCCAACCTCGGTCACCAGGCCGGCGATCGTGACGAACAGGGGCGTCCAACTGGGGTCGGTGTAGGCGGTGACCAGGATG
>JBDTRP010000086.1:0-17327 GCA_039931555.1 Ilumatobacteraceae bacterium | reverse complement strand
GCATCAACACCTACATCCGTCAGCGTGAGATCGCTCTCGCCGAGGCTGGGAAATAAGACATGCCACAAGAAGAAACAGAAACAGAAGCAACCGTCGACGAGAGTGCTGCACCTGCAGTGGTCGCAACGGCTGCTGCACCGAAGGCAGCGAAAGCCCCAGCCATCGAGGTCGCCGGCGACGCCGAGACCCGCAAGAACCGCAAGACCCGCGAGGGTCTGGTCGTCAGCGACAAGATGGACAAGACCGCCGTTGTCGCCGTCATCGAGCGCGTTCGTCACGCCAAGTACGGCAAGTTCATGATGCGCACCAAGCGCCTCTACGCCCACGACGAGACCAACGACGCCCACACCGGCGACAAGGTCCGCGTCATGGAGACTCGCCCGCTCAGCAAGAACAAGCGCTGGCGCGTCGTGGAAGTGCTGGAGAGGGCCAAGTGATCGAGCGAAGCGAGAAGTGGGGGGTGGCACAGTGATTCAGCAGGAGAGCCGCCTCAGGGTGGCAGACAACAGCGGCGCCAAAGAGGTGCTGTGCATCAAGGTGTTGGGCGGCACTCGTCGCCGCTACGCCTCGATCGGCGACATCTTCGTTGCCACCGTCAAAGACGCCATCCCCGGCGCCGGCGTGAAGAAGGGCGACGTCGTCAAGTGCGTCGTCGTTCGCACCAAGAAAGAAAAGCGCCGTCCAGACGGCAGCTACATCCGCTTCGATGAGAACGCAGCAGTGATCATCAAAGACGATCTCACCCCGCGCGGAACGCGCATCTTCGGGCCCGTCGGGCGCGAGCTGCGTGACAAGAAGTTCATGCGCATCGTTTCCCTGGCACCGGAGGTGCTCTAACCATGAAGTTGAAGAAGGGTGACACCGTCAAGGTGATCGCAGGCAAAGACAAGGGCCAAGAGGGCGAGGTCGTTCACGTCTATCCGGCCGACAACAAGGTGCTCGTCAACGGCATCAACACTGCCAAGAAGCACTCCAAGGCCCGCAAGACCACCCAACAGGGTGGGATCATCGACCGCGACATGCCCGTGCACGCCAGCAACGTGATGCTGGTGCACAAGGGCAAGCCCACTCGCGTGGGTTACAAGATCCAAGCCGACGGAACCAAGGTTCGCGTCGCCAAGCGCACCGGCGAGGTGATCGGATGAGCACGGCTACCGAAACGGCACCGGCAACCGTGCCGCGCCTCAAGCAGAAGTACCACGACGACGTCAAGGGCGTTCTGCAGAGCGATCTCGGCCTCCCCAACGTCATGCAGGTGCCAAAGATGGAAAAGATCGTCATCAACATGGGTGTTGGTCGTGCCACACAGCAGCCGTCGCTGCTCGAAGGTGCGGTCAAGGACCTCACCCGGATCAGTGGCCAGAAGCCGGTGATCACCAAGTCGCGTGATTCGATCGCCGGCTTCAAGCTTCGTGAAGGGCAGTCGATCGGCTGCAAGGTCACGTTGCGCGGCGATCGCATGTGGGAGTTCTTCGATCGGCTCGTCAGCGTGGCAATCCCGCGAATTCGTGACTTCCGGGGACTTCCTGCCAACAGCTGGGACGGTCGTGGCAACTACACGTTCGGCCTCGCCGAGCAGGTCGTGTTCCCGGAGATCGACTACGACAAGATCGATGCTCCTCGGGGCATGGACATCACCATCGTCACCACCGCCGCGACCAACGAGCAGGGCAAGGCGCTGCTCGATGCGTTCGGGTTCCCGTTCAAACGGGAAGCGGATGTGTCGCAGCCAGAAAAGATCAAGCGCCGCGGACCAGCGTTCCGCGGCAAGGGCGCAGCAGGCAAGTCCTCTGCGAAGAAGAAGTAACGGAAGGGCATCGAAGTGGCAAAGAAGTCATTGATCAACAAAGCGAATGCCAAGCCGAAGTACAAGGTGCGTGGCTACACCCGCTGTCGCAAGTGCGGCCGGGCGCGTTCGGTGTATCGCAAGTTCGGGTTGTGCCGTGTGTGCCTTCGCAGCATGGCCCACGCCGGCGAGATCCCCGGCATGACCAAGGCGAGCTGGTGAGGAGCGCATCATGATGACTGACCCAATCGCAGACATGCTGACCCGCATCCGCAACGCCAACACGGCAATGCACGATGAAGTTCGCATGCCATCGTCCAAGCAGAAGATCGCTCTGGCGACAATCCTCCACAAAGAGGGTTACATCCACGGCTTCAGCACAGCGCCATCGAGCACCGGTCCCGGCGACGTGTTGACGATCTCGATGAAGTACTCCGCGGAGCGTCACCGCACGATCTCCGGCCTCCGCCGCATCTCCACACCGGGCCTTCGTGTCTACCGCAAGGGCGACGCCGTACCGCGCGTCCTCGGCGGTCTCGGTGTGGCCGTCCTGTCCACCAGCCAGGGGCTGATGACCGACCGCGAAGCGCGCAAGCGCAAAGTGGGCGGCGAAGTCCTCTGCTACGTGTGGTGAATCGGAGAACCCATGTCTCGTATCGGTAAATCCCCAATCACGGTCCCCGGCGGCGTCGACATCACCATCGACGGCGGCGCGGAGAACACTGTCACGGTCAAGGGCCCGAAGGGCACCCTCAGCCGGTCATTGCCGGGCATCATCACGGTTCGTCGCGACAGCGAGATGATCGTGGTCGAGCGCCCCGACGACCTGCGCGAGAGCCGCTCGTTGCACGGCCTGACCCGCACGCTGGTCAACAACATGGTCGTCGGTGTCACAGACGGCTTCAGCAAGGAACTCGAGATCATCGGTGTCGGTTACCGCGCCGAGGCCGTTGCGCCGAACAAGCTGCGCATGGCCCTGGGCTTCAGCCACCCGGTGATCGTCGACGCACCCGAAGGGATCACCTTCGAAGTGCCAGTACAGACCCGAGTGATCATCCGGGGCATCGACAAAGAAGTCGTCGGCCAAGTGGCCGCCAACATCCGGTCGATCCGCAAGCCCGAGCCGTACAAGGGCAAGGGCGTGCGCTACCTCGGTGAGAAGGTCCTCCGCAAGGCCGGCAAGACCGGTAAGAAGTGAGCGAGCGATGAGCAAGACTGCAGAAAAGCGTCGGCAAGGCCGAATCATCCGTCACCGGCGGGTGCGCAAGAAGATCCATGGCACCGCGGCCCGTCCGCGCCTGGCCGTGTTCCGTTCCAACAAGCACCTGTCGTTGCAGTTGATCGACGACGAGGCCGGCCGCACCGTGGCATCGGCCTCGACGGCCGAGGCCGCGCTGCGTGCCGAGGGCAGCGGCGCAACCGTTGCCGCGGCAACTCGGCTCGGTCAGTTGCTGGCCGAGCGAGCTCAGGCCGCAGGCGTGACGCAAGTGGTGTTCGACCGTGGTGGGTTCCTCTACCACGGCCGTGTTGCAGCGGTCGCCGCTGCCGCACGCGAAGCAGGTTTGGAGTTCTGATGGCCGGGCCAACGAATTACGCCAACAACCCCTCGAGCTACAACTCCGTTGATTCCGGTGGGCTGCGCGAGTCGCGCGTCATCCACATCAACCGCGTCGCCAAGGTCGTCAAGGGCGGCCGTCGCTTCTCGTTCACCGCGCTGGTCGTGGTCGGCGACGGCAATGGCCGCGTCGGTCTCGGATACGGCAAGGCCAAAGAGGTGCCGCTGGCGATCCAGAAGGGCACCGAAGAGGCCAAGAAGAACCTGTTCGACGTGCCGTTGGCCGGCAGCACCATCACCCACCCTGTCATCGGCATCACCGGTGCAGGGCGGGTGCTGATGAAGCCGGCGGCCGCCGGTACCGGCGTCATCGCCGGTGGCGCAGCCCGGATCATCCTCGAAGAAGCCGGCGTGCACGATGTGCTGTGCAAATCGCTGGGCTCCTCGAACGCCATCAACGTTGCCCGGGCAACCATCAACGGTTTGCAGTCGCTGCAGCGCCCGGAAGAAGTTGCCCGCCGTCGTGGTTTGGCGGCCGAGGAATTCGTGCCGAAGGGCATGCTCAACGCCTACAACGATCGCAAGAAGCAGATCGCAGCGGGAGAATCACACTGATGCCGCAGACAAAGAGCGACACAACCGGCGAGAAGATGATCACCGTCAAGCAGATCCGCTCGACGATCGCCAACAAGCCCAAGACCCGCGGCACCATGCGTGCACTCGGCCTGCGCAAGATCGGCGACACCAACACGTTGCCGGACCGCAAGGAGATCCGCGGCATGATCGCCCGGGTCGGTCACCTCATCACCGTGACGGAGAACTGACATGCGCGTCGACGAACTTGCCCCATCACCGGGGTCCAACAAGGCCAAGATGCGCGTGGGTCGCGGCATCGGCGGCAAGGGCGGAAAGACCGCCGGTCGCGGTACCAAGGGCCAGCAGTCGCGTGGTCGTGGCAAGGTAGCCCGAGGCTTCGAGGGCGGCCAGATGCCGCTGAAGCAACGCGTCCCGAAGTTGAAGGGTTTCAACAACCCGTTCCGGGTCGAGTACAGCCCGGTCAACCTCGATCAGCTCGCCGCTTGTGGCGAATCGACCGTCGATCCCGACCTGCTGGTTGCCAAGGGTCTCGTGCGCAAAGGCGACTTCGTGAAGGTCCTCGCACGTGGCGAGATCACCACGAAGGTCGACGTCACCGCCCACGGCGTTTCGAAGGCTGCTGAGGCTGCCATCAAGGCCGCAGGCGGTAGCGTCACGCTGCTGCCGCTGCCGTTCAAGCAGGGTCGCCCGCCGGTCAAGGGCAACCAATTCACCAACCGCTGATCCTCACAACTACCGCCGAGCCGACAAGGGAGTCGCTGTGCTGTCGAACCTGAAGAACGTCTTCAAGGTCACCGATCTGCGGAACAAGATTCTGTTCGTCATGGTGATGATCGCCCTGTATCGACTGGGCGTCGCCATCCGAGTGCCGGGCATCGATCCCGACGCGGTCAAGCAGTTCAAGAAGGGCGTCGAATCCCAGGGCGCACTCGGCTTCCTCGACCTGTTCTCGGGCGGCGCCTTCGGCAGCTTCTCGATCTTTGCCCTCGGCATCATGCCGTACATCACCGCCAGCATCATCATGCAGGTGCTCGGAGTCGTCATCCCTAAGCTCGAGAAGTTGCAGGAAGAGGGTGCGGTCGGTCAGCGCAAGATCACGCAGTACACCCGCTATTTGGCCATCGGGATCTCGACCATGCAGGCCACTGCGCTCACGTTCATCTTCGGCAACGGCAACGGCAACGCCTTCTTCGGCGCCGCGCAACGATTGCCCCAGAACGTCAAGCTGCTCCCCGACGGCATGTGGCCGCGCGGCTACCTCGTCATCCTCACTCTCGTCGCCGGCACAGCCGTGCTGATGTGGATTGGCGAGCTCATCAGCCAGCGCGGCGTCGGCAACGGCATGAGCATGGTCATCTTCGCCTCGGTCGTCAGCCGCCTGCCGTTCGGCTACTACGCCATCCTGCAGGAGCAGAAGGTCTTCGCGTTCTTCCTGCTCGTCATCGTCAGCCTGCTCATCGTCGTGGCGATCGTACGCGTCGAGCTGGCCCAGCGTCGCATACCGGTGCAGTTCGCCAAGCGGGTCGTGGGTCGGCGGATGTACGGCGGTCAGAACACCTACATTCCGTTGAAGGTCAACCAGAGTGGCGTCATCCCGATCATCTTTGCCAGCTCGGTGCTGCTGTTGCCGGTGTTGATCACCAACTTCCTCGGTGGTAGCAATGGCACTGGTTGGAGAGCGACGATCCAAAAGTGGGTCGACGCCAACCTGGTCAACAGCCACGGAATGGTCTACATCATCCTGTTCTCGCTGATGATCATCGCCTTCGCGTACTTCTACAACTCGATCGCCTTCGATCCGATTCGTCAGGCCGACCAGATCCGCCGCCAGGGCGGATTCATCCCCGGCGTGCGTCCGGGCCCTCAGACCGAGCGCTATCTCTCGAAGGCAGTCAACCGGATCACGCTTCCGGGTGCTCTGTTCGTCGCGGTGGTCGCGATCACTCCGTACATCATCTTGTGGTTGTTCGACGTGCAGAACTTCCCGTTCGCCGGTACCACCGTGTTGATCGCCGTTGGCGTCGCACTCGAGCTCATGCGTCAGATCGACAGCCAATTGATGCTGCGCAACTACGAGGGCTTCCTGAAGTGACGCTGGCCCGTCTGTCGGAGGGCGGGTCGTCAGCGGCATGATCCCCGGCGCTCGGCTCATCCTGCTCGGCCGGCAAGGTGCGGGTAAGGGGACGCAGTGCGTGCGATTGTCGCGCCACTTCGTCGTCCCTCACATCTCGACGGGCGACATGTTGCGGGCCGCCGTCCGAGAGGGCACCGACCTCGGTCGGATGGCGAAGAAGGTCATGGACGACGGCGGGCTGGTCGGCGACGACATCATGATCGGCATCGTCAACGAACGGCTCAGCCACCACGATGCCAAGGGTCGCGGGTACATCCTCGACGGGTTCCCCCGCACCGTGTTCCAAGCGCAAGCCCTCGACGAGCTCACCGCAGAGCGGCCGATCGATCTGGTGCTCGACCTCGACGTGCCCCGCGATCTCGTCCTGGCCCGCCTCAGCGCCCGCCGGGTGTGCCGCGACTGCGGCACGAACTACGTGGCCGTCGGAGTCGAGAAGCTGCCCTGGATCTGCGAGGTCTGCGGTGGCGATGTGATGCATCGCGACGACGACACACCCGAGGCGATCGAGCATCGTCTCGACCTCTATGAGCAACAGACCTCACCGTTGATCGAGTTCTACCAGAGCCAGGGTCGGCTGGCGGTCGTCGATGGGGTCGGTTCGCCCGAGGCCGTGTTCCGCCTGCTCGCCTCCGCGGTCGACGCGACCCGCTGAGATGCACGTCCCTCATCCGAACTTTGTCGCTGCGAAGTCGCTCAGCGACCCACCAGCGACAAAGTTGCAGATGGTCGCTGCCAAGTGAAGCGGTTGGTTCGTCGGTCTGCTGACGAGGTGAGGGAGATGCGGGCGGCTGGGCGCGTCGTCGCTGAGATGCACGAGGTCATTCGCGTTGCGGCCCGTCCGGGCGTCACGACTTCGCACCTCGATCGGCTCGCTCGGGACGTTTTGGTCAAGCGCGACGCGCTCTCGAACTTTCTTGGGTATCACGGTTACCCGGCAGTGATCTGCGCGTCGGTCAACGACGAGGTCGTGCACGGCATCCCCAACGAGCGACCACTGCAAGACGGTGACATCTTGTCGATCGACTGCGGGGCGATCATCAACGGCTGGCACGGCGACGCGGCGTTCACGATGGGTGTCGGCTCGATCGAGCCCGACGCGCAGCGCTTGATCGATGCAGCGGATCGTGCGCTCGCTTCAGCCGTCGCCGCGATGCGCCCGGGCGGCAGCCTCGGTGACGTGGGTGCAGCAGTGCAATCGGTGGTCGAAGCGGCCGGCTACGGAAGCCCTCGCGACTACTGCGGCCACGGGATCGGCCGAGCGATGCACGAGGAGCCCGACGTCGAGAACCGCGGCCGGCGCGGCAAGGGCCCGCGTCTCGGGTCCGGGGTGGTGCTGGCCATCGAGCCGATGCTGATAGCCGGTGGTCACGACGACGTGATGGTGCTCGACGACAACTGGACCGTCGTCACCGCCGACGGATCGCTCGCAGCCCACAGCGAGCACACCGTGCTGGTCACCGACCACGGCCCGGAGATCCTCACCCGCCTCTGAGCACGCCAGCCCACACCCGACCTGTGGAGTCTTTCAAGGCACTCTGGTGGGCGCGAGACACTCCACAGGATCAGGCAGCGGTCGGGCCGCACGCCGATTGCCCATGGAGCGGTATGCACGAGGCGCTAACGCCGGTAGACGTTGTTGCTCCAGTTCGTGCCGGCCATCTCGTACTGGGATTCGAAGTCGTTGAACGGTAGCCACCGATCGCCGTTCCACGGATCCATGACGTGGACCTGGCTGGCCTCGACCGATTCGTCCTGGCTGACGTTGATGCCGGCCACGACGATGCTGTGGTAGGCGTTGCCGGGTACCTGGATCAGCAGCGGCCCGTTGTCGTTCAACCATTGGTCCCACCCTTCGGCTCCCTGGCAGACCGGGTAGATCTGGGTGAAGCCGTAGGCCTGAGCGACCTGACCCAACTCCAACTCGGTTGCACCGTCATCCCAGACGCTGTCGGGGAACTTCTGTTTCATGTCCTCCACGACCTGCATGTCCTCGTTCCAACCCAACAACATCGCTGTTGACGCAGCCCAGCACGTGTTGTTGGTGGACTGGGCGACGTAACCCACGGGCGTATCGGTGCTCATCGTGTGTCCTTCCGGTCCGTGGCGCTTCCTTGCACGAACTGGCGCCAGTGTGCGACCGCAAACCACGACGCGACAAGGTCCGATCGGGCAACCATCCGGCCAGCTGCCGGCCGGCGGGGTCAGCGTTGGGGGGAGCTGTCGATGACGACGGGGGTGCCGGCCAGCACGGTGTGGCGCACCTTGCCGTGAACGGTGCGACCGGCGTAGGGCGTGTTGCGGCTCTTGCTGGCCAGCTTGGCCGGCACCACAGTCCACTCGGCAGCGGGGTCGAACACGACGACGTTGGCGGGCTCGCCGACATCGATCGGCCGCCCGTGACGATCGCCCAACCCGGCGATTGCAGCCGGCTTCCAGCTCAGTGCGGCAACGACGTCGGCCAGCGGCATGTCGAGCTCGCCGATGGCCAACGCCAACGCCGTCTCCAGCCCGAGCATGCCGGGAGGAGCTTGGTCGAGCGGGCTCTCCTTCGCCTCGCGCGGGTGCGGCGCGTGGTCCGTGGCGATGGCATCGATCGTGCCGTCCGCGAGCCCGGCCTTGATCGCGGCGATGTCGGCAGCGGTTCGTAGCGGAGGATTGACCTTGTACACGGCGTCGTACCCTGCGAGGAGCTCGTCGGCGAGCGTGAAGTGGTGCGGCGTCGCCTCGGCGGTGACCCGCAGGCCGTCGCGTTTGGCTGCGCGGACCAGTTCGACGCTGCCCGCCGTCGACAGGTGCAACAGGTGGATGCGGGCCCCCGTGAGTCGCGACAACTCGATGTCGCGGTGCACCATCAACTCTTCGGCGATCGCCGGCCAACCCGGCAAACCGAGGTGGCTGCAACACGAGCCCTCGTGCATGACGGCGCCTTTGGTCAGCGAGGTCACTTCGCAGTGCTGGGCCAGCGTGATGTCGAGAGCCCGGGCATATTCGAGGGCATGACGCATCAGTTGCGGATCTTGAACGCCGTTGCCGTCGTCGGTGAACAGGTGCACTCCGGCGGCGGCCAGCTCGCCGAACGGCGCGAGCGCCTTGCCCTCGCGGTTCATCGTGATGCACCCGGCCGGATGCACATCACACAGGCCGGCGCGTCGTGCTTGGGCGCGCACGAATTCGACGACCGACAGCGAATCCTGCGCGGGCTCGGTGTTCGGCATGGCCACGATCGCGGTGAACCCACCGAGTGCGGCCGCCCGGCTGCCGGTCTCGATCGTCTCGGCCTCCTCGCGGCCCGGCTCGCGCAGGTGCACGTGCAGATCGACGAAGCCCGGAGCAACGATGCAGCCGGTGGCGTCGAGGCTTTGATCGCCGTGCAGCGAAGCAGCCACCTCGACGATTCGCCCGTCCTCGATTGCAACATCGGCACGTCGCCTGCCGGTTTGATCCAACACGGTTCCGCCGCGGATGACGATGACAGTCACGCTGATTCACCCTTCAGGTCGCTCCCCGATCCGAGGAGGTGGAACAGCACGGCCATCCGCACGGCCACGCCGTTGGTGACCTGGTCGAGGATCACCGAGCCGGTCAGTTCGGCCGGGTCGACGACCATTTCGACGCCACGGTTCATCGGGCCCGGGTGCATCACCAGCGCGTGCGGCGGCAGTAGGGCGGCGCGCTCGGACGTCAGGCCGTACATCGAGGAGTACTCGCGCAAGCTCGGAAGCAGGGCATCATCCATCCGCTCGCGTTGCACGCGCAGCAGGTAGAGCACATCGAGGTCGGGCAGCACGGCGTCGAGGTCGTACGAGACGTCGACCGGCCATCCGTCGAGCGAAGGGGGCATCAGGGTCGGTGGCCCGACCAGGGTGACGTGAGCACCGAGCGCCGTGAACGCCTGCACGTCGCTGCGAGCGACGCGGCTGTGTTTGATGTCGCCGACGATGGCGATGCGCAGCCCGTCGAAACCGTCTCGGCGGTTGAGGTTCGTGCGGATCGTGTAGCAGTCGAGCAACGCCTGCGTCGGGTGCTGATGCCAACCGTCGCCGGCGTTGACGATGCTGGCGTTCGTCCACCGGGTGATCGTCTGCGGAGCGCCACTCGACTTGTGCCGCACGACGAAAGCATCGACTCCCATCGCGGCGATGGTCTCGATCGTGTCGCGGAGGCTCTCGCCTTTGTTCACGCTGCTCGAGGAGACCGCGAAGTTCATGGTGTCGGCGCTCAGCCGCTTGGCAGCAGTGTCGAAACTCGTGCGAGTGCGCGTCGAATCCTCGAAGAACAAGCTGACCACGTTCTTGCCGCGCAGTGCCGGCACTTTCGGGATCGGCCGATGCGAGATCTCCACCATGTGGTCGGTGAGTTCGAGCAGCCCGTGGATGTCGGTGGCCGAGAGGTCGGAGATCGACAGCAGGTGCTTCATCGGATCACCACACCTTGGGCACTGACCTGCACGTCTTCGTCGCCGGCGGTCGGCAGGTTCTTGCCGACGTAGTCGGGGCGGATCGGCAACTGCCGGTGGCCACGGTCGACGATCACGGCCAACTGCACCGCGTGTGGCCGTCCGTACTCGTTCAACGCCTCGAGCGCAGCACGCACCGTCCGCCCCGTGAACAGCACATCGTCGATCAGGATCACCGTCGTGCCGTCGAGCGACACCGGGATCGCAGTGACCTGCCCTGGCACGATCGGGCGCAACCCGACGTCGTCACGGTGGAAGCTGACGTCGAGGGACCCGACCGGAACGGGCGATCCGATCGCGGCGAGCACGGCCGCGAGCGCGTCGGCGATCCACACCCCGCCACGCTGCAGCCCGACCAGGACGATCCCCTCGGTTCCGTGGTTGTGCTCGACGATCTCGTGGGCGATGCGGGTGAGCGCCCGACGCACATCGTCGGCACTCAGAACCTCTCGCGGTCCCGTCGTTGCAGGCATGACTTCCTTCCACGTATCGGCCTCACGGGACCGATTTCACGTTCGAGGTCCGATGTTACCGGCTTCAGTGGCGACCCTTGAGCGTCAGCAGGCGACGGCGACGCGCAGTGCCTGGCATACCCGCGACATCGTTGCCTCGTCGAGCGTGGTGATTCGCTCGGTCAGGAATCCGCGAAAGATCGTGTGGAGGTTGTCGAGGCTGACGACGCAGGAACGAGGCATTCCTTGCCCGATCGTCAGAGCGACCTCGGTTGGCAGATCGCGTGCGTGCGTCGTCACGGCCGCGACGGTGACCCCGCTGAGGCGATCGAGGATGACCTGACGGGTCAACACCACTGCCGGTCGGCGCTTGGAGTTCGGCTCCTCGAGCCACCACACCTCGCCGCGTTGCATCACCAATCCTCATCGGGGAGCGACGCGAGCCAGGCACGGCTCGAGGCCTTGAGTGCTTCGAGTTCGCCAGGCGACTCCTCGATGCGGTCGAGCGCCGACGTGATCTGCCGGTCGAGTTGTGTCTCGGCCGCCTGCGCCAGCGCTGCTTCGATCGCTTCGCGGACGAAGGCGGTTCGGTTGACTGACCACCCTCCGGCGACGAGTTGATCGATCTGGTCGACCGTTTCGTCCGCGAGTCGAAGCGCCACCATCGTCATACGGTGAGTATATCAATACGTATATCAACGGACGAAAAGCAAGCTGACGGGCGACATCGGCAGCGGGATCCTGCCCTGGCCTACTCGGAGGTGGACTTCAGACCGTCGAGCTTTCGGAGGGTATCGGCGGCTTCTTTGGCCACGAGCACCTCGATGTAGTCCTGCACGCGGGCTCCCTCGAACTCGACGGCCAGATTGGCCACGACGATCCGCAGGAACTCCTCGTCGAACTTTCCGTTCGACCGAGCAATCAATGCGTCGGCGATCGGCGACATCCGCGGGCTCAGCTCGGTGCGACTCATACGGCCCTTTCCTCGGTGTCGACGCGCCATGACGTCTGAGATCGGACAGTAACAAGTCGTGCAGCGCCATTGAAAGGGCCGCAATGCCCTTGTCTGCCAAGTGACAACGAGCAGACTTTGTTCAGTGAACGTTCATGTCGGATCTCGTGACGTTCGTGCCGTGATCTGGGAAGATGTCCGATGATCGAACGTGAGATCAAACTCGCGGCGGAGGTCGGGATGGCGCTGCCCGACCTCGCCAACGCGGTACCCGGACTGACCGTCGGTCCGAAGTCGGTCGTGCAACTCGACGCCGTCTACTACGACACGCCGACGCTTGCGCTTGCGAGATGGGGCGTCACGCTGCGGTCACGCAGTGGCGAAGCAGGTCCCGTATGGACCCTCAAGCTCCCCATGACAAAGATCGATTCGGCGCTGTCGCGCCACGAGCTGATGTTCGACGAGCCCATTGGTCCGGTTCCGATGGCGGTCCGACAGGCAGTGCGGGCCTACACACGATCAGAGGTGCTCGGGCCGGTGGTTCGACTGCAGACCGAGCGCACACAGTTCACGGTCGAGCTCGACGGCCAACCCCTTGCGAAGGTCTGCGACGACACGGTCGTCGCAGATGGTGCCGCCAAACCTGTCAACGTGTTTCGGGAGGTCGAGGTCGAGCTGGCGGCCGACACGTCCGCTCCCGAGGCCATCGATGCCGTCGTCGCCCGACTCTGCCGGGCAGGTTGTCACGACGACGAGCGTCCGATGCCCAAGGCGCTGCGTGCCCTCGGCCCGCGTGCGTCCGACCCGCCCGACGCCGTCGCCCCGAAGGTCGGCAAGCGGGCAACGGTCGTTCGATTGGTGCGGCACTGCTTGGCCAAGTCGGTGTCGCAGCTGATCGATCAACACGCTCGCGTCTGCGTTTGCGACGACCCGGAGGCGCTGCACCAGTTCCGGGTCGCAGCTCGTCGACTGCGATCGGATCTGCGAACCTTCGCCCCGCTCCTCGACCGGGGTTGGACGACGTGGTTGCGCGACGAACTGGGTTGGTTGGGGAGCGAGGTCGGCAGCGGTCGGGATGCGGATGTGCTCGCCGCGCGGCTGCGGTCGCAGCTGCGCCGCCTACCGGCCAAGGATGCAAAGGCGGTAGGCGGTCTGCTGGAGCGGCTGGCCGAGACGAAGACCTCGGCGTCCGAACATGTGCTGGCAACCCTGGCCGACGAGCGCTACGTCGTGCTGCTCGATGCGCTGGTCGACGCGGCGCGACAACCCCGCTTCGCCGCAGGGGATTCAGCGGGCGATCGACGGGCCCGACCGATCGTCGCCGCCCTTGCGCGCAAACCGTGGCGTCGTCTCCGCCGCGCTGTCGACGATCTTCGGCCGGACGCTCCCGACGAGGCCATTCACGCGATCCGGATCCTGGCGAAGCGGGCCCGATACGCCGCTGATGCGGTGGTGCCCTTGTACGGAAAACCGGCTCGGCGCTTTGCCGAGGCACTGGCCGATGTGCAGGAGGTGTTGGGTAGCTACCAAGACACCACGGTCGCCGAGGCCTGGCTGCGTGAGGCGGCGAAGGCTGTGCCGTCGACCCGCTTGGTGGCCGGCGAGCTCATTGCGTTCGAACGCGACGACCGGATGCTGCTGCATGCAGAGTTCTCGAAGGTGTGGAAGAAATCGTCGCGTCGCAATCTGCGCAAGTGGCTCGGCTGATCGCGGCCGCTCAGATCAGTCGGCCGCCGTCCAGGCGAAGCACCTGATCGGCGCGATCGAACGCCACAGCACGGTGCGACACGGCGAGCACGGTGATGCCCGCTGCAGCGAGGTTCGACCACAGCTGCAGCTCGGTCTCGATGTCGAGCGCACTCGACAGGTCGTCGAGCACGACCAGTTCGGGCGAGTGCACCAAGGCGCGTGCGGTTGCCACGCGCTGGCGTTGACCACCCGACAGTCGCAGCCCTCGAGGACCGATCAAGGTGTTGGCACCGTCGGGCATCTCGTCGATGTCGATGCTCACCGCCGCCAGATCGAGGGCCAGCGACAGGTCGGCGTCGTCGACGATCCCGAGCGCGATGTTGTCGGCGACGGAGTCGGAGATGAGTTGTGGCACCTGCGGAAGGAACGCAGCGTTGGGTGGGATCAGGAACGCGGCGCGGTCGTGCAGCACGTCGCCGTTCCAGGCGATGTCGCCCGTGACCGTTGCCTGGTGGGCCAGACCGAGCACGGCCCGCAGCAACGTGCTCTTGCCGGAACCGATCGGACCGGTCAGCACGACGAAGCTGCCCCGGGCCACGCTGAACGAGATGTCGTGTGCGCCCGCACCACTGGGATACGTCGCGCTGAGGTGGCGCACATCGAGCACGTCGAGCGTCACTCGAGCAGGCCGGCCGGTCTGCGGACGAACCCGCGTCTCGCGCAAGCCGATCGGCAGCAGGCAATCCGTGACGGTGTTGTCCACTTCGGTGTCGGCAACCAGCAGTCGCATGCGGTCGAACGCCACGGCGACCTGCTTGCGACGCGCCAGCATGCGACCGACCATGCGCGGCAAGAAGCTGAGCCAGCCGAGGTACGCGGAGAACAGGGCCAGTTCGCCGACGCTGAACTTGCCCGAGGCCATGCCCCCTGCCGCAGTGAGGAGCACCAGGCCCAGCCCGACATCGGCCGCGCCCTGGCTGAACGCCCAGACACTCTCGTCGAGCACACGATCACGAACGGCGGTGCGGCGGCGAGCGTCGACGAGCTTGCCGAGATGGGCGATGGTCGGCTCGATCGCGTGGTTGACCTTCACGGTGGTGGCAGCGGCCATCACGTCACCGAGCATGCCGCTGACCGCCGAGGCGGCGATTCGGTCGGCGGCGCGGTAGCGCTTGATGCGCGAGTCCAGTGTGCGCGTCGCCATCGCCACACCGATCAACGGGATCAGCAGGACGAGTGCGGCACGACCGTCGACGCTTCCCAGCACCAAGCCGGCCATCACGGTGAACACCACGCCGGCAGAGATGTCGACGAACCCGTCGATGAACATCGTCACGTCCTCGACGTCGTCGCGGAAGTGGGTGATCGCCTCGCCCGCCGAACCAACCGGTTGGCCGGCCTCCGGCCCGCCACTGGCGACCTGGGCGTTGAGCAGGTTGGCGCGCAGCAGCGATTGCATGTGCACCCAGGCCCGTGTCCACATCAGCGCGCCGAGGTGGATCGTGCTCATGCGGGTGACCTCGCACAGCACCAGTGCCGCACCGATCCAGTACACGCGTGAGTTGTGGCCGGTCGACAACGCGTTGAACCCACGTCCGAGCAGCCATCCGCTGAGCACCGGGAACGTGAAGAACAGCACGAACAACAGGTAGCCCGCCCAGAAGCTGCGCGGTTCGTGCTGCGAGACGCGCCAGCCGAGTCGCCACACGTTCATGGCGCCACGACCTCGTCGTGCGCCAGGTCCAACAGATGGCGGTACCTGCTTTCGATGTCGTCGGCCAGGTCAGTGCGGTCACCGTGCTCCACCACGCGCCCGTGATCGAGCACGACGATCTCGTCGACGTGGCGGAGTGTCGACAGCCGGTGGGCAATGATCAGCGTCGTGCGGCCGAGGATCAACCGGGCGACAGCGTCCTCGAGCAACGTCTCGGTGACCGGGTCGATCCGCGCCGTTGCTTCGTCGAGCACGACGATGTCGGGGTCGCGCAGCCAGACCCTGGCCAACGCCAGCAGCTGAGCTTCACCTGCCGACAGACCGGTGCCGCCGGCCCCCAAGGGGCGATGGATGCCGCCATCAGCAAGCGTGCCCAGACCCGCGTTACGAAGCGCAACCACAACCGCGTCGTCGGTCGGCGTCTCGTCGAAGAGCGTGACGTTGTCGCGCACGGTGCCACTGAGCAGCTCGACCTCCTGCGGGATCAGTGCCACGCGCCGGCGCAGCTCGCTGACGGGGATCTCGGCAATCGGGACGCCGCCGAGCAGTACCGCGCCACTGGTCGCCTCGACGAGGCGCAGCACCAATCGGGACAGAGTGGTCTTGCCGCTGCCAGTGCGTCCGACGATTCCGATGGAGCGTCCCGCGGCGAAGTCCAAGGCGATCGACTGCAGCACGATCTGTTCGTCCCCGTAGTCGTACGAGACGTCACGGAACTCGATGCTCAGTGGGCCACTCGGCGGCATCGTGGTGCCGTTGTCGTGGATGTCGGGCTCGACATCGAGGAGGTCGATCACCCGAACCATCGCGCCGTTGGCCTTCTGCACCGTCTCCAACTGGTCGACCATGTCTTCGAGCGGGCGGGAGAGCAACAACACGTACTGGAACAACAAGAAGGCGTCGCCGACCGTGATGATCCTGCGGCTGACCAGCATTGCGCTGACGACCAGCGACACCACCGACCCGGCCGCCACCGAACTGTCGACGGCCCACCACATCCGCAGGAAGGCCTTCTCCCGGCGCACTGCGCTGCCCAGTGCGTCAGCGCTGTCTTCGACGAACCGCCACATCGCGTGGGCACCCGCGCCGTTGGAGCGCAGGTCCTCGGCGGCGGTCAGCCGTTCTTCGATGCCTCCGTACAGCCGGGCATACGAGCCCATCTCGTCCGATGACTCGCCGACTGCACGGTGGCGGCCGTGGATGACCACGGCAACGGCCAGCATCACGTACACGAACGCGCCAAGCGCCAAGCGCCAATCGACCACGATCAAGACACCGATCATGCCGACCACCATGAACAGCGCGCCTGCGGCGCGAGGGATGACGCGGCCCATGAAGTCCGAGACCGACGTCACGTCACCGTCGACGCGCTGGATCAGTTCGCCCGGGGTGTGCTGGCGGTGAAACGCGTGGCTGAGCCCCAGAACGTGGCGGGCCAGGCGGATGCGGATGCCGTTGGTCGTGTGCCAGGCCGTGACGGTGGCCATCCAGGCGACCGCCATGTTGATCAGCTGGGTGGCGACGGCGACGATCAGGAACAGGACCGCCAGCCGGGTCAACTGCCCGGTCGTCGTGCCCGTTGTGGCCTGGTCGACGATGTTGCGCACGATCAGCGGGCCGGTGAGGATCAGCCCCGATCCCGCAGCGACGAGCGCGCCGAGCCAGACCCAACGCCAGGCGTCGGGTCGCAGCAGGGCGGCAAGGGCGCGCCAGCGAGATGTGGTGTTCGGCATCGGAACGATTCTTCCCCCTCGCGGGCGCGAAACACGGGCGATTTTCCACCGCCGACGGTCACTCGAGCGGTGGTGGCAGGGTGCTACGGTGCCCTGGGCGCATTTTGCGGCTGGGGCTTGGCGTTGAGTTCCTCGGGCGATAGCATTGCACCTCGGCCCAGATCAGCTTCGCGCGTGCGCAGCGGGTGTCGGCTGCAGCTATCCCCGTTCGAAAGAGGCCCACTCTGCCCAAGCCAAAAGACGACGCCATCGTGCTCGA
>JBDTRP010000085.1:0-4907 GCA_039931555.1 Ilumatobacteraceae bacterium | reverse complement strand
CGGGTTGATTCGAGCACTTCGGGTCCTTTGATCAGGATCCCGAGTTGTGCGCCGCGGCCGGTGCCAACCATGAGGGCGGTCGGTGTGGCGAGGCCGAGCGCGCAGGGGCAGGCAATGATCAGTACCGCGACAGCGGCGGTGAACGCTGTGGTCGCGCTGTCGGTGGCTGCTGCGGCGAGCCAGAAGCCGAGCGTTGCGAACGCGAGCGCGATGACCACGGGCACGAAGATCGCCGAGACGCGGTCGGCGAGGCGTTGGACCTCGGCCTTGCCGGTCTGGGCCTCTTCGACCATCCGCCCGATCTGGGCGAGTGCGGTGTCGGCACCCACTCGAGTGGCGCGCACAACGAGCCGCCCGGACGTGTTGACCGTGGCTCCGGCGACCGCATCGCCGGGGGCGACTTCCACCGGCACTGGCTCGCCGGTCAGCAGCGAAGCGTCGACTGCCGATGTGCCGTCGGTGACGACGCCGTCGGTGGCGATCTTCTCCCCCGGGCGAACCACGAACATGTCGTCGACAGCGAGGTCGTCGATCGGGATTCGGACCTCGGTCCCGTCACGCAGCACGGCGACGTCTTTCGCGCCGAGCTCGAGGAGTGCTTGGAGCGCTGCCCCGGATCTCCGTTTGGCGCGTGCTTCGAAGTAGCGGCCGGCGAGGATGAACACCGTGACCCCGGCGGCGACTTCGAGGTAGATCTGGCTGGACCCCATGCCCCGCTCGGGTGCCAACGAGAACGGGTGCCGCATCGACAGCTCACCGGCATCACCGAGGAACAGTGCGTAGAGACTCCAACCGAACGCGGCGATCGTGCCGACCGAGATGAGGGTGTCCATCGTTGCTGCGGCGTGGCGAAGGTTGGTCCAGGCGGCCTTGTGGAACGGCCACGCTCCCCACGTCACCACGGGTGCGGCGAGGGTGAGCGACAGCCATTGCCAGCCGTCGAACTGCAGCGCAGGGATCATTGCCATGGCGATGACGGGGACAGCGAGGATCGCCGCGGTGATCACTCGCTCCCGCAGTGCTCGGGTGGGGTCGTCCGCATTGGTCGGCGTCGCCTCGTCGGGGGCGAGAGCGCGCCGTGTTGCCGGGATGTGAGCCGTGTAGCCGGTGGCCTCGATGGTCTTGATCAGCTCGTCCTTGGTGACACTGTCGGTGAAGGTGACCTTGGCCTTCTCGGTGGCGTAGTTCACGGACGCGGTGACACCGTCCATCCGGTTGAGCTTCTTCTCGATGCGGGCGGCGCAGGACGCGCACGTCATCCCGTCGATGTCGAGCTGGATCTCCGACGCGTGTTCGAGATCAAGTGGTTGTGTGGTGACCATGTCAGTGCCCCTCGCTGTCGGTCATGGCGGTGGCGGCGGTTCCCTCGGGAACCTCGACCGTGAAGGCGGCCGTGTGCACAGTGCCGTTGTGGGAAAAGTCGAAGAACAGCCGGTACGTACCGGCGGACGGGAACTCGCCGAGGAACGTCTCGGCCACGTCCGTTGGGGTGCTGTTCGGGTGCACGTGGAGATAGGCGAGGTCGCCGGCACGAATCGCGACGAGATGGCCGGCAGCGCCGAGATACGGGTCGGTGTGCACGGTTGATCCGTCGAGATCGACCGTGAAGGTCAGCGCCGCCTCACCGACCATCGGTGTTCCGGCCAGCGTCACCGTGTAGCCGTCGACGGATTCGGATGTCGATGGTTCCGGGAGGGCCGTTGCAGCGACGTTGCCGGGAACGGCGAAGTCGGTGCCGAGAGTGAGGTTGTCTCCGCCCGAGGGTTGGAAGTCGGCGTACATCCGATACGAACCGGGGGCGAGCGCTGGAAGATCGACCGTCCAACGCCCGGCCGCGTCCATCGTCGGGTGCAGGTGGAGATAGTCGACGAGATTACGGGAGAGCACGATCAAGTGGAGCGGGCGCTCGTGGAGCTGCTCGAAATCAGTGATCGGTGCCGCGTCGGTGTCGACGATGCGGAACGCGAAGGTAGTAGCCGTCTCGGCGGCCAGGATGCCGCCGCCCAGCGGGCCGGCCTCGGGCACGAAGCGGTATCCGTCCTGGGCAACGGCCAGGCCACGAGGGAAGTCGCCGGCTGGCGCATCGGCGCTGTGTGCGCTGTGGCTGCTGCCACCGCCGCTTACATCGATCGGGCCGACCGCGCTGCCCACCGCCATCGCGCCACCGAAGGTGACGGCGATGGCGGCGGCAAAGACCGCCAGCTTGGCGGCTGTGTTCATCCAGTCACCGCTGATCCAGCGACGTCGTAGCCCGCCTCGTCCACAGCGGCAGCGAACGCTGCCGAATCGACCGGTCCGTCGGACTCGACGGTGACCGCGCCGCTGGCGAGCTCGATGTCGACGTGGCTGACGTTGTCCAGCTTGGAAACTTCCGCAGTGACGGCTGCGACGCAGTGGCCGCAAGTCATGCCGGTGACAGTGAAGGTGGTGGTGGTCATGGGTGTTGCCTCTTTCAGTTCATGTTTGGTGTTCTTGTGTATGCGAGGGAGAAGGCAAGCCTATATACCTAGAGGGGGTATATCCTCTGGTTGTGGCTCAATTGCTGCACATGATCATCAACTCCTCCCGAGTTCGTCTCCGACGGCTGCGACGGCGGCTAGCCCCACGACCACCAAGACGTACCCCCTATGGGTATACTGACAGCCGATGAACACTGAACCCAATCCTGCTCGCGGCTACACGATGGACAAGGCCGACTACCTCAAGCGGCTCCGTCGTATCGAGGGCCAGATCCGCGGTCTACAGCGCATGATCGACGAAGACACGTACTGCATCGACGTGCTCACACAAGTCAGTGCCGCCACCAAAGCTCTCCAGAGCGTCGCAGTCGGACTGCTCGATCAACACGTCCGCCACTGCGTCGCGAACGCCGTCGCCGACGATCCCGCAGACGCAGACCGCATGATCACCGAAGCCACACGAGCGATCGAACGCCTGATCAAATCGTGACACTGTTCAGCTGTTGTCATGACTGACGCGGCGAGAGCCGCATAGCACTTCATCTCAGGCCGTGACGCGTGAACTCACCGACGTGGGGCGCTCGTCGAAACTGGCTGACGGGTCGGATCGTGCTCGCAGCCGTGTCCGGTGTGATCCTCGCTGCCGCCGTGCATTCCGCCGGACATGCCGCGCATCATCATGAACATCATGATCGGGCAGATCAGCACGAACGCGAAGGGCAGCAACGTGGCCAGCGGCGCGCCGACAGCGATGAGCACTGCGGCGACCGCGGCCGCACCGAGTAGGTAGGGAAGCATTCGATTGGAGTGCCTCATGGTGTCGCCTCCTTGTTGAGTTTTCTGCATTCACTATCGCCTTGCTTTCTTGCGTCCAATAGGGCCGAAAGGCCCTACCCCTAGGGGGTATAGCACGGCATCATGAAAGTGTGGCCGCCAAGCCGCAGGAGGTATTGCCATGACCGCATCGCAGCTGATCGTTACCGCAGCAGGCGCCCTACTGATCGCCGTGCTGGCCCGGTTCTTCTTCCGTGCTCGTCCGGCGTCGCTCGCCGCGGAGCACGACGGTGTCCAGGAGGTGCGGGTCACGGTCAAGGGCGGTTACAGCCCCGACCTGATCAAGGCCCGAACCGGTGTCCCGTTGCGGATCGTGTTCGACCGCCAAGAGGACGGTGACTGCTCGTCGAAGGTGATCTTCAGCGACTTTGCACTGAGCCGCTACCTTGCGCCGTTCACAGAGACAACGGTGGAGCTCACACCGTCGCGGCCCGGTACGTACGGTTTCGCCTGTGGGATGAACATGATCCACGGCAGCCTGTTGATCGAGGGCGACGAGGTCGCGGCGTCCGTCGACGTCGACGGAGACGATGTCGGCGAGGACGATGTCGGCGGGGACGACGAAGATGTCGAGGCAGCAGCTCGACGCGCCGAGGTCGCCGACGTCTCACGCCGGCTCATCGTCGGCGCGGTCCTGACCGCGCCGGTGCTGTTCGCGGTGATGGGCCGCGATGTGTTCGGGTTTGACTGGATCCCGATGTGGCTGATGAACCACTGGCTGCAGTTCGCGTTGATCGCACCGGTGATGGGCTGGGTCGGTTGGCCGATCCACCGCACCGGTTGGCTGGCGCTCGTTCACCGCGCCGCCGACATGAACAGTCTGATCACGTTGGGAACCGTCGCCGCGTTCGGATACAGCACAGTGGTCACGGTCGCCCCTCAAATCGTGCCGGCCGACGTACGCGGCGTCTACTTCGAAGCAGTCGGCGTCATCATTTCCCTCATCCTCCTCGGTCGGCTGCTCGAAGCCCGGGCCAAGGCCGGCACCGGCGAAGCCATCCGGCGACTGATCGGTATGCAGGCTCGTACCGCACGGGTCGAACGCGACGGCGCCACCACAGAGGTACCGGTCGAGAACGTCGTCGCCGGCGACGTGGTCCTCGTGCGGCCCGGTGAGAAGGTCCCGGTCGACGGCGAGATCCTCGACGGACAGTCGAGCTTGGACGAGTCGATGGTCACCGGTGAGTCGATGCCAGTGACGAAGGTTGCCGGCGACGTCGTCATCGGCTCGACGTTGAACCAGACCGGTGCGTTCCGCTTGCGAGCCACCAAGGTCGGGCGCGACACGATGCTCGCCCAGATCGTCCGTCTGGTCCGCCAGGCTCAGACGTCCAAAGCCCCAATCCAGCGCCTCGCCGACGCGGTCGCCCGCTGGTTCGTCCCGGCAGTGTTGTTCATCGCAGTCGCGACCTTCGTTGTCTGGTTCGATGTCGGCCCTGCCCCGGCGTTCACGTTCGCGTTGGTCGCCGCTGTCGCGGTGCTGATCATCGCCTGCCCGTGCGCCCTCGGGATCGCCACCCCGCTGTCGATCATGGTCGCCACCGGCAAAGGCGCCGAGGCCGGCGTGCTGATCCGCTCCGCAGAAGCGCTCGAGACCGCCCACAAGCTCGACGT
>JBDTRP010000084.1:0-38569 GCA_039931555.1 Ilumatobacteraceae bacterium | reverse complement strand
GAACGCCGCGTTCGGACTGGTGCCGATGACGGCCGGCGCGCCGGCGGAGACGTTGCTCCAGTTCTCCTGTACCAGGGCGACGAGTGCCATCACGGCGAAGCCGATGGCGGCGACGAGTGCAGCGATGCGTATCCGCGCGGCGACGATCAAGGCCACACCGAAGGCGATCGTCAGGACTGCGACCAGCCCGTTGAACCACAGCAGCTTGAGTTCCATCTTGGCGTAGCCGAACAGCGCGACCTGACGGGTGGCGAAGCCGACGTCGCGGGCGAGGAACCATCCGATGGCCCCGACCGCCGCGGCGATTGTGCCGAGCACGACGAAGGCCCGAGAGCGGGCTGATCGTGGGCCGGCCAGAGCCGTGTCGATGCTTGGTACGTGCTCGCCTGCCGGGACCGCGAAGAGCATCAGGTGCAAGAAAAAGATCAGGAAGTAGCTCCAGGGCCACTCGTTGTCGCGGTAGGCGACAGACAGAAAGATCGGTATGGCGTTGAAGGCGCCGATGAGCGCAACCAGCCGAGTTCGGTAACCGATCAACAGCAGCGCCGCGAGTGTGCCGTCGGTCAGGATCACGATCCAGCCGAACAGGTGGAAATGCGGTAGGACCAGGTTCTCGGTGATTGACTTCCACACTCCCCAGACGGGCGTGTCGACCGCCGAGCGGGTGTACTTGTACAGCCCGCCCTTGGTGTCTTCACCGAAGTTGGGGGCGACCTTCCAGTGCAGGTTGGCCAGCCAGAGCAGCCCGGCCGCGATTCGTGCCGCGGCCATCACGAAGTAACGCGTTCGTGTGTCCATCGCGTCGAGTCGGTCCCGTCGCGTCGGAGGCGTCATTGTTTGCTCGAGTTCCACGATGGAGCCCCCTTGGTGCGGTGTGTGCCCCGATCATGGCAGGGTGCCGCGGTGCCGCGGTCCGTGTTGCGCGAATGTTTCGATTTGTAGGGCAGCACCTTCGCCGCGTTGACGTTACGGTCCGGTCCGTGGAACCGCTGGGGGACTGTTCGATCGGGGTGATTGGTGGATCGGGTTTCTACGAGTTCCTGTCCGATGCCGAGGAGATCGATGTACCGACTCCGTACGGACCGCCATCGGGCCCTGTCGTCGTCGGAGCGCTCGATGGTCGGCGTGTCGCCTTCCTGCCTCGCCACGGGCGTGATCATCGTTTCGCCGCGCATCGGGTTCCGTACCGGGCGAACCTGTGGGCATTGCACTCGTTGGGCGTCGCGTCGATCATTGCACCGTGTTCGGTCGGGTCGCTGCAGGACGACATCCACCCGGGGCAGTTCGTCGTCGTCGATCAGATCGTCGACAGAACCTGGGGTCGGCCTGACACATTCCACGACGTCGGCGGCCCGAGCGATCAACCAGGCACCGGGGGGCCGGTGCATCACCAGTCCTTCGCCGAGCCCTACGACGCCGGCTTGCGTGCCCACATCATTGGGGTGGCGCAAGGCAGCAGCGTCGAAGTCGTCGATGGCGCGACGATGGTTGTGATCAACGGGCCACGATTCTCGTCTCGTGCCGAAAGCCTGTGGTTCCGCCAGATGGGTTGGCACGTTGTCAACATGACGGGTTACCCCGAAGCGGTGCTCGCCGCCGAGTTGGGAGTCCGCTACGCCGGCGTGGGTCTGGTGACCGACTACGACGCCGGGGTCGGCGGGCACGAGGCGGTCACGATGGACGCTGTCTTCGCGATGATGCGCTCGAACGTCGCCCGCGTGCAGGACCTGATCCGATCAGTCATCGCGGACCTGCCCGACGACCTCACCTGCCGGATATGAACATCGGCTCGGTCGCGACGGTGTTTGGCTCAGTTTCGGCTTTCTCGGAGTGGAGCGAGAGAGAAGTCGCGCATCCCTGTATCGAACGGTGTGGCGGCGGTGAATCCGAGCACGAGTTCTGCTTGGGTTGGGTCGGCGAAGACGTGGCGGATGTCGCCGAGTCGGTAGCCGCCGACGACCCGTGGGGCGGGTGCGCCGTCGGGCCGCAGCGCGTCGGCCATGTCGAGCACGGTGTGTGGGGTGCCGGTGCACACGTTGAACGGCCCGGGCGAGGGTCGAGGATTGGTCAGTGCAAGCACGTTGGCTCTGGCGACATCGGTGACATGCACGAAGTCGCGCCGTTGCCCTCCATCTTCGAGCACGAGCGGGCTCTCGCCGCGTTCGTAGGCGCTGCGAAAGATGCTGGCAACTCCCGCATATGGGGTGTCGCGCGGCATCCGCGGCCCGTACACGTTGTGATAGCGCAGGGCGGTGACGGTTGTCGCCGGATGTTCTCTGGCGAAGGCGTTGCACAGCCCTTCCTGGGCGAGTTTGGTGGTGGCGTAGACGTTGCGAGGATCGAGCCAGTGATCCTCCGGCACCGGCTCTGCGACCAGAGCCTGGTGACAGTGCGGACAGACGGGTTCGTAGCGGCCGGCTTCGAGGTCGTCGCGGTCCCGTGGGCCTGGTCGCACCAGTCCGTCGACTGGGCAGCGGTAGCGGCCTTCGCCGTAGACGACCATGCTCGACGCCAGAACGATCCGGCCGGCGAACTGGGCGTGATGCAGGGCGGACAGCATGGCGGCGGTGCCGGCGAGATTTCGGCCGACGTATTCCTCGACGTCTGCGAAGTCGACTCCGAGGCCGACCTTGGCTGCCTGGTGGCAGATGGCGTCGACGCCGGGAAGGGTCTCGGCCCACAGGTCGCGGTCGCGAATGTCTGCCCACCGATAGCGGGCCGCCGTCGCCAGTCCAGTTGGCTCACCATGGTGCGCTGCCGGGTCAAGATCGTCGACCACGACGACGTCATGGCCGAGCGCAAGGAGCTGGTCGACGATGTGCGACCCGATGAAGCCCGCGCCGCCAGTGACGATGATCCTCATACCGGGCGAGTTCCATCGGCGGAGGTCGTCTGATGCCTGATGTTGTGCTGCCCGCGCTGAACGAGGCCGCGGCCGTCGAATGGGTCCTGCGCCGCCTGCCTGTCGGATATCACGCGATCGTCGTCGACAACGGTTCGACCGACTCGACCGCGGAGATCGCCAGACTGCACGGTGCCCAGGTGGTTTCCGAGCCGACCCGAGGTTTCGGGTCGGCGTGCTTCGCCGGTTTGAGCGCAGCGACGGCCGAAATCGTCTGTTTCATGGACTGCGATGCATCGCTCGATCCGATCGCGTTGCCGTTGTTGGTGAGCTACGTCGAGCGGGGCGACGCTGATCTGATGATCGGCACGCGTGCGGCTCGTCAGGGTGCATGGCCGGCGCACGCCCGTCTGGCGAATCGGGTACTGGCGAGCGAGATCCGCCGACGGACGGGCCTCGACATCCGCGATCTCGGCCCGATGCGGGCCATGCGACGCGAGGCGCTGCTCGGCCTCGAACTGCGTGATCGGCGCAGCGGTTGGCCCCTCGAGATGGTGCTGCGCGCCCATCGTGCCGGGTGGACGATCCGCGACGTCCCGATCCAGTACCTGCCACGCGCCGGACGCTCGAAGGTCACCGGTACGGTCGCTGGAACTGTTCGTGCGATCAAGGACATGGGACGACTGCTGCGCGACGATGGTCGGAGCTGACTGGTGCACCTCGCCGTGATCGCCAAGGCGCCCATCGCCGGTCGGGTCAAGACGCGACTGTGCCCGCCGTGCACGCCACGTCAGGCTGCCGACATCGCCGAGGCGGCGCTCGCCGACACTCTCGAGGCGGTCGTGGCGGTGGTCGGCGGGTCTGACATCAGACCGGTGCTGCTCATCGACGGTGAACGTCCGGCGTTCACGCCCACCGAGTTCGAGGTGGTCCCGCAGCGCGGTGACGGCCTGGAACAGCGCCTGCGTCACGGGTTCTGCGATCTTGGCCCCGGAATCATCGTCGGCATGGACACCCCACACGCTGTGGCCGGGTTGGGTCCGGCTTTCGGGCGGCTCGAACGCGGCGTCGATGCGCTCGGACTGGCCATCGATGGGGGTTATTGGGCGATTGGTCTGTCGCGCGTCGATGACCACTTCTTGGCCGCGGTCTTCGGTGATGTTCCGATGAGTACCTCGCGGACCGGTGTGTACCAGCTTCGGCGATTGCATCAACTCGGTCGGCCCGTTCACATGTTGGCGAGCGCACGAGATCTGGACACTGTCGAGGACCTCGTTGCGGCCGCCGAAGCCAACCGCGACGGTCGGCTCGGCGAGGTTCTCTGCGCCGTCGTGGCCACGCTGGTGTGATGTGGGAGTGGAGCCGACCGGCTCCGCTGTGTTCACGCTCAACGTATTCCAAGGCTGGCGTCGGCCCCTTCGGGGAGACCGCGCAGGGTTGCGAGCAACGTGGTCGCTGGGACCGAGAGCGGCAGAATCGTTCGAGTGAGCAGCAGATCGGTGTCCATGCGACCGGCGCGGACCGTTGGCCCAAAGCTTCCCCAGAAGGCGCCGTCTGCGGCGATCGTGAGTTCGCTCGGGATGTCGCGGGCGACAGCGAACACGCCGAGGTCGCGTTCGTCGGCGCGACCGCGGCGCACGATCGGGCGAACGATGTGGTCTTCGTCGCGCACCCCGAGCGAGCGGACGAGAGCGCGCAGCGGGTCGAGCGTCGGACTGTCCAACGGTCCCGCCGTCGTCGTAGCGATCCTGACCCGAATGCCGCTGACGATGAGACGGGGAACGACCGCGACGACCTTGTCGAAGTTGTCGGGCCCGCGAGCCATGTCGTTGACGTCGGGCAGATGTGAATCCAACGAGATCTGCACGGCGATGTCGGGGTGGGCCAACGGGGCGGCCCGTTCGAAACGATCGCCTCCAAGGAGCGTCCCGTTGGTCAACAAGATCACGGGAAGGTGTTCGGCCATCGCCGCGACGGTCTCGGGAAGCCAGGGGAGCAGCAGCGGTTCGCCGCCGGTCACGCCGATGCCGGTGAAGCCGAGCGATTTCGCTTCGATGGCGATGGTCAGCATCTGCTCCGCGGTCAACTCCCGGCGCTCGCTGCGCGGCGACGACTCGGTCAGGCAGTACGAGCAGGCAAGGTTGCAGTGGTAGTTGGAGTAGATCCACACCCGTCCGGGCATCTCACCCGACGCGATGGCCTCAGCAACAGTCGATGCCGTCATGCGAGACCTGCTTGGCTCAGTCGGGCGGCGACCTGATCGGAGGTAGGCAATTCGAGACCGGTCGCCAGTCGGTTGAGGAACATCGTTGCTCCGACGGTCACGGTCAGCTCGACCAGCGCATGCTCTGGCCAATGTTCGCGCGCCACGATCCAAACGTCTTCCGGGATCGGGCCGGTTGCCCCGGCGAGCGCGTCGATCCAGCCGATCAACGCCCGCTCCGCCACCACCGGGAATGCGTCCTCGAGCACGATGTCGCCGCGCAGCCCACGAATCTCATCTGTTGACAGGCCGACGTCGAGAGCGACCGCGGTGTGTGCGTGGACGCAGTACCGGCACCCTTGCAGGACCGACGTCCGCAAGATCGCCAACTCCTTGGCCCGTACCGACACCGACCCGGCACCCAACGCTGCGCCGACGAAGTTCAACGTGGGACCAAGGAGTTCGGGCACTGTCGCCAACGCGGCAACGATCGGACCAGGGTCGCCGTCGGCAAAGTATTGCTGGGCGGTGATCGGCGCCTGATCCGCGTCCAGCAACTGAGTCCGTGACATCGGTCCATCCTTGCCCGTCAACCGACGGCTCCGGGTCACTGAGTCGAGTGTTTCGCAAACGTTTCGATCCGTCAGCACTCGGCCGTGCACCGTCCCAGGATCTTGAGCAGTCGGTCCGGGTAGGACGTGTAGATGCCGTCCACGCCGAGGCCGACGAGCAGCTTCATGTCGTCGACGTCGTTCACCACCCACGTCAGAATGGCGATTCCGTGCTGATGCGCCCAGTCGAGAGAAGCGGCATCGACGAGCTGTCGGCCGTCACTGCGGAACGGAGGCTGATCAACGGTGACCGCAGGGACGAAATGAGGGTCGTTGCTGGCGCGGGCGTCGCGCGACGCGTAGACGTCGCCCATGATTGCGCTCGTGCGCACGTCCGGGCACTGCCGGCGGAACTCGAGGATCTGTTCGTCGCTGTTCGAGCCGACGAACACATCATTGAAGCGGCGGTGATCTCGCAGCAGGTCGCACACGGGTTGGACCATGTCGAGCGACTCGTCCTTGAGGTCAACCGACAGCAATGTGGTCGGGAACTCGTCGAGGATCGATGCAAAGGTCGGGATCGTGACGTTCTTGCCGCGATACGGGTGTGAGCCACCGGCTGTCGGGTCGCTGCCCGTGGTGGTGGTGAAGGACCAGCCGGCGTCGAGCCCGCTCAGCTGTTCAGACGTCATGGTCCGAATCGATCCCGTCGCTCCCGTGATCCGATCGACGGTGGCGTCGTGGAATGCGACCACCACGTTGTCCTGGGAGAGACGAAGATCGACATCGACGACGTCGGCGCCCATCGCAATTGTCCGCTCGAACGCGACGAGCGTGTCCTCGGGGAACAACCCGTCGCCTCCACCGTGAGGGATCACCAACGTGTGACCTGTCCGGAACGGGTTGGAGCCGTCATTCGGTATTTGGAGCCCGCCGCGGTCGCGACTGTCTGGCGGCAGCGCCGTGCTGGTGTCGGTGCGCCAGCGGACGACCACGACTGCCGCGACCACGCCGGTCGCGGCAAATGCGGCGACCAACTTGTACCTACGCCGGAACCGTCGCATCCCGCACCTCCCAACACATGTCGCGTGAGCATTGAACACTATGGCGACGCAGCAGCAACCACAGAGCGGCCACCATTCGACGGCCACTCGGACTCGTAAACTTTTGCGAAACTCCGGCCGTCGTCCGAAAGGCAGCGGTGACGGGATCTACGCTCGCGCGGTGTCTGCTCGGGTGCTCGTCGTCGACGACGAACCAATGGTGCGAGAGGTTGTCGCCCGCTACCTGGAGCTTGACGGCGTGCTGGTCGCGGAAGCGAGCAACGGTGCCGAGGCCATCGAATGGCTCGATGCCAACACGCCTGACCTGATCGTTCTCGACGTGATGCTCCCCGAGGTCGACGGGCTGACCATTCTGCGACGTCTGCGCTTGACGTCAGACGTTCCCGTGATTCTGCTGACAGCGCGGTCCAACGAGGTCGACCGGATCGCCGGCCTCGAACTCGGCGCCGACGACTACGTCGTGAAACCCTTCTCACCTCGAGAGATCGTCGCACGGGTTCGCACGATCCTACGACGCGGCAGGATGCCCGACGACAGCAGGTCAGGCGACTTCCGCGCTGACTTCGATGGTCTCACGATCGACGGGTCGACGCGCGAGGTGCGAGTCGACGGGGCGGCGGTGGTCTTGACGCCGAAGGAGTTCGACGTGATCGCGTTGCTCGCACAGTCACCCCGAAAGGTGTTCAGCCGCAGCCAACTGTTGCGTCTGGTGTGGGCGTCGTCGCCCGACTATCAGGACCCCGCCACTGTCACGGTTCACATCGGACGGCTGCGGCACAAGCTGGAGGTCGATCCACAGCGGCCCCGATGGATACACACCGTGCACGGCATTGGCTACCGGTTCGAGCCATGACCTCGATGCTGGCGATGGAGATGACACTCGGATCAGTCATCACCAAGCACCCCGAACTTGCCGCGCTTGCATTTGGTGGGATGACGGTCGGCACCGTCTCGCTTGCATTCGCGCTGCGTGCCTACCAACGACGAGCACGCAGGTTGAGCAGATCATTGTTGATCCTCGTGCTGTCGGCACTCTTGATCGCAGTGTCCGCCGCGGCCGTCGCGTCACGACTGATGGTCCTCAACGCTGCTGAGCTGTCCGCTGTGCTCGATGTCACCGCGGTTGCGGCCGGTTTCGCCGTGCTGCTGGTGTTGATCGTGTCGAGGTCAATCGATGGCGATGTCCGTCGCATCGAACGCGCAGTCCGCCGAATCGAGTCCGGCGACCGGGCTGTGCGCGTGGTCAGCCGACGCGCCGACGAGTTGGGTCACGTCGGTTCGGCGATCAACGACCTCGTCCGCCGGCTCAAAGCCCTCGAGGACGAGCGGACTGCCATCGAAACCGAGCGACAGAACCTGCTCACCAACATCGGCCACGATCTGCGCTCGCCGCTGGCCGCGCTCCAGGCCGCCACAGAGGCGTTGGTCGACGGCGTCGCTCGCGACCCGCAGCGCTATCTCCGTTCGATGCTGCGCGACATCGAAGCACTCGGCGCCTTGATCGAAGACGTCTCGCTCCTTTCCCAGCTCGACGCGAACCGACTCGACCTCGAACGCCTACCGATCAACCTCGTCGAAATCGCCGACGCAGCGATCGAGTCGTTGGAACCCGTCGCGACCGCGGCCGGCGTTCACCTCGTGATGGTCGACCCGGGTCCGGTACACGTGATAGCGAGCCCTGTCGCTCTGACTCGCATCATCCGCAACCTCATCGACAACGGCATCCGCCACGCCCCGAGAGGAACCGATGTGACGGTGCACATCTCCTCCGACGGCGCGGCGACCGTTCGGGTCAGTGACGCTGGTCCAGGGTTCCCGAGCGACTTCCGGGTCTCCGCGTTCGACAGATTCACCCGCGCCGACGCCAGCCGCAGCCGGAACACCGGCACCGTGGGAGGGCTCGGCCTTGCGATCGCCCGTGGGCTTGTCGAGGCCCACGGCGGAGAGATCTGGATCGAGGATTCCAGCCCGACGTCCGTCGCGTTCCGAGTACCGCTACCCGCATGAGCTTCGCCGAGGTTGTCACACGCGAGCACCCTCTCGACGGTTCGTCGGCATCTGATCGCGACGGCCGCCAACAGCGCTCGCACGATGCCGGTTCCGTGCTCTACTTCGGTGCCTTCGACGCCTCGCCCGCCTCCGTCCGCTCTGCCGTCAACGGCGTCACCGTTGTCGAGCCGGCGACCTGCATGTGGGCCCAGCTCACCCAACAATTCGACGTCGTTGTCATCGACGGCCGCACCGTTGCAATGACCACCCCCGAGACATGCCGCGCTGTCATGCACGCCGCTGTCCAGCACCTCTCGCCAGGAGGACGGCTGGTCACGTCATTCGCGCCCCAAGACCCCCATCTTGCCCCATACGAGCAGATGTGCGCAGAGTTCAACCTCGAACGGGACGGTCGCGAGATCGACACTGGCGTCTGCATCGTTCACCGCCGAACGAGGCAGACGACGATCCATGACCTTGTGTTCGAGGCGCGGTCGCGCATCACCCGCATCGAAGCCGCCGGCCTTCGCATGGCCCTCGACAACCAGCATCCACCGACCGTCATCGACACACGCACGAACACCGATCGTGAACGTTTCGGGGTGATCCGTGGGTCGATCCACGTCCCGCGCACCACCCTGGAGTGGGCCTGTGACCCGAGTAACGGGTATCGCCACCCGACAATTCGCTCTCACGATCAATCGCTGGTCATTGTCTGCAACGGCGGCTACAGCTCCTCATTGGCCGCGGCGAACCTTGCGCTTCTCGGGTTCAGGGCGGTCTGCGACTTGATCGGCGGCCATCAGGCATGGGTTCGAGCCGGCCACGAAGTCGTCCGACCCGACCACACGTCACTCGAGTACTGACCGTACATCGCGTCGGCGCATCAGCGCGTGTACGAACCGTTGGACCGCGCCCGACGGGGTCACGTGATCCTGCTCGAACGACTCGATCAGGTCGAATCCGTCAGCAAAGATCGATTGCAGCGACGCCGCCGAATGACGTGTGACCGTCAGGCCACTACACGACCTTGGCCCGCTGGTTGCGAATTCGGCCATCACGAGGTATCCGCCGGGTCGGACGGAGCGAGCCGCCGTCGCCGCGTAGGCCTGCTGGCCTGCGTCGTCGGTGCTGAAGTGAAACGTGGCCCGGTCATGCCACAACGTCACGGTGCGCGGGAGCCGAACCGTTCGGGCATCTGCTCGAACCATCGTCACACTTTCGGCGCGATCGCCCAGACTCGCACGGAGTTGGTCGAGCGCCGACTGGGCGATGTCCATTGCGGTGATCGCCGTGTAGCCGTCATCGACGAGCTCCCCGATCAGCGTCGACGAGCCGCAACCGACGACAGCCACCGGGTCCGAGGGCACCGTCACGCGGCGCACCATCTCACGTCAAGTCGCTGCGGTCGATTGATACCAGCTGACGGACGTCGCATCCCGCCCGGTCCAGGCCGACTCCCAATGCGATTGCTCGTCCACGTCCAGAAACCTAAACGGCGCGGGGCGCGGTATTCCGCCGGCGAGGCGAAATGTTTGCGAAACAAATCCGTCAGTCCTCAACGCTTCGGTCGGCCGGGGTGCCCTCTTGCCCGCGCCCGGAGCAAGCCCGATTGTGCAACCGGCCGTGGTCAACTGCGGCTTCCAGCCGAGCAGAAAGCTGTTACCGAAATTGCCGTCGAGTGCGATCAACCCGGCCCGCTCACTCAGCCGGCAGCGGCCTGCGCGAGCACGGTTTGAAGGGTCGTGTCGTCGACCGCGCCGAGCATGACCTTGGCATCGCCGTTCGGTTTGACTACCACCAGGGCCGGCTGGGCCGGTACGCCGAAGCGAGCGAAGATGGTTCCCGGGTCGTCGCTGATCTGGGGGAACGACAACGAGTACTTGTCGATGAATCCCTGGAACGACGCGTCGTCACCTGTCCATGCGACGCCGACGAAGTCGACCCGGCCGGCCCACTGTTGTGCTGCTGCTTCGACCGAAGGAGCTTCTGCGTTACAGATCGTTCAAGTGGGTGCCCAGAACCAAAACGCTGTCGCGCGGCCGGCGTAGTCAGCGCCGGCGAACTCACCGCCCCCGACGAGTGGTGCGCTGAATTGCAACAGTTCGGGGACGGCGGCCGAGCCGGTCGCCGTACCAACGTCGACGGTTGTCTGGTTCGCCGTAGACGGTGAGCTGCCACACGCGGCCAGCGAGCCGAGCATGACGGCGGCGGTCAGCGTGCGACGGATCGCCCGAGACAGAGAACCTGCTCGGCCACAGGACGAACTGACGGACTTGGTCACCAGCCCATTGTCCACCGATCGGAAGGCGACAACCGGTCGGGAGTCGATTTGTTTCGTGAAAGTTTCGCGACATCGCAACGATCGACTGTCACGATCGCGGCTCATGAGCCTGCTGGTGACCCGCCGTACCGTTCCTACGTTGGCCGGGTTTGCGATCGATGTCGCCGGCTGGGAAGGCAGCGGTGGATCGAGGGGCGCTTCGAACAATGCGGCGTTGCGGTCACCCGACCCTGCACGAAGGCCGCCGACTCGCGCCAGAAAGCCGCTACCTGAGTCCCAGGGTCTTGAGGAGTTTCACCATCACATCGGGTCGTCGTGTATAGATGCCATCGACACCCATTTTGATCAGATCCTCCATATCGACCGGGTTGTCAACGACCCAGGTGAGGACGGCGATGTCCTTGCTGTGCGAGAACGCGAGGTAGTCGGGTGTGATCCTCTTCGTACCATCGGAACCGACGAACTCCGGCTGGCTGACCAGTTGCGTCGTCACGAACGTGCGGTCCTGCGCGGCGCGTGCGGCGCGCATCGCCCGGCGTTCGGCGTCGGTGCCGGACGTGTGCACGTCCGGGCACAGCTTTCGAAACAGCCCGACCTGTTCAGCGGTGTCGACCCCGATGTAGACATCGCGTGTGCGATGCAGTTCCTCAAGCAGCACGCACAGTGGCTGGACCGCAGCCGTGCGCAGATCCTTCAAATCCAAGGTGATCAACGTGTGTGGAAACTTCTCGAGAAGCGATTCGATCGTGGGGATTCGGATACCCAGACCGCGGAACGGATATGTGCCGTCTTGCGCGAAATTGAACCCGGCGTCCAGGCTCGCCAATTCGGAGTAGGCCTTGTTCGCCACCTTGCCCGTTCCGTTGGTCGTGCGTTCCAGCGTCGCGTCATGGAACGCGATCGGAATAGCGTCCGCAGTCATCTGAACGTCGGCATCGACAACGTCGCCGCCCATCGCAATGCTGTGCTCATAGGCGTACAGCGTGTCCTCAGGGAACAACGCGTCACCTCCGCCATGAGGAATGACGAGTGGACGCCCAATCCGAAACGGATTTGCCTCCAGTGACGCGGCGACTCCGGACGTTGATGGCGCGGCAGTTGTGCACGCGGTCATTCCTGTCGCGCTAGAGAGAAATACGCCGACCATGGCGAGTCGAAGATACTGACCATGTGCAGCAGGCATCACGGAACGCGTGTCTGACCACTGGCGGTGGGCGAAGTTCTCGGGTCGCACATCAGTGCAAACGGTAGTCTCCAGTCCGCCCCGTTGGTGGTCGGTCAGGGACGGGCAGAGGGCTGGGGGTGATCAGTGATGGCTCGGCCCGAGCCTCTCTGGTAGGGCCCCCACCTTTGTGGGATTTGGGCTGCGTCCCCGGTCCTTGGCAGCGCCGCTGTCACGGGTCGCCGTTCAGGTCGGGGTGCAAGAGGATGAGCGAGAATGTGGTCGGGCGAAGGTGTGCGAGGACGAGCCGGCCTCCTTCGGCTTCGGTGATTGAGCGGGCCAAAGCGAGACCAATACCGTTGTGATGGCCGTGTCCGCGATGAAAGATGCGTTCGGCGTCGGCGGTTGCGATCTCTGCACCATCGTCGCCGATGTCGATTGCGCCACCGCCGACGACGTGGCGTTGCGTGATCCGAATGTCGCCGCGCCCGTGGTGGAGTGCGTTGTCGATGAGGACGTCAAGGATCTGATTGACAGATGTGGCTGAGCCGCGTGTCCTGATCGGTTCGACAGCGCTGACGGTGAGCCGCCGGCCTCGTTCTGAGACGCGTCGGGTCCATCGTTCCAAGGCGTGGTGGGCTGCTTCGTCGAGTTGCACGGTGGATGTGGCTGGCATTGCGTCGCGGGCGAAAGCGAGAAGATGCTCGACGGTCTGCTCGACGCGTGCGAGGTCGTCGAGAGCGGGCATGATGTCGTCTGCCGCACCGCCGGTGGATGCGGCCTCGAGTCGCAACCGAAGCGCAGTCAGCGGTGTCCGCAACTGATGGGACACGTCGGCACTGAATCGTCGTTCTCGGGCGAGGGCCTCGTTGACCCGTTCCGAACTGTCCGACAGTGCGGTTGCCAGCGTGTCGATCTCGCCGATGCCCGATGGTCCGGCCCGTTCCAACGTGCCACCGTCGCCGATCCGGGTGGCAGCGGCAGCAAGGTTGGTGATTGGTCGTGATAGACGACGAGCGACGCGGTTGGCGATCACCCACCCCGCCGTGAGGGCAACGAGCCCGGTTGCCGCCATCACCAGCCAGGCGATGCGTGAGCGGTGGTTCGCTCCGGCCAACGACTCGGTCAGCCGCAGGGCTCCGACGACCCGTTCGGTGGTGTCGTCGTTGATGGGTGTGGCCACAACGATTTCGGTCCTTGTAGTCGATGCCGGGTTGCCGGTGAGTGCTTTCGCCACGGCGGTGTCGGCGACGTGCGGGCCGTCGCCGAATACGAGGTTGCCGGTAGTGTCGTAGACGCTGAAGGGGGGCGGCGCATCCGGCTCTCCGCTGACCGCGGCCAGTTCGCTGAGGTTGAGCGGGACGTCGATCTCTGTCAGGGTGCGCGCCGCGGTGGCCTGGAGTTCCACGACCTCAGAATCGAGAATCGATCGGTGCACGGCGATTGCAAGAGGAATTCCGAGCACGAGCAGGATCAGCGCGGACACTCCGACGATGGCCTCAGTGATGCGGCGCCTCACGGAGTGTCCAACCGATAGCCGACGCCGCGAACCGTTGCGATCTCGATGGCGTTGCCGAGCTTGCGCCGCAATCCCATCACATGCATTTCGAGGGTCTTTGTCGAGCTGTCCCAGTGGAGATCCCAGACCTCGGCGAGGAGTCGTTCTCGGGTAACCACCCGGCCCGCTTCGCGGCACAGTAGAACCAGCAGCTCGAACTCTCGTGGCCTCAACTCGACAGGCTCACCATCGGCTGTGACGAGATAGGCGGCTGGGTCGACCCGAAGCGCACCGACTTCGATTGGAGCCTCAGGATCGGTCGAGGCCGTGTTGCGCAGATGTGCGCGTACTCTGGCTAACAACACGTTCATCGAGAACGGTTTGGTGACGTAATCATTGGCACCAGCATCGAGACCGACAACGATGTCGATGTCTGCATCGCGGGCGGTTACCAGCACGATCGGTACATCACGGTGATGCTCGCGCAGCCGACGGCACAGGGTGAATCCGTCAATGTCGGGAAGGCCGGCGTCGAGTAACACCAAGTCCGGCGGCTCACGGTCGATTGTTTCGGTCGCGGAGGCGCCGTCAATACACCAGTCGACGGAGTAGCCGTGCAAGACGAGGGTGTCGCGCACGGCCGATCCAATCGACGTGTCGTCCTCGACGACTACTACACGTTGGGACACGCGGTCAGGCTACGAGCATCTGATCACGCTTGGTCTTGGAGAGAAAGACCACAACGGCCAGGATGGCGGCGAGAAAGATGCAACTCATGACCGTCGAGGAATCGGTAGGCGAGGTATACGGCGGTGACCATGACGATGAACAACAACACCGAATTGCCGTAGCCGATGTTGAGGCCTTCAGCGATGATCGCCGGTGCCGCAGTCGCCGTTTCTACTCGCCGGGCCGCTTCTCGCCGACCAATCCGGCGATGACTTGAGAGCGTGCGAACGTCGATTGGAACCGAATCGGGATTTACCGCGAGTTTACCTTGACTGACCTCCGCTGATCAGGTGAGCACCTACGGTCGAGGCGTGTTTACTTCTCGACGGCGGGACGGCTGTCGGCAGTCGTCCATCGTGGCGACGATGTTGATCGGCGTCTTGCTGGTAGCCACGGCGTGTAGCTCCAGCTCTCGTGCGACACTCGCCGTCACCGCCGGGCCATCGTCGTCGACGGAGAACTCGTTGGGTACGTCCGCGCCCGCGCAGGTTGCTACGACGACGCAGCCCGTTTCGAAACCGTCGAGCACCAGCACGGCACCGTCAACCACCGAAGAACCGACGTCGACCACTGTTGCTGGTGTCTACTCGCACACAGGGGTCGGGCAGATGAGCCCGGCGGTAGCAAACGCCAAGGCCTACGTCTATGTCCCGAGCAATGGAGACGGCTCGGTCACCGTCATCGACCAGCAGACGATGCAGGTCATCAAGCACTTCAGGGTCGGCCGGCTCGTGCAACATGTTGTTGCGTCGTGGGATCTGACCAAGCTCTACGCGACCGCGAGTGGCTCGAACAGCCTCGTCGAGATCGATCCGACGACGGGCGACAAGGGCCGTTCGATTCACGTTGCTGCTCCGTACAACCTGTACTTCACCCCTGACGGATCGACAGCGATCGTGATGGCGGAGCGCCTGAAACGCATGGACTTCTATGACCCCAACACGTGGACGCTGCGCTTCTCGGTGAAGACACCATGCGACGGCGTCAACCACGCCGATTGGTCGGCCGACGAGACATGGTTCTTGGCGACGTGCGAGTTCTCCGGTCAAGTCTTGAAAGTCGATTCCGCCACCGGCACGATTCTCAACGTGCTCGCACTGCCCGATGGTTCGATGCCCCAGGACCTCAGACTGGCCCCGGACGGCACCAAGTTCTACGTCGCCGACATGGAACACGGATGCGTGTGGATCATCAACGCCGACGGCACGGCGGTGACCGGTTCGATTGCGACTGGCACTGGCACCCACGGCATCTACCCGAGCCGGGACGCCTCGGTGGTCTACGTGACGAACCGGGGACGAACGGCGCACGACATCCGCAGGAAGTCCAGACCGGGCGATGGCTCGATCAGCGTGATCGACCCGCGCAACGACACCGTTGTCGTGACGTGGCCAATTCCGGGCGGCGGTTCGCCCGATATGGGTGGCGTGGCAGCAGACGGAAAAGTGTTGTGGCTCTCGGGCCGGTACGACGCCGTGGTGTACGCGGTCGACACCACCACCGGCGGTCTCCTCGCCACGATTCCTGTGCCCTCCGGGCCGCACGGATTAGCCGTCTTCCCACAACCTGGTCGCTACTCGCTGGGCCACACGGGGAACTATCGATGAGCCCTGACCGAAACGGCACGCGACTGTTCGGGCGTCGCCAGCTTCTGCTCGGCGGTGGCACATTTCTCGCTGGTGCCGTCGGCGTTGCCGCTTGGGCCACGACCCACTCGGAGAATCAAAACAGCGCGACGCCACCACCAGAGAACACATCCACAACCCCGATCGCGCCATCGCAAACGCCGGTGAGCTCGGTAGATGCTGTGCTGCCTGTGCAACCCACTGACGGGACCGAGTTGGCGTCGACAACGACCGCCAGCATTCCGGAAACCACCTCCGACGCGACGAGCAGCCTCGCACCGGCGGTCATCGGCCCGGCGATGTACGTCGATCACGGGTCGTCCGACGCCAACACTGTGGCCTTGACCTTTCACCTCGGCGGTGATCCGACATTGGTCGGCGAACTGCTCGATGTGTTGAAGACCAGCGGCCTCACGTCGACGCTCTTCGCGATCGGAGACTGGTTGACCGCCAACCCGACGCTGGGACACCGCGTTGTCGACGACGGACACGAGCTGGGGAACCACACCAAGAGCCACCAGTCGATGCTGAAGTTGTCGCACGCTGATGTTCGCGCGGAGATCGTCGGAGGCGGCCAGGCGCTGATCCCGTTCATCGGCTCGATCGGCAAGTGGTTCAGGCCATCAGGAACCGACGTGCCGAACGATGTGATCCTGGAGGAGGCGGGCCTCGCCGGCTACGCAATGTCGGTCGGTTACGACATCGATTCACGAGACTTCACAGAGCCGGGCGCGGCTGCGGTGGTTGCGCACGTCAAGAAGAAGTTGCATCCGGGGGCGATCGTCAGCCTGCATTTCGGTCATCGCGACACGATTGACGCCTTGCCCCAGATCCTTGATCTACTCTCCCGAGCCGGGCTGACACCGGTCACCGTCACGGGTCTCCTCGGCTGACGTAGAGAGTCGCCGCGTTGGCAACGGTCGAGGTACGTGACAATCAGGGGTGCGGCAAAAAGGACGAGCCGAAGTTGGCGTAGGCGTAGAGAACCCGTGGGCCCAGCCTGTGCTGGTCGGCTCGCGCATCCCCCACTACCCGGATTCGACGCGTCACTGAATCGCTTGACTAATCGGCTTCGACGAGCACAGGACGTCTGCGTTGCGCGTTCGTCATGTACAGCACGACGGCGAGGATCGCCGCGAGGAAGATGATGCTCGTCAGGGTGGTGCCAAGCCCGAGGCCGGCCTGGAACGACGCCGGATCTACGTCCGGACCGATCTTGCGCGGCTGCGACAACAGATCACCGATCGACGCGCCCAAGGGACGGGTGATCACGTATGCGGCCCAGAACGAGAGGATTGCGTTCAGTCGGAACTTCAGGTGGGCGATGGCGATGATTGCGATGATCGCCGCGAACAGCAGCACCGATTTGAAGTAGCCGAGGCTGTACTGCTCGCCGATGAGATCTCCGGCGGCGGTGCCGAGAGCGAAGGTGAACAGGATCGCTACCCAGTAGAACGCTTCGCGTTTGTGGGAGTGGATCGAGTGGATCGACAACGTCTTCTCGCTGGCGTACCAGATGCCGAACGAGGCCAACATCAAGATGGCGAACACGATGGTGCTGGTGGTGAGCGATACGTTGAAGTGCTCGACCATGTTGTCGGTGATGAGGGTGCCGACGACACTGATCAACACGACTGCCACCCAGTAGACGGCCGGTATGTATTCAGGTACTCGGAACTGCACGACGAGTGCCACGGCAAGGAGCGAACCCATCACGATGGTGGTGGTGTTCAGGTTGTCGCCGAGTTTGCCGTTGATGAAGTCGGCGAACGTCTCGCCGACCGTTGTGCACAGCACCTTGATGATCCAGAAGAACAATGTCACCTCTGGGACTTTGCTCAGCCGTTCTTTGAGTTCGGCGGACGGATGAAGCATCGAGGAGGTGTTCGTCATTGTGTTCCTTTCGCGGTCAGGAGGCGCCAGCATGCACGCGTCATGACAAGACCCCGGGTCACTCGCGGTCAACTGTCGGTAAATCGTGTTCGGGTTTGGTCACAGCGTTCGGAGCAGCTCGACGTGCGGTGTGCGGGCGCTGCGGATGGTGGCGATGGCCGCGAGAGCGGTTGCGCCGACGGTGATGGCGAGTACAACGCCGAGGTAGGGCCAGGGGATGGCGAGGCTTGCTGGGGCTGGGTCGAACACACCGTGGAGGACTTTGACGAGCATGTTCGACAGGGCCCATGCGGCGGCTGCGCCGGTTGCGAGTCCTGCGAGGGTGATAGTGCCGGCTTCGGCCCAGACGAACGCCCCGAGTTGACGCCGGTTGGCTCCGAGTGCGGCTGCGATGGCGAAGGTACGGCGGCGCTCGGCGAGGCCGAGCCACAAGGTCAGTCCGGTCGCGGCCGCAGCGAGAGCGAGGGCGAAGCCGAGCTCAACTTGGGTGAGGCCGTGGAGGTCGACCGCGGTAAGGCTGGAGCCGATGATGGTTCGGCTGGTGGCGATGTCGGTGACGGTTGCGGTGGTGCCGAACTGTTGGCGGAGGGCGTCAGCGATGGTGGCGACGTTGCTGCCGCCGGTGTCGACCAGGAACGCTCCAACGGTGTCGCTGCCGGTCATCTTGGCGATGTAGTCGGCGTTGGCGAGAAGGAAGCTGTCGTGTGGTGCGGTTGGGAACTCCTTGGCGACGCCGACATAGTGGAACGCGACGTCGACGTATTGTTTGGTCTTGCCGTCCTGTAGGCGGAGGGTGATGGCGTCGCCGGGCAGGAGTTGGAAGTCGTGGACGGTTTCTGCGGACACGAGCAAGCTGTCGGGTTTGGCGCCGAGGGTTGCCATGAGCTGTTGTGCGGTGCCTCCTTGGAAGTAGGCGTTCTGCAGGCGTCCGGCGTTGACGATGGTGGTGGTGTTGACGCCGTAGAGGTCTTGGAGGTCTGCGCCCACGTACGCGAAGCGATGTTGGATCGGTTCGACGTGCTTGATCCCCCCGGTGGAAGCGATCGCTGTCGCAGCGGTCGAAGTTGGTGACACGTTCGTACCTGGCGAGGTGGTGACAGTGACGTCGGCGCCGTTGGTCAAGATGGCGTCGACTTCGGCTTGCTGGCGGTAGGTGTCGTTGAACACTGCGGTGGAGACAGCGAATCCGACGGTGAGGGCGACGAGGGCGGCACCGTGGGCGATGAGGCGACGTTGGCGTTGCATGCTGGCGGCGACGGTGTCGGACAACCCGCCGGCAAATGGTTGCAGGACGATACCGACCAGTCGTCGGCCGCGTCCGACGAACAGGTTGGTGAGCCGGTAGCTGAGCAGCCCGGCGCCAACCCACAGCATGGCCGGACCGGCGAATGCCCAGTAGCTGACCGAGATCGTTGGCACGCCTTCGACGGCGAGCACGAGCGTGTAGCCGTTGCGCGACGTGAGCCAGAACAGGACCATTGCCAGGCCGAGCAGGATCACGTCGAGACCCCAGCGCATCCACCGGGGGTTCCGGACGCGGCCGACGTTTTGCCGAGCGGCGACGACAGTGACGTCTCGTGCGTCGCGACGGGCAGGGATCGCGACGCTGCCTGTAGCGATCGCCAGACCAACGGTGACGGCGGCAATCGACCAGCCGAATGCCGAACCGGTGGTGGCACCGAAACGGGTCGTGCTGAACGCGACGCGTCCGACGATCACGGCGAGGCCAAGCCCGAGAACCGATCCGACGATGCCGACGACGGCCGCTTCGGCGACACCCAGTCCGACGAGTTGTCTCGAGGTCGCGCCGCGGGTGCGCAGCAGTCCTTGTTCGCGGCGGCGTCGGTCGCGTCCGGAGGCGGCGACGGCGGCGGTGAGCAGGCCGGCGAGCACGGCGCCGGGCGCACCGAGGAAGAGGAAGAGGACCTGTGCGTAGAGTGCGTCGCTGCGCGCACCGGACAGCGTTGCGCCAATGTTGTCGCCGACCAGACCGGCGCCGGCGAGTTTCACTTCGAGATTGCGGGCTTGGCCGGTGATGTCGCTGTAGGCGGCCGCCGGATCGCCGGGGAGTTGGTGGTCGAGACGTGCGTGGCTCTGGGTGTGAATCAGATCGGGCCGTGTGCCGGCGAGCGGGTCGAACAATGTATGCCAGGTCGCGGCGGGGACGATGAGGACGTTGTCGGGTGGCGCTTGCGCCTGAGCGCCGACCACGGCGCCGACGTTCTGGAACAGGGTGTCGGCCTGTGGGATGTCGACGACACCGGCGATGGTCACGGTGACCGGAGAGAGTCCGTCGCGTCCGATCGTGATGGTGTCGCCCGGGACGGCGCTCAGGTTGGCTGCGGTTTGCTGGAACAGGAGTACGCCGTTGCTGGCGCCGGACAGGTCGCGGAACTGTGTGGGGAAGGTTGCGCGGTAGGTGTCGCTGATCCCGATCACCTGGCCCGGTCCAGTGGTCTGGGTCGTGCCGTTCTTCGAGGATTCGAAACCGCTCGTGGTGGCAAACGACACGGTCTCGGATGCGGTGATGTGATCGGTCGTGGCGACTTGCGCTGCGACCGCGCCGGGATCGGCTCCTTGTTGGGTTTCGATCTGCCAGTCGACGGCGACGGTGCCGATCGCTCTTTGGGTCATCGTTGCTTTCGAAGCGGAGATGAACGATCCGAGCGAGGCGAGCAGGCCGACGGCGAGCGCTACGCCGACCGCGGTGGCCGTGAGCCGGCCGGCTCGGCGTCGTAGGAGCCCACCGAGCCATGTTGTGTACAGGCGAGTGTTTCGCAGTGGCCGGATATTCAGCATGACAGGGGGGCTTTCTGAGTGAGTCGCCCGCTCGCCATTGCCCAGCGGATCGGGAGGTGGTCGGCAACGGTCTGATCGTGGGTGTTGATGATCAGGGTTGCGCCGAGTTCGGTTGCAGCCGAGATCAGAGCGTCAACCACGAGCGCTCCGTTGGTGTGATCGAGTTGACCGGTCGGTTCGTCGGCGAGGATGAGGCGGGGATGGCCTGCCAGGACCCGGGCAATCGCCACGCGTTGCGCCTGACCGCCCGATAGTTCCTCGGGCAGTTTCGATGCCAGGGCATCGAGGCCGAGGCGTTCCAGGGCGGCGATCGCGTTCGACCGGGCCAATCCGCGTGTCTCTCCTTGGAGGAGTAGCGGCAGGGCAACGTTTTCGACGACGTCGAGTGGCGGGAGCAGACTGGGGGATTGGAAGACAACGGCGACCGGACCCGGGCGAAGGTCCGAGATGCTGCCGAGGGCCGGCCATTCGACCGTTCCCGTCGTGGGGGCATCGAGCCCGGCGAACAGGTGGAGCAGAGTGGTTTTGCCGGATCCAGATGGGCCGGTGAGCGCGATCTGTTGCCCGGCATGCACCTCGCAGGAGACACCGTGCACAGCGACGATTGCGGCTGGGCCCTTCCCGAAGGTACGGGCCACATCGTGGGCGCGGACGACGATGTCGGCGTTCACGGTGCCACCTGCCCGTCGAGCAAGCTGATCTCTCGATCGGCGGTTGCGGCGACGGTCGGGTTGTGGGTCACGATCAGGACAGCAGCCCCTGCGAGAGAGTGTCGGCGGAGCAGCTCCATGATTCGGGTCGAGGTGACTTCGTCGAGTTCGCCGGTCGGCTCGTCGGCGAGGATCACGACCGGGTTGTTCGCCAACGCGACCGCCAGACCGGCGCGGGCAGTTTCGCCGCCCGACAGCGTGGTGGGCGCCGCTCCGGCGCGGTCCGCCAATCCGACCTCTGCGATCAGCGCGGCGACACGCTTTGAGTCGACCGTGCCAGCGAGGCGTTGGGCGAGCAGCACGTTCTGTGCGACGCTGAGGTGGTCGAGCAGATTGCCGCTCTGGAACAACATGCCGACCTTGCGGGCCCGCAGCGCAGCGCGTTCGGCCTCTGGACGACGTGACATCACTTCGCCAGCGATGCGAACGCTTCCGCCGTCGGGTTCGTCGAGGCCGGCCAGACAGGCGAGCAGCGTCGATTTCCCGGATCCCGAGGGGCCAGTGACGGCAACGATCTCGTTCGGATACAGGCGCAGCGACACCCCTCGCAGAGCCAGCGTCTCGTCGTCACCTGCGTGGTAGAAGCGGTAGAGGTCGACCGCTTCGAGGATTGGATCGGTGGTAGAGGCACGTGCAGGGGCGTTCATGGTCGAGCCGGTCACTTCCATGTCAGTGAGTCGCTGACGATCTTCCACGGATCGACGTTGTCGGCACCCTTGGCTCCAGACAGCGTGAGGGTGACCTCGGTGCCGTTGTGGAAGAACACGTATCGTTCGACCGCGAGTAACGCCTTCTTCCCGGTGACCGGGTTCGGGGAGCTGCCGATCTCGAAGGTGGCGAGCACACCGTCGCCTGCCTTGCGTGTCACGGGGGTCACGTCCGTGAGCGCGAATGTCGGATCGGATGCCACGTCGGTCAGCCCGGTCGACGTGACCGAGCTCACTGTCGGCGCTGCGGTTGCTGTCGTCGACTGAACGGTGATCGAGTTGTACTTGTCGGTGAAGGTCACCACCCCGTTGGTTTCGGTTCGGGCCCAACCCTCGGGTACCTTGACGGTGTAGATGCCGTCGGCGGAAGCGAACGCGACGAATGCTTGGTTGTCGGGGATGTCACCCGGGTCGACGACCTCGGGAGCGTTGGGATCGACGGCGCCAGCGACGGTCGTCACCGGGACAGGTTGGGTGACGACCACGCTTGTTGGCGGCGTCACGGGCGCAACGGCTGCCGTGTTCGCGGTCGTCGCCGCTGCGGGCGTGGTCGGCGCAATGGGTGTGGTAGCCGGTGAACCTGTCGATGTCGTAGACGCTGATGTCGTTCCGTTGCTGCTGCATGCAGCGCCGGCGATGCTGAACAGTGAGACTGTGGCGATCAGTGTGGCGGTGGCTCGTAAGACGGCGGGGCGCATGGTGGGCTCTCCTCGGGGAGGGGTCGGTGGGTCGACGTTGACGGTACGAGTCGTTCGGCAAGCGCCCGGGTGTCTGAAGGTGAGCGGACGGCCAGAACTCGGCCGGATCGATGCGAGCGCTCGTTGGGCTGGCCTACCGTTGACGTTGTGCAGGGCGAACGAATCCTGATCGTCGAGGACGACGAACGAATCGGTTCGACGTTGCTGCGAGCGCTGAAGGGCAGTGGCTACGCGGCCGGGTGGCAACCAACGGGGCGAGGCGCGATCATCGATGCGGCAGCTCTGCGTCCCGACCTGGTGCTGCTCGATCTCGGTCTTCCCGATCTCGACGGACTCGACGTTTGCCGCCAAATCCACCGGGCGGACCCGACCATCGACATCATCATGCTCACCGCCCGTGACGAAGAACTCGACGTGGTCGTCGGTCTCGACGCCGGCGCCGTCGACTACATCACCAAACCGTTCAAGCTCGCCGAACTGATGGCTCGCATACGCGCCCAACTGCGTAGGACCGAACCTCGACCGTCGTCACAATCGACTGTCGGGGATCTCGTCATCGATGGCGGTGCCCGCCGCGCCTGGCTCGCCGGCCAGGGGCTCGCGCTGCGGGCCAAGGAGTTCGATCTTCTCGCTCGACTCCTCGCCGACGCCGGAACCGCGGTGACCCGGGAGACGCTGATGGCCGACGTGTGGGACGAGCACTGGTTCGGATCGACCAAGACACTCGACTTCCACGTCGCCGCGATCCGCCGCAAGATCGACGAACCAGGGACAGACAGCCGGATCACCACGCTGCGCGGTATCGGATACCGCTACGAGCTCTCATGAGACGACGCATCCTCGTCGCCATCCTCTCCGTCACGACGATCGCCGTGGTGCTGTTCGGCATTCCCCTGGCCCTCATCGTCGAACGCTTCGTCGACGAAGGCGCCACCCTTCGCGTCGAACGTCAAGCCGTACTCGCCTCGCGCCAAGTACCCGGCGACTTCGCAACCAGTCAAGACCCCGTCGAGTTGCCATCGAATCCCGATGGAATCGTGTTCGCTCTCTACGACAATGGCGGCCGGCTGGTGTCTGGTTCCGGTCCCGCTACGGCCGACGCCACCACCACCCAAGCACTCCACAACCACGTGACCGATACCGAGGCGGCTGGTACGCGAATCGTCGCTGTTCCCGTCGCCGCGGACGAACACGTCGTCGGAGCCATCCGCGCCGAACAGTCGACCGCGAACAGCGATGCCCGGTCCCGCCGCATCGTCGCCCTACTCGGTCTTCTCGCTCTCGCCGTCGTGGCGATCGGTGCAGCGATCGGCTACATCGTCGCCGGCCGACTGGCACGACCGGTTCGACGCCTCCGCGACGCCGCAGTGCAACTCGGCGACGGCGACTTCACCATCGACGTGCGACCGAACGGCGTTCCTGAACTCGATCAAGCCGGGCGAGCGATGATGGTCACCGCACGACGACTGGACGACCTCGTCACCAGAGAACGCTCGTTCAGCGCCGATGCATCCCACCAACTTCGCACTCCCATCGCAGGGCTACGCGCTGCGCTGGAGACCGAGCTTCAGTTTCCCCGTCCCGATCGCAGTGAGGTGCTCCACGAGGCGCTCGAGGATGTTGCGCGGCTCGAGTCGACCATCACCGAACTCCTCGCGATCGCACGCACGCCGAACAGCATCCAGGGGTCGATCTCCCTCGCCGAGATGCTTACCGCCGTCAACGCGACATGGCGCGGACCGTTGGCAGCTGTCGGTCGCCCGCTGGCCATCACCGACGCATCCGACTGTCCTCCGCTACGTGGCAACAACACGATGCTCCGTCATGCCCTCGATGTCCTGCTCGACAACGCGCTCAACCACGGTGCCGGTGAGGTCCGCATCGACGTCGACATCGCCGCCGACAGCGTGACGATCTCGGTGACAGACGAAGGGCAAGGTTTCACCGATGGCTCGTCAGCGACAAGTACCGATCAACCTGTCGTGAACAGTGACGACGTTCATGGCCTCGGGCTACCCCTCGCCCGCCGCCTCGTCGAGGCGATGCCGGGCAGGCTGACGATCGCCCGCTCGGGCAACAATCCCCGGGTCGACATCGTCGTGCAGCGCCAGCAGCGGGTCAGTTCGCCGGACATTGCAACATGACGTGCATGTCGTATCACGACAACAGAGGCGGAGGATCGAATGATCCTCCGCCTCTGCAAATGCCCAGTCGAAGCAGACTCAGCCGTTGGATTCAGCCGGCTGTCCCGCTTCCGCCGGATCGTTGGCCTGATTGGCTGCAGGTCCACCGTCGCACTGGGCGCCGGTCGCAGTGTCGATGCCATCTTCGCAGTTGACGCCACTATCACCAGGAGCTTCCGGGGTGTCGTTGGCCTCGGGCGTATCGGCCGCGCTGTTGTCGACGGCAGGTGTCACGACGGCAGGTGGTGCCGGTGTGGGGGTGCTTCCGCCGCCGCTGGTCGCCGAGGCGATCCCTGCGGCTCCAGCGAACAGGCCGAGACCGACGATGGTCGTGTAGGTGGCCTTCTTCAATCGGGAGGTCATTGGAAGGTGTCCTTTCATGTTGCTCGGGTCGGTGGTTCCGTTCCGATGGCCAAACGATGCGCCGTCGCACCTTGAGTTGACCCGAAGCGACCTGAAGGGTCACTTCAGCCGAGCTTCAGGCTTTGTCTGACACGCTGTGGGCGTGAGGATCCTGGTCGTCGAGGACGACAAGCGGTTGGCGTCGACGTTGCGGCGCGGGTTGGAGGCCGAGGGATTTGCCGTTGACAACGCGCTCGACGGCGAACAGGGTCTGTGGCTGGCATCCGAGAACCCGTATGACGCGATCGTCCTCGACATCATGCTGCCCAAGGTGAATGGCTTCCAGGTCTGCGCACGTCTTCGCGAAGCGGGAAATTGGACACCAATTCTGATGCTCACCGCGAAGCACGGCGAACTCGATGAGGCCGAAGCACTCGACACTGGCGCCGATGACTACCTCACCAAACCGTTCTCCTATGTGGTCCTCGTCGCTCACCTGCGATCGCTGCTACGACGTGGCGCGGCCGAGCGGCCGGTTCAGATCACCGTCGGTGATCTCGTCGTGGACCCCGCTGCTCGCACGTGCAGTCGTGGCGGTACGTTGATCGAGCTGACCGCAAAGGAGTTCTCGATCGTCGAGTTCCTCGCCCGACGGAACGGCGAAGTCATCTCCAAGGCTGACCTGCTCGAGCACGCGTGGGACTTCGCCTACGACGGCGACCCGAACGTCATCGAAGTGCACATGTCCAACATTCGCCGCAAGATCGACAAGCCGTTTCACACCGAAAGCCTTCGAACCATTCGGGGCGCCGGCTACCGCCTCGTACCCGATGGCCACTGACCCAATCCTTCGACGGGTCGGCCTTCGTATCCGGGTCGCCGCCGTCGCGTGCGTGACCGTTGGGATCGCCCTCGCCATCGGCGCCGTTCTGCTCGTGGCCGTGCTCCGTGGACGACTCGACAATGCCGCGACCACGGCCGCGAGCCTTCGCGCTCGAGACATCGCAGCTCTCGCCGAGGCCGGAGCCCTTCCCCGCCAACTCGCCCTTCCGGGTGAAGAAACTGCTTTCGTACAGGTCATCGACCAGGCTGGCTCGGTCATCGCCTCGACCGAGAACATCACCGGCGAACCGGCAATCTCCACCGCTCGTCCCGCCGGCACCAACGCACTGAAGCTGACAATTCCGATCTCACCCCTTGATCAGCGGTCAATGCGAGTCATCGTGATCAACGCCCACACCGACGCCGGAACACTCACCGTGTATGCCGGCGAGAACCTGGACAACGCCGATCGCACCACCTCCGCGATCGTCACCGTCCTTGTTGTCGGGCTTTCGATGCTGGTCCTCATCGTTGCGGCTGTCACCTGGTGGGCCGTTGGACGAACTCTTCGCCCAGTTCGCGACATCGCCAGCACCATGGCCGACATCACAACTAGCGATCTCCATCGCCGCGTCGAAGTTTCCTCAGCACGCGACGAAATCGGACAACTCGCGACAACGGTCAACGCCACCCTCGCCAGGCTCGACATCTCAGTCGCGCAGCAACGACGGTTCGTCGCCGATGCCAGCCACGAACTACGCGGCCCGCTCGCCGCGCTACGAGCCGACCTCGAAATCTCGCTCACACATCCCGAGCGCACCACGTGGCAGAACGTCGCTCGCGACACCCTCGGCGATGTCGATCGACTCCAGGAGCTCACCGACGATCTACTCGTTCTCGCCCGCATCGACAACGAACTCCAACGACCACACCGCCCCGTCGACCTCACCGCTATCGTCGCCGACGCACTCCAGCGAGTGCGGCGCCGAGACATTCAAGTAAGCACCCTTGGGCTCGACACCCCGGCCTTCATTGACGGCGACGACTTCCAGCTCCGACGGATGGTTCGCAACCTGATCCACAACGCCCAGGAACACACCACCAGCCATGTCAACGTCACTCTCCAGACGACAACAGGCACCGTTCGTCTGACCGTCGCCGACGACGGGCCGGGCATCCCCCCGGCCGACCGGCAGTACATCTTCGAACGCTTCGTACGACTCGACACCGCCCGAACCCGCGATTCAGGTGGCGCGGGCCTCGGACTCGCCATCGTGCACGACGTCGTCACCAACCACAACGGCACCATCAGCATCACCGATACCCACCCGCACGGCGCAACCTTCACCGTCAACCTACCGACAGCACCGGATTGACTGGCCGAACCTTCCTCATCCCCCGAGTTCTGTAGTCGTGCGGTGGAACTGGCCCGGTTGCGTGGGAAGCCCGTGGCGAACATCGCCTGGACTTCGGCATCTCCGACGGCTGCTGGCTCGAGCGGATGCGTTCACGCATCGCGGTGAAGGAGTCGCACTCGGTCGATCGAAGTTGTGTGCGCCAACGTCGGCGTGTGTCGAAATCGGGTCGGCGCGCACGTCGTAGTGTGTGCGGCGATCGACGATTCACCGGACAGCGACCCGAACCCCGAAAGCAGGAGTCACCAATGGACACGTGGACGAGTATCGAGAACGGCCGCGAGGCTCTCGGAGAGTACCTGGCAGCACTAGCTCCCGACGACTGGAACAGACCCTCCCTCTGCGCCGACTGGACGGTCAAGGACGTGGCCGCCCACATGCTGGTCATTCCCGCGATGTCGAAAGGCCAAGTCTTCCGCTCGTTCGTCGGCTCAGGCTTCAATCTCGACAAGATGAACGCGAAGCTTGTCGGGAAGTTGACAGCCGAGATGTCGACCGCGCAGATCGCGGCGACGACTCGAGCTTCGGCGGCGTCGCGTGGGATGCCGCCCGGTCTCAAGCTGCCCGGCGTCTTCAACGAACTCGCCATCCACTCAGCAGATATCTCCGAAGCCGTCGGCAAGCCGTTCGACCTGCCCACCGTGGACTACGTCGCTTGTCTTGAGCACCTCAAGAACGTCCAGCCGGTCTTTGGCGCCAAGACGCGCATCGCCGATTTGCAACTTCAAGCCACCGACACCGATTGGTCGACCGGTTCTGGTCCCCAGGTGTGCGGACCGAGCAAACAACTGCTCCTCGCCATGGCCGGCCGCCGCTCCGCCCTCGACACCCTCACCGGCGAAGGTGTCGCAATGTTGCGGTCTCGATAGCCATCGCCAACTTGAAGAGATTTGAACAACCGCCGTATCGGCTCCGGCTGTGGGGACAAAGCGGGAACATCCGTCACATGGAAGTGTCGGATGCTATTGATCGAGTAGGGATGATTCGTATGGGTAGGTGGACAGCGGTTGTGGTCCGTTGTTCGTAACGAGGTACATCTGCTCGAGCTTGACGCCCGGCCCGCCTTGATCCGATCCGACGAAGCTTTCGACGGAGAGGACCATGTTCGGTTCGATCACACCGTCGTAGCCGTGTGCATCCCAGTCTTGTCGGTAGTAGACGCGTGGCCATTCGTCGCTCATGCCGACTCCGTGCGCGATGCATGCGTATCGGTTGGAGATGAACTCGGCTGGTTGACGGAAGGCTGAGTCGGACAGTTCCCGGAATGTGGTTCCCGAGTGAAGTAGGGCGGCATTGTGGTCGATCTCGGCGTGGGCCCGCAGATATCGATCACGCTGTGCCGGGGTTGGGTTGTCGTGACCGACGAGCCAGGTCCGGGAGATGTCAGCGCAGTATCCGTTGGGGCCGATCATGTCGGTGTCGAACGCGAGCAGGTCCCCATTTTCAAGTCGGCGTGCGCTCGCCTCTTGGTACCAGGGATTGGTGCGCGGTCCGCTGCACAACATGCGCCCGTCGATCCAGTCGCCGCCGTTGGCGATGTTGACCTGGTGCAGGATGGCCATGAGCTCGTCTTCGCAGGCACCCGGTACAGCGCTTTCACGCATGGTCGCGATCGCTGCTTGCGCGACCGTGATTGCGCGGCGGATGCAGGTCAGTTCCTCTTCCGATTTGATCGCTCGGGCCTGTTCGACGAGCGGCTCGACGTCGATGACGTCGTAGCCGATGGCGTCGAGCGCCTGGACACAGCTCGGGTTGACGCGGTCGAGCGCGATACGGGCGCGAGCGCCGACCACGCCCTCGATGTCGGCGGCGAAGCCGGTGGCCGATGTGAGGGTGTCGAGCCCGCTGTCGAACACGTTCGGGTGGTGAGCGGCCCGAAAGTCATGGATCGTGGGATGTTGTTGACGGTACGCGCCGAACATGGTGAGGCGGCCGTCGGCTGTGACGACCAGGTAGTAGGTCGGGATGTGTGCCTGGAACAGCGCGTACTCGCGCCAATCGGCGGCGTACCGGAGGCTGACCGGGTTGGTGAGCACCATTGCGTCGACGTGATAGGCGGCCATCTGCGCGCACAGGCGGCGCACTCGGTGCCCATGCAACGCATCAAGGTCGATGACGGGTACTTCGAGTATCGGCACGTTCATGAGTTCTCTCCGGCCGGGGCACGCGCGGTCCCGTGACGATGGCTTCGCCGTGGGGCTCGGGTACCGGCCATCACGTCATCGGGAATTGCTGGGCGAGATCAGGTACAAGAGTGAACCCGGTTCCGGGCCGGTCGGGGATGACGAGCTTGCCGTCTCGCAGTTCGATCTCTTCGACGAACAGAGGGGCGAACCAGTCGATGTGTTCGACGGAGATGCAGTTCGGCAGCGAGCCGGCGAGGGCGAGGCTGTGCTCGGTGAAGAAGTGGGAGGAGACCGGGAGATGGTTCGACGCGGCGGTTGCGGCGGCGCGACGGAACTCGGTGTAGCCGCCGATGCGTTGGAGGTCGGGCATCAAGATGTCGGCGGATCGGGCGTCGATCATGGCTTGGATCCCGAACCTGGTGTATTCGGTCTCGCCTGACGCGATTGGTGTGTCGAGGGCGGCGCGCACGTCGGCGTGGCCGCGAAGATCGTCAGCGGGCACTGGTTCTTCGATCCAGATGAGCGAGAACTCCTCGAGCATGCGGCCGAGTCGGATCGCCTCTTTGGGTGTGAACTTCTGGTTGGCGTCGACGAGCAGCCCGACTTCGTTACCGATCGCGTCTCGGACGGCACGGACTCGGGCAACGTCGTCTTCGGCTCGGGCGCTGCCGATGCGGAGCTTGACGGCACGGAAGCCTTCCGCGACGAACGCGGCTGCTTCGGCGATCAGTTCGTCGATGGTTGCCGACAGCCACAGGCCGGAGCTCGCGTAGGTGTCGACCTCGGTGCGGTATGCGCCGAAGAGGTGGGACAGCGGCAGTCCGATGGTGCGGGCGAACGCGTCCCAGCACGCGATGTCGATCGCGGACAGGGCCGAGATCCCGACTCCTTTGTGGCCTGTCGGGTTGAGTTCCAACCAGATCGACTCCCAGATGCCGGCTGTCTCGTGCACGCCGCGTCCGACAGCGAATCGGGCTAGGCCGCGGATCATCTCGTCGAAGGCTGCCAGCCGGTTGGCGTTGATCGTGAACGCGAACGATTGCCCGACGGCCCCGCCAGCGGTGTTGACTTCGACGAGGACGCAGCCGACGGAGTGGATCGCGTGAATGGCGGTGCCGATCGGGGCGCGCAGCGGTAATTCGACCAGGGTCGTGTTCACGCGCTGGATCAGCATCGCTGGGTTATCGGCGGTAGCTGGAATCGTTCTGGTCGAGTAGTCGTAGCAGTGCCGGCCATTCGTAGAGGCCGAGCGGGAAGTTGTCGTATTGGCGCTTCGACAGGGCCCAGATGTCGGCGGGGCCGGGGTCGATCTCGAGGCCGCTGCCGTGGGCTCGCAGCAGTGTGCGGCAGCCGCGAATGAGGTAGTGCATCACCATGAATGCTTCCCCTGGTGTCTCTCCGACGGTGAGGAATCCGTGGTTGCGCATGATCAGTGCCCGGTTGCCGTCCATGTTCTTGGCGAGCCGTTCGCGTTCTTCGAGGGTGAGCGAGAGGCCTTCCCAGTCGTGGTAGCCGATTTCGCCGTAGAGCATCGATGTGTCCTGCACGAGGTGTTGGAAGCCGTCGGTCAGCGCGGTGACGGCGAGTGCGTCGGGTACGTGGGCGTGGAACACGACCTTCCACTGGGGGAAGTCGTTGTGGATCGCTGAGTGGATGACGAACCCGGCGGTGTTGACGTCGGCTGGGCCTTCGAGCACGTTGCCATCGCTGTCGACCTTGATCAGGTTTGAAGCGGTCACCTCGTTGTAGAGCAGGCCGAACTTGTTGAGGAAGAAATCGCGGTCCGAGCCGGGCACGCGCATGCTGATGTGGTTCCAGACGAGGTCGTCGTAACCGAAGTGTGCCGCCAGCCGGTACATCGCGGCCAAGTCGACACGTGCTGCCCATTCGTCGCCGACGAAACTGCCGGCGTCGGACGCCTGGAAGTCGTCGGGCATCACTTCCCGGTTTCCTGTGATTGATTCGCTCATGTCAGTGTTCCTTTCGCGTTCAGGGATTGTTGGACGTCGTGGAGGACCAGTTCGTTGGCGTCCTCGATCTGTCTCATCGCCATGAGGTGTGGTGCCGTCGGCCCGAACTCGGCCTCGGCGGCGGCGTAGAACTCGCTGACGTGGGCGGTGAACGCCAACGTGGCGCCGACGGTGGTGGCCAGTTCCAGTGCGAGGCGCAGATCTTTCGCGGCGAGGGTGAGGTCGAACGTGTTGTCGTAGCCGCCGTTGAGGATCTCCGGACCGTACCTGTCGGCGACATAGCTGCGGCCGGTGCTGTGGCGGATGATGTCGAGCATCTTGTCGGGGTCGACGCCGCCCTTGGCCCCGAGGATCAGTGCTTCGGTGAGGCACACCGAGTTGAGGTAGCAGAGCATCACCTGGGCGATCTTGGCGACATATCCGGCGCCGTGTGGGCCGAGCAGATCGTGGCGGGCCCCGATCGCCTCGAACAACGACAGACAGCGGGCGTGGGTGTCGATGTCGCCGCCGACGAGAACCGACAGGGTACCGGCGCGGGCTCCCTCGACTCCGCCGCTGACCGGGGCATCCATCACCTTCACCCCATATCGCCCGGCGAGCGCGGCGACGTAACGGGCGCAGTCCAAGTCGTTGGTGCTGAGATCGATCCAGATCGACCCGTTGCCCATCGTCGGAAGGATCTGCTCGGCGATCGCGCGCACCTGCTTCGGTCCCGGCAGCGAGGTCAGTACGACGTCAACACCGGCCACAGCCGCGACCGCGTCCGGGGCTGCGGTCGCCCCGGCGCCGACGACTGCGGCGACCTTCGCTTCGTCGAGGTCAGCGACGACCGTGTCGAAACCCGCAGCAACGATGTTGCACGCCATCGGGCCACCCATGTTGCCGAGACCGATGAAAGCGACCCGCATCAGTCGACCAAGCCGTCGACGAGCACCAGTTCGCGCTGTCGATGTTGCTCGGTCGCCCGCCCGTACAACGTCGCCGAATGGAACGAACGATTCATCCGGTACGGGTCGTGCACATAAGACGGCAGGCCGATGTAGCGCGGGAGCGCGCCTTGGACCGGGGTGACGCGATGCAACGAGAAGCGGCCGGCGAACAACTGCAGATCGCCTGGCATCAAGTCGAGCTCGCGCACACCGTCGCGTCCACCGGCGAGCACATCGGCAACGTGGTCGTAGTTCTCGACATCGGGCCGGCGAATGTTCGGCACGTACTCGAAGACACCGCCCCGATCGGCCTTCTGGGCGAGGATGCTGACGGTGAACTCGTTGCCGTCGAAATGCCACGGCAACCACTGACCGGGGTCAGTCACCCCGTACGGGTTGCGAGCCAACGGGTCCGCCCAACGATAGATCGGCTTGGTCGTGCCGAGGCACTCCCAAATGAAATGCAACAACACATCCGAGTCGTACAGCTGACGCAACACCGAGTCACCGACCAACACATCGGAGTTGATGAATCCCGTCTCGCGATGCTGCATCGTGCGCCGCGGATGCCCCGCCGGGAACGAGTCGTCGTCGGGCGAGAAATACGGGTTGTGATCCTGCACCGACCAACAAGTCTGATCATGCAACGCTGACGCCTCGACCCGCATCCGCTCAACCGCACCCGGTCGAACAAAGCCGGACAACCGACAGCACCCGTCGGCCGACATCTGACCGCGAGCCTCCGCGACGACGGCCGCACGCGCCGAGCTGGTCAGCTCGTGAATCGGATAGACGTCGAGATCGATCAGCGCTTCGAGATCGATCTCGGATGCAGCAAACGCTGACGGCATGGCCTCTCCTGACGGGTGTGTCGCCAGCCCGAGCCCGGTCCTGGACGTTCGTTCAACGGAAAGCCTACGCCGATGACTGGACGTTCGTCCAGTCATCGGCTAGACCTGTGTGCGATGGAGCTCACGCACACCCAGGAACAGATCCTGGACGCAGCCATGTCCTGCATCGGACGCGACGGCATCGACGCCGCCAGCATGCGCAACGTGGCACGAGAAGCCGACGTCTCACTCGGCCTGTTGAGCTACCACTTCGACGACAAACGCTCGCTGATCGTCGCCGCCTTCGAGCTGTCGACCTCGCGACTGTTCAACGCATCAGTGATATCGCTGATCGACGTGCACGGCGCCGAGCACCGCGTTCGCGCCTACATACGCGGGGCATTCCGCGGCGAGTTCCTCGATCCGCAATACCTCGCACTACGTCTCGCGCTGTGGGCGATCTCGCGAACCGACCCCGAGATCGAAACCGTCGAACGACACCTCTACGAACGCTACGCCGACCAGATGATCGACCTCATCGCCGAAGCGTGCCCGCACATCACCCGACTAGAAGCACGCAACCGAACCACCGACGTGATCGTCACCCAGAACGGACTCTGGCTCAACTGGGCCAGACACGCCGACCACAACGACCTCGAACGCGGACTCGCCCGCTGCGACGACATAGCCCTCCGCGCTTGCTCAACCCCGGTCAAGTTGCTGTAGCACCCAGCCTGGTCGGTTTTCCAACCACCCTCATGCCGTGCCGACGATTCCGAGGTATTGAGAATGAACGAACTGGCCGAGACGTGCCGAACTGGTCGAATCACTCATCGGCCCCGACATCCTGCTCTACAACAGCACCTACATCACGGCGCGGTTCAGACCCCGCTGTTCGTCAGGCTGTTAGGCGTCGACGCACTGCCAGGCGGTACATCGTGTCGGGGCCGTCGTGCTCGATGTAACAGCCTTGCAGGTGTCGGTGGCCTTGGCTCGGGTCGAAGGCTGTGCGGCCGTGGAGCGCCCGGTGGTTGTCCATGAACATGATGTCGCCCGGCTCGAGCCGGAAGGTGACCTGGTGGGTCGGATCGTTCGTCCAATCGGCCAGCCAGCGCCGCCCAGCGTAAAAGGCGCCGAGGTCCACATCCGGCCGCACGATTGGTTCGTCGAGCTTGCTGTTGCTGCGGATCTGCGAGTAGCGGCCGTGGCGGTCGTACTCGAGGATGTGACCGCGATTCACCACCGTGTCGGAGCCCATGTCGTAGCGCCACTCGACTTCGGTGTCGACAAGGGCAGCGTGCCAGTCGGGATGCTCGGCGAGCAGAGCGTTCGCCGCCGCCATTCCGTCGACGAGCGTCGAGTCGCCACCTGGCGCCTCGTTGCAGATGCAGTGCAACATCTGGATGCCGGGCACGGGTCGGCGATAGGGCTCGTCGCTATGGGCGAGTAGCTCGATAGCGGTGTAGGCCAGGTCGGTCGGTGAGGGTTTCGCCTCCACGTCGAACACCCACCCGAAGTTGTGACCGACGATGTAGCCGAGCCGGTCGGCCACCCTTGCCACCGTGCCGACCTCCGCAGGCGTGTTGCGCAGCACCACGTATCCGTGACGGAAGAACGCGGACAAGAACTCGATCACCGCCTCGAGATCCTCTGTCGCCTGGTCGAACGTGACCCCAGCCCAGTCGACGTACGGGAACTCGTCCAGCGGGGCATTCCACGGTTCGGCCGCCGGCGGCTCTTCGGGATCGTGATGCCAGACGAGAGCCCGCTCGATCGCGGGCAGATCGAGGCGCGCCCGATGCCCATCGGAAAAGAGGGTGTCGAGCACGTCGCCGACAGCCGCAGACGACACGACCGTGAGCATGGGGTCGACGTCGACCGGTGTGAACAGGCGCTGTCGGTTCGTCTGTTCGATCTCGCCCGGCTCGGTCGACCGATGTCGCAGCCACTGCGGATGCAACACGACCGTTGCGTCCCCGCGGCGCAGACGCACCCCAGCGGGCCCGACGGTGACGTCGAGCGGCGTCGTCGCGGGCGTGACCTCGTGGCCGACCGGTCGCATCAAGTTCAGCACCATGCCATCATGCAAGTCGCCCCGCAGCCTGAACAGTGGTGAATTCGATGGGCTTGGCATAACCTCACGTCATGGTCCAAGGACTGAGATGAGAGACATCGTACGTCGGGTCGATCGACTCCAGCGTCTCGCGGTGTTCGAAGCGGCGGCTCGGCTCGGCAGTTTCACCGCGGCGGCCACCGAGCTCGCAATGTCACAGCCGGCCATCACTCGCCAGGTCCACTCGCTCGAACGCAGCCTCGGGGCCGAACTGTTCGCCCGCTCTGCGAACCGCAGCACTCTCACCGAGGTCGGGCAGCGCCTGTTCAGCCACGTCGGTTCCGGCTTCGACGTGATCGAGAACGGTCTCGCCGAGCTCGACGATCACGCTGGCAACTTCGTGCTCGCTGCGCACCCGGCGTCGCCCAGATGCTCATCGTCCCTCGCCTCGACCTGCTCAAGACAGCGCTCGGCGACCTCGACCTCCTGCTCTGGTTGTTCGACGGCGACGCCGAACTCGACCACGGCACCTTCGACGCAGCGATCCGTGTCGGCAGCGGCGAGTTCGCAGGCCTCGACCGGCAGTTGCTGTTCCCGGAAGTCGTCGTGCCGATCGCTGCGCCGGGGCTCGCCGAGGAGTACGGGCTCTCTGCCACGAGTACCGCCGCCGACGTTTACACCGCGCCGTTCGTGCACATGGACGACGGGATCCGGCCCTGGATGACGTGGGCCGGCTGGCTGGCGAACTTCGACATCACCCTGCGCCGGTCGCCTGGCCGCGTGCTGTTCAACAACTATCCGATGGTTCTCCAGCGAGCGATCCTCGGCTACGGCGTCGCGCTCGGCTGGCGACCGCTGATCGACGAGTACGTCGAACGAGGCGCGCTCGTGGTCGTCGGCCCCGAAGTTCGGTCAGCGAGCGGATACTACGTGACGTGGCCGAAGGGCAAGCCCAGCCCGGCCGTCACCGCGCTCATCGACTGGCTACTCGCGGATGACCAACTGGCGGGCAAGCCGACATCAGGCTGAGGCAGCCACACGTGAACCAGCCGGTTCGTGGTGTCGCCTGAGCCTTCTCGATACGACAAGTAGCTGGCGCGGCCCGCAGGGGCCTCCTCTGAGAGCGTCTGATCGTTTGTCGGCGGCGATCAGAACACCGTGTTCCGGAAGCACCTGTCAGTGGCCACCAGATTCTGCCCAATGGCGGCCACCAGCCTCGGACCGTGCGCGAACACGCTGCGTGGTACACCAAGGCCTCTGTGGCTCTGCGCGAAGATCCCCGAGCAAGCCGTGGGTGAACCTGCCGCAAGATGATCGGTACGGCGTTGATGGAAGTACCCCCAGGTGCTGAAGCGCCGATCGGATCGGAGCGCTCTATCCCGCGGGGGACCCGTCGGGCGCGATTTCGGCATTGCTGGTACTCGCAGCGCACCCGACCAGTCTCCGCGGGTTCGATTCGGGTACTGGGAGTACCGAACTCGCGCCCAACGACGTTGGGCAGAACCTGTTGGCCGCCGACGCCCGACCGCCGCGCCGACGCGGCCACGGCTGAAGTGCCTTTGGAAGCCACGCATACCATGAGCGCAGAACGACATCGGTCGTGCCAAAGCAGGGTCGCCCAGATCAAACCTTCTGGCGGAGACGAAGTACTTCAACGAGTGCCCTTCGTTCCCGATGACATTCCAAGGTCCGTGGCACAAATGAGAAACCGATGTACTCGGTAGCACCTCGGCGGTGTCCCAACGTCGTGACCAGCCTGCAGGATCTCGCGAACACGGGTACGGTCAGGTCGATGGCTGATTTGTGGATACGCGACGTGCATGTCGCAGGGGTTCCGACGACGGTCGACATCGTGATCAGGGGTGGCCGTATCGAGTCGGTTGGTGAGGCCCCGACGGGGTGGTCGGGTGACGCGTTCGATGGTCATGGCTGCCTGGCACTTCCCGGCCTGGTCGACGGACACGCACACCTGGACAAGACGTTGTGGGGACTGCCGTGGCGCCCTCATAGCGCCACGCCTGGGCTGGCGGGGCTGATCGCGAACGAACGATCCGCTCGCCGCGAACTCCCTGCTGTCGCCGCCCGCGCCGGCGCACTGCTCGACGAATACATCGCCAACGGGACCACGCTGGTCCGCACGCACGTCGATGTCGATCTCGACAACGGTGTCACCGCAATCGAGGACGTCATCGAAGCGGCCGCATCGCGAGCCGACGCGATCGATGTGCAGATCGTCGCCTTCCCACAAAGCGGCATGTTGGTCGCGCCCGGCACATTCGAACTCCTCGATGCAGCGATGTTGGCCGGCGCACACCTGGTGGGGGGCATCGACCCGGCCAGTTTCGACGGCGACCCGGTCAAACATCTCGACGCCATCTTCGGCATCGCAGAGCGCCACAGGTGTGGCGTCGATCTGCACCTCCACGACCGAGGCGCGCTCGGCCGATGGGAACTCGACCTGGTGATCGAACGCACCCGGGTACTCGACATGGCCGGCATGGTCACCGTCTCACACGCGTTCTGCTTGTGCGACGGCGATCCGGCGGTGCCGCCGCTGGTCGAACAGCTCGGCGAACATCGGATCGCACTGGCGACGGTCGCTCCCGGCAACGTCGATCCGCTACCGCTCGATCTGATCGATCAGCACGGCGTTGCGGTCTGTCTCGGCCAGGACGGGATTCGCGACTTGTGGTCGCCGTGGGGCGACGCCGACATGCTCGCCAGGGCCGGGTTGATGGCCTGGCGCGCCGGCTACCGGCACGACTCGGACATCGAGCGCTGCGTCGACATCGCAACCAGCCGAGGCGCTGCCGCGATCGGCGTCAGCGACCACGGCCTTACCCCCGGTTGCCGCGGCGACGTCGTGCTCGTCGATGTTGCCTGCCCGGCGGAAGCGGCCGTCACCTCCCCGCCTCGAACCGCTGTCGTCAAAGCCGGAAAGATCGTCGAGACTTGGGCATCGCGCGGGGGCAGCGCGTGAACGACACCGACCTCGAACACCTGCGTCGGTGCATCGCGCTGACAGCAGAAGCGGCCGATCGCGGCGGCGATCCGTTCGGCTCGGTGCTCGTGAGCGGCGACGGCCACGACGTACACGAGCGGAGAACACTGTCCGATGTGCGCCGCCGCGCACGTCTGGACCGGG
>JBDTRP010000083.1:0-3961 GCA_039931555.1 Ilumatobacteraceae bacterium | reverse complement strand
CGCGTCGCCGTGAGACCGGCCAGCCCGGCCCCGACGACAACGACCCGCATGAGTGAACTGGCTCAGCCGCCGGCGAGCGTCGACGCGATCTGCGAGGAAGAGTCACCGGACTTTCGCAGCACCGAGTACACGAAACCCAACGCCATCAAGGTCACGCCGAACAGCACGACCGCGGCGGCACCCACGAACGGTTTCGTGGTGCTCTTGGCGGTGCCGATGACGTAGACCGGGAAGGTCGATGATCCGGCCGTCGACACCGAGTTGGCGATGATCGTGTTGTCGAGGCACAGCGTGAACGACAACAGTCCACCGGCGATGAGTGCGGAACTGATCAGCGGCAAGGTGATCTGGCGGAACGCACGACCCGGCGGGGCACCGAGGTCGCCGGCCGCCTCCTCGAGCGACTCGTCGAGACCAGCGAGGCGGGCACGCACGATCAGCGTGACCAGCGCCGAGGTGTACAGCGACTGGCCGACCCACAATCGCAGTATTCCATTGTTGAGTGGCCCGACGTCGTGGTTGAACGGTCCACCGACGCGTACGAACCAGCCGAGCAGGGCGATGGCGTCCATGATCTCGGGCGTGACGAGAATCAGGAACAGCACGAACATGAACGGCTTCGTCCACGCACCCGTGCGGCGAGCGAGAGCGACACCGGCGAGCCCGCCGAGGAACACCGCGATCGCCGTGCCGCCGATGGCCGCGGTGAACGAGTTGCGCAGCGCCAAGCCGAGACCGTTCTCGTTGAACAGATCGGTGTACCAGGCGGTGCGCTGGCCGTTGACGATGATCCCGAGCGCGATCCCCAACGGCAAAGACCAGCGGCGCAACACCTTGACCCCGGAGTAGCGACCGATCAGCCAGACCACGCCGACGATGCCCAAGAAGACAAGGATCGCGTTCCAGGTCTTGTGGACGTTGAACAACGCACCCCACCACTTGGTCGAGTAGTGGTGCGCCCAGACGATGAACGAGCCGCCGCGGTTGAACGAGTGCCGGATGACCAGCAGGATCGGGATGAACAGGAACGTCAACACGATCGTCGCCCAGATGGCCATGATGATCTTGCCGCCGTCTCGCGGAGTGCGATTGACCTTCGGCGCGTCGAGGGGGGCAACAGCGGTCATGTCGCGACCGCGATCTCGATATGCCGGCGGCGTCGAAGGAACCACTGCGCCCCGAAGACCACCACGCTGCCGATGATGAGCACCAGCAGCACGGCACCGATCATCATCACGGCCATCGCCGAGCCGAGCGGCCAGTTGCGGCCCACATGGAACTGGCTGTCGATCATCGCCCCGATCATGTTGCCCGACGTGCCACCGAGCAGCGTCGCCGTGACGAAGTCTCCACACATCGGGATGAACGTCAGCATGACCCCGGCGGCGATGCCTGGCCCCGCGAGCGGCAAGGTCACCTGCAAGAACGTGCGCACCCGATTCGCGCCGAGGTCTTTGCTGGCTTCACGCATGTGGTGGTCGATGCGATCGAGGGCAACGAACAGCGGAAGGATCATGAACCCGAGGTAGTTGTAGATGATCGCCAGCTGGACGGCCGTCCTGGTGTCGAGAACGTTGATCGGGCCACTGAGCACCCCCCAATCCTGGAGCCACTTGGACAGCTCGCCATTGGCCGCCAGCGGAATGCGCCACGCCAACGTGCGGATGAGGAAGCTGGTGAAACTGGGCACGACGATCAGCGCCAGCATGATCGCCTTCCACTTCTCGCTGACCTTGAACACCAGGAAGTAGGCCACCGGGAAGCCGAAGACGAAGCACAACGTCGTAGCGATGATCGAGATCTTCAACGTCGACTTGAACACCGTGAAGAAGGTCGGGCTGAACGCGTCGCGGTAGTTCTGCAGCGTCTTGTTGGTCATCGTGACCGGGACGCCGGTTCCCGACGCCGTGTTCTTGACACCGAACGAGTACCACACGATCAGCAGGATCGGCAGGACGAAGAAGAACCCGTACCACAGGATCGATGGGATGGCGAGCGAGAACGAAGGCCCGCGCAACCATCGTCGCCGCTGAGGAGGGGGCGGGGCGGTCAACATGCCGAACGCGGCCGGTGGCCGAGGACCACCGACTACCGACATGTCAACCTCCCTCCCCGACCCATCACGCCCGTCATCTCACGCGCCTGCGGCGGCCTTGACCTTGTTGAGGATGTCAACCTTGCGGTCCTCAGAAGTATTGAGTACCTCGGTCCTCATCGACTTCACCTGCTCATCTTTGAAGAAGATCATGTCGCCGTACTTCAGGTCGGGCTTCAGCTCGGTGAGCAGTTGACCCATGTTCTTCATGCCGGAGTTGTAGCCGTGGTAGTCGAGGTCCTTGATCGACACCTCAGGGATCAGGATCCAGTTGATCCAAGCGTGGGCGGCATCTGGATTCGGCGCGCCGGCGGCGATGCAGTAGTTGTCCATCCACAGCTCGGTCTCGGGTGAACCGAGACCCCACACCCAGTCGTCGACGTTGCCGCCGGCATCGATGATCTTCGGGTAGGCGGCGCGGGCGTCGCCGTTCCACATCATCGACACGCTGTACGCACCCTCGGCGATCTTGTCGGACGGGTAGCTGTCGAACGCCTTGATGTGCGAGGCAAATTGGTCGACGATGAACTTCTCGTAGGCGTCGAGGTCTTCGGACTTCTCGGTGTTCCAGTCGATCTTGTTCGCCCAGAAGTACATACCGGCGAGGTTCGCCGGCGTATCGAGCACCGAGCAGTTCTTGCTGCCCTCGCCTTGACACACCGCGATGAAGTCGCTCCACGATTTGATCTCGGTCTTGATCTTGGTCTTGTCGTAGAACCACCCCGTCGAGCCCCAGTCCTTGCAGACGCTGTAGTCGTTGGTCGGGTCCCACTTCTGCGCCATGTAGATCGGGTCGACGTTGACCATGTTGGGCAGCTTGGTCTTGTCGAACTTCTCGAGCAGGCCGTTCTGGATCATTTGGGCAACGTACGGACCGGTCGGCACGACGATGTCGAACCCGCTGGTGCCCTTCGACGCCTCGAGCTTGGTGATCAGGTCCTGGTTGCTGGTGTAGTAGCTGACCTGCATCTTCACGGCGAGCTGCTTCTCGGCGAGCGAGCCGACGACGTCGGGGTCGTTGTAGGCACCCCAGGTGTACATGTTCAAGCTGCCCGACGACTTGGTGCTGACCCGGCTGTAATCGCCGGTCGCGACGCCGAGACCTGTGCCGCTGTCGCCGACATCGCCGGCGCCGGCCCCCGCCGTGCCACCCGGTGCTGCGGTGCCGCCGGTGGTTCCAGCAGTCGTGCCCCCTGACGAGGCGTTGCTGGCGACCTTGTCGTCACCGCAGGCGGCGGCAACGATTGCGAGACCGGCTGCAGCGCCGCCCATCTGGAACAGGGCACGCCTCGACAGCTTCTCTCGGAAGCTGTGTGGTGCAAGGATCTTGATTGGTTCTTCGTTGGCTGACATGAGGCTCCTTGGGAAGGGTCTTTCGGGTCTAGATGGCTGCTTCTGATGCGGGCTCGGCGAGGACGAGGCCTTCTTGCGCTGCCGAGAACTGGTAGACGTCGCGTGCCGACCACTGGCACCAGACACGATCACCAGGGTGCAGGTTCGGCGACTTCTGGCGGGGCAGCAACACGATCACATCGCGCACGTGCGAGCGCACGACGAACTGCAAGGTATCGCCGAAGTGCGACACGCCGGCCACTTCACCAGGGAACACGTTGACGGACTCCCCTGGGTCGGTCGCCGACAGCTCGAAGCTCTCCGGTCGCACCGCCGAGAGTGCTCGCTCGCCGGTCGCAACGCGCTCCTCGGGACGGTCGCAGACGAACACGGTGCCGTCCTCGGCCCGCATGCCGTCGGCCGTGGCCGTGCCACGCCAGAAGTTGTTGCGCCCGACGAACCCAGCCACGAACGCCGAAACCGGTCGCTCGTAGACCGTTTCGGGATCGCCGAGTTGCTCGATGTGGCCCTCGA
>JBDTRP010000082.1:0-45262 GCA_039931555.1 Ilumatobacteraceae bacterium | reverse complement strand
GCCCGATCACATCGATGTCTTCGCTCCGCTCGGCCACCATCTGCTGCTTCTCGATGGCCCGGTGCACCGCCGCCAACCGATCGCGCACCCGCGCCGCCCGCTCGTACTCCATCGCGTTCGATGCCGAGCGCATCTCGGCGTCGAGTCTCTTGACGATGTCGTCGGTGTCACCCTCGAGGAAGTCGCACAGCTCTGTCACGAGTTGGCGGTAGTCGACCTCATTGATCTCGCCGACACATGGGCCACTGCACTTCTCGATGTGGAACAGCAGGCACGGCCGGCCGAGGCGCTGATGCTCGTTGAACTTGCCGGGGCTGCAGGTGCGGATCGGGAAGCTGCGCAGCAGCAGATCGAGCGTGTCGCGGATCGCGTAGGCGTGTGCGTACGGTCCGAAGTACTTGGTTCCCTTGCGCTTGCGGCCACGCATGACCAACGCCCGGGGAAACTGCTCGTCGAGGGTCACCGCCAGGAACGGGTAGCTCTTGTCGTCGCGCAGCCGGATGTTGAATCGCGGTCGGTGTTGCTTGATGAGGCTGTATTCCAACATCAAGGCTTCGACCTCGTTGCGGACCTCGATCCACTCGACGCTCTCTGCCGTCGCCACCATCTGCGCCGTCCGCGGATGCATGTTCCGCGGATCCTGGAAGTAGTTGGACAACCGCTGACGAAGGCTCGACGCCTTGCCGACGTAGATCACCCGCCCGAGCGCGTCTTTGAACTGATACGAGCCTGGCGTATCAGGAATCGTTCCGGTCGGCGGACGCTGCACCATCGTTGTCGAGGCTAGGCCTCTCGCAGCCCGAGCCGCGGTAGGGTTTGACCTCGTGGCCGGTCGATTTGCCTACTCCAAGCCCAACCGACGCGGACCCAATGATCCGTGGTTCCGCGTCGGCACGCTGGACATCGGCTCGGCGGCGTTGCTCGGGTTGGCCTGCGCCGTCTCAGTGCTCGTCTACGCGCTGGAACCAGTCGACAAACCGATCCTCACCAAACTCGCCCTGATCCCCAGCAGGATCACCTCAGGTCAGCTGTGGCGAATCGTCTCGTGGCCGTTGGCCAACGGGCTCGACCAGCAGTTGCTCTGGGTCATCATCTCGATCGCCGTGCTCTGGTACTTCGGCTCGCGACTGGAAGAGCAGGTCGGCCGTACCAAGTTCGCATGGTTCCTGACCCTGATCATCGTCATCCCCGGATTGGTCGGCACCGCTCTCGATCTGCCGCAGGCCGGTGTGCACACGGTGCAGCTCGTCGTGTTGCTGACGTTCATCGCCGAGTACCCGAACGTGCGGTTCTTCTTCGGGATTCCCGCGTGGGTGCTGGGCGCCGTGTACGTGGCCGCAGAGGTTCTCCAGCTCGCAGGTGATCGCAACGGGAGGCACCTGTTGTTCTTCATCGTCTCGCTGGTGGTTGGCGCACTTGCTGCGCGTGGTGTCGGAATGCTCGAGGCGTACCCATGGATCCCAAAGGTCGGCGTGCCACATCGCCGCCGCCGACCCAAGCAGAGCCGCCGTCCCGCGGTCGTCGCTGGTCCGTGGGCCGGTACGACCACGGTCTCGGCCGCGCAGGGCGAGCTCGACGAACTGCTCGACAAGATCAGCGCGACCGGCATGAACTCACTCAGCAAAGCCGAGAAGGAACGCCTCAACGAGCTCAGCAAGCGCCTTCGAGGCAACTGAGCACCCGCTCAGACGGCGGCGAACCAGCCGTTGATGTCGACCACGAGATCCACCGCAGCCATGCTGTAGAAGCACACCGCGCCGCTTGCCGACACCGGAACCAGCACAGCGTTCGCCGTGCTGAGGTGCGACGGGTCGTAGTTGACGCTCGACACCAACGGGAGCCGACCACACGGGTACACCGTGATGAAGCCGGGTGCTGTGACGTTGGTGGCAGTGACGTTGAGCGACACGGCCGAGACGCCAGTACTGGGTACCAGGCCGCCGAGGTTGGCGACGTCCACTTCGAGGATCCGGCCCGGAGCGATCGGCACGGGCGTGACCTGCATCAAGACGATCGAGCCCTCATCGGGTCGGGTGTCGAGCACCCGCGCCGGGTTCGACCTCGTGAAGTCCGAGACCGATGCCATCCACCCGTTGACGTCGACGACCAGATCGACCGTGGTGTTCGCGAAGAAGCACACCGAGCCCGTCGACGACAGGACCGCGACCACTTCGTTGGCCACCGTGGCCCCGACCTCGTAGTTGAGGCTGGAGACCACCGGCCGCTGACCACATGGGTACACCGAGAGGAATCCGCGTGCTTCGGCGTCGACCACGGTGACGTTCAACGAGACGGCCGCGACGCCCGAGGCGGGTACGAACGCCCCGAGATCGGAGAGTTGCACAGCCAGTTCCTGTCCACCGGTCAACTTGCTGGTCGGTTCCGGGCGGAGCGCGTCGGCGCCTTGGTCCCGACGGGTGTCGAACACCCGACGGGGGCCGACCGGCTTGTACCCGCCTTCGGCCCGGAACCAGCCGTTGATGTCGACGACCAGTTGGGTCGCACTCGAGCTGTAGAAGCACACGGTGCCCGTTGCCGACACCGGCGCGACCACCGCGTTGGGGACGGTCTGGCCTCCCAAGTAGTTGACGTTCGAGGCCAACGGTCGCAATCCGCACGGGTAGACCGTGACGAAGCCGGCATCGTCGGGATCGACCGCCGTGACGTTCAACGAGACGGCGCCGACACCGGTCGCCGGCACCAGTCCGGCGAGATCGGTGATCTGCACCTCGAGGATCCGATCGCCACCGACCTTGGTTTTGTCGACAACGCGCAGTGCCGGGGCAGAGTCAGGACGCGTATCGAAAACACGCGATGGGCTGACCGGGATGAAGTCGGCAAGCCGCCCCGCCGGTGGTGGTGGGGGTGGAGGGGGCAGGGGGTCGCTGCACGCCCCATCGAGATCGGCGGTCGCCAACGCATGTGCGGCGTCGACGTTGCCGAGGTTCTGTACATCGTCAGCACCCGTTGCGCTACCCCACCAGTTGCAGGTCGCATCGAACTGACCAGGAGCGAGATCGTTTCGAATCCCGGCGCCGACGATCGCGTTGCGCCGGACCGAGATAGCTTCGAGGTCAGCGGAATCGTTGTCGACCGAGACGGCTGATCCGCCGACCGAGTACAAGGTGTTGTGATCGATGCCGACCGTGCCGCCCGGCCACGCGGACCCGAGCGTGATCGCCGACCCGGTGTCAGTGGAGAGGTCGTTGTTGCTGATGACCACAGCGTCGGCACCCGGTTCGATGTCGAAGCAGTCTTGCGAACACGTGAAGCGGAGGCCATCGACCACCACGTTCGGCGCATTGAACACCAACCCCGGCCCGCCGGATACGTCGATGCTCGCCTCTGGCTGGCGCGTTGCGCTGGTGGGGACCCCCTCGTTGGGGCCGACGATGGTGATGCCCTTGTCGATCTGCACCGCAATGTCGATCGGGTAGTTGCCGACGACGACTCGAACGACTCCGCCGTTGTCGACGAGATCGACGCCTTCTTGCAGTCGCGAGGTGCTGCCCGTCTGGGCCCCGGCCGCCGTGACTGCCACAGCACCAAAGCTGCCCTGGAAGCCGAAGGTCGCGCTCGTATCGGTGCCCGACTCGAGGAACGGCGTGAAGTCGATGTTGGCCGCACCTGCGCCCAGTACGTCGGGTGCTCCGCCCAGAGGCGTCGCGGTGCCGCCGAACTCGGCGGGGACCAACGCTGCGTACCCAGGTTCGGCGCTGCCCACCACCGAGTACACCGGTGACGCAGTCCCGAACCAGTTGCCACTGAAGTCCTTGGGACCGGTTCCAGGCAGTGGAATCGAGCCGCCGGTCTGGCGATCGACGATGCCGCCGTACCAGTTGCCGGAGATGATGTTGTCGGAGAACGTCGACCCCGACGATTGCTGTACCGGCACATTGGTGCCGCCACTGCCGTCGAGGAACAACACCCCAAGCGTCCAGTTGTCGGTGATCTGGTTCTCGATCACGACGGTGTCGTCGGTCGTGTTCCACAGGATCATGCCGGTTCGGTTGTCGTCGATCACGTTGTTGCGCACGACGTTGCCGGTGCTGGCGTTGATGTCGATTGCGGTCCGGTTCCCGGTGAGGATGTTGTTGCGGATGTCCGCTCGACCACTGCCGCTCACCGAGACGCCCGCAGTGTTCAGCGGGTCGTTCCACGTCGCCAGGGCGTTGCCGGCACGGGTGATGGTGAAGCCGTCGATCACGACATCGCCGGCGGTGACGAAGAAGGTCGAGTGCGAGCCGCCGCTCTGGCCGACCACGGTCGTGATGCCAGCGCCGGCGCCCTGCAACGTCACCGCTTTGTTGACCGCGACGTCTTCGCCGTAGGTGCCGGCGGCCACATGTACGATGCCGGAAGCCGAGACCTGGTTCACGCCCGCCTGGAGCGTCTTCTTTGCATCGAGCACGCTCGTGCCGCCATTGAGGTCGTTGCCAGTCACTGCATCGACGTAGCAATCGGTCGTGCATTGCGGCGTCGGCTCGAAGTCGAACGTCGTGTTGATCACGTTCCCGAGCCCATCGTCCACTCCGACCGCCAATGCGTCGACTGCGCCGCTGAACGACGGCCAGCCACTGCCTGCCTTGAACAGCACCGTCGCCCGAATCGTCGCGTCGGGCCAGTTGGTCATCACCTGCGCCCACGTGCACGGGCTCCCCTGCGAGCACAATCCGGCCGAGCCAGGGGTGCCGGTACGCGATGCCCACCACTTGCCACTCAACGCTTCCCAGGACTGCCACGCGTTCGGGTTCACGGTCTGGGAGAGGTACGGTTCGAAGACCAGACGGCCCGCGTATGCCAGGTCGCCGGCGTGATAGTTGATGTCGAACTGCAGCGAGATCGCCTGCGGCGAACCCGACTGGTAGCTCGAGTAGCCGAGGGTGGTCAGGTTCCGCAGCGGGGTCCCGGCAAACCCCAGCGTTCCGAGAGCCTGCCCCTCGTTCGCCGCGGCGAGCGTCATCTGTGCGCTGCCGGTCCCGAGCGGCGCAGGCGCCGGTCCGAGTGCGTAGCCGCCGGTCTGGCCACCGACGGTGTTCTCTGTGAAGTACCCCCAGGTCGGAGTGGACGCCTTCACGACCACGGTCGTGTTGCTTTCGCTCAGCGCCACAGTCGAGATCATCGCCATCGGTCGATTGCTGGACCAGCAGCCATTGTCGAGGCGCAGCACGCCCACACCGCCGGTGCCACCATCGCAATAGAACCCGGCGCCGGACGAGTTCATGAAGACACCCGCAGGCTCGACGTCGGTCCCCTTCGACGGGTTGGGCGTCAACGTTGACGCACCGACGTTCAGCGAGTCGTACGGGCAGTTCGTGCCACATGCCGCAGCGCCGATCGGGTTGTAGCCGTGGCTGGTGGTGTTGTACGCGATGCCCCAGATCAACCGACTGGGCAGCACGGTCCCAGGCGGGAAGTTGAATGTGACCGGCGAGGCAAAGCCGTTGTAGCACGTCGTGCCGTTGAACCAGCGGCCGCCCGTGCAGTTGACGGCATCAGCAGAGGGGCGGTAGGGAATCGTCGCGTCCATCGTGACGGTCGCCAGTACGCCGCCCGGTGTCGCCGTGCCGTTGTCGGCGTAGAGCGTGAGGGTGAGTGGATGGCTGAACGTCGCCCCCGGGGTGGTGGAGCAAGCGATCGGGCCCGTCCACCCGCCCGTCTCGCAGGCCCAACTCGACATCAGAACAGTGACACTGACCAGGCCGCGAGGCCCTGGCCCGATCTGTGCACGGTCGCCGAACTCGCTCGTCGAGGTTGCCTCGAACCCGACACTGGCGACGTTGCCCGGTACAGCCCCCACCGAGTCGTAGACGGCAACGGGTGAAGGTGCTGCCTGAGCGACGGTTTCGTTCGCCACGACCAATCCACCGCTCAGCAATGCCGCCATCGCCACGACGCGGCACAGCCGGGTCGTGGTCGCACCATGCCTGTTGAGAGCTACCTGTCTGCGGTTCACAATGAGCTACATCGGTCAAGAACGCCTCAAGCTTTACTGTGCCGAGCGCCACCGTCAGGCGAATCGAGCGGTACCCCGCCGTGTCACCATCCACCCGGCGAACACGGCGAGTGACAACGCGGCGAGGCTGGTTCCGTTGGCCAACAGGTGGAACCCCCATGCTCGCTTGATGAACCCGGAGCCGAACGCGGCGCACCCGCCGCAGAAGCTCATCATCAGATCGGCGGTTCCCTGCAGCTCGACGCGCTCCGAGAGGGCCACGGAGCTCGTCACCAGCGAACTGCCGGCGATCAAACCGATGTTCCAACCGAGGCCGAGCAGGAACAGCCCGACGAATATCAGCGGACGGTGGTATCCAGCCAGTACCGCGCCGGCCGTGCCCGAGGCCAGCACGATTGCGGCGATCATGACGGCGCGATCGGGGTGGACGCGCTCGACGAACCGACCGACCCATGGGGCCAAGCCGTACATGCCGGCGATGTGCACGGCGATGACATATGCCGACGAGCTACCTTGATGATGGTCACGCATGTGCGGCGGCGTCATCGTCATCACCGCAACCATGGCTGCCTGAACAGTGATCATCGACGCCAATCCCAATTGCACCATCGGCTCGCGTCGAATGACCACCCACGACCGCTTCACCGACTTGATCGGCTGGGAACGGCTGGCCGAAGGGTCGATACCGCCGTTGAGCGACAACGGATCCGGACGCAGCCGGAACCACACGATTGCTGCCGCGCCGACACACAAGATGGCCGCGAACGCGATAGGGCCGACACTGGGTAGCAGCCCCAGATGTGGGGCAAGGCGCTTCCACTGTGGCGTCAACACCGGGCCGAACACGGCACCCAGCGTGCCGAGCCACACCACCGCAGCAATGGCCCGCGGGCCTTCACCAGGTTCGGCGAGATCGGCAGCGACGAAGCGACCTTGTAGCGACGCGGCCTGCGCTCCGCCGAACATCACCATGCCGACCAGCAGCAGCCACACCCAACGCATCTGGCCGCCGAATGCAGCAACGGCCGCGCCGCAAGCACCGATCAGGAAGGCCGTCACCAGTGCCGGGCGTCGCCCGCGACGCCTGCTGAACGCGGCGAACGACGGTGCCATCAGGGCCGACCCGAGGGTGAACGCAGCGTTGCCGGAGCCGGCAAAACGGTCGTCGTGCAGAAGGTCACCGACGAACAGGGCCAGCACCGCGACGACGCCGGCGATCGCCGCCTGACCTGGCACCTGTGCCAGGCGCAACGTGGTGATGGTGCGCCGCTGCAGCGCGGCGCGATCAATCGTGGCGTCGGTCAGAGTCACCGGGCTGGTCTATCGCACTACTGCAGCAACGGTCGAAGGAAGCGACCGGTGTGGCTGGCGTCGACCGCGGCGACATCTTCCGGGCTGCCTTGGGCAACAACCATGCCTCCCCCGCTGCCACCTTCGGGTCCGAGGTCGATCAACCAGTCGGCGGTCTTGATCACGTCGAGGTTGTGTTCGATGATCAACACAGTGTTGCCCTGGTCGACCAATCTCGACAACACCGTGAGCAACCGTCGCACGTCGTCGAAGTGCAGGCCCGTGGTCGGCTCGTCGAGCAGGTAGATGGTGTGGCCCGTCGAGCGCTTGGCGAGCTCCGAGGCCAGCTTGACGCGCTGCGCCTCGCCACCCGACAGCGTCGGCGCCGACTGGCCGAGGCGCACGTACCCGAGCCCGACATCGAGCAACGTCTGCATGTATCGCCCGATCGCCGGCTGGTTGGCGAAGAACCCGACTGCCTCGGCGACGGGCATGTCGAGCACCTCGGCGATGTTCTTGCCCTTGAAGGCGATGTCAAGGGTGTCGCGGTTGTAGCGAGCGCCCTTGCACACCTCGCACGGAACGTAGACGTCGGGGAGGAAGTGCATCTCGATCTTGATCGTGCCGTCGCCCGAGCACGCCTCGCAACGGCCGCCCTGCACGTTGAAACTGAACCGCCCGGGCATGTAGCCGCGCACCTTCGCCTCGGCCGTGGTCGCGAACAGCTTGCGGATGTTGTCGAACACGCCGGTGTAGGTGGCCGGATTGGAACGCGGTGTGCGACCGATCGGTGACTGATCCATGTCGATCACCTTGTCGAGCAGATCGAGACCGTCGATCTTCTTGTGCTTGCCCGCGGCGTGCTTCGACTTGTAGATCCGCTGCATGAGGACGGGCAGCAGGATGTCGCGCACCAGCGTGCTCTTGCCGCTGCCGCTGACGCCGGTGATGGCGACGAAGCATCCCAGCGGGATGCGCACGTCGATGTTGCGGAGGTTGTGCTCGCGGGCGCCCTTGATCTCCAGCCACTCGAGGCCGGGCTGGCGCCGGGTCTGCGGCACCGGGATCGACTTCTTGCCCGACAGGTACTGGCCGGTGATCGACTCCTTGACCTTGGTGATCCCCTTGACCGGACCGCTGTACACCACGTCACCGCCGTGCTCGCCGGCGCCGGGGCCAATGTCGACGATCCAGTCGGCCTCGCGGATCGTCTCCTCGTCGTGCTCGACGACCAGCACGGTGTTGCCGAGATCGCGCAGGCGCAACAACGTGTCGATCAGCCGGCGGTTGTCGCGCTGGTGCAAGCCGATCGACGGCTCGTCGAGCACGTACAGCGTGCCCACCAGACCGGAGCCGATCTGGCTGGCGAGGCGGATGCGCTGTGCCTCGCCACCGGCCAACGTGGCCGCATACCGCGACAGGCTGAGATAGTCGAGGCCGACATCGAGCAGGAAGCCGAGGCGAGCGTTGATCTCCTTCGTGACCCGCTCGGCGATCATCCGATCGCGCTCGCTGAGCTCGAGCGCAGCGAGGAACTTGGCGGACTCGCCGATTGCCATGTCGCAGACGGCGGCGATGTTGAGATCGTTGATGGTGACCGCCAACGAGGCCGGCTTGAGGCGAGCCCCGCCGCACGCGGTGCACGGCACCTCGCGCATGTAGCCTTCGTACTGCTCGCGGGACCAGTCGCTCTCCGCACCGGTACGACGCCGGTTGAGCCACGGGATGACACCCTCGTACGCCGTCGAGTACTCGCGGGTGCGACCATATCGATTCTTGTACTTGACCTTGAGGTTGCCCTCGACACCGTGCAGCACGACCTTCTGCTGCTTGGCGGTGAGGGCTCGGTACGGCGCGTCGAGGTCGAGGGCGTACACCTCGGCAACTGCCTCGAGCATGCGCGTGAAGTACTGCGTGTTCGACGTGCGCCACGGGGCGATCGCGCCGCCGTTGATCGATTGATCGGGATCGGGGATCACCAGCTCGGGGTCGACCTCGAATGTCGTGCCGAGACCATCGCACGCTTCGCATGCCCCATATGGCGAGTTGAACGAGAAGTTGCGCGGCGCCGGCTCGTCGTAGCTCGTGCCGCACTTCGGGCAGGCGAGATGCTGGCTGAACGTGAGCGTCTCGCTGTCGCTGCCGTCGGCCTGGATCAACTCGACCTCGGCGACACCGTCGGCCAGCTTGAGTGCGGTCTCCAGCGAGTCGGTCAACCGACGCTCGATGCCGTCGCGCCGCACGAGGCGATCGATGATCACCTCGATCTTGTGCTGCTCATACCTGGCCAACCGCTCGTCACGCTTCAAGAACTCGGCGATGTCGACGACCTCGCCATCGACCCGGGCCCGCACGTATCCCTGGCCGGCGAGATCGTCGAGCAGTGTGTCGTAGTCGCCCTTGCGGCCACGCACGACGGGCGACAGCACCTGGAACCGGGTGCCCTCGGGCAACTTGAGAATGCGGTCGACGATCTGCTGCGGCGTCTGGCGCTGCAACCGGGTGCCGTCCTTGAAGCAGTGCTGCACCCCGATTCGGGCGTACAGCAGACGCAGGTAGTCGTAGATCTCGGTGATGGTGCCGACGGTCGAGCGCGGGTTGCGGCTGGCCGACTTCTGGTCGATCGAGATCGCCGGCGACAAGCCCTCGATCATGTCGACATCGGGCTTGTCCATCTGCCCGAGGAACTGCCGTGCGTAGGCGCTGAGGCTCTCGACGTAGCGACGTTGCCCCTCTGCATAGATGGTGTCGAACGCCAGGCTGCTCTTGCCGGACCCCGACAGGCCGGTGAACACGATCATCTTGTCGCGGGGTAGTTCGACGCTGACGTTTCGCAGATTGTGCTCGCGTGCGCCGCGAACGATGATTTTTCCGGAGTCGGCCGCGGGCATGAGGGCGAGGCTACCGAGACGAGTGCGGTCGGCCGCTGTGGAACATGTCGCTCAATGTAGCACGAAAGCGAACACACGTTCTGCTGTAGTTCGGGCGACTTCGTGCCGATAGCACTCGCATGAACGGCGGACTGATCACTGATGCAACCCTGGGGCGGACGGCTCGCGCCGCGCTCGAACACCTACGACGGCATTCGGGGTTTCCGACATGGCTCTTCACCCGGATCAACGACTACGAACGCATCGTGATCGCCTCGGTCGACCCACAGTTCTCGATCGTCGCCAACAGTGTGCTGCCCAACGATCTGACGACCGATCGGTTCCTGGCCAACGTCGCCAAGCTGGTCGTGCCGGTGCAATTGCCGAACGGCCAGCCCTACGGCGCGCTGATCGGCCTGAGCCGCGAGCTCCCTCCCCCGATGCCGCCGCATGCCGAGTCGCTGATCCCGCTGCTGGCCAATACCCTCGGCGCGCTCGCCGGAGCCGAGGCCGCCCTGGCCTCCTGCGTTCGCACCGCAGAGCGCGACAACGCGCCGCTCGACGTCTCGACCGGATGCGCGACTCGCCAGGCATGGGAGACGCAACTCACATGCGACGACGAGCGTTGCAATGCCAACGGCGAGCAAGCCTGGATCTTCATGGTCTGTCTCGACGAGCTGCACGAGCTCAACAAGCGTCAGGGGCACGAGGCCGGCGATGAGCTGCTGGCCGAGTTCGGCAAGCTGCTGACCTCATCGCTCGCCGGGCGTCACTTCTGCGCCCGGATCACAGGGCTGCAGTTCGGCATCCTGGCGATCGACCTGTGCGCTGCCGAGGCAACGGCGATGGAAACCAACTTGCGGCAGTCGCTCAGCGCAGCCGGGATCGGCGCGTGGGTGGGCGTCGGCCGTCGGTTGCCCGGCGTTGGGCTCGGCGCCGCGCTGGATGCCGCCGAGGCGGCGATCGCCGCTGCTCGCTCGGCCGTCACGATCGCTGCCACGCGCTTCGACGACGCCACCGCCGAACTGGTCGACGCGCTCGATCGCTGCCAGATCCGCGCCTACTTCCAGCCGATCGTCGACATGCGCACCGGCGATGTGGTCGCCATCGAGGCGTTGGCGAGGTGGCAGACCGACACGGGCATCCGCGAGCCCTACGAGTTCCTGCCGGCCATCGAACGCGCCGGCCTGAACGCAGCACTGTTCCACCGCATGCTCGACGACGGCCTCACCCATCTGGCCACGTTCCGCAACGTGTCGCCGAACCTGCGCCTCGCCGTCAACTTCGACTTCGACTCGATCCCTGCTTCCGGCTTACGCAAGACCGTCACCGATCTGGCTGCGAAGCACGGTGTCCCGTTGGAGCTGATCTCGTTGGAGCTCAGCGAGCGGCAGTCGTTCGACCTGTCACCATCGACGCTCAACGAACTGACGGAGGTGGCCGAGGCCGGAGTGAAGCTGGTGCTCGACGACTTCGGCGTCGGGTTCGCCAGCCTCGAGACGCTGACCTCGCTGCCGATCAGTGGGGTCAAGCTCGACCGCCGCTTCACCGGCCAGGTGATCGACGGCGAGCGTGAGCCGGCTGTCGTCAAGGCGATGATCTCGATGGCCGCGGATGCCGGCCTGGAGGTAATCGCCGAGGGCGTGGAGACACAGACACAATGCGATCGTCTCGTCCGTCTCGGCTGTCGCCTGGGCCAGGGCTACCTGTTCGCCCTGCCGCTGCCGCCCGACTCGATGACCACGGTCTTGTCGGCCCCCCTCGTCTCAGCTTGGTAGCAACTCGCCTGTGGCGCTGCACGAAGTTCAACCCGCGTCTCTGAGCTCTCTCCTCAGTTCATTGACCTCGTCGCGGAGGCGGGCGGCGTATTCGAACTTCAGCTCGGCGGCGGCCTCGTGCATCTCCTCCTCCAACGTGAGGATCAGCCGAGCCAGTTCCTTCTCCGGCAGCGTCCTCAGCTCGCGCTGCACCTTGTCGCGCTCGCGCTGGCGGCGTCGATCCTTGCCCGGCACCGGCGAGCCCTCGTCGGGTCGCAGCAACGACAAGATGTCGCCGACCGCCTTGCGAATGGTCTGCGGGTTGATGCCGTTCTCGAGGTTGTAGGCGATCTGGCGTTGGCGTCGCTGCTGGGTGATGTCGATCGCCTTCTGCATCGATGCAGTGACCTTGTCGGCATACATCACCACCTGACCGTCGACGTTTCGAGCGGCACGACCTGTCATCTGGATCAGCGACGTCTCACTACGCAAAAAGCCCTCTTTGTCGGCATCGAGGATGCACACCAACGAGACCTCCGGTAAGTCAAGACCCTCACGCAGGAGGTTGATTCCGACGAGCACGTCGAAATCGCCGAGACGCAGACCGCGCAAGATCTCGATGCGCTGAATGGTGTCGATGTTGCTGTGGAGGTACCGCACCCGGAGACCCTGCTCGAGCAAGTACTCGGTGAGGTCTTCGGCCATCTTCTTGGTCAGTGTCGTGACGAGGATGCGGTCGCCCTTCACCACCCGATCGTTGACCATCTCGATGAGGTCGTCGATCTGCCCCTTGGTCGGCCTGACGATGACCTCGGGATCAACCAGTCCGGTGGGCCGCACGATCTGCTCGACCACTTGCTGGCTGTGCTGGATCTCGTACGGCGACGGCGTCGCCGACATGAAGATGCACTGGTTGATGCGACCGAGCACCTCTTCGAACTGCAGCGGACGATTATCGCGAGCACTGGGCAGACGGAAGCCGTGCTCGACCAGGATGTCTTTGCGTGACCGGTCGCCCATGAACTGGCCGTGCAACTGCGGCACCGCCACGTGGCTCTCGTCGATCACCAGCAAGAAGTCTTTGGGGAAGTAGTCGAGCAGTGTGAACGGCGGCTCGCCCGTGCTGCGTCCGTCGATGTGCATCGAGTAGTTCTCGATCCCGTTGCAGTAGCCGACCTCTTGGATCATCTCCAGGTCGTACTGCGTGCGCATGCGCAGGCGTTGGGCCTCGAGCAACTTGCCTTCCTTCTCGAACCAGGCCAGCCGTTCCTGCAACTCGGCTTCGATGCCGATCACGGCTTTACGCATGCGCTCGTCGCCGGCCACGTAGTGCGTCGCAGGGAACACCTGGATGCGCGGGAGGTCGCTGAGTGTCTCGCCGGTCAGCGGATCGATCATCGTCAGCCGATCGACGGTGTCGCCGAACATCTCGATGCGCAACACCGTCTCCTCGTATGACGGGTGGACCTCGATGGTGTCGCCGCGCACGCGGAACTTGCCGCGGCCGAGTGTCATGTCGTTGCGGTCGAACTGCAGGTCGACGAGGCGACGCAGAATGCTGCGCATGTCGTAATCGACCCCGACGCTGAGGTCGAGCAACTGCCCCTTGTACTCCTCCGGGTTGCCCATGCCGTAGATGCAGGAAACGGATGCCACGACGATGGTGTCGCGTCGGGTCAACAGCCCAGCGGTGGCCGAATGCCGCAACCGGTCGATCTCGTCGTTGATCGACGAGTCCTTCTCGATGTACGTGTCGCTGGACGCAATGTACGCCTCGGGTTGGTAGTAGTCGTAGTAGCTGACGAAGTACTCGACGCGGTTCTCGGGGAAGAACTCGCGCATCTCCTGCGTCAACTGGGCGGCGAGCGACTTGTTGGGGGCCAGGATCAGCGTCGGCCGTTGCGTCGCTTGGATCGTCCACGCGATCGTCGCGCTCTTGCCCGAGCCGGTGATGCCGAGCAGGGTCTGGAAGCGATCACCGCGCTCGACGCCCTCCGCCAACTTGACGATGGCTTGCGGCTGATCGCCTGCGGGTTGGTAGTCGGCGACGACCTTGAACTCGGACACGCCCCTCAGTCTAGAGCCACGAACACCCGTTCGCCATCGTCGATGTTCTCGATGGAGATGATCTTTCCGAGCACCCGGCGGGCGCGCAGTGGGGCGGCATCGATGCTCAACATCACCGGTCGCGATGAGTCGGGCCCGCCGGCCAAGTCATAGGCGCGTGCTGGGCCTCGAGGATGGGGCGATCCTGCTCGTCGAAGGCATACCGTCGAAGGGCCGACAGCTGCTCGGAGACATCGGCATCGTCGCAACCGGCCGACTCACCGATCCGCACCGCAGCAACGCCGTCGTTGCGGAACATCAAGTCGAACAACTTCGACGGGTCACCAAGCACGCCGCGGTGCAGGAACGAGGCATGGCGCCGGGTGCACCCGGGTCGATGTACGAGAAGTCGGGAATCAGGTCCGGATCGGCCTCGTCGGCACCCATCCAGATCCACAGCATCGTGTGCCGATCGACGACCGGGTACGAACGCACCGCCAGCGTCGCCGGGATGCGACCAGAACCCTGGGGTTCAACACGCACGCGCCGTCGATGCCGAATCGCAGGCCGTGGCAAACAGTTGAACGGGGGGCCGATACCCGACCCGCATCAACACGGCGACGGCGATTCCTGCGCACCCTTGCAGGAACCAGGAGAAGTCGAAGTTGGCCAGTTGCTGACCCGGCCGGGTCAGCGCCGCCACCGCGACGGCGATCGCCAGTGCCGCACCGACTTGGCGAAGGGTCGTGTTGAACGCCGACGCCATTCCCAGCCGGTTCGACGGCACGTATCGCACCGACGCTGACTGCAAGCCGACGATCAGGGTGCCGATCGCCGCACCGATCATGACGAGGAACGGGGCGAAGTGGGTCCAATACGCGGGATGGTCTGGCGCGAACGCGGCGAGCCCGAACACACCCGCAGCGATGAGCAGTGCAGCCGGCGGGACGACGGCACGATGCCCGATTCTGTCGCACAACCTGCCTGCCGGCCGGCCGGCAAGGATCGCCGTCAACGGGCCCGGCAGCGACGCCAATCCTGCGCCGCGCGGGCTGTAGTTCCACACCTCCTGCAGAAAGCTGACGTTGACGAACACGGACCCGTAGAACGGGATCGAGAACAGCAAGGTCGACAGGTTGCCCACTGAGAACGTGCGCTGCCGAACGAGCGCCAGATCCAGCACCGGCAGACGGGCAACATGGCTTCGCCACGTGAACACAGCCAGCAACACGCCGGCGGCGATGTAGCACGCAACGCTGGCAGCGCTGGCGTAGCCCCAGTCATTGCCCTGCGTGATGACCAGGGCCAACAGCCCGACTGCGCCGATGCCGGTGGCGATGCTGGCGGGATCGGGGACGCCGACCGCGTGCTCGTCGCGAGACTCGACCAGCACCCGGCGGCCGAGCACGAACGCCGTCAACCCGATCGGCACGTTGACCAAGAACGCGGCTCGCCAACTCGCCAGGTCGATCAGTGTCCCGCCGACCACCGGCCCCGCGGCAGCAGCCAGCGAGTTGATCGAGACGAACACTCCGAGTGCAGTCGAGCGCTTTTCCGCCGGATACTCGGGCAGCAGCAACGCCAGCGCTGCCGGAACCAGCAGCGCGCCACCGATCGCTTGCACCATCCGAGCGGTGATCAACAGCGTCAGGGTCGGCGCGGCACCGCACAATGCCGACGCGCTGATGAACACCAGCAGACCGGTCGTGTAGATCCGTCGCCGACCGTATCGATCGGCCAACCGGCCCGAGGTCAGCAACACCGCTGCGAACACGATGCTGTATGCCGACAAGACCCACGAAACGCTCGTCGCCGAACTGTGGAACTCCTTGGCCAACGTGTCGCGGGCGACGTTCACGATCGTGGTGTCGATGGCCGTCATCGATGCACCGATCACGGTGACCGCGAGCACCTTGGCACCACCTGACATCCCGCGCACCTGACCAGCAGGTGAACGCAGGGTGAACGACACGCCGGAACCGTAGTGCGACAACTTGGCCGACTTTGGCCTGGTGTTCTGCTGTGGCGAACGCTGGATCTAGGGTGTCGGCCGGTGACCCCCCAGCCAGCAGCACCCGACAAGCCGGCCCTGCGTTCGGTGTCGATCGCGCTCGACATCCTCGACGCCTTCTTCGCCGACGCTGAGATCGGTCTGAGCGAGCTGGCCAGGCGCGTCGGCGTGACCAAGAGCACGATGCACCGCACGTGTGGCGTGCTCGTCGATCGCGGTGCTCTGGAGCGAACACTCAGTGGCAGGTACCGCCTCGGAGTACATCTGCTCGAGTACGGGCAGTTGGTCACCACCCGGTCGGCCCTGCGCACACAGGCCCTTCCATTGCTGGTGGAACTTCGCAACGCGATCGGCGAGACGGTGCAGCTCGGGGTTCCCTCCGGTGGCGACGTGCTCTACTACGAACGCGTGGAAGGACTGGGCGCGCTGCGTTTCAGCATCGAGGCGGTCAGACGATCCCCCGTCCATCGCTCCAGCGCGGGAAAGGCCATCGCCGCGTTTCGACCGGAGGTCGCCGCAGCACGGATCAAGGCCGGGATGACGCCCTTCACCGGCCACACGATCATCATCCCGCGGCTGTTCATCGAAGAGCTCGCCAGAATCCGCGGGCGTGGCTATGCGATCAGCGTCGACGAGAGCGAGATCGGGTTGTCGTCGATCGGCGTGCCGATCCGCGATCAGCCCGACGGCGAAGTGATTGCTGCCATCTCGACCGCCGGCCCAACCGGTCGGCTCTTGGGGGATCACGAATCGCACCACGTCCGGTTGATGCTCAATGCCGCCCGCACCCTCACCAACTCGCTCGCAGCCGGTGTGTACGCACTTCCGCGCCAACGACGTGTGGCGAAGTAGTCGCGCCTACGCTCGCCGTCATGCGCGCCGCCGTACTTGTCGACGATTCCGACCAGCTCCGGATGGCCGATGTCGAGCACGACGAGCCCATCGGTCGTGAGATCCTCATGCGGTCGGTCGCCGCGGGCCTGTGTCACAGCGACTACCACTACCTCGATGGCACGCTGAACCGGCCCCGCCCGGTGATCCTCGGCCACGAGGGCGCCGGCGTCGTCGAGGCGATCGGACCCGACGTGCGCGACATCAGCGTCGGTGATCACGTGGTGACCTGCCTGGTCATGGGCTGCGGCGAGTGCATCCGATGTGCAGCGGGCGAGCCGACTTCATGCATGCAGCCGCAGGTCACGAAGCGACCGCGCGGCCACCGACCCCGTCTGACCCTCGACGGCGTCAGCGTCGGACAGATGGCCAATGTCGGTTCGCTGGCGGATCACATCCTCCTCGACGAGCGTGCGGTCACGGCGATCAACACCGACATCCCTCTCGAACTCGCATGCATCCTCGGCTGCGCCGTCGTCACCGGGCTCGGTGCCGCGCTCAACACCGCGCACGTGCAGCCCGGCGAATCGGTCGCCGTGATCGGTTGCGGTGGTGTGGGGTTGAACGTGATCCAGGGTGCACGCCTGGCCGGAGCGACCCGCATCATCGCCATCGATGCCAACGCCGGAAAGCTGGATCGGGCCAGGCAGGTCGGCGCGACCGACGTGGTCGATGCGTCCGCAGTCGATCCCGTCGCTGCCGTGCGCGACATCACCGGACCCGGCGCCGATCACGTCTTCGAGGTCGTCGGTCGGCCGGCGCTCGTCCGTCAGGCGTTCGAGATGGCCGCGCCCGGTCGATCGGCCTACTTGGTCGGGATCCAGTCCGACGACGCAGAGTTGGCACTCCCGGTCACCGGTTTTCGACGGGGCAAGCGGATGGTCGGGGTGTTCATGGGCGATACCAACCCCCGCGTCGACATCCCGCGGTACGCCGACCTGTGGCGATCGGGCCAGCTCGACCTCCGCGGGATGATTTCGCACACGCTGCCACTCGACGAGGTCAACCGTGGCTTCGCCATGATGATGTCCGGCGAATCGGCACGGACCGTCATCACGTTCTGAACACCTCGAGTTGGGGGAGCCCCATGCCAGATACCGATATCGTACCGATGAACTCGCTGTCGCTGAGCGCAGCGCAACGCGTGGCCGACGCCGCTGTCGCCGCAGCGCTATCGCACGGCGTTGCCGCCTGTGTTGCCGTCAGCGATCCGTCCGGCGAACCGATCGTGACCGTGCGCATGGACGGTGCGCCACGACTGTCCGCTGACATCGCCCGCAACAAGGCGTACACCGTCGCCTCGTTCAGCGGCATGCCGACGCATGTCTGGTGGCCGGTGATCGCCGATGACCCTTCACTGGTGCACGGCATCACCCACACGCCACGGCTGGTGATCTTCGGCGGTGGTGCGCCCATCCGGATCGACGACGCCCTGGTCGGCGCGGTCGGTGTGTCTGGCGGCTCGACCGATCAGGACCGGGCCATCGCCGAAGCGGCCGCTCAAGTCGTGGGAGCATCGTGACCACCCACCTCCGTCAGGTGTGGGACAGCGGCGAGACAGCCCTCGGCGCCTTCCTGTTCTTCCGCGAACCACTCATCGCCGAGGCTGCTGCCCTGGCCGGCTACGACTACGTGTGCATCGACATGCAGCACGGGCTGCAGAGCTTCGAGCACACCGTCACCATGTTGTACGCGATGGCTCGAACCGAGACGACGCCGATCGTGCGAGTGCCGTGGAACGAGCCGAGCATCATCGGGCGCGTGCTCGACGCCGGCGCGTACGGCGTGATCGTGCCGATGGTCAACACGGCCGACGAGGCACGAGCCGCCGTCGCCGCGTGCCGGTACGCACCGGTCGGCAGCCGCAGCATGGGCCCGGTCGGCGTGTCGGCTCGCGCCGGCCGCGAGGGTTACTTCTCGACGGCCAACGACAAGGTGCTGTGCATCCCGATGATCGAGACCAAGCAGGCGGTCGAGAATGTCGACGAGATCGCCGCGGTGCCGGGGATCAACGCGTTGTACATCGGCCCGGCCGACTTGTCGATCACGTATGGACTGGCGCCGAAGCCCGACCAGGATGACGAAGAGTGGAACCAGGCGATCGAGCGGGTGAAAGCCGCCTGCGAACACAACAATGTGATTCCCGCCATCCATGCCGAGGCGGGCCTGGCTGAGAAGCGCCGATCAGCCGGGTGGCGGATGATCACCGTCGGCTTCGATCTCGGCAACGTGATGAGCGGCCTGCGCGCGCAGTTGAAAGAAGCCCGCGGCCACTGATCGTCGGCCGATTCACTGTGGTTTGAAGCCATCGGGCCAGGGGTATAGAGCGCGACATCACACTTCGTCACACGATCGACGAATCCCCGGCCGAGTCCACGACCGACGGCGCCCGACAAGACTGGGAGCGCCGTATCTACCAACGACTCACCGACACCTCGGCGACCGATCCCTCCACAGCGTTGCCAGCACCCTCGCACCTCCGAGCGGAGCCATGCGTCGGTCACGTTCGGCTGACCTGGGACGAGGTGAAGGGTGCAGCCGGATACCTGATCGAACGATCAAGTGACGGGGCGTCAGCGCAGATCCTCAGCCATGGCGGAAGTGACGTGCCGGCGGTTGCCGGCTGTGCGTTCGCCGACACCGGCCTCGTCGACCACATCGAGTACCGCTACCGCGTCGGGGCGGTTGCGGGCGCCGAGTTCCCCGCGTGGAACTGGTCCGACACAATGATCGCGACGACTCGAGTCGACGATCCGGGGCCGGTATCGATCCGCGTCGACACCGCACTGGTCAGCGGCAGCTTGCACCGCGTGTGGCACATGGTCGGATCCGAGCGGCTGAAACAGTTCTCTTTCGGCGACGATGGCCATGGCTACGAGATCGGCGCCGAGTTCGAAGAGGCGCTCCGACTGGCGCACGACGATCTCGGTGTGACATACGTCCGCGCCCACGCAATCCTGCATGACGACAACGGAGTCGCCACGCGCGACGGCGATGGGAGCCTGCACTTCGACTTCACGCAGGTCGACGAGCAGTACGACCGCATCCTCGCCTTGGGTATTCGCCCAATCGTCGAACTGTCGTTCATGCCGGCAGCACTCGCCCGCGATCCGGAGCAGACGGTGTTCACCTATCGCGGCATCATCTCGCCGCCACGGGAGTGGAGCGAGTGGCACGACCTCGTCGCTGCACTCGCAGCCCACCTCGTCGACCGATATGGCATCGAGGAAGTACGAACCTGGGGCTTCGAGGTGTGGAACGAGCCCAACCTCGTGGTCTTCTGGAGCGGCACCCAGCGGGAGTACTTGCGCCTGTACGCCGAGTCAGCACGGGCGGTCAAGAGCGTCGATGCGACTCTGCGAATCGGTGGCCCGTCGACGGCGGCGTCCGAATGGGTCGAGGCACTCGCGGCGTTCTGCGAAGCCGAGGACCTCCCGCTCGATTTTGCCACGTCACACACGTACGGCAATCTGCCGCTCGACCAGCGCCCGACACTCGAACGACACGGGTTCGGAGACGCTCCGATCTGGTGGACGGAGTGGGGCGTTGGATCGACGCACTTCGGAGCGATCCACGACGCAGCATGCGGTGCACCATTCGTCCTCAGCGGGTACGCCGACGTGCAGGGGCGCATGGAAGCACTGGCCTACTGGGTCATCAGCGACCACTTCGAGGAGTTGGGTCGATCCCCAAGGCTGCTCCACGACGGCTTCGGGTTGCTCACGCTCGGGAACCTGCGCAAGCCGCGATATTGGGCGGCGCACCTCGCCGCACACCTCGGCGATCACGTGCTCGACGCCCGACTCGAGGGCGACGGCGCCGAGGTGCTCGTACAGGCGTGGGCGACGCTTCACGACGATGGAATGGTCGATGTGCTCGTCTGGAACGGCACGATCAACGCCGACCTTGTCAGCGGCGACCAACGCCTCGATCGTCGGGTCTCCCTGACGCTCGACAACCTCACCGCAATCGCGTACACGACTGAATTGGCGCGGATCGATGAACACCATTCGAACATCGTCGAGTGGCTGCCGGACACGACCGAATGGCCGGACGCAGAACAGATGTCCACGTTGCGTACCCACGATGTCCTCCACACCGAAGCCCTCGGAGTGATGGCGCCCGTCGACGGCGGCTCGGCGATCGATTTCGAACTCCCTCTACCCGGCGTCGTCCGGGTCCGGTGTCGGCCGGCCCCAAGCCCGCCGATCATGAACTCAAGCCATCAATCAGGAGCGTGCACATGAAACACCAACAGTCCCGCCGGTCGAGCCGATTGCGGTTCGCCAGTGTCGCAATTGCCGCGGCCTTCTTGGTGGCTTGCGGCAGTGAATCTTCCACCACGCCGGCAGGAAGCAGCAATGGAACTGGAACCGGCGCGCCGTCCGGCTCGGGCGGCACGCTGACCATCCAGGGCGATGCGGGCAACCCGACCCTGGTCGAGAACTTCAATCCACTGCAGCCGTCGTCGGCGCTGCACGGTGTCAACCTGATCTACGAGCCGATGGAGATCCGCAGCCCGATCGATGGGTCGTTCAGTCAGTACCTGGCGACGGCCCACAAGTTCACCGATCCCAAGACGCTCGTCTACACGCTGCGCGACGGAGTGACGTGGAGCGACGGAACCGCGTTCACGGCAGCCGACGTCGTGTTCACGTTCAACATGTTGAAGGCCTTCCCGGCCCTCGATGGCAACGGAGTCTGGCAGCAGATCTCCGCTGTGGCGGCCACCGGCAGCGATGTGACCTTCACGTTCACCGAGCCGAACGTGCCGTTCGCCGGCGTGCTGGGCGCCACCGAGATCGTCCCGGAGCACCTCTGGTCCGCAGTCCCGGATCCGGCGACCTTTGCCAACACGACGCCCGTGGGCACCGGGCCGTTCATGCTGGATGAATTCGCTCCGACGCAGTACAAGTTGAAGAAGAACACGAGCTACTGGCAAGCAGACAAGGTGGTACCCGACGAGGTGCTCTTCCCGGCCCAGGCCAGCGATCAGAGCACGAATCAACTCGATGTCGTCAGCGGCAAGTTCGATTGGGCCTACAACTTCTTGCCCGACGTGAAGAACACGTTCGTGGCCAAGGATTCCGCCCACAACATCTACTGGTTCCCGCCCGGCGGCGCCATCGGGCTCTACCTCAACCTGACCAAGGCGCCGTACGACAACGTCGACTTTCGTCAGGGGATCTCGCTCTCGCTGGATCGCACCAAGGTCGCCACGAAAGCGGTGAATGGGTACCTCGATCAGGCCAGCCAGTCGGGCTTGATCCTGCCGAACCTCAGCAAGTGGCTCGACGGCAGTCTGGCGGACGAGGGCAACGTCAAGCAGGACGCGACGGCAGCGGTTGCCGCGTTCGGCAAGGCCGGCTACACACAGAAAGGCGGCAAACTGGTCGGGGCTGACGGCAAGCAGGCGACGATGTCGATCGTCATGCCGACCAACTTCAGTGACTGGGTTGCCGCCGCCAAGGAAGTGACCAGCCAGCTCGGAGATATCGGGATCGCTGTCACCCTCGACCTGCCGCAGTACGCGCAGTACTCGCAATCGATCCAAGCCGGTACGTTCGACGCGGCAATCGGTGGGTTCGGCGGCACCGGTGATCCGTACACCGACTTCAACAACGCGCTCAACAGCTCGTTCGCCACGCCGGTGAACACGCCGACGTCGAACAACTTCCAGCGCTTCAAGGATCCCGCCGTCGACGCCGCGCTCTCGACGCTCGCCGCCGCGACCGACGAGGTGGCGCAGAAGGACGCGACCAACGTGCTACAGCAGGCGATGTCGACCAAGATCCCCGTTGTCTTGATGTACTACGGAGGCAGCTGGGGGCTGTTCACGACGACGCACTTCACGGGTTGGCCCTCGGAGGCCGATCCATACACGCTCCCGACGAACTACAACACGGCCCTCCTCACCGTCGTCACCCACCTCACCAAAGCCTGACCGAGACGAAGTGATGAAAAGAGGGCAACGATGAGATACGCCGTCCGCAAAATTGGGTTGTTCCTCCTCACCTTGTGGGCGGCGCTGACCGTCAACTTCGCCTTGCCTCGCCTGATGCCGGGCTCGCCCGTCGACGCGGCCCTGGCCAAGTTGGCACAGAGCGGTCAGCAGATCACCAACGCTCAACGCCACGCGGTCGAAGTGCAGCTGGGGCTGCCGAACACCAACATCGTCTCGCAGTACTTCTCGTATCTGAGCAACACCGCTCGGTTCAACTTCGGGCGTTCATACTCGTTCCCGAGCGAGACCGTGGCAACGACGATCGGCAAGGCGCTGCCGTGGACGCTGGCTCTGGTGGGAATGACCACGATCATCGCCTTCACGATCGGAACGCTGCTCGGTGTCTACGCCGGCTGGCGGCGCGGCCGGCCGACAGACACCGTGGTCACGGTCGGGGCGACGATGTTCTCGGCGTTTCCCCCCTTCTGGCTGGGGCTGCTGCTGCTGTACGTCTTGGCCTTCAAGTTCCAACTGTTCCCGATCAAGGGCGGGTACCTGCCAGGCGTGACGCCGAATCTCACCATCGCCTTCCTGATCGATGCCGCCAAGCACAGCGTCCTACCCGGGCTGACGCTGGTGATCACATCGTTGTCGGGCTGGGTGTTCGGGATGCGCAACAACATGATCAACACGTTGGGGGAGGACTACATCACCTTCGCCGAAGCCAATGGTCTGCGTAGCCGCACGATCTCGTTGGCCTACGCGGCTCGCAACGCATTGCTGCCGAACGTGACGGCGTTCGGTCTGTCGCTCGGCGCCGTCGTTGGTGGCTCGGTACTCGTCGAAGGAGTGTTCGGCTACCCCGGCCTCGGCAACCTGTTGTACATCGCCGTCTCGAATCAAGACTTCCCGATGATGCAGGCGCTGTTCTTGGTGATCACAGTGACGATGTTGGTGGCGATCTTCATCGTCGATCTGCTCTACGTCCGCCTCGACCCACGAGTACGTCGATGAGCCTCACCACCACACCGCCTCCGTCGGCCGCAGATACACCGCCGTCGACCCCGGCGAAGGCCCTGCCCATACCTGGGCCGCTGCAACTGGTCGCTCGGGTGTTCGCGACGCTGTGGACCAACTCCAAGGCACGAATCGGACTGGTGATCCTCGGGCTGATGATCCTCGTCGCCGTGTTTGCTCCGTTGTTGGCGCCGCACGATCCGCACTCCACCGATTTCACTCCCTACCGCGGTCCGAGTGGTGGGAACTGGTTCGGCACGACGGGCAACGGCGAGGACGTGTTCTCTCAACTGATCTACGGTGCCCGGGTCTCGCTGATCGTCGGACTCAGTGCCGGGACGATCGCAACATTGGTCGCGGTGACCATCGGCCTGATCGCCGGATATCGGCCGGGGATCGTCGACGAGACGTTGAGCTTCGTGACCAATCTCGCGTTGCTGATTCCAGGACTACCGCTGATGATCATCATCGCCGCCTACGTGCCGCGCCGGTCGATCTGGACCATCGTGTTCGTCATCGCGCTCACCAGTTGGGCAACCGGAGCGCGCGTCATCCGCAGCCAGGCCACGACGCTACGAAGCCGCGAGTTCGTCACTTCGGCGGTGTTCTCCGGGGAACGGCTCGGGCGGGTCGTCTTCCGGGAGATCCTTCCGAACATGACATCACTGGTTGCCGCCAGCTTCTTCAGCGCGGCGACGGCCGCCGTGATGGCAGAGGCCAGCCTGGAGTTCCTCGGTCTGGGCAACCCGACGACGGTGAGCTGGGGAACGATCCTGTACTACGCCCAGCAACAGAACGCGATGCTGACCGGACAGTGGATACTCGTCCTCACACCCGGTCTGGCCATCGCGCTGCTGGCGGTTTCGTTCACCTTGATCAACTTCGGCGTTGACGCGCTCTCCAACCCTCGACTTCGGGAGAAGTGATGGCACTGCTCCGGGCAACCGACCTCAATGTGACCTACCGTCCCTCCCGAGGGGTCGACATCTGGGCCGTTCGCGATGTCAGCCTGTCGCTCGAGGAGGGTGAGTTCGTCGGGCTCGTGGGCGAATCCGGCTGCGGCAAGTCAACCCTCGGCTACGCATTGACGAGGATGTTGCAGCCGCCGGCGCACCTCGACAGCGGTGAGATCGAGTTCGACGGAACCGACATCAGCAATCTGTCCGGTGAGGACCTCCGCCATCAGCGGCGAAACGGGTTCGCACTGGTCCTGCAGAGCGGCATGAACGCGCTCAATCCGGTGCGCACGATCGGCCATCATTTCCTCGACATCCAACGCGCTCACGCGGCCGACGGCGAACGGCCGACGGCTTCGTCGGCGGCAGGCCACAGCGCAGAATTGCTTGCCAAGGTTCAACTGGAACCAGGCGTACTCAGTCGGTTCCCGCACGAGTTGTCGGGCGGCATGCGCCAGCGGGTGTCGATCGCCCTTGCACTGTCGCTCGAGCCACGGTTGATCGTGTTCGACGAACCGACGACGGCACTGGACGTCATCGTTCAGCACGCCGTGATGCAGACCATCAAGGACCTGCAGCGCGAGAGCGGCTTCACGGCAATCCTGATCAGCCACGACCTCGGGCTGGTGATCGAAGCCACCGATCGGGTGATGGTGATGTATGCCGGCAAGATCGTCGAGGACCAACCGTCTGCGCGATTGTTGAACGGGCCACACCATCCCTACACCGAGGCGCTGCTGAGCTGCTACGCCGATCCACGAGCCGACGTGATCGAGCTGGGCGACATCCCCGGCTCCCCGCCTGATCTCTCGTTGGCGACGAGCGGCTGCTTGTTCGCTCCGCGTTGTGCACTTGCCGAGCCGGTCTGCACTGCCGAGGAACCAAAGTTGACCCCGCTGGACGCTGGGACCGCGGCGTGCCACGTCCGCGCTCGAGAGTCCACCACCGGATCGAAGGTTGCAGCCCATGCCCGCTAGGACAGCCGACGTGCCTCCGTTGACCGTGGACAACATCAGCAAGCGCTACCGCGTTCGTGGGCAACGGCGGACGTCGATGATGGCGGTCGACGGTGTGTCGTTCACGCTCGAGCCCGGTTCCGCTGTCGGCCTGGTGGGCGCGAGCGGCAGCGGCAAGAGCACCATCGCCAGCATGATCACCGGCTCGATCCGGCCGACATCCGGTTCGATCGTCTTCGGCGACTTGGCTGTCCACGAGATGAATCGCCGTGCGTTGCGTTCGTATCACAGCAACGTGCAGATGGTCTTCCAAGATCCCTACGGCGCACTCAACCCCCTGCACACGGCCGAATACACCGTCAGCCGGCCGTGCCAGAACTACCTCGGCATGACGGCTGCGCAGGCCCGAGCCCGCGTACACGAATTGCTCGAGATCGTCGGCCTCACACCCACCGCACAGTTCGCGACCAAGCTTCCGCACCAGCTGTCGGGTGGCCAGCGTCAACGGGTCGTGATCGCCAGGGCACTCGCCTGCGACCCACAGCTGATCGTGGCCGACGAACCGGTGTCGATGCTCGACGTCTCACTGCGCGCCGGCATCTTGCGCCTGCTGGGCGAGCTCCGTCGTGAGCACGGCCTCAGCCTGCTCTACATCACCCACGACCTACTGAGTGCCCGCGTGGTGACCGACGAGATCCTTGTCCTCAACGAGGGCAAAGTTGTCGAGCGTGGCGAGACCAAGGCGGTGTTGCAGCACCCGACCGACGACTACACCGTGAGACTGTTGGACGCAGTCGCCGCGCCCGGTGCCGTGGCTTAGACGCGGTCGAGGACGATGTCGAAGGTCGTCGCCAACTCGCCGGCCTCGTCGGGGTTGAACTCGCGGATCAGGCTGCGCTGCACCCCGAAGACAGCGTCGCCATCGAGGTAGTCGCTCTCGATATCGAACACGTGCGTGATCAAGTCCTTGTAGTCGGGGTGCCGAGCCCAGATGTGGAGGTGCCCGGGGCGCCACCAATTGCGGCCGTTCTTCTTCAACAGGTCGCCCGCGGGACCGTCACTGGGGATCGGGTACGGCACGGGCCGGATGCTGCGGATCTCGAAGGTTCCGTCCGGCTGCGAGTGGTAGATGCCGCGCAGGTTGAACTCGCTCTGAATGCCGGGCTGCTGCACGGCGTAGAACATGTTGCTGGCGTTCTGCCAGCAGTCGAGGATCACGCCTTCGACCGGCTGGCGGTCGACGTCGGTGATCGTACCCCGCACGACCACACGGTCGCCGTCATCGGGATCATCGAGCATCGACTTGCCGAAAGCCCGATCGGGCGCGCCGGCCGCGTGGAACGGGCCGAGCACGGTGTTGTCGGTGAGGCTGGACGCGCTGGCGTCGTAGGCCAGCATCTCGACCAGCGTCGAGACGCCGGTCGTATCGGACAACAAGATGAACTCCTGACGCACGTCGTCACTGATCTTGCCGCATTGGGTGAGGAACATGATCCCTGCGAACCATTCCTCGCGGGTCAGGTTGACCTCGCGGGCAAAGGCGTGCAGATGACGAATGGCCGCCGTCGTCACTTCCTTCAGACGCGGGTTCGGCGAGTGGTCGTAGCGCGACAACACCTCGGCCAACAGTTCGTCGAGTGCGCCCTCTTTGGCCATCGTGATCTCCCTGTATGAGTTGACCTAATTGTGCGACGCGTTGCTATCACAGGCGCCACTGCGTCGACCAGATCAACGTTCCTCCATGCAGAACGACCGACTATCCTTCGTTCCCGAACTATCGCTAGAGTCCAGTCACCGATCGCTAGGAGGTTGCAGATGTCAGAGCAGGCAGCTGGCCCAGTCCGACCGTCGAGTGGCGCGTACATCCAGCACCTCGTGCTGCGGGTCCGCGATCTCGAAGTCGCCCACGACTTCTACACCCGCATCCTCGGGTTCGAGCAGTGCGCCGAGCTAGAGCGCGACAAGTTCCCGGATCACAAGATGCGGTTCTACCGAGGCAGCGCCGAGCGACACCACGATCTGGCGTTGGCCGAGCTGCAAGACCCGACCAGCGCTCCCCCGCCGGAGACACCATGGCAGATGTTCGGTTCGACTCCCGGCGTCGACCACATCGCCGTCTGCTACCCGAGCCGCGAGTCGTGGCTCGACCAAATCGCCTACATGAAATCGCAGGGCGTGGAGTTCCGCATTCGCGGCAACCATGGAATGACCCACAGCGCGTACATCGAGGATCCCGACGGCAACGGCGTCGAGTGCCTGTACAACCTACCCGATGAGGTCTGGTCGGGCGACGTCAACGCCGCCTTGAACCACTTCGAGGCGCTGCCTGTGGACGGGCCAGAAGCAATGGTCGACGACACCAACTACGTGGCGTTCGCCCCGGCCGGCAGCTGACTCAGCATCGTCTCGACCAGCGCGGTGGCCGCCTCGCGGTCGGAGTACAGGAGCGTGTGATGCGTGCGGGTGGTCTTCGCCGACCCGAGGTAGTTGCGTTCGTACAGCTCATTGCGTGAGCCCAGCGCCGAACCGATGAAGTCCCACGCCAGCCGATAGATGCCGGCCCGACGCTCGGCATCCATGCCGTTGGCACCGTGCACGAACTCCTCGATCAACGGGCGCAGCCGGGCGTCGTTGAACATCGCTTGGCTGGGCGTCGCCAGCAGGTTGTGGCTGCCGATCAGCATCAGGATCTCACGCACCCGTGGGTACCACGCCGCAAGCAGCGCACGCATGGGGTGCATGGGGCGGCCATCGGGGAAGATCACTCCGTCGCCTCGGTCATACGCGTGTTCCTCCGACAGCAGGATCGCACTGCGGGTGACCTCGACGTAGCACGACAGTTCGCCCAACATCTCGATGGTCGGAGCCGAGTTGTCGTTGACCGCCTCGGCCATGCGCAGCGCCAGGCCGTAGGCGAACTCCAACTTGGTGAGCGCCCGAATCGTGGTCTGCTGCATGATGTTGGCCCACCACGCCGTCGGCCCCATCACCGAGTTGTACACATCGATGTCACCGTTGATGAAGACCCGCTCGAAAGGCACCTCGACATCGTCGAAGATCGTGAACGCGTCCTGCTCGTCGAATCTCGATGACAACGGATGGTCGAACGAGTTCGAGCCGACCGTCGCCGCACTGTCGCGACACATGAAGATCAGCCCTGGCATGTCCATCGGCAGTGCGAAGCTCAACGCATAGTCACTCGGCGCGTCAGCAGGAAGCGGGAGACCCGGATAGATGGCGGTCTCGTCCGCAAACGGTGCCAGGGTCGCCAGGATTCGCGCGCCACGGACGATGATGCCCGTGGACGTTTCGCCGACCTTGTGCAACGGGACCGGATTGCCGGCGAACGACGCGTCCTTGACGCGGTCGATCGTCGGATGCACGATCGTGTGGGTCAGCGACAGGTCTTCGCGAGCGATCATCTTCTGGTAGTTGCGCAGGTTGTCGTGACCTTGCTCGTTCTTGCCCTCCGGGCCGAGCCACGCCCGACGCTCGCCGGCGAACCCGGCGAACGTGACGTTCATGTAGTCCGGTGTGCGGCCCATCAGCCCGACACTGGACTCGGCGATGCGGCGCAACCCACGACGGCGACGCTTCAGGTCATCGATCGAACGCGGGATCATGTGGCTGACGTTGATCGCCTCGCCGGTTTCGGGATCGGGCATCAGGCACTCGTCGGCGAACTCCTGTTGGATGTCGAAGACCCTGGCCAAGCTGTGGGCTGCACCTTCCAGCTGTGGGTGGGTCGTGACGTCGTCGACGCGTTCGTCGCCGAGCCACACCTCACGGTTGCGGGCACGAAGTCCCTTCAGGAACTGGTCCCCAGATCGAACCGGCACGTGTACCCCCAGTACAAAGTCGTTCCACCGCACGCTAATCGGCACCGCCGCCTACGATCGTGTCGATGCCCACCTCTGCTCCCCCCGACATCGTTCGCTCGGCGTTTGCGGAACTGATCGTCACCGACCTCGGCGCCAGCAAGCACTTCTGGGTCGACCGGCTCGGCTTCGTGATCAGCTTCGAAGACGACGACGCCGTCTACCTCCGCGGCCACGAGGAATTCGTGCACCACAGTCTCATCTTGCGGCTCGGAAGGGAGCCGGCGTGCTCGCGGTTCGCCTTTCGCGTGCGAACACCCGACGACCTCGACGCCGCAGCAGTGTTCCACACCGATCGGGGCTGCGAAGTCCGCCGGTATCCGTCCGGCGCGACGCGCGGCGTCGGCCCGACCGTGCGTGTACAGGATCCGTTCGGCTTCGTCGTCGAGTACTTCCACGAGATCGAGTGGATCGGTCACCACCACCAGCGCTACGACCTTCGTCACGGCGCCAGCATCAATCGCCTTGATCACATCAACCTCGTCACCGACGATGTGCGAGCGTTCTACGAGTGGTACACCGCGCTGGGGTTCGGGCTGTCGGAGACCATCGAGGACGACGACGGCACGTTGTATGCGACCTGGATGTTCCGCAAGCAGACGGTGCACGACATCGCCTCGACGCAGGGCTCGTCGCCGAGGTTGCACCACCTGGCGTTCGCTTGCCCCGAGGCACATCACATCCTCGGCCTCGCCGACACGCTGGGTGCGACGAATGAGTTCCACCACATCGAGCGCGGGCCGGGCCGCCACGGTGTGTCGAACGCGTTCTACCTCTATCTGCGCGACCCCGATGGTCACCGGGTCGAGATCTACACGACCGACTACTTCACCGGAGATCCTGGTCACCAGCCGCTGCGATGGAGCGTGAACGACCAGCGACGCCGTGACTTCTGGGCCAACCCGATCGTGCCGCGGTGGTACGAGGAAGCCAGCAGCGTGCTCGATCTCGATGGCAACCTGCAACGGATTCGGGAGCGCAAGAGCGACGAGCAGCGCATCACCGTGGGAGCGGATGGTCACGGCGTAACTCGATGATCACACGCGAACTCGCCCTCGAACTGGCCGAACGGCACGAGCAGGCACGACGTGAGGTGACCTCGATCGATCCGATCACGACCGAGTACCCCGACCTCACCATCGACGATGCCTACGCGGTGCAGCAAGCATGGGTCAACCTGCAGATCGCCGGCGGAGCCGAGCTCGTCGGCCGCAAGATCGGTCTCACCTCGCGGGCGATGCAACAGCAGATGCAGATCGACGAGCCCGATTTCGGGGCGCTGCTCGACTACATGATCATGCCGAGTGGCGTGGAGTTGCGGCATGCCGACTTCGTCGACCCGAAGCTGGAGGTCGAGGTGGCCTTCGTCATCGGGCAGCGGCTCAGCGGCGACGCGGTCACAGTCGAAGAGGTCTTGGCCGCGACCGACTACATCCAGCCGGCACTCGAACTGATCGACGCGCGCAGCTACCGGGTGCATCCGATCACAAACCGGGCCCGAACGGTCGTCGACACCATCGCCGACAACGCGGCCGATGCCGGCGTCATCCTCGGCGGCGAACGAGTCAAGCCGGCCGATGTCGACATGCGATGGATCGGCGCGATCTTCTCCTGCAACGGCGTGGTGGAAGAGACCGGCCTGGCCGCCGGAGTGTTGGATCACCCGGCCAACGGCATTGCCTGGGTCGCCCGGCGCATCGCCCCCTACGGGCTGGCGATCGAGGCAGGTCAGATCATCCTGGCCGGGTCGTTCACGCGGGCCGTGGCAGTGCGCCCCGGTGATCATTTCCTGGCCGACTACGGCCCACTCGGTTCGGTGACCTGCAACTTCGTCTAGTGCTCGCGAGCACTCAACCAAAGTGCTAGAACATGCTGCAGAATCAGTGACGGAAGGAGTGCATTGTGCAATACGCTCTCGTGAACGGGGTCCGTAACCATCCCGACGCCGCGTACGCGCTGCAGGACGTGTACAGCGACTTCATCGGCGACGCTGTACTCGCCGAGGAGCTCGGATTCACGTCGACGTGGTACGGCGAACATCACTTCCGCGAGTGTCAGTGGACTGGGTCGCCGATGATGGTGGCGACAGCGGTCGCGGCACGAACGGAGAAGATCCGGGTCGGCACCTCTGTGGTCCTGCTGCCCTTCCATGACCCCATACGGGTCGCCGAAGACGCGGCGATCGCCGACATCTTGTCGAACGGCCGCTTCGATCTCGGCGTCGGCCCCGGCTCGCAGTACGAGGAGTTCATCAGCTTCGGCAAGGACCCGGCGGAGATGAACCAGCGCTCGTGGGAGATGGTCGATTGGATCCAACGGGCGTTCGCCGAGACTGCAATGTTCAGTCACACCGGCCGCTTCTACGACATCCCCGACATGACCTTCACGACCAAGCCCGTACAACAACCGCTCCCGATGTGGTGGGGTGGCATGGGGCCGAAGAACCTGGCGCGGGCCGCAGCGCGCGGGATGCACCTGATCGCCCCATTCAACGCCGGCTACGACGCCGCACTGCAGGCGTGCGGCCGCAACCCGGCCGACTACCAGGTCTCGGTGATGCTCCCGGTGTGCGTGGCCGACACGACCGACAAGGCCTGGGAGATCGCCGGGGCCGGCATCGAGTACTTCGTCAACTTCTACCAGATGCGCAAGAACCTGCAAGGCGAGCCCGCTCTCGCTGATGCCCGGATCACCCAGGAAATGTTGCGCACCGGCAACGCCGGATTCTGGTTTGCTGCTGTCGGCACGCCAGACGACATGATCGGCAAGTTGCGACCGTTCGTCGACGGCCACCTCGGACGCATCACCCAACTTGCCCTGCAGATGCGTCAGCCAGGGATGACCAATGCCGACACGCACCGGTCGTTGCGCATGTTCGCCAGCCAGGTCATCCCCGCGCTGTCGTAGCCGGCGGATCCGACGGGCGGACGCGCACGACCGGAATGCCGCGCTCCGTCTTGGCCTGGTATTCGGCATAATTCGGGAACAGGGCGACCATCTGCGCCCACAGCTTGTCGCGGTTGGCGCCTCCGGGCACTGTTTCGGCCGTCCCTCGTATCACCTCAGCACGATCTTGCATCGTCACGGCGGGATCGGCGACAAGGTTGAGGTACCACAGCGGATGGTGCGGGCGACCGCCGTACGACGCGACCAAGATGTAGTCGTCGCCGTCGCGGCCGAAGATGAGCGCATTGCGGCGGAGGCCGCCTGTTTTCCGGCCCGTGGTCGTCAGCACGAGCGTCGGGTAGCCGCGCCACATGTATCCGTCTTGACCTCCGGTCTCGACGTACCTGCGGGTGTGCTCGGCGACCCACTCGGTCGCGCTGTCCAACGGTTCAGTGCTCATCGATGCTCCTCGCTCATCCGGTGTGACTACACCATGATCTTTCCCCGGCGGGCGCGAGACGCGCCACCCGTGGCGTGATCGAGCCGCCGCCCCATCGGGCGCGATTCCGGTAGGCGCCCTACTCACATCGCGCCCGACCGGCCCCATCGGGCGCGATTGGGGTACTCCCGCTACTCGCATCGCGCCCGACCAGCGCTAGCGCGAGGTGGTCGACAGAGCGAAGGCGAGGGAGGAGTTGAAGATGGCGGCGAGATCGGGTGCGCCGGTCCAGAAGTGGTCGCTTCCTTCGACAAGGATCAGGTCAGCGTTGCCGCCCGCCGTACGCAGGGCCTCGACGAACTCGATGCTCTGAGCGCACGGCACCTGTGTGTCAAGGGTGCCGTGGTGGATCTGGATCGGAGGCGCGGCAGCGTGGACGTAGGCGATCGGGCTGGCCGCTCGCGTGCGAGCCGGGTCGGATTGCAGCGCCGCGCCGACCATCGACGACTCCCACGAGCCGGCGTCGTCGGGTTGCTTCTCGCTACCGGGGACATGTTGCGCGCCGATCGACAGCAGGTTCGTCGGCCCGTACCAGTCGACGACACCGGCGACAGCGCTCGACTGGTCGACGAACTCGCCAACGTCGCCTTGCAATTCCGGAGTGTCACCGGTCAGGCCGGCCAGCACCGCCAGGTGGCCACCCGCCGACTCTCCCCAGGTCATCACCCTGCCCACATCGACGCCGAGGCGCTCGGCGTTGCCCCGCACCCAGCGAATGCCGGCTTTCACGTCGTGGAGTTGCGCAGGAAAGCACGCTTCGCCGCTGAGTCGGTAATCGACGGTGGCCACCACGAATCCGGCTTGCGCAAGGAGGTCGAGTGGCGTCGGTGACCACGACGCGAACGCCCGACCGAAGCGCCGGCGAGAGCCGACTGCCCAGCCACCGCCGTGCACGTAGACGATCGCCGCGCCTGCGGCGACGGCCGGCACGTAGAGATCGAGCAACAACGGCCGGTAGCCCTCGGCCACGGCGAACTCGACGCCGTGGTGAACCGTGACACCGGAGCGCAACGTCGCGATCGGCACCCCGAGATCGAAGGCCGGCACGTCAGCCGCCACCCGTCGCCGAAGTCATTCCGCCGTCGGGGTGCAGGATCGACCCGGTGAACGATGAGGCCTCATCGCTGCACAGGAACAAGGCGGTGTTGGCGATGTCCAACGGTGAGGGCAATGTGCCGAGCGGGAGTTGTGCAGCACGGTGGTCGTACCAGGCCTGCTGCGCCGCGGGATCGTCACCAACCGCACCAGCAGCGATCGTGGCCAGCATCTCCGTGGTCACATATGCCGGGCCGATCGCGTTGACGCGGATCTGGTGCGGCGCCAACTCGCCGGCCAGCGAGCGGGTCAGCATCCAGACAGCGGCCTTCGACACACTGTACGCGCCGGCGGAAGGCCGCTTCGCTGCGATCGACGCCAGCGTGACGATGCTGCCGCCATGACCGGCCGCAATCATCAACTGTGCAGCGCGCTGTGCGGTCAGGAAGACGCCACGAACGTTGACGTTGTGGACGAAGTCGAAGTGCTCGGGCTCGAGGTCCAGCAGGCCGCGAAACCCGGCATCGGGATGCGAAGGGACGCCGGCCGACGCAATGCACAGGTCGACCCCACCGATCGCCTCGGCAGCCGCATCGATCGCGCCTCGGATCGACTCGGGGTCGAGCACGTCACCGGCGACGAAGCACGCCTGCGCACCGGCGGCGTGCAGCCCGTCGACGACTGCGGCGCCTCGTTCGGCCATGCGCGACAGATCAATCACGGCCACGGCCGCACCCTCGCCCGCAAAGCGGTCGGCGATCGCCGCGCCCAGCCCGCTGGCGCCGCCGGTGATGATCGCTCGCTTCCCTTCCAACCGACCCACGTCAGGCCCTCCTCAGGTTCACGACATCGAGTAGATCTCCGTGGATCTGCGCATTGGACGCAACGATGTTGGTGATGCCGGGACCCAAGTTCACCGGCCCTCCATCGAAATCGGTGGCGACTCCACCGGCTTCCTCGAGCAGCAACACCGCGGCAGCGACATCCCACGCGTACGTGGCGTCCTTCTCCACGAACCCGTCGAGCTTGCCAGCTGCGACGTAGGCCAGGGCGAACGACGGGCAGCCGATTGCGCGTGTGCCACGGCAGTGCAGGTGCATCTGCTCGATGCGCAACGCGTGCTCGTGGATCGCCGCGGGGTCATCGTTCTGCAGACCGGTGGCGATCAGTGCGCCGCCGATGGTCACGGTGTCGCTGGGCACGCACGTGGTACCTCCGCCTCGCTCGACGGCGAACATCTCGCCCCGCAACGGATCGAGGATCACCCCGACGAGCAGCGGCCCGCCGGTTTCGCGCACGGCGATCGAGACACCCCATGGCGACATCCCCCTGGCGTAGTTCGACGTGCCGTCGAGCGGGTCGACGATCCAGGTGTGGGACCCGTCGGGATTGCCGGCCGAGCCTTCTTCACCGAGGATCGCATGGTCCGGGTACCGACCCAGCAGCAACTCGACGATGGTCGCCTGCGCTGCCTCGTCTGCCCAAGTGACGATGTTCGAGCGAGCCGACTTCTGGAAGATCTCCGGTGGGCGCAGCAGGCCCTCCATCAACCGCTCGCCCCCGGCCCGGGCTGCGTCGAGAGCGGACTCCAACAGGTTCGTGTTGCTCACCCCGGCGAAGTTAGTGGGCGCGTGCCGCATCGCTCCCATGCCAGGATTGCCGGGTGAAGGTGCTCCTCGTCATCAACGCAGACGTCGTCGAGTTCCCGAGCCGCGAGGCGTTCCACGCCTGGTACGCCGACCCCGAGTACGCCGGGCCGCTGGCAATGCGGCTGAAGGCCACCCATGGAATTGCATTGCTCGTCGACGGACGTGAGTGATTCGAACTGCGTGATATAGCATCGCCGCTCGCAGCCCGTGTGGGAATGGGCACCGAGCACACCGATCATTTCTGGGGGTCATGACATGGCAGAGATCGTTCCCGTCGATCAGTTTCTCGACTGGTATCCGGGCTGGAAGCCGGAACACATCGATGATCCCTGGTTGCGGATGCGGTCAGGCCCATTCACCAAAGAAGACGAGTCGAGGTTCTGGTTCGTCGACTTCCACTGGCCACGCGGGTTCTCACCACTCGGATTTCAGTTCGTCACCGGTGCGGCTTGGTCGACCCAACTCGCTGCCCACCAGCTTCCGCTGCCGCCAGCGGGTGGACTCGTGCAACGCATGGGTGGCCCGTTCCTGTACGAGGGTGAGGTGCCGGTCGCCTCACAATGGGAGATCGGCTACCGGGCGGCGCGCATCGAGAAGAACATGCCCAAGTTCCTCGGCAACTTCGACGCCATCTGGGAAGAGCGCAAGTGGGAGCTCGAGCTCGGTCTCGGCTACTTCGAGAGCTACGACTTCGCAGGCAAGTCGCTCGCCGAGATCGGCCAGTACATCACCGATGCGCGGACCTTCAACACCCGGGCGTGGGAGATCCATTTCGAGATCATGTATCCCCTACTGGCGATCTACCTGCAGCTCTACGGGTTGTGCGCCGGCAACGGCATCGATCCGGGCAACATCGCCAAGATGCTGCAGGGCCGCGACTCGAAGATCATGGAGACCGACCGGGCGATGTGGGATCTCTCCGACGAGGCGAAGCGACTCGGAATCGCTGACCTGTTCGACCACGAGCCCAACCAGATCCGCGATGCGTTGTCGAAAGCCGGAGGCAACGCCTCGGTCTGGCTGACCAAGTTCGACGACTTCTTGAAGGTGCACGGGTGGCGCACCGAGGGCATCGCCGACATCAACATCCCTTCGTGGATCGAGGACCAGTCGTCGCCGCTCGGTCAGCTGCGCAACTTCGTGCAGATGGAAGAGCGCCATGACTTCGACAAGTCGCTGGTCGATTCGCACCGCGAACGCGATGAGGCCATCGATGCCGCTCGCTCGCAGCTGAACGGTGGCGAACTCGCTGCGTTCAACGAGTTGCTGGGCATCTGCACCGTCGCCAACTTCGCGTGGTGGAACGAGGATCACAACTACTACATCGACTTGCGGTCGTCGATTCCCATGCGCCGCGGTGCGCTGGCGGCTGCCGAGGCAGTGGGTGCCGACATCTACGACGACACCACCTTCTTGTTCTTCCCCGAGCTGATGGAGGTGTGTCGCGGCGACGTGCTGTGGAAGGACAAGCAGTCGATCGCCACCGCTCGCCACGAATACTACGACCACTACCAGGGCCTTCGTGGCTCGATTCCCAAGGTCGTCGGCACGCTGCCCGAGAAGGTCGAAGACCCGGTGCTGATCGAGATCTTCGGCATGCACAGCCACTACTTCGCAGGCCTCAAGGCCGACCCGCACACCACGACACTCAACGGCTTTCCGGCATCTGCGGGGGTGTACGAGGGCCGCGCCCGGGTCATGGTGTCTGCAACCGAGTTGTTCGATCTGGATGAGGGAGAGATCCTCGTCACCGAGGCGACTTCCCCGAACTGGACGCCCGCATTCGCAATCATCGGCGCCTGCGTGTGCGACGGCGGCGGCTCGCTGACTCATGCTGCAACCGTCAGCCGCGAGTACGGCATCCCGTGTGTCGTCGGCACGTCAGTGGCCACGTTGCGCATCAAGACCGGGGACCTGATCGAGGTCGACGGCACGCGCGGTGTCGTGACCATCGTGGAGCGCGCCGCCACGTGAGCGTGACCTCATGAGTGTCAAAGGCAAACGGATCGTCGTCACCGGCGGGGCACGCGGCATTGGAGCGCGCCTCGTCGGTGAGCTACGCGAGCGCGGCGCCGACGTCGTGTCGACCGATGTCTTGCCGGGCTGCGACATCGTGTGCGATGTCAGCGACGAACAGGATGTGATCGCACTGTTCGATCAGACCGGCGACATCGACGGCCTGGTCAACAACGCAGCGTTGCTGGTGGGACGCCGCCCGTTCCAGGAGATCTCCGTCGATGAGTGGGATCGGATGATGGCCGTCAACGTGCGCGGAACGTTCCTGTGTACGCGCGAGGCGTCGAAGCACATGCCCCGCGGCGGCTCGATCGTCAACGTGTCGTCGACGACCGCGCTCAATGGCTCGCAGGGCTTCCTTCACTACGTCGCCTCCAAGGGTGCGGTGATCTCGATGACCAAGACCTTGGCGTTCGAGCTCGGCCCGAAGCAGATCCGGGTCAATTGCGTCGGTCCCGGGTTCACGCCCACCGAGGGGTCTTCAGTGCTCGGCGACTACGACCCCACCGGCACGCCCCTCGGCCGGGTGATGGAGCCCGATGACCTGCTCGGCACGTACTGCTACCTGCTCGGTGACGATTCCAAGTTTGTCAGTGCTCAGACGATCCTGGTCAACGGTGGACGATTCCCTCACTGACCTCGACGCCACGGCGCTCGCCGATCTCGTGCGGCGCAACGAGGTGCACCCGCGCGAGCTCGTCGATCAGGCGATCGAAAGGATCGAGCAGTTCGACCCGCAGCTGAACGTGATGGTGCATCGCCAGTACGAACGAGCGCGCAGCGACGCCGATGGCGCCCTGCCGAACGGGCCGTTCCGCGGGGTTCCTTTCCTGTTCAAGGACTACCGCTGCCGCGAGGCCGGCGAGCCGTACACCATGGGCATGCGCGCCCTGCGAGACATCGGATACCGTGCGTCGAGCGACGCTCCGCTGGCCTTGGCGTTTCGCGCCGCGGGCCTGATCCCGCTCGGCCGCACCAACACTCCAGAACTGGCCTCGGTCGGTACCTGCGAGCCCGAAGCATTCGGTCCCACCCACAACCCGTGGGGTCCTGAGTTCACCCCCGGTGGCTCGTCGGGCGGGTCAGCGGCCGCAGTGGCGGCCCGCCTGGTACCCGCTGCGCACGCCAACGACATCTCCGGCTCGATCCGCATCCCCGCGGCGCACTGCGGGCTGGTCGGGCTCAAACCGTCACGCGGCCGGGCGATCGCCAGCATCGGCGCCGATGCCCGCACGCGGATGAACACCGAGGGCGTCGTGACCCGATCGGTTCGTGACACCGCCGCGCTCCTCGACGCGATCTCGGTCGTCGGCTCCGCACCGCTACTTCCGGCGGTTGGCCTCCCCTGCCCAACGCTGCGCGTCGGGCTCTGCACCCAGGCGTTCAGTGGGAGCTCCGTCGACAGCGAGAACAGTGAGGCGGCCGAGCATTGCGCCTCGTTGCTGGAAGGGCTCGGTTGCAGCGTGGAGATCTCCGCACCGCTGGCCCTGTCGAACCCGGCACTGTGGAAGGCTGCTGCAACGCTGCTCGCCGTCAACGTTGCGGTGGAAGTCGACACATGGAGCGCAAAGCTCGGGCGCCAACTCGGTGAAGACGACGTCGAGGCGATGACGTGGCGAAATGTTGAGACGGGCCGCAGCGTGAGCGGCGTCGAACTGCTGGCGGCACAGAGCCTGTTGCTCGACCACACGGCCGAAGCCGAGCAGTGGTGGGAACGATTCGACCTGTTGATCACGCCAACCACAGCGAATGCCCCGACGTTGCTGGGCGACTACGGCAAGGGCTACCAGTCGGGGCGAGGCAGCGCGTTCACCCGCCCGTTCAACGTCACCGGGCAACCGGCGATCAGCGTGCCGCTCGGCTGGCCCGATGACGGTCTACCGCGTGGTGTGCAGATGATCGCGCCGATCGACCGCGACGATCTGCTGGTCACCGTGGCGTCGGCACTGGAAGCCCTGGAGCCGTGGGCGCGTCGGAGGGCTACGGTGAGCGCATGATCGTTGCCGTCGTCAACTTCGCGCTCCCGGCCCCGCTCTCCACCGACGAGGCGCGCGCCATGTTCGAGGTCAGCGCCCCGAACTACCAGAACGTCGATGGGCTGCGTCGCAAGCACTTCCTGCTGTCCGACGATGGACGTACTGCCGGTGGGGTGTACTTGTGGGAAAGCCGCGCCCAAGCCGAGGCGCTCTACGATGACGCCTGGCGCGCCCGTCTGGCTGCCCGGTACGGCTCCGAGCCGCAGGTCATCTACTACGACAGCCAGGTCACCGTCGACCCCTCGTCGATCATTGTCGGCTGACGCGCCCATTCGGCACGCTTACCACGGGTGAACGGTGCCATCCCATTGGAGGAACGAGCCAGTGTGTTCGATCGCCAGGTGGTCGACCACCCCGACGATAGAGGCCGCGGCATCGGCCGGCTCGAGCGTGGCGCGCGGACCTCCCATGTCGCTGCGCACCCACCCAGGATGCAGGGCGATCACGGTAACGCCGGCGGGTCGCAGCGCCTGTGACTGCTTGAGGCTGAGCATGTTCAGCGCCGCCTTGGAGGTCGTGTAGGAAGCATCGCTGCCGATTCGATGAGCAACCTCGATCGAACCGACCTGAGACGACACGTTGACCACCGTGCCGCCGGCCGCACCAAGATTTGCTGCAAGCGCCTTGACCAGGAGGAACGGGCCGATCACGTTGACATCCATGACCGATCGGAACTGGGCTTCAGTCAGCTCCAACGCGCTTCGGGCGCCCTCCTCGGCACCCACTGCTCGGGCATCGATGCCAGCGTTGTTGAACAGCAGATCGACCGGTCGGTCGCCGATCGCGGCGGCGAACGAGGCGACCGATTCACCCGACCCAGCATCGAACTGGTGCACCTCGGCACCGGCATCACGCAGTTGATCCGCGGCCGACGGGTTGCGACAACCGCCGATCACCGTGGCGCCCTGGGCGACGTACAACCGCGCCAGTGCCAGCCCGAGGCCGCGGTTGGCCCCGGTGATGACAACGTTGGTCATGACAACTCCTCCTCGATCAGCCGTCGCGACGGGCTGCGGTTGACGACCAGTCGCAGCAGGTCCGGGCGCGAGTAGTGACCGGCGACGTCGCACATCGCCTTGGCCGAACGGACGGTGTCGAGCGACGCATCGGCGATCAGGATCTCCTCGCCTTCGGCCGGCCCGACGATCACGTCGCCCATCGGGTCGATGATGTAGCTCCCGCCATTCATCGGCTGCGTGGTCGAGATGACGTCGCGGAGCTCGGGATCGGCGATCTCGTCAGGATGGATCAACCCGCCGACCAGCACCACGTATGCGGCGGCCTGCGAGGCAAACGCCCGCGCCAACAGTAGTTGTCGGGTGGATGACATCGCCGCGGGCTCGGTCTCGTGACCGGGGAAGGCTGCCACATGCACCTGCGTGCCTTGGGCCATCAGGGCGTACCCGGGGAGCACCATGTTGTGCTCCCAGCAGTTCAACCCACTGATCGATGCATACGGCCGCGTGTAGGGCCGCAGACCCGTTGCATCGCCCTCGCCCCACGCCGTGCGTTCGGCATCGGTGGGCTTCAGTTTTCGATGCTTGCCCAAGATCTCCCCGTCGGCGGAGATGAACAGCAGCGTGCAGTACACGGTTCCGGCCGAGATGTCGTCGAGCTCGGCGACCCCGATCACGACATCGCATCCGGCGGCACGCGCCGCGGCACACAGTTGGTCGGTCTCGGGGCCAGGGATCGTCACAGCCGCGCCGAGATACCGGGCAGTCAGCGCACGGCGCTGATGGTAGGGAATCCGGGCATGGACCCAGCGTGGGTACCCGGGCAGCCAGGTCTCGCCGAAGGCGGCCATCGTGGCCCCCATCTCGCCCGCCTTGGCGATCAGATCGCAGGCTTTGTCGGTCGACGCCCGCCGATCGAGCAAGAGCGGCGCGGCTTGGATCGCAGCCAGCCGAAACGTCATGACGCGCTCCCTCCCTGGGTTGGTTCGTCGATGAGACGATGGTGGTAGGCGTGCCATTCGATCAGCAGCCCGTAACGCATGGTCCAGAACTCGCCCGCCCTGGCGCGGACGACCTCGCCGTCCTCGTTGCGATAGCTGGACTCCCACTCGACGCAGATCGTGTCGCCGTCAGCCGCACGAAGTGTCTTGTCGAGTCGATACTCCTGACGCACCACCGAACCGAATCCGAGCCGTTCCGTGTGGAACCTCCGGGCCGCATCGAGGCCTTCGGCGACCTTGCGGCCGTTCCAGTAGACGACGATGTCGGGGTGCAGCAGCGGCATGATCTGAGACAGATCCTGGCTCCGGTAGGCAGCCTCGGCGGCGGCCACGAGTTGATCGGCGGTCGTCGGTGGGGTCAGCCCGACCAGGCGTCGGGCGAGATCGAACGCATGCGACCGAGCCAACGGGTCAACGGGAACGGCGACCATGCCAACCTCCCGAGCGCCCTCGATGCAGTACGGGGTGTCGTCGAGGAAGACGATCTCACCGGGAGGCAACCCGAAGTCAGCCGCAGCCTTCAGATACGGCCCCGGAAGCGGCTTTCGTTCTCCGAACTCCGTGCAGTCGACGAGCACGTCGAACTGGTCGAACTCCGGACGACTGGCGACCCATTCGCGAGTGGCAGACCGATACAGATCGTTGCTGAGGATGCCGACCTTGATGCCGGCGGCACACGCCTCGTCGACCAAGGCCAGAGCGTCGGCGGCGAAGACTCCGGGCCCGAGCTCCACACTCATGTCGCGCCACATCGTGATGCGGTCGGGGTAGCCGCCCGACAACGCCAGCTGGTTCCAGTACTCGTCGATGTCGATGTCACCGCTCAAGCAGCGTTGCCATGCCGGGTCGCCCGCAGGATCCAGCGCACCGCGGCCGGCGAATCGTCGCCCCGTGCGTCGCTCCAACTCGTCGAGCACGACCCAGTTCGATTCCATCAACACGTCACCAACATCAAACAGCAGCGCGCTCGGCATCGGCATAACGTACCTCTCGACGCTGCGAGCGTCGCAGTGACAGCACCATCATGAGCGCGATCAATCCGGCAACGGCGAACGCCAGGCTGAACGGGTTGACCGTTCCATCGAAGGCCTTGTCGAATCGTTGGCCGATGATCGCAGCGCCGGCCGTCGTCACCGTCGCATACACGGCCGCGGCGGTCCCGGCGACATGGCCGACCGGCACCATTGCCGCAGAGTTGAGATTGGACAGCAGCACGTTGTAACCGACGAGCACCAGCGATAGCAAGACGATGAACGGCCAGAAGGACGGATGGCCGTCGGAACTGAGACTGACGACATACATCGCCACGGCAGCGGTTGTGTAGCCGACAACAGCCCAGCGGATCAACCGGTCCACGCCAACCCGTCGAACACTCCGACCAACCGTCACCGAGCTGATGCCCATGAGGATGGCCGTGCCGCCGAACACGTACGGGAACCACGAGCGGCGGTCGAAGACATCGCCGATGATTCGTTCCGACGTCGCCAAGTACGACGAGAAGGCACCGAAGATCACCACGCTCGACAGCGTGTACGTGAGCGCGGCGCGGCTGCGCACGATTGCCATCGTCGCGATACCGACCTGGCGCAGTTGCAGCGGTTGGCGTCGCTCGATCGGCAAGGTTTCCGGCAACCGCAACGACCACGCCGCAATCAGGAGCCCGAAGACGGCGCAGATCACGAAGGTGCCACGCCACGGCATGATCTTGATCAGCGCAGCGCCGAGCGCCGGTGCAACCACGGGTACGCAGATGAACACTGCCATCGCGAAGGCCATCTCGCGAGCCATGTCGTCACCCACGAATCGATCGCGGATCGTTGCCACTGCGATCACCCGCAGCCCGGCGGACCCGAGGCCCCAGGCGAATCGGGCCCACAGCATCAAATGCAGGCTCGGAACGGCCGCAGCCGCGAGTGCCCCGCCGGCGAACAGCGCACAGGTGATCAACAAGATCCAACGACGGCCGAAGCGGTCCGCAAGGAGACCGAACGGGATCGGTCCGACCGCCATCCCGAGGAAGAACGCGGTGACCAGTCCGGCCGTCGCGCTCGAATCAGCGGCCAGGCCGAGGTCGATCCGGATGCGTCCGAACGCGGGCAGGATCAGATCGATCGAGATCGCGGCTGACGCCATCGACAACCCGGCAAACGCGCGCAGTTCGAGGCGAGACGGTTGCCGGCGAACCCGTTCGGTGGTCTCGGCTACGACGACGGTGATCACCGACTCAGGGCGAACTGGTCGAGATCGACGCCGCAGACGACATCGCCGTCGAACTCGGTTCTGGCGCGTTCTTCCCATTGCGCCTCGGGGATCTCACTGTCGCCGGGAACGAGGTGGCTGAGCACCAACTCCTTCACACCGGCTCGGGCTGCGATTCTCCCAGCGTCCTCCGGTGAGGTGTGTGACTCGGTGAGGTGGTTGAGGATGTTGTCGCGGTTGGGCAGCTTGGCGATCCTGCTCGCGACGAAGCTGAGGTCGATCACCTCGTGCACCAGGTAGTCGGCACCTTCAGCGATCCGCACGACGTTGTCGCAGGGACCCGTGTCGCCGCTGAAGACGACCGACCCCGACGGTGTGTCGAAGCGATAAGCGAACGCGGGGAACACCGGCGCATGCTGTACCAAGATCGCCGACACCCTGACGCCGTTGTCGTCGCTCGGATAGATCTCGACCGGGTCCATCTCGGGGGCCGCCGTAGCGATCGAGGCGCCACTGGCCACCACCCCCAGATCGATGTCCGGGCGATAATCATCGTGAGCAACACCGACCTCGTGCACGAAGACGTTGGCGGTCAGATCGGGGCGTCCCTCATCAGCGATTCGAACGTTGATGTTGTACGCAAACGCCTCGAACAACTTCTGGGTCAGCCCGCGAATGCCGGGCGTCGGCGCATCCGGGAACAGCGCGGGCACGACACGATCCGGTGGGTAGGGCGTGATGGGGAGTCCCGCCTCACCTGGCCCGAACACGTCGACACGGTTGGTCGGCCAGAACCCGAGCATGAGGTTGATGTAGTCGATGACGTGATCGCTGTGCAGATGGGTGAAGAAGATCGAGCGTACGGTGCTGCCGCCCTTCGGTCGACGCTCGGGATGCATCGAGATTCCGGAACGCCAGGCCTGGCGATGCACCCCTTCGCCGCAGTCGACGAGGTAGGCGACCTCGCCGACGACGATTGCGTTGGAATAGCCCGCACGCGTGGCCTTGGGGTTCGATGCGCCGGCAGTCCCCAGCAGGATGAGACGCTCCGCGGCGTCGGAGCGAAAGGGTAGGCGCGCCGGACCAGAGCCCGTCGAGGGCGCGGCCTGAGGCGCAGCGCGGCGAAGAACATCAGATGCTTGACACATGCACTTCGCCGGCGGGCCGGCCTCCTACAACTCGCGACCGTCGAGGTAGACGTCGCCCTTGATGCCATCGACGGTGATCGTCTGACCGGTCTTGATGCGCGTCGTGCCGTCGACGGTCCCGACGACAGCCGGGATGTTGAACTCTCGGGCGACGATGGCGCAGTGGCTCATCACGCCACCGACATCGGAGACGACCGCGCCGGCGATGGAGAACATCGGCACCCACGGTGGAAGCGTCATCTCGCACACCATGATCTCGCCGTCT
>JBDTRP010000081.1:0-10855 GCA_039931555.1 Ilumatobacteraceae bacterium | reverse complement strand
CGACGGCAAGGACGATGGCAAGGACGATGGCAAGGACGATGGCAAGGACGATGGCGATCAGGGTTGCGATGCCACGCTGACGCTCGTCAAGGCCCCCAGCAACATCCACGGCGGCAACCTGGCTCCGCAAGACTTCCAACTGTTGGTCGACGGCGTTGCTCAGGACCAGAACGTGGCGATCTCGGTCACCGCTGGTGTGGCGCACGTGGTCGGCGAGATCCCGCAGCCCGGCTACAAGCAGCGAGCCATCATGTGCAGCGACGACGACACGGGCGCAGCGATCTCCTCCAACGGCACGGTCACCCCTGCCGCAGGCCAACACGTGACGTGTGAGGTCATCAACGACGACATCGCTCCGAGCATCACCGTCCACAAGATCGTCGTCAACGACAACGGCGGTCAAGCGGTGAAGGAGAACTTCAGCCTCACCGTCAACAGTGAAGTGGTGGCACAGGACATCCGGTTCGACGACATCTTGGCGAACGTGCCGAGCGTCGTCTCCGAAGAGGACTCCGTTCCGGGCTACGCCCCCACATCGGTGGAATGCACGTCGGATGTCGCCGATTCGCCGAACAACAAGTCCGTGCCCGACAGCAGCATGATCGATGTCACTCCGGTACTGGGCGAGAACATCGACTGCACCATCACCAACGACGATGTCGAGCCGGGCCTCACGGTGATCAAAAACGTCACGAACAACGACGGTGGCAATGCTGTCGTCAGTGACTTCCCGCTGCAGGTCAACGGGAACACGGTCGTGTCGGGGACCCTGGTGGCCTTCGAGGCCGGTATCAAACTCGGCATCACCGAGACACAGAGCGCCGGCTACGTCTTCACCAACGTCACCTGCCGCAGCTCCGATCCCCTGTCGACCAACAACATCGACACGAATGCCCTCGCTGACCCGCTGGCGACAGTGACATTGCAGCCCGGCGAATCCGTTGTCTGCACCGTCACCAACGACGACGTCGCCCCGATGGTCACGGTGCACAAGGTGGTCATCGGTGGCACCAAGTTGGCGGGCGCCTTCCAGATGACCCTTGCCGGTCTGCCGGTTGGTCAAGGCATCGCGACGGGCATTCTGGCAAACACACCGATCGAGGTCTCCGAGGATCCGGATCCCGACTACATCAAGACCGGAGTGGTCTGCTTCGACAGCTTGACGCTCGCTCCACTGGTCAACCCGTTGGTTCTCGACGAGGGTCAGAACGCCGACTGCACGGTCACCAACAAACTCGTGTCGCCGACCATCACCGTCGTCAAGGACGTGACGAACAACTCGGGTGGCACGCTGAGGCCGATCGACTTCAGGTTGATGATCGATGGCATTGCTGCGGATCAGAACGTGAAGATCGACGAGCCTGCCGGTCCGCACATCATCAGCGAGCTCGAACGCCCGGGTTACCAGCAGACCGGCATCACGTGTGTCGATCTGGCGGTCCCCGGTCACCCGACCGTGGGTGATGGCGGATCCATCAACCTGTTGGCCGGCCAAGACGTGCAATGCACGGTGTCGAACGACGACATCTCGCCGACCCTCACCGTCGTCAAGCATGTCAATCCCGACAACGGCGATGTCGCGGCGCCGGAATCCTTCACGCTGATGATCGACAACGCCGACGTAACGCAGAACGTGCGACATCCGGTTCTGGTCGGATCGCATCTGGTGGGAGAAGAGCCGTTCGCCGGCTATCGCATGGTCGGCATCGACTGCAGCGACGCAGTTGGCCCGGTTCCGTACGACGCCAACACCGGCGGGGTCAAACTGGTGCTCGCCCAGAACGTCACCTGCATCGTCACCAATCAGCACGATCCCATCGACCTGGCGATCACCAAGTCGGTCGCCGGAACATCGCACATCGCCGGCGGTGCACCGTTCGATTACACGATCACCGTCGACAACCTCGGCCCACGCGGCGCCGAGCCGGGTGACGTCACCACCGTGACCGACGTTCTGCCCGCGGGCCTCGAGTTCGTCGCCTTCCCGGGTAACTGCTCGGCGACCGGCCAGACGTTGACGTGCGACATCGATCCTGCGCTGTTGCACGTTGACGACGCCGCAGTCGTCATCACCGTCACGGTGAAGGCCACGGCCGATGCCACCAGCGGCGTGTATCACAACGTGGCGTTCGTCGACACCCCGAACGATCCGTCGTGCCTCGGCTCCGACTGCGTTCCGGTCTGCATTCCTCAGGTCGACAACAACAACGTGGCCTGCGCGGACACCACCGTCATCCGCGACGCGGTCCTCACGATCGACAAGGTCGACAACGTCGACAGCGTTCATCCGGGCGGTACGTACGACTACAACATCACGGTGGCCAACACCGGTCCGTCGTCGTTCCAGCCGAACACGACGGTGACCGACGATCTTCCGGCCTCCCTCAGCCTGGTCCGTGTCGCCGCACCGGCTCCATGGACCTGCAACAACTCCGACCCGATCGTGTGCACCTTGGGCGAGTCCCTGCAGCCGGGCACCTCGGCTCCGGCAATCACCATCACCGTGACGCTCGATGCGTCGTTCCTCGGTGCGAGCGTGGTCAACACGGCGCAGGCGGTCGCAACGATCGATCCGTCCCACGCCGTCACGACGATGGACACCGAGACGACGCCGGTCGCTCGTACGTCCGATCTGTCGATCGACAAGTCGGCTTCGGCCTCGCCCGTCAACGTCGGTGGGTCGTTCGATTGGGTGCTGGTCGTCACGAACCACGGTCCCGACACTGCGACCGACGTCGTGATCACCGACGATGTTCCATTCGTGTTCAGGGTTGACTCGATCACCGCCCCCGGTGTGACGTGCACGACCACTGGGCAGCTGGTGCAGTGCACCACGCCGGCCCTGGCCAATGGGGCCTCGGTCACCGTCACGGTGCATGTCACCGTGGTCGGTCCGGCGGGTGACACGGTCACCAACACCGCCACCGTCGGCTCGGGCTCGACCGATCCCGCGCCGAACGACAACCACGACGACGCCTCCGTGCCGGTCAACGACGTGGCCAGCCGGGCTCCGGTGCCGCCGCCCGCCGGTCCGGGCGTCGGTGTCACCCAGCCGCAGCTGCCTCGTACCGGTGGGAACTCACCCGTCGGGCCGTTGACTCTGGCCTCGATCATGATGGCCGCAGGCGCAGTGGCGCTGGTGATCGGCCGGCGTCGTCGCACCACGACGGCGTAACAAGATGTCAGCGTGACGTTGCCCGCCGACAGGGACGGCGGGCGGGCAACGTCACTGCTGCGCAAGGTGGTGGTGATCACTCGGTTCGCTAACGTGCCCGTGGGGGTTACGACATGAGCGACAACCACAACACCATCGACGACCTGATGTTGGAGAACCGCAAGTTTCCACCATCCGCCGACTTCAAGCGCCAGGCGTTGGTCGCCGACACGTCGTTGTACGACGAGGCCGCCGAGGACTACCAGGGATTCTGGGCGCGCCAGGCCGCCGACCTGTTGTCGTGGAGCACCGACTGGGAAACGATCTGCGAGTGGGAGTTGCCGTACGCCAAATGGTTTGTCGGCGGACAGCTCAACGTCAGCTACAACTGCCTCGATCGTCATGTCGAGGCAGGGCGCGGCGACAAGGTGGCGTTCTACTGGGAAGGTGAGCCGGGCGATGCCCGCGTCCTCACGTACGCCGCCTTGCTCGACGAGGTGCAGCGCTTCGCCAACGCGTTGAAGGGTCTCGGTGTGCAGCGCGGCGACCGCGTCAACATCTACCTCCCGATGATCCCCGAGGCGGCCATCGCCATGTTGGCGTGTGCTCGCATCGGCGCGGCCCACAGCGTGGTGTTCGGCGGTTTCAGTGCCCAATCGCTCTCGGATCGGATCAACGACGCCGAGGCCAAGGTGTTGATCACCGCCGACGGTGGCTACCGACGCGGCGAGGTGTTCGCGCTGAAGCCGGCGGCTGACGAGGCGATCGCTTCGACCCCGACGATCGAGCACGTGGTCGTCGTGCAACGTGGCGGTAACGACGTGACGATGGTGCCGGGACGTGACCTCTGGTACCACGACCTGATCGCTGCCGCCGATCCGCTGTGCCCGCCGGAGCCGATGGATTCCGAGCAGTTGCTGTTCCTCCTCTACACCAGTGGAACGACGGGCAAGCCGAAGGGGATCATGCACACCAGCGGCGGCTACCTCACGCAGGTCGCCTTCACCCACAAGTTCGTGTTCGATCTGCATCCCGAGACCGATGTGTTCTGGTGCACCGCCGACGTCGGCTGGGTCACCGGCCACAGCTACATCGTCTACGGGCCGTTGGCCAACGGCGCAACCAGCGTGATGTACGAAGGTGTGCCCAACTACCCCGGCAACGACCGCCTGTGGTCGATCATCGAGAAGTACAAGGTCACCAAGTTCTACACCGCGCCGACAGCCATTCGAACGTTCATGAAGTGGGGTGCCTCCGAGCCCCAGAAGCACGACCTGTCGTCGCTTCGAGTGCTCGGTTCGGTGGGCGAGCCGATCAACCCCGAGGCGTGGATGTGGTACCGCGAGAACATCGGCCGCAGCACGTGTCCCGTGGTCGACACGTGGTGGCAGACCGAGACCGGTGGGATCATGATCAGCCCGTTGCCGGGCGCCACCACGACGAAGCCGGGTTCGGCCACCTTCCCCTTGCCGGGCATAGTTGCCGAGGTGGTCGACGAGGAGGGTCGTCGGGTGGATCAGGGGGGCGGCTACCTGACGCTGACGAAGCCGTGGCCGGGAATGCTGCGCGGCATCTGGGGCGACCCACAGCGTTACTTCGACACGTACTGGAGCCGCTACGAGGGTCGGTACTTCGCCGGCGACGGCTGCAAGCTCGACGACGACGGCTACCTGTGGTTGCTGGGCCGGGTCGACGATGTGATGAACGTCAGCGGCCACCGCATCTCCACGACCGAGGTCGAGTCGGCGCTGGTCTCGCACCCCGCCGTCGCCGAGGCGGCCGTGGTCGGCGCGCTCGACGACACGACCGGGCAGGCGATCATCGCCTATGTCACGTTGCGCGGTGGTCACGATGTGGGCATCGCCGAGTTGCGTAACCACGTCGCCACTGAGATCGGTGCCATCGCCAAGCCGAAGACCATCTACTTCACCAACGACCTCCCGAAGACCCGCAGCGGCAAGATCATGCGCCGGTTGCTACGCGATGTTGCCGAGGGTCGCAACCTGGGCGACACCACGACCTTGGCCGATGCCTCGATCGTCGGCGAACTGCAGCGCCGAGCCACCGAAACCACGGCTGACGACTGAGCGGCCATCGACGATTTTCGCGGTTAAGCCCGTGCGACGTCCTGCCGATAGACGGTAGGTGACGGACGAGGAATTGGCGGGCCAGCCCGGTGCTGTGGCGACGCGACCGGCGGATGAGCCGGGCGCGCAAGCTGCTGAGCCGGTGTTCACGCCCAAGGATTTCCGTCTCGATCTTCGTGCCAAGTTGGCCATCGGCGACGACGAGCCACTTCCTCACCTCGACAGCCCAGCGATACGCCAGTTGACCTGGGAGCACGTTGTACCCGACCGGCCGGCGTCGTCCGCGCCGAGTGCGGCAACCCTCGTCCCGTTGCCGCCGCCGAGTCGGGTCCCTCCTCCACCACCGTCACGATCGGCGGTGCCCTTCGAACCGCCTGCTCCGGCTCGCGAGCCGGAGCCCGTCGTAGCGATCGTTGCCGACGATGAGGTCAACGCCGAGCCGGCGGTCGACGAGATCGCCGACGACGTGGTCATCGTCGACGAAGCCCGCGTCGTCGCCGAAGAAGTCGACGACCTCGACGAGATCGACGAGATCGACGAGATCGACGAGATCGACGAAGAAGATGACGAAGATCTCGCTCCCGTCGTCGCCGCGGCCGTTGTCGAGCCGCAGCCGATCGTCGAGCCCGTGGTCGCGCAGGTCGTCAACCGGCTTGCGTTGGTCCCCGATCTGGTCGACGACGACTCACCGATCGAGCTCCCCCCGATCACACCATCCGGCCCAGTCGTCGCCCACGTGCCGAGCGTGTACACGCCGGTGCTGGCCGAGACCTTCTACGTCGCCGCGCCGCGGCCGGCAACGACCACGGTCGCCGCCCTTGCCGCTCCCGCCAAGACACCGCGCAAGAACAAGCGAAAGCCGAAGCGCCACCTGTTCCGGAGCTTCGTCACGCTGGTGTTGCTGTTCGGTCTCTTGGCAGGCGGTGCGTTTGCCGCCAAGAAGTACCTGCTGCACCCACCGGCGTGGTCGACCGAGTTGAAGCCGTTTGCCGACGCGGTCGCGACCACGCGCGGTCTGGAGTTCGAAGAAGTCGTCGACGTCACCCCGCTGCCCGTGGCCGATTACGCCAAGCGGCTCGCCGAATCGGCAATTGGCGGTGGCACCGATCGTGCGCCGACTTGGCGTGCACTCGGGATCCTGAATGGCGACCTCGACACCGAGGCGATCGGACTCCAGGCACTGAACGACGCGCCGGCGTTCTACGACCCGACCACCAAGACCATCTTCGTCAGCAGTGATCTGCAGCCCCATGCGCATCTCTACCGATTTGCGATGCACCGAGCCATGACGATGGCCTTGCTCGACCAACAGTTCGAATGGAGCACGCGACTGGCGACTGCGACCCCGGCGGCCGCACTGGCGATTCGGGCGACCATCGACGGCGATGCGTTGGCCGTGGCCAACTCGTTATCAGCAAGCGACAACCCCGAACAGTTGGCCCCAGAGTTGTTGGCCTTCGTGCAAGGTCATGGCAACACGATTGCCCCATCCCAGTACGCCGCAGCCCTCACCGGTCGCGCCGGCGCAGCGATGCGGCCGACGATTGCCTCGATGGCCGGTGACTCCGCGGGGCTCGCTGCACTCGAGCAGGCGACACCGGGCGACGATTCCCTGCTCGATCTCGGTCGCCCACTCGCGACCATTGCATCGCCGGCAGGAACACAGGGGATGATGTTCTGGTACTACGTGCTCGCCAGCCGGATCGACGACGGGCAGGCGTGGTCGGCGATCACGCACTGGACAGCCGACTCGATCCTCACGTCGACAGGCTCGGCCAATCAGTGTGTCGACGCCCAGGTCGCCGCCAACGACGCCGACGGTGCAGTGCAGTTGCTCGCCGCTTTCGAGACGTGGGCCGCCGCCGCGCCGGTGGAGTCCACCACGACCGTGGTAGCGATCGAGGGCAATTCGGTCGCCGTTCGTGCCTGCGATCCGGGCGTTGCCATCACAGCCCAGGTCCCGCCGAAGGTGCCCGTCGTGTTCGGCGGCGCCGGTGTGGATCGTGCACTGGTCGAGGCTGCGGTCAGCGCTGCGGGCGGCGCCAAGGTCGACCCGGTGTGCCTGGTCACGGCGGTCCGCCAGCGGGGCGTCGTGTTGACCTCGCCCGCCGACGACGCGCCGGTGTTGGCCATTGACTGGCAGGCCGCATACGTCGCCGCCAACCTCGACCTGGCCGCGGGATGCGTAGCCGCCGTACCCGAAGCTGCGGCGACGCCCTAGTCGCGGAAGTTCTGAAACTGCAGGGGGATACCCAGATCGGCGCCCTTCAGCGTGGCGATGATGGTCTGCAGGTTGTCGCGCTTCTTACCGATGACCCGCACCGTGTCGCCCTGCGTTTGGCTGCTGACCCCCTTTGGCCCCTTCTCCTTGATCATTCGATTGATCTCGCGGGCCTTGTCGGATGAGATGCCGACGGCGATGGTCAGGACCTGACGCACGCTGTTGTGTGTGGCTTCTTCGATCTTGCCGTAGTCGAGGCCCTTCAACGACACGCCGCGCTTCACCAGCTTCTCTTCGATCACGGTGCGCAAGGCCGTCAGGCGATCCTCGCTCTGGGTGCGGAGAGTGAGGATGAGCTCGCTCTGCTCGATCGACGAGTCGGTGTTCTTGAAGTCGTATCGGGTGGCGATTTCTCGCTGGGCCTGATCGATGGCGTTTCGCAGCTCTTGCCGGTCGACCTCGGAGACAACATCAAAACTGGGCATGTCGTGAGACTAGTTGGGCCGCTAGCCTCGATTCCCGCAGATGGGTCGGTACCCGAGTGGCCAAAGGGAGTTGACTGTAAATCAACTGGCATAGTCCTACGGAGGTTCGAATCCTTCCCGGCCCACCACCTGAATCGCCAGGTCCCCACCGGGGCCTGGCGATTGCACTTTTCGCGAACACACCCTTCCCATGATCCTCATCGACGCCGAACGACTCGCTGCCAGCCGGCCGAACCGACCGCTGTTCGCCGACGTCTCGGTGACGATCAGCGACGGCGATCGCCTCGGAGTCGTCGGGTTGAACGGGTCCGGCAAAAGCACGCTGCTGCGGATGTTGGCCGGCGAGCTCGGGCCCGAGACGGGCGAGGTTCGCTGGGGCCGCGGCGCACGGGTGGGCTTCTTGCTGCAGAACCCGGTATTGCCCGCAGGGACGGTGCGCGAGGCCGTGGGCGGCGAGTGGCAGGGCGAGGCGATGCTCGACCGGTTGGGGATGACCCCGTTGCTCGATGCGTCGACCGACGAGTTGTCCGGTGGTCAGGCCAAGCGGGCAGCGCTGGCGCGCCTGCTCGTGGGCGAGTACGAGGTGCTGATCCTCGACGAACCGACCAACCACCTCGACCTCGATGCCATCCAGTTCTTGGAGGAGTGGCTGGCTGCATACCGCGGAGGACTGGTGCTGGTCACCCACGACCGACACGTGCTCGACAAAGTCACCACCAAGGTGCTCGAGCTCGATCGCGGCACCGCCTACCTCCACGTGCCGGCCGGCTGGCATGCCGGTTCGGGCTACGCCGCGTACCTTGCCGGCCGCGCCGAGCGCGAGGAGCGCGCCGAGGTGGCCGAACAAGTTCGTAAGAACCTGGCAACGCGTGAGCTGGCGTGGCTGCGGCGCGGCGCCCCGGCTCGAACCTCGAAGCCGAAGGCTCGCATCGCCACGGCGACCGCGTTGGTCGAGGGCCGGGCGCAGGCCGCGGCGCGCGACGGCGAGCTCGGCCTGTCGATGGGGTCGAAGCGCTTGGGCTCGAAGGGGATCGAGCTCACCGACGTGGGCTTCGCCTGGCCCGACGGCACCAACGTGATCGACCCGTGCACGCTGGTCTTCGAACCTGGCGACCGCGTTGGGGTGGTCGGCGCCAACGGAGCTGGCAAGTCGACGCTGCTCGACCTCATCGCCGGGCGCCACGCCCCCACCCACGGCAGCGTCGACCGAGGCGCCACGGTGCAGATCGGCTACTACGACCAGCTCGGCCGCGACCTCGACCTGACGCAACGGGTGCGCGAGGCCATTGCCGGTGACAAGGGCGAGCCGTCCCTGGCCGACGTGGCGCTGATGCGCCGGTTCTGGTTCGACGGCGATGCGCAGTTCGCACCGATCGGCACCTTGAGCGGCGGTGAGCGCCGCCGGCTGCAGCTGCTGCTGACGCTCGTCCCCCAACCCAACGTCTTGTTGCTCGACGAGCCGACCAACGATCTCGACCTCGACACCCTGCGGGCGATGGAGGACTTCCTCGACGATTGGCCGGGAATTGTCGTCACTGTCAGCCACGACCGCGCCTTCCTCGACCGGGTCACCGACGAGTTGTTGGCGCTCGACGGCAAGGGGGGCGTGCGCTGGATCCGTGGCGGCGTCGCCGCCTGGTTGGTGCAGCGTGAGGCTGCCGATGCAGTACCAATGCCGCAAATGACGGCGCGGGCACCCGCGCCGGCGCGAGCGAGGCCGACATCGGGTCGCAGCCCGTCGACGGTGCGGCGAGATCTCGGCCAGGCCGAACGCAAGGTCGCCACCGCAACGGCTGCCCGAGACAAGCTGGTGCACGCCATGGCCGGCACCAACGCCCACTGGGAGCTGGCGACGCTGGGCGAACAACTCGCCGCCGCCCAAGCTGATCTCGCCACCGCTGAGGAATCCTGGCTGGCACTGGCCGCCGAAGCGGAGTCCCTCGGCCTCACGTCTTAGCCCCGCTGCCAGCCTGGTCGGGCGCGTTATCGGTACTGCCACTACCGCAATCGACCCCGTTGAGCGAGTTCGGGCGCGGTGTGAGTACCGGCGCTACCGGAATCGCGCCCGACTGGGTCAGAGGAGGGCTTGCATGAGCGCGACGTCGAGCCACTTGTTGAACTTGCGGCCGACCTCTCGCTCGATCCCCACCAACTCGAAGCCGCACGAGCGGTGCAGGGCGATCGAGCCGGCGCTGGACGCCGAGATGCGGGCAAAAACGGCGTGGAACCCCGAAACTGATCCGACTCGCAGCAGGTCAGCGACGATCAGCTTGCCGATGCCTTCGCCATTGCGGTCGCGGCGGACGTAGACCGAGTCCTCGACGCTGGTGCGGTAGGCGGCGCGCTCCTTGTAGGGCGACAGCGAGCCGAAGCCCACCACGTCGCCGTGGTCGTCGGTCGGATCGATGGCCACGATCGCGGCGAAGGCCCCGTTGCGGTCGGCGATCCACTGCTGCTGATCCTCGAGTGACCTCGGTACGAGGTCGAACGTGGCCGTGGTGTTGGAGACCTCGTAGTTGTAGATCTGGCGGATCTGCTCCGCATCGCCCAACGACGCCAATCGCAGGGTGATCGATTGGATCCGGCCCTCGCTCACGCCGGCCGAGCGTAGTGCCGAAAGCGCGAGAATACCGTGGTAGATGCCTCACAGAGGGCGCTATGCTTCTCGGCTGGCTTGCGGTAGAACCCGCGCGTCAGCGATCGCCCTTTTAGCTCAGTCGGTAGAGCAACGCCATGGTAAGGCGTAGGTCGTGGGTTCGATTCCCACAGAGGGCTCGACCAAAACGGTCACCCTTCCTCCGGGAAGACGAAACCGGTCGGCAAGGCCCTGGCGGCGTAGCTCAGTTGGTCAGAGCATCCGGCTCATAATCGGAAGGTCATCGGTTCGAGACCGATCGCCGCTACAACA
>JBDTRP010000080.1:0-2573 GCA_039931555.1 Ilumatobacteraceae bacterium | reverse complement strand
GCCACGCCGATGATCACCACGTCGCTGCTGTGGGCTTTCCAGGTCCGCTCGAGCAACGGGGTCTCGGTACGACATGGCGAGCACCACGATGCCCAGATGTTGACGATCACCGGGGTTCCTCGAAGCCCGACGAGCACACCTTCGAACTGGGTTTCCGACATGTCGGTCAAGTGGCCCGCTTGTGGAAGCGCGACCGGTTCGCCGGCGGCCTGGAACGATGGTTCGTTCGAAGGTCTCGTCACCGCATACGCGACGATTGCCACCAGCGCGACGACAGCAAAGAACTTCGTACGGCGGCTGCTGCGGTTGTCCAACTCGGGTGGGTCTTCGACGGCGGGCTCCACCGCGGCAAACTACTACATGGTGTAGGAAATGATTGTCAGCCGACGCAGAGTGCGGTGAGCAGCCGAATGAGATGGTGGAGCTGAAATGCCGCCAATGCGCCGGTGACCGTGATCGCACTCCACAATGCAGCTTGGGTGCTGGAGCGGAGCGATGTCGCCGGTGGCGACAACAAGGCGGCCACGCGCGCCGGAACGCCCAGCCCGGCGAAACTCATCGCCCCGACCGGGGTGATGCTGCGCAGCGCGACCTTGCCGAGCGTTCGCGCGACGAAGCCTCGGTCGCCGCAGTACGCGACGGCTGTTTCATCGGCCCATCGTTCGAGCGAGAACTGCAATCGCCCGGCCAGCGGGCGAAGCAGCGGCATGATTGCGGCAGCGAGCTGAGCGACGAGGAGGTAGCGGTCATGGCGGTGGCGGGCGTGCGCCTGCTCGTGGGCGAGCACGACACCTTGCTCGGCCTTGTCGAGCAGTTCGAGAAGGCCACTCGACAGCACGACGTGGCCGCCACGGCCCGGAAGGGTGAACGCAAATGGTCGGGCATGATCAGCGATCTCAACGGTTCCGGGATGGTCTTGGCGTAGCCGTCGATGCGCCGCGATCACCGCCCGGGCGCGCACGACCCCGGCGGCCGTGAGGACCAACGTCGGCAGCCCTACCCACCCTGGGATCGGGTCACGGGCACCAAAGGCCTTCGCGCACCAGTCCAGACGTCCACCAAGCAGGGGAAGGTGGGTGACGTATCCAAGCGAGACAATCCACAGTGTCGGCGCCGCCGCTGTGGCAACGACCGCCAACGTGACCGTCACCGCCTTGGCAGCGACGACGGGGGGAACACGACGATGCGCCGCCGTCACCAAGATCGCCAGCACCATGGCAACGGCGAGTGGAAAGAGTATTGAGGGAAACATCAGCCGTCGACTTCGCCGAGCATCGCCCGCAACGCCTTGAGATCCTTCCTCGACAGGCTCCCGACAAATCCCGCGAGCACCTGGCCCTTGTCGGATGCCGAAGAGAGAACCTCACCGATGCGTCGGACCGCAAGCTGCGACTCGTCGATTCGGGCTTCGTAGGCGTAGGCGCGTCCGGATTCGCTCCGTTTCACCAGCCCCTTGGTGTGAAGCCGGCCGAGCACCGTTGCCACGCTGGTGTAGGCGAGTTCAGAGCTGAGAAGTTCTCGGATCTCACCTGGTTGCAAGGGACCATCGGCCGCCCACAGCACCGCCATGATGTCATGTTCCAATGCTCCGTCGGGCCGCTTTGCCATATGACACCTCCTCGCGCAGACTAGCCGAGTCCACCCATACTCTTACGCGGTGTAGTTTCCGGGTCTCGATCCAACCGTGAGCCGCCTCGTCATTTCGCCGCCCGGCCATCCGCTGACGGACTGAACGCGCCGCTGTCACCTACACTGTGTAGTAACCACGTGGCACCTCAATCCCCCGAAAGGCCCAAATGAAGTATCGATCCATCTCCATCATCGCCGCCGTCGGCGTGCTCGGACTCGCCGCATGCGGCAGCGACAAGACTGCGACTCCGGCGACACAACAGGCGTCTGCGAGCGATACCGCAGCCGGTACGCCTGCCGCTGGCGCTTCGTTCAACCAGGCCGACGTCACCTTCGCCCAGAGCATGATCCCGCACCACGAACAGGCCATCGAGATGGCCGATATGGCCTTCGACTCGAAGGTCGACGCCGGCGAAAAGGTCCGCGAGCTTGCCTCACGGATCAAGGCTGGGCAGAACCCGGAGATCGAAATGATGAGCGGATGGCTCGGCGCGTGGGGTCAAACCATGCCGATGGACATGGGTCCCGGGCAAGACATGGCGTCGATGGACGGCATGATGTCGACAGAGGAGATGAGCTCGCTCGGGGCGATGACCGGACCGGCTTTCGACAAGATGTGGATGGACATGATGATCCGCCACCACGAGGGCGCGATCTCCATGGCGCAAACCGTGAAGGCCAGCGGTTCGAACACCGACGTCTTGGCGCTCGCCGGTCAGGTGATCACCGCCCAGCAGGGTGAGATCGCCGAGATGAACACCCTGCTCGCCGGCGGTTGAGGCGATTGTTCACAAGCCTTCTTCGAGCAACTGCGAGAGTCACGTGGTCGCAGACCGAGAGCGAACCTCCGCAGCGACGTTCTCGCCACTGATATCGGGAAGATCGAGATTCCAACACGATCAGATCAACTGCCTGCGTCTCCAACATCGTCAGGGCCTCCGCGC
>JBDTRP010000079.1:0-35167 GCA_039931555.1 Ilumatobacteraceae bacterium | reverse complement strand
ACCTCGAGGACTGCTTCGTCAACCCAGCCGGCTGGGACCCCCACGCCGCCGGCTGTGGAGTCTGCACCGCCGAAGCCGTCGCCGCTCGCGACCAACTCGCGACCGGCATCGCCATCAGCGAAGTTCGCCAATCGATCATCGACCGCTTCGGGCCACCGCCCGCAGCCTGAACCCGGAGACCCCCCATGAGCAACACACACGATCGGCTCGCCGAACACCAACATTCCCGTCATCGGACGTGGATTCTCTCCATCGTCGCAGCCGTCCTGCTGGTCGGCGCGTCCGTTGCCGCCATCGCGGCCGCCACATCCGGCGGCTCGCCGAGTGCCAGCTACCGCAAGACCGGCGAGCTCAGCAGCATGGGCATGCCCGTGCTCGAAACCCCGGGCACATCCAGCGGAACGGTGGAGACAGCGAACATCAGCGCCGCGCCCGCCTCGTTTGCGCTTGGACGCGTCCCGCTGGACGTCGCTGTCCGGCCGACCTGGCTGTTGCGCAACACAGGGACCGGCAGCGTCACGATTGGCGATCCACATGTCCAGATCAACCAGGGCTGCTGCCCGGGCGCATTCACCCTGCAGGGCCCGAGTAGCCTCGACCCGGGTGGCGAGACGAACCTCAGCTTCGAGCTTTCCATGCACCCCGGCATGGACGGCCCCCACGACATGACCATCCACGTCCCCGTCCAGCATGCTGACGGCAGCACCGAAACCGTCGCATTGAGCATCATCGGCGACTTCCGAGGCTGAACCGCCGCAGTCGGCCTTGGGCTACGAAGTCGCGATGATGGCGGGCGTGAGGGTCGAATGCAGGGCCCTCACGGCGAGCCACGTGGTGATCGGAACCGCGGAAACCAGGCCGATCGAGCCGACCAGCGATCGGATGATCTCGATAGCAATCACCTCGCGACCGGCGAGTGACCCGACGGATTGACCGGCTTGTGTGAACAGCAGCAACAAAGGGAGCGCGGCGCCGGCGTAGGCGAGGAAGAGCGTGTTGACGGTCGCCGAGATGTGGTCTCGGCCGATGATGACTGCCGACCGATACAGCTGTCCTGCCCCAAGATCTGGTTGCGCTGCGTAGAGTTCCGAGACAGCTGCGACCTGAGTCACGGTGACGTCGTCGAGAACGCCCAAGGCTCCGATGACGAATCCGGCAAGCACGATGCCCTGCAGATCGACCTTGACTCCAAGCGATGTCAGGTACAGGGCGCTCTCGTCGGACAGACCCGTCAAGTTGCTCCAACTGACGAAGAGCATCGCCAACAAGGCCGTGACAGCCAGGCTGGCGAATGTCCCCAGCAGGGCGACAGATGTCGGGATGGTGAAGCCATGTGCGAGGTATAGGGCGATGAACGCGATCAACGATGACGCAACGATGGCCACCATCACTGGGCTGTTGCCGTCGAGGATCGATGGCAGGAGGAACTTGACGATGACCACCAAGCTCGCGGCCAGCCCGGCGATTGCTCCGAGCCCACGCCACCGGCCGAGGATGAGGACCGCTCCGATGAACACGATGGTCAGGATCCACATCGGTGTGGCGCGTTGGTAGTCGTAGAACGAAAACGATGCCGTGCCATCCGGGTTGACCGTCATGTCGACGTAGATGTCGTCACCGGGATGCAGGCCGCCGACCGCTCCGGCAGGCTGCTCGATCATCGGCCCGCCCCTGCGTACATCCCCCGATCCCCGTGGCACCTCGGGCGTTGGCGTGTCGCTTCCCTCGACATGGATGCGGACGAAGTTGCATGGCGTGTTGTCGGCAGCGGTCGTTCCAGTGCACGCATCCTGCGTGACATCGAGAACTTGCGCTTTGATCGGTGGCTCGGAGAAAAGGTCTGCGTCGGACCCTTGCGAGGTGCCACCACTGGGCCAGAAGACCACGAGACCGATCAGGGTCACCAGCGCAGCGAGCCCGACGGCAGACCAGATCGCGGTGACCGTCTTCGGTGATTGGAGAACAGGTTGGATTTCCGCATCGGAATCAGGGGTCGGTCGGACGTGACCGTGACTGTGCCGCACTCGAGCCATTGTTGCTGGGCAAATTCGTCAAGTCGGGGATGGCACGGGTGACCTGGGGTGCGACGATGACTTGTTACGACACAATGTAGAAGCTACTGTGATTCCGTCATGAGATTGCAATATTTGGTGGGCGGTTGCGTCTCACGCGAACGGATCGGTCGGGTTGTGCTGACCATGGTGTTGGTGGCATCGCTGCTTCCCGCCCGAATGACAGCTGCGGCGAACTCAAATCTGACGTCGGATCAGGTCGCAGCCGAGATTCTCCGCACCCAAGCAAAGGCGGACGAGACCGCGCAACGTTGGTCGCAGGCTCAGATCCACCTCGAGGATGTTGCCGCGGAAATTCAGACCAGCCAGGCCAAGATCGCCGCTGCTTCGGCGCAGTATTCAGATCTGCAAGCTGGTCTCGCTCGAATAGCCATCGACCGGTTCACCGGCGGCGCCGCTCCGTCGATCCTTCTGGTCAATGGCGATCTCACCGCAGCGCTACAGATCAACGTTCTGAAGAACCTCGCTTTGGACGCCGGCTCGGCGGATCTCGACACCCTCGACGCCGTACGAAGTGACCTCGAGAGCGAACAGGCCCACCTCGATACGTTGAACACCGAGAACGCGCAACTCGTCGCCGACCTCGCGACGCGCCAGACCGACATCAACGCCCAACTCGCCGATCTGGCCACACTTCGCGAACAGCTCAAGAATGCAGAGGTCAAGCGTGCCTACGAGGCGCAGTTGGCCAAGCAACGACAAGATGAGGCGAACGCTACCGCCGAGAGGGACGCGAAGGCGGCCGCCGACCAAGTGGCCCGCGCCGCCGCCGCTGCCAGCGTCAGCCCACCCGTCCAGGCGAGAGGTAGCGGGTTGAAACCAACCCCTCCGGCTCCGTCCTCGCCGACCCCAACTCCATCGTCTCCGACGCCGTCCTCGCCGACCCCGGCCCCGTCCACCGAGCCGCCAGCACCGGCTCCGGCGCCGACACCGCGGCCAGCCCCCGTGATCACTGGTGGCTCGTGGATCTGTCCCGTCGCCGGACCGAACGCATTCGGCGACACCTGGGGCGCGCCACGACCCGGTGGACGCACACACCAAGGTGTCGACATGATGAGCCCATTCGGCACTCCCCTGGTCGCGGTCGTGGCAGGTTTCGCCACGATGAGAACCAACAATCTGGGGGGCAACACCGTCTCGTTTTCCGGCGACGACGGGAACGGGTACTACTACGCCCACCTCTCGTCGTGGGAAGGGAGTTCGCGTAGCGTCGCAGCCGGTGAAGTGATCGGCTACGTCGGCCACACCGGTGACACGACCGCCGATCACCTCCACTTCGAGATCCACCCCGCTGGCGGAGCCGCAGTAAATCCGTACCCAACGGTTCGCCAGTACTGCTGACGCGGAGCAAACGTGTGAGCCTGGGCCACGGCCTCACTCGCAGACGCGATTCGGCTAGCGAGTTCGACGGTCACGGCTCGCTGTCACTGGGCTGCTCGCGACGAGTGGTAGCTGGCCAGTGCCCGATTGGTCAGTCGTTGAGCTCCTTGAGTCGTTGGCGATAGTCGTCGGGTTCGATCTCGTCGCGGGCGAGTCGTTCGGCGAGGAGCTCCTGTGGTGTTGCACTCGTTGGAGAGGTCGCCGTTCCCAGCGATTGTGGGTGCGGGGTGCGATTGCCGCGTCGTACGAGTGCGATCCCGACCCAGACGAGTCCACCCACGACGACGAACATCATGATCGACATCCACCACCAGCTACCCCCATCCATGCCGTTCCAGCCTCCGTTGTTCAAGATGCAACTCCTCATTTGTCGAGATGTGTTCGCAATGACTGTCTGGCCGGCGGGGTTCGCCCGCTCTCCGACCCGGGCGTCAGGGGGGTTCGTTCCTAGCGCCTCCACTCTGGTCTCCTACGCTCTGTCGTACTAGTGTCGAAGGTCCCTGTATACAACAGGTCGTAGACAGGCCATTGCGCGGAGGGAAATGTTCGGACGCAGCGGAGAGTTGAGGGAAATCAGCTTTCGCCTGTCGGGCGCGACTCGACTCGCAACTAGCCAAGAACGACTGGTCGACTTGCTCGGTGTCCCGCTCGCGCAGGCCCCCCGATTGATCGAGCGGCCGAGCCGATGAAGCACCCGGGACGGCTGATCGCTGTTGCCGTCGGCGGCTCGATCGCCGCAGTGTGCCAGTGGCGTGTCGCGAGTCAGCGACGATCGGGCGTCGACTGGCGCCCGCCGCGACCCCGCACGATGCTGTCGCCGCTCGCTGCCAGGGTGATCGGGGACGGGCCCCCGATCGTGCTGCTCCACGGGCTTGGGGCGTCCGGCGTTTACTGGGGATCTGCCTACGATCGGCTCAGTGATGGGCATCGTCTCGTTGTTCCCGACCTTCTCGGATTCGGCGAGTCGCCTCGACCGTCGGTTGGCTACGGGCCGGATGAGCACGTCGCGGCGATCGAAGCGTGCCTCGATGCCGCACACGTCCAACAGCCTGCTGTCGTGGTGGCGCACTCGGCAGGCGGCATCGTCGCTCTGCGGCTGGCGGCAACCTGCCGGGAACGCGTACGCGCCGTGATCATGTTCGGACCACCCCTCTACCCTGATTCCGGCGACGCCCGACGGCATGTCAAGCAGTTGGGTCTGATGGCCCGTCTCTTCGCGAACGACGGAGCGTTCGCTGCGATGATCTGTCGATGGTCGTGCGCTCACCGACGGCTGGCGGCGGTGTTGGCCGAGCTCAGCCTCCCTGATCTTCCCTCGCAGATCGCCCGAGACGGCGTCGAGCACAGCTGGGCGTCGTACTCCGAAACGCTCGAAAGGCTCGTCATCGACAACGCTGCCGCCGACTGGCTGTCGCACGTCACCGTGCCGGTTGTGATCGTCGCCGGTCTGGGCGACCCGGTCTGCAACCACCCATTTCTCCAAGAGATCGCTCGCTCTCACCAGACTGTTGACTACCGGGCCTGGCCCGGCGGCCATCACCTCCCGCTGACCGACCCGACCCGGGCGATGGCGCTCATCGTCGACATCGCCGACGGTGCGGCGACGTCAGCACAGCCCAGCACGTACGCCAGTAGCTGACTTGTCAACATTGACCCTCGGCATGTCCGTGCGACCATACGGATGTGTGGATGAATCACTCGGTCATTCTCATCCGATCGATGGCGACGCCGTAGCAGATGCCAAGGCGGCCGTCATCTCGACCGAGGACGCTGGGCGCCTGGCCGGCTTGCCGCGTGGAACCCGAGCCTGATTTGACGACGCTCCGTCCGACCAAGCCACACTTCGAATCCCGGTACTGCTCATCGGCGAGTCGATTGCGTTCGACCGCACGAGGTCGTCGCCCGTGTGTCGAGTGCGCTCGACGAATTCGGTGCAGATTCCATAAGAGGACTCGACGAGACGCGCTTCGCCGCCTCCTCAGGCGGAAGCCTCGTCGGCCGTCCACAATCGCCGATCGCCCTCATTCGCAACCCTTGCGCAACCACACGCTTCCGTTGATCCCGAGCTGGGGCGCGTCACTGTCACTCCGCTAGCTGTCACTCCCTGGGCACTCCCGTGACTGCGGCAGACTGTGTAGCACAAGCCGTCGGCGAGAGTGTCGGTTGCAAGCCCCGGAGTAGCAGATGGGTAGCAGATTTGAGCCCGAGACGAAACGAGCCGGTCCCTCGTGGACCGGCTCTGACCTGCTATTTTGTGGTCGGGCTGACAGGATTTGAACCTGCGACCCCTTGTCCCCCAGACAAGTGCGCTAACCAAGCTGCGCTACAGCCCGTACTGGTTGTACGACGTGCGAGCCTATCTGCCCGTTACGTGAACAGTTGGACGAGTCTCCAACCGAGGTACAGGGCGAGGAGCACCATCAGCAGCTTGAAGTGCCACGGGGCCTTGACGACCTCCTCGCCCTCCTCCCCCGCTGCCAACCTTCGGATGTCGAGGTTCTTGGCGGTGATCGGCTGCCTGACCGGCGCCTCGACGAGGCGCCCACACGTCGGGCAGGTGCCGTCCTCGTTCATCGCCGCCGGCGCCCAGTACTTGGCGCAGTCTTCGCACCAGGGCACTAGTCGGTCCGTTTCCTGACCCGAAGCTTCAACGGAGTGCTGCCGAACTCGAACGCCTCACGGATGCTCCGCTCGAGGTAGCGCATGTAGGTGTGTGGCAACTCGCGGTTGACGAACAGCGTGAACGTCGGCGGGTCGGTGGCGCCCTGCAGTGCGTAGAGCACCCGGACACCGTGGCCAGCCGGCTGGCGTTGCTGTGCGTCGGAGATCACCCGGTTCACGTCGCGGGTCGGCACTCGTCGGTGGTACTGGGTGATCGCCTCCTGCAGCACGGGCTGCAGCTTGTAGACGCCCTTGCCGGTCAGCGCCGAGATCTTCAGGATCGGCGCGTCGCCGACGAAGTACAGTTTGCGCTTGAGCTCCGCCTGGACCTGCAGTCGTTGCTCGGGATCGTCGATCAACTCCCATTTGTTGAGCATCACCACGATCGGACAGCCCGCGGCGTCGACGCGCTCCGCGAGGCGCTGATCCTGGCTGGTGATCCCATCGGTCGCGTCGATCACCAGCAGGGCGATGTCGCTGCCGTCGATGGCCCGCAGGGCACGCACCACCGAGTAGTACTCGGCAGAGTCGTCGACCCTGCTGCGACGACGCATACCCGCCGTATCGACGAACACGATCGGCCCGTCGGGTGTCTCGACCAAGGTGTCGATGGAGTCGCGGGTGGTGCCAGCCATGTCGTGCACGACCGAGCGGTCCTCGCCGACCAACCGGTTGAACAACGTGCTCTTGCCGACGTTGGGTCGCCCGACGATGGCCACCCGTGGCGGCGGCGTGTCGCCGGCCTTCCACAGTTCGGTCGCGTCTTCGAGATCGACCCCGATCTCGGACGTCTCGTCGTCGGTCACGGGGAGCAAGGAAATCACCTCGTCGAGCAGGTCGCCAGCGCGGCGGCCGTGCAGTGCACTGACGGGATACGGATCGCCGGCACCGAGGGCCAGGAACTCCCATCGGTCGTTCTCGCGGCGTTCGTTGTCGGCCTTGTTGGTCACCAACAGCACCGGCGCCTTGATGCGTCGCAGCCAGTTGGCCAAGGCTTCGTCGTCCTCGGTGACCCCGGTCGTCGCGTCGACCAGGAACAGCACGACATCGGCGGTCTTCACGGCAGCTTCGACCTGGCGACTGACCTTGGCATCGAGATCGTTCCCCCCGGGCAGCCAACCGCCTGTGTCGACCAGCAGGAAGTGCACGCCGAGCCAATCGGCCTCGGTCTCGTTGCGATCGCGGGTCACGCCCGGACGGTCCTCCACGATGGCGACCTGCTCGCCGATGATGCGGTTGAAGAGGGTGCTCTTGCCGACGTTGGGCCGTCCGACGATGACAACAGTGGGCAACGTCATGATGAGGACTCCAGGGCTTTGCGTAGTGAGATGCCGTCGGTGGCGATGACCTCGACGGGTCGCGGCAGTTCGTCGATCGTGGTGCCGTCGAGGAACCGGCCCTCCGACAGGCACACGTCGGGCAGCAGGTAGCGATGTCCTGCCGGCTCGCCGGCCAGCACGCGTTGCAGGTCGTGTCCGACCATCAGGCCGGTGACCGCGGTGTTGCCACCGAAGAACTCGTTCTGCACGGGGATGACCCTGATGTCGGGTCGATTCATGCTGGAGACGAGCGGGGAAATGACCCGGGCGCCAAACGCGCCGGTGAGGATCCCGATCGGTGCGTTGCGTCGGGCGGTGAGCCGCAACGCGGTGCCGTCCGTGCGGTCCGTGCCGCAGGCGCGTGCCCGCAGACCCGTGTACGCGGCGGGGTTCGGCGGTGCAGGTGCGTCGACGGCGGCGAAGAACCCGGCCTGCGGGCCTGTGGGCTCGGGCACGCGTCCGTTGAACTCCATCTCGAACGTGCGGGCCATGCCGATGCCGTCCTCGTGCATCGAGAAGTCCTCGTATGTGTCCTCGGCAGGGAACGGTCGATCCGCCATGAGATAGTACTCGTCGGCGGCGAACACCATCCGGTGGCCGAGCGTGTGCAGGAAGACCTCTTGCCAGTCCTCGATGGCGTCGATCATCGCTGCGGCCTCGTCGCGTGTGTGCAACCGCATCGCCGACTCGGTGTTGAACTTGCTGAGACCGAGTGGTACGACCGCGACCGACTCGAGCTCGGAGTACTCGTCGAGCACGCCGGCCATGGTGCGGTCGAAGATCTCGCCATCGTTCACCCCCGGGCACAGCACGACCTGGCCGCGCACCACGATGCCGTTGTCGAGCAAGGCGCGCAACCAACGCAGGCTCATGCCGCCGCGCGGGTTCTTCAACATGCGCGCCCGCACCTCGGGATCGGTGGCGTGGATGCTGACGTTCAACGGCGACAGACGCTCGGTGATCACTCGTTCGAGATCGGCCTCGGTGAAGCGGGTCAGCGTGGTGAAGTTGCCGTAGAGGAAGCTGAGGCGATAGTCGTCGTCCTTGAGATAGAGGCTGCGGCGCATACCCGAGGGCAGTTGGTAGATGAAGCAGAACTCGCAGTGGTTGTCGCACGTGCGCACGCGGTCGAAGACGGCGCTCGAGACCTCGGCGCCCAGCGGTTCACCGGCACGCTTGGAGATCTCCAGCGACGACTGCAGGCCCCCGCGCAGCAACTCGATCTCGACCTCGGGCTCGTCGGCCGCGAAGCGCCACTCGATGATGTCGCGAGGCACGATTCCATTGATCGTCACGACCTCGTCGCCCGCGCACAAGCCGGCCCGCTCAGCGGCGGACCCAGGCGCGACGCTGACAACCACCGGTGCGGACATGGGCACCCAGGCTATCGGCGGCATGCCCCGGGTAGCCTGCGACCGTGGACGTCGATCGGGTTCTCCTGGCTGAACCACGTGGGTTTTGCGCCGGTGTGGAGATGGCGATCAAGGCCCTGGCGTGGATGGTTCGCACGTTCGAGCCGCCCGTCTACTGCTACCACGAGATCGTGCACAACAAGATCGTCGTCGACCGCTTCGTCGAGCAGGGAGTCGTCTTCGTCGACGACATCGCCGATGTGCCCGCCGGCTCCCCGATCATGCTTTCCGCCCACGGTTCGGCGCCCGAGGTCGTTGCTGCGGCGCGTGCCCGCGGCAGCTACGTGGTCGACTCGGTGTGCCCCCTCGTGACCAAAGTGCACCACGAGGTGAAGGTCCGCGCCAAGAAGGGCTTCCGCATCGTCTACGTCGGTCACGAGGGCCACGAGGAAGCGGTCGGCACGATGGCGGTCGCGCCGATGTCGATCAGCCGCGTCGAGAGCGTGGCAGAGGTCGACGCACTGCCCCAGTTCGACCAGCCGGTCGCCCTGCTCGCCCAGACCACGCTGTCGCACCGCGACTGGTCGGGCGTGGCCGATGCGGTCACGGCGAAGTATCCCGATGCGTGGACGCCTGGTCGCAGCGACCTGTGCTTCGCCACCACGAACCGACAATCGGCGCTGATGGCGATGGCCTCGAAGTGCGACGCCATCGTGGTGATCGGCTCGTCGAACTCCTCCAACACGCGCGCCCTCGAGAAGTTGGCGATCGAGGCTGGCTGCCCACAGGTGTTCCGCGTCAATCACGCCGGCGAACTCCCCGACACCCTGCACGGCACCGTCGGCGTCACTGCCGGCGCCTCCGCACCCGAAGAACTGGTCGACGAGATACTCCGCTACCTCAACCCCCGGCACGGTGTCGAGCCGGTGAAGGTCACTGACGAGGACGAGTACTTCCCCCCGCCGCGCAACATCAGGGAGTTGCAGGCAGCAATCGGCACAGCTGCAGCGGCGCTTCTCGGTGGGTCGGTCGTTCAGTCGGCGACGATGAACGATCACGAGTTCGCCGCCAGCGATGTGTTGGCGGCGTTGCGCGTTCCGTAGCCTCCCGTCGTGCTCTCCCCCACTGCCGCCACGATCCGCCTGTTTCTCCACGTGCTGGCCGCGACCGTGTGGGTCGGCGGCCAAATTGCGTTGGCCGGCCTGGTCGGCACGGTCCGCAAGCAATCGGCGGACACGCCGCGCGCCGTCGCCCGCGCATTCGCCCGTATGGCCTGGCCCGCGTTCGGGGTGCTGGCGATCACCGGGATCTGGAACCTGACCGAGATCGATCTGGGCAACACCACCACCGCGTATCAGGTCACCGTGTTCGTCAAGATCACGGTGGCCGTGGCGGCGGCGGTGTTCGTGCTGATCCATTCGCTGGGCAAGACCAAGTTGGCCCTCGCCCTCGGTGGCGCGCTCGGTCTCGTGTGCTCGCTGGCGGCGCTGTACTTGGGGATCCTGCTGCGCACCGGCCGCTGACAAGGTTGGTGGCCACGGCGCCGGAGGCGCCTACGACTCCGGCCGCACAATCCCCAGTGTCGTACCGCACGCCGCGCAATGGATGACACCGAGTTCGGACGGCTGCTCGCCGTCGCGTCGAGCGAGCACCAGCGTCTCGGTCAACGTGTCATCGAGCGGTGCGTGACACTGGGGACAGCTCGGCCGCACCGCCTCGACCGAAGGCTGGTCGTTGATGATGGCAACGGGGGTCGCGGGGCGGGCGACAAGCGCGTCGCGAAGTTGAGCGATGTCGACGCCGAGCCCCCGGAGCACCTGACAGGCCAATCCTTCGACGTCGAGCACGCCGAGCAGAACGTGCTCGGCGGTCACCTGTGCCTGTTGGTCTTTGCGCGAGAACCGACCCGCTCGTTCGAGCGCACGCTCTGCCCGCGGCGTGAATGGCATCGCTTCGATGCTCTGCAATCCAGTGCCTGTTCCCAGCGCCTCGACCACCTTGTGGCGCGCAGCTGCGAGAGAGGCACCGGCTGCGTGCAGCACATCAGCCGACTCTCCATCGTCGTCGGAGAGCAACCCGAGAAGCAGGTGCTCGGTGCCAACTCGTGAATGATCGAGCCGCCCCGCCTCCATCGTCGCCAGTGAGACGACGCGCCGGGCGGCGACGGAATAGTTCTCGAGCACGACAAGTACCGTACGACACCCCGCGAAATGTGCGGTCATACGCACTCGAGACCGGTCGGGCGAGATTTCGGTACTGCGGGTACTCACAGCGCGCCCGACCGGGCTCAACGGGTTCGATTTCGGTACTGGGAATACCGGAATCGCGCCCGACCACACCGCTGGCGAGAGTGGGTGAACCGCTCACCGAGCCGGCGACCGACGTGCCTGAGATAACTGACCGCCCAGCTGGTCAGTTGCGCGGGACTTGGCTCCAGGGAACTTCGCGGTCGACGCGGACGTCGCCGGGGAGACCGAGGATCCGTTCGCCGAGGATGTTCTTCATGACCTCGGTCGTGCCACCCTCGATCGAGTTGGCCCGGCTTCGTAGGAACGCCTTTTGCATGTTCTCGAAAGCCATAGCCGTCTCCGGGCGGACCATCTCGTAGCTGCCGTAGAGCATCCCGTCGGCGCCCATCAGGTCGATGACCTTGGCGTAGATGTCTTTGTTGAGGTCGGCAAACGCCATCTTGGCGATCGAGCCTTCGGGGCCCGGGTCGCCCATCTTGCGGTTCTGGTTGGCCCGCACGTTGGTGAGCCGCAAAACCTCGGCCCGCGACCACAGCTTCATCACGTCGTCGAGGTCGGCCGCGTTCTTGCGCTCGGCCGGAAGGCCGGCCCACGTCGAGGTGAGGGCTTGGATCGTTCCCGAGCCCTTCGCAGGCATCGTTCCGCCGATCGACACTCGCTCGTTCATCAGCGTCGTCAAAGACACTCGCCAGCCGTCGCCGGCTTTGCCGAGCATCTCGGAGTCCGCGATGCGCACGTCGTTGAAGAACACTTCGTTGAACTCAGCCTCACCCGTCATCTGCCGGAGCGGGAGGACCTCCACGCCGGGCGCGTGCATGTCGACGACGAACGCGGTGAGCCCGGCGTGTTTCACGGCCTCGGAGTCGGTGCGCACGACCAAGAGGCCGAATTGCGAGAGGTGGGCCAGCGTCGTCCAGACCTTCTGCCCGTTGACGAGCCACTCGTCGCCGTCTCGGACACCTTTGGCGGCCAGACCGGCGAAGTCGGAACCGGCGCCCGGCTCGCTGAACAACTGGCACCAGATCTCTTCCCCGGTGAACAGTGGCCGGAGGTAGCGCTGCTTCTGCGCCTCGCTGCCCCACATCACCACGGTTGGTCCGCACATGCCATAGCCGATCGGGTTTCGGTAGTACGCGTTCGGCGCCCCGGCGGCCGACAGCCGTTCGTTGATGATCTTCTGGAGCTTGGGATTGAGGCCGAGGCCGCCATTGCCGACCGGGAAGTGCACCCACGCCAAGCCCTTGTCGAACTGCGCACCGAGGAACGTCGTCGAGTCGTGGGTCTTCGGATCACATTCGTCGAGCAACTGCGAGGTGAGGTCATCGACGATCCCCTCGTCACCACGCGTCTGAATCTCGGTAGCCGTCATGGTGCCAACGATACTGGTGGTGTACAACTACCGCAGAGCCGGGTCTACGTGTCGGCCTCGTCGGTGTCGTCGGGCGCATCGATACCCGCCGCCACCAGACGCTCGAGCAGCTCATCGCGGATGCTGCGACCGGGTTCGCGTGCTCGGTCGCCGGTGATTCGCCAGCCGAGCCTGCTGCTGTAGAGCAGCGGCGGCTCCTTCAACCGGCCGGCACCGACCTCGACCACGCGAGCGAAGAACAGGTCGTGGTCGAACATCGGTTTGACCTCGAACGTCGTGCAGCGCAGCCAGGCGATGCAGTTGCGCACGACCGGCAGCTGCGTGCCGGGGATCGTGTCGAGGTACTCGTCGGCGATGTGGCGAAACCGGCGCCCGGGGTACGAGAAGTACTGGCCGACGTCGACCTGGTCGCCGGCGAGGATGCTGACGGCGAACTCCCCACTCGCCACCATCAGTGGGTAGGTGTCGTGCTTCGGTGACACGCTGGCCATCACGATCGGCTCCTCGAAGCTGACCTGGCACACCCAGTGGCTGCAGTACGCCCGCGTCACACCGTCACGGTGGGCGCCGACGACCTGCACCCCCTTCATCATCTGCCCGAGGCTGCGCTTGATCGTGGGGTCGATCATCAGTTGAAGTGTCGCAGCCAACGGCGGCGCTCGGCGTTCTCGGAGGCCAACTCCGGATAGGCGGCGCGGAGCCGTGCCAGGCGGGCGAGGAGAATCGGCTCGTCCCTGGTCGTGAGGCTGTGCTTCAGGTTGTTGAGGATGCGCATGGCGATCTCGCGGGCGCCCGTCTGCGTCAGCATCGACGGGCGAAAGTCGGCATCGCCACCCATCCGTCGCTGCCACGACGCGATGATCCCGGCTTGGTCGTACCGAACTCCATGGCCGAACGGGTCGGCAAACGTGCCGGACGCTTTGTCGCGGATCACGAAGTGGCCTGGCAGGCCGACCCCACGAATCGGAACGTGCAGCCGTTTGCCGACCTCGATGGCGACGACACTGAGTGTGATCGGCATGCCGGCGCGACGGGTCAACACCTCGTTGAGCAGTGAGTTGCGTGGATGGTGGTAGTCGTCGCCGTCGCCGGTGAACATGCCCGATGCGAACAGCGTGTCGACGATCCCGTCGAACGACGGTGGGCACAACGCGGCCACCTCGTCGAGGCCGATGATCACGGCACCGACGTCGGCGGACTGGTCGAGGGAGGCCGCCACGAGGGCGCAGAGCAGGTCGAGATGGCGATCGACCGACGCGGTGTTGACGAGATCGGTGAAGCGCGCCGCGGCAGCGTCCATGCCCGCGGTGCCGCTGCCTGCCGAGTCCATCAGTGCAAGGTACCGCCGGCTCGGCGCTGCTCGGCTACCTTCGCCGGCGTGTACCCGGGAGCATTCACCGCATCGCAACCAGACAAGCCGGCACTGATCATGGCCGGATCAGGGTTCACCCAGACCTTCGCAGAGCTCGACGCCGCTGCCAACAGGCTGAGCCGCGTGTTGCGCTCCGTCGGCGTTCAGCCGGGTGATCACGTGGCGATCTGCATGGAGAACCATGACCGCTACTTCGAGATCATGTGGGGCTGCCACTACGCCGGCGCGGTCTACACCGCGTGCTCCAGTCGGCTGACCGGCGGTGAGTTGCAGTACATCGTCAACGACTGCGGCGCCAAAGTGTTCGTCACCTCGAAGTACAAGGCGGACCAAGCCGTGGAGATCGTCGCCGACACGCCCGACGTCGTCGCACGGCTGATGGTCGATGGGACAGTCCCCGGCTACGACTCGTATGAGGATGCCGTCGCCGCTCAGGTGCCAGAGCCACTCGACGAAGTTCGCGTTGCCGGCATGGACATGCTCTATTCCTCGGGGACGACCGGCCGACCGAAAGGCGTGACGCGCGAGTTCGCCCGCGCGCCGCTCGAGTCCACGCCGGGTGGAGTCGCGCCGCTGCTGCAGATCCTGTTCGGCGCCACCAGCGACAGTGTGTACCTCTCGCCGGCGCCCTTCTACCATGCCGCTCCGCTGCGATTCTGCATGGGTGCGCAAGCACTGGGCGCCACGGTCGTGGCAATGGAGCACTTCGACGCGGAGTGGTACCTCCAGCTGATCGATCGGTATCGCGTCACCACGACCCAGGTCGTGCCAACCATGTTCGTACGGTTACTGAAGCTCGACCCCGAGGTCCGTGCCAAGTACGACGTGTCGTCGCTGGTATACGTCATCCATGCCGCCGCCCCGTGCCCGATCCCGATCAAGCAGCAGATGATCGAGTGGTTCGGACCCGTGCTGCACGAGTACTACGCGGGGACCGAGGGCAACGGATTCGTCTACTGCAACAGTGACATGTGGCTGGCGCATGCCGGCACGGTCGGCACGCCGATCAACTGCGTCGTGCACATCTGTGGCGACGATGGCGCCGAGCTACCGCGTGGTCAATCCGGAACCGTGTACTTCGAGGGCGGTGCGACGTTCGAGTACCACAACGACGCGGAGAAGACCTCGTCGTCACGACATCCACGGGGCTGGAGCACGCTGGGCGATGTGGGCTATCTCGACGACGACAACTACTTGTACCTCACGGATCGCAAGGCGTACATGATCATCGCCGGCGGCGTCAACGTGTATCCGCAGGAGGCGGAGAACGTGTTGGTGACGCATCCGAAGGTGATCGACGTTGCCGTGTTCGGTGTGCCCAACGACGAGTTCGGCGAGGAGGTCAAGGCCGTGGTGCAGCCGGTGTCCATGCCGCAGACCGTTGAAGAGGCAGCGGCGCTGGCGGCAGAGTTGATGGCGTACTGCCGATCACAATTGACCGATATCAAATGCCCGCGCTCGATCGACTTCCGTGACGAACTACCGCGGCATCCGACCGGCAAGCTCTACAAGCGGCTGTTGAAAGATGAGTACTGGAAGGCGGCCGGCCGCTCGATCTAGAAGGTTCTACGGCGTGGTCAGTCGATGCAGTTCGTCGAAGATGGTCGCCAACCGCATGCTCTCCTGGCGGCCGAAGATCGGCTCGGCCTCGCCGGCCACCACCGCCTCGAAGTGCTGCACCATTTCGGCATACGCGTTTGCTCCTGCGCATTCGATGACATCGATCGAGCCATCGCGGCGCTCGACGTGCAGTTCGCTCGGCTCCTCTGGCCCGGGAACGTGGAGACCCGGCACGTTGACGAGGCCGTTGCTTGCGGACAGCGCCATCTGCTTGCGGACCGGGGCGTCGAAGGAGACGTCGAACGTGCTGCTGAAGCCCTCGCCCCAATCGATCCAACCGCTCATCGCCACATCGACGTCGAGGTCGTTTCGCGCCGCCGCGGCGGCCAAGCCGATCGGCTCCCGGTTGGCGATCAGGAGGAACGGAGCGATGCAGTAGATGCCGATGTCGAACAGTGCGCCGGCCCCGCGCGGATCGATGCGGTGATCCCCTGCGCTCATGTCCATGGGATAGCTGAACGACGCCCGACCGAACTGCAACCTGCCGATGGAACCGTCCGCAGCGAGCCCGAGCAGCGCACGCGCCCGTGGATGATGCGGCCACATGTACGCCTCGAGGATCGTGAGGCCGGCCGTCTCTGCGTGATCGAAGAGTTCAGCACTCTCACCGGGCGACATCGTCAACGGCTTCTCGCACAGCACGTGCTTGCCGGCATCGAGGGCGCGGTGGCTCCACTCGACGTGCAGATGGTTCGGCAACGGGTTGTACACGGCGTCGATGTCGTCGCGTTCCAACATCTCGGCGTACGGCGCGAAGTCGTCGCCTCGCCTGCTGGGCGCATCGACGATGACGTGGCCGAGCTGCTCGAAGGCGGGCTTCAGCGAACCTTGGAAGATGCGACTCGAGCCGCCGAACACTCCCCAACGCATCATCCGCCGAGCACGACCATCTTGATCTCGGTCATCTCCTTCACCGAATAGGCCGGGCCCTCGCGCGTGTTGCCGCTATCGCGCAAGCCCCCATACGGCTGTTGGTCGGCACGCCACGTCGGCACTTCGTTGACGAGCACCCCGCCGTAGTCGAGCGTGTGGATTGCCCGCAGCGCTTTGCTGATGTCGGTGGTGAAGATCGCAGCTTGCAGACCGAAGGCCGAGTCGTTGGCGAGCGCGAATGCGTCGTCGAGCGAGTCGTAGGTGGCGATGGCGACCACCGGCCCGAAGACCTCGTTCGAGCACACCTTCATGTCGGGCTTGGCGTTGGAGATGACCGTCGGACGCAGCACGCCGTCGTCGTTGAGCGCTCCGCCCGTCAACACCTTGGCGCCGCCGGCCTCGGCCTCGGCGACCCACGAGACGACTCGATCCCGCTCGCCTTTGGAGATCAACGCCGAGACGTCGGTCGCCTCGTCGAGCGGGTCACCGACGACGAGCGCATTGACGTGCTCGACCAGCGCGGCGGTGAAGTCGTCGGCGATCGAGCTGTGGATGTAGATGCGCTGGGTCGAGATGCAGCTCTGACCGGCGTGGCTGAAGCCGGCGATCTTGATCTTCGCTGCGGCTGTCTTCCAATCACCATCGGGCTCGATGATCACGGGGGCGTTGTTACCCAGTTCGAGCCCGACCCGCTTTCGGGGCGCACGCGACCGGATGCCCCAGCCGACTTCAGGCGAACCGGTGAAGGTGATCAGGGCGACGTCGGGATGGTCGACGATGGCATTCCCGACCGTGCTGCCACCGCCGGTGACGACGTGGAGGTACTCGGCCGGCAGGCCACACTCCTCGATGAGCATCTTGGCCAGCGCAATGGAACTGAACGGCGTCTGGCTCGCCGGTTTGAGCACGACCGGGCAACCGGCTGCAATGGCCGGCGCCACCTTGTGGGCGACGAGGTTCAACGGGAAGTTGAAGGGCGCAATCGCGCCGACCACCCCGATCGGCACACGCAGGGTGAAGCCCAGCTTGCCTTCCCCGGCCGAGATGGCATCGAGGGGAATCATCTCCCCCGACAGTTTGCGAGCCTCGGCAGCGGCGAACAGGAACGTGCCCACGGCACGCTCGGCCTCGCCGCGAGCCGTCTTGATCGGCTTCGCCGCCTCTTTGGCGATGATGGTGGCGAACTCGTCGCGTCGCTCGGTCAGCAACTGCGCCGCCTTGTCGAGGATGGCAGCGCGCTTCCACAACGGCAGCGGTGTTTTCAGCGCGGTCTTGGCGATCGCGACTGCGGCCGCTACATCGTCAGCCGTCTGGGCCGGGATCTCTCCGATGACCGAATCGTCGTACGGTGAGCGAACAGTGATCGTTTGAGCCATGTCGAACGACGATACTTGCCACATGAGTACCCCTCGTCATCCGTTCCTCCAGTGGGATGGCCCGCTTCCGTTCGCCCATCGCGGTGGCGCCAGCGATGCCCCGGAGAACACGATGCAGGCCTTCGAATACGCCGTTGGCCTCGGCTACCGCTACCTCGAGACTGACGTACAGGTGACGGCCGACGGTGTTCTGACCGCGTTCCACGACAACGACCTGCAGCGCACCTGTGGCCGCCCGGGCAAGATCAGCGACCTGCCGTGGTCGGAGGTGTCGCAGGCCAGAGTGGACGGGAAGGCTCCGATCCCGTTGATGGAGGAGCTGCTGGGTGCCTGGCCCGATGCCAGGTTCAACATCGACTGCAAGTCGAATGCCGCAGTCGACGCACTGATCGCCTCGTTGCGGCGCACCAACTCCTTGTCACGCGTGTGCGTCGCGGCTTTCAGTGACGCTCGTCTGCGGCGGCTCCGCAAGGCACTCGGCGCCGACCTGTGCAGTTCCCTCGGCCCGCTCGAACTGACGCTGCTGCGGTTCGGGCTGCTTCGAAATCCCCCCGGTCTCGCCGCACAGGTACCCGTCAAGCAAGGCCCGCTGACCGTGGTCAACCAGGCGTTCATCGAACGGACGCATCGCCTGGGGATGCAGGTCCACGTGTGGACGATCGACGACGCCGCGGAGATGAATCGCCTGCTCGACCTCGGCGTCGACGGGATCATGACCGACCGACCACTGGTGCTGCGCGACGTGCTCGAATCCCGCGGAGCCTGGAGCACCTAGGCCGCCGGAGGGTTCGTATCGTCACTGACGATTCGGGAGGCGGGCGGCGCCGGCTGGGCGCCGGGCGGCGCTCAGCAGGGCGCCGGCAGCAAGCACGACCGCCCCAACGAGCGTGACGTCGGGACCGAACTCGATGCTGACGAGCGATGTCGACGGCGCCGACTCGACCGCCACGGCGACGCCGCCCACGTAGAGCACGGCGACCAGCGCTGCGGCGTCGGTGACCCAGCGGCGCGGGAACCACGCCAACGTCACGGCGAGTGTGACGAGGAACGGCACCACCGGCCACAGCCGCAGGCCCCAGCCGACGACGCTCGACGGTGAGATGCCCAGTCGTTCGACGAGCGAGAAGATCTCGTAGCTGCTGCGGCGCCGCGTGCCCGACTGGACCCAGGGCAGGAACGTGCCGATGATGGTCGCCAGCGCACCGACACCGGCCATCACCCGCCCGATGAGAATTCGGTGCACCGCCGCAGCGTAGGTTCCGGTCATGGCCTCGCCTCGATTCCACTCCATTCGTTCGTCGTCCGGGTTGGTGGCCAGCGCCGATCAACTGGCGACGCAGGCGGGAGTCCGAGCGCTGATCCTCGGCGGAAACGCAGTGGACGCCGCAATTGCGACCAACGCGGCGATCGCCGTGACCGCGCCGCATCTGTGTGGGATGGGCGGTGATCTGTTCGCGCTCGTGCATCACGATGGCGAGGTCGTCGCCCTCAATTCCACCGGTCGGGCAGGATCAGGCGCCGATGCGGCCGCGTTGCGGGCCGAGGGCCGCACCGAGATGCCGTTCCGCAACGACATCCGGTCCGTCACGGTGCCGGGCTGTGTGGATGGCTGGCTGGCCTTGCACGAGCGCTTCGCCACGTTGCCCGTGTCGGTGCTGCTGCAGCCGGCCATCGAACTCGCCGCCGAGGGATTCCCGGCGAGCCCGCTGCTGGTCGGCGCAGCCGCCAGAGCGGATGAGGGCGCCAACGAGAACCTCGCCGAGCTGATCGGCCAGTTGTCGCGGCCCGGTGCCCGGGTCCGGCGGGCGGGAGCGGCCCGTGCCCTGACCGACATCGTCGACGGCGGCCGCAGCGCCTTCTATCAGGGCGAGTTCGGTACCGGGTTGAAGGCGCTGGGCGCCGGCTTCTACTCCGACGACGACCTCGCCCGACCGTCGTCGGAGTGGGTCACCCCGCTGATGGTCCACACCTTCGGCGTCGACCTGTGGACGCTTCCGCCCAACTCGCAGGGCTACCTCACGCTCGGGGCCGCCGAGTTGGCGGGCCGGCTCGACCTGCCCGCAGACCCCAACGACGTGCGCTTCGCCCATCTGCTGATCGAGGCCGCAACTGCCGCTGGGTTCGACCGCCCCGATGTGTTGAGTGATACCGCGGACGGCGCGGCGCTCCTGCGTGCGATCGCCGGCAGGATCGATATGGTCGACACGGAGCGTGCGTCGGCTCGTTGGGCGCCGGGCCGCGACGGCGACACGACGTACCTGTGCACGGTCGACCGCAACGGGATGGGGGTCTCGCTGATCCAGTCCAACGCGGCCGGGTTCGGGTCAGGGCTGGCCGAGCCGAACACCGGGATCAACCTCCACAACCGCGGCCTCGGCTTCAACCTGCGCGAAGGGCACTCGGCCGAGTTCCGGCCTGGTCATCGCCCACCCCACACCCTGTGCCCGGCGATGGCGACGGCCGACGGCGCACTTCGTGGCGTGTTCGGCACGATGGGAGGCGACGCGCAGCCGCAGATCCTGCTGCAGCTGGCCGCCCGGCTGTTCCACTACGGCCAATCGCCGGCTGCGGCCGTGTACGCGCCACGCTGGGCGCTGCACGGCCCCGTCACGGGCTTCGACACGTGGACGAGCGGCCAGGCGCCGACGGTCACGATCGAGGGGCACGCACCCGATGAGTGGCTGTCGGGCCTCGCCGGGCGCGGCCACTTCGTTGCCGGCGCCCCGCAGTACGACAGCGGCTTCGGGCACGCCCACGCCATTGTCATCGACAGTGACGGCTTCCGGGCCGGCGCCGCCGATCCGCGCGCGATGGTCGGCGCGGCCGCCGGCATCTGAACCCTCACACCCGGATCGCAGTACGATTCGCTCATGCGCGTCGACTCCAACTTCTTCTGCACCGTCCCGATGAGCGACGCCGGCGATCCGTCCGTCGCCGCCACCGCACGACGCTTCGGCAACGACTCGGTGATCGAGTGCTACCAGAACCTGGTCGAGTGGGCGAAGACTGCCGATCAACTCGGGTTCGACACGATGTGGTTGACCGAGCACCACTTTCAGTACGAGGGCTACGAAGTGCTCCCGAACTTGATCCTGTTCGGGCAGCACTTGGCGATGCTCACGAAACACCTCCGACTCGGCCAGATGTTCAATGTCGTACCGCAATGGCATCCGTTGCGTCTCGCCGAAGATTTCGCCCTCGCGGACATCATCACCGGCGGGCGCATGGAGTTCGGCGTCGGCCGCGGCACCGTGCCGCGCGAGGCATGGGCGCTCGGCACCGTGGTCGCCAGCGGCGACAACGCGATGTCGGCCGAGCACGACCGGATCAACCGCGAGATCTTCGAAGAGTCGATGGAAGTGATCAAGCTGGCCTGGTACCAGGAGCAGTTCAACTACCGCGGCAAACACCTCGTGCTGCCCCCCGACGACGTACCCGACCGCGGCACGATGGTCAACGATCTCACGCTGATCCCGCGGCCGCGCCGACACGTCGACATCTACCAACCGGTCACCTCGCCCGAGACCATCGAGTATGTGCCCAAGGCCGGGCACCGAGCCGTCTACTGGCTGCAGAACGCTGACAGCCAGAAGCAGAAGTGGGATCGCTACGCGGAGATCCGCGAATCATGCGGCACGCCGGTCGCCCCGGGCGAGGACCGCTGCCTGGTCCTCAACCTGCACATCGGCAAGACACGCGAAGCTGCGATGGTCAAAGGGCGGCCCGGTCAGGACGAGTTCAACAAGTTTCTGTCGCCGTACGGTCGGTTCAGCAGCTACCGCAACCCCGATGGCAGCAAGGTTGCCTTCAACCATTGCCCGACCGTCGAGGAGAGCAACGAACAGAAGATCCAGATCGTCGGTTCGATCGACGACGCGGTCGATACCATCGGCTACTGGCGTGACCTGCTCGACCTCAAGCACATCTGCTTCTTCCTCGACTACCCCGGGCTGAGTCGTGAGGAGATGACCGAGCAGATGCACCTGGTTGCCGAAGAGGTGTTTCCCCGCCTCGGTGAGCCGATCGAGCGCCGGCCGATCACCGGCACTCCCCTCGTGTGACTACCGACGGCTACCTGCTGTTGCCGGCGTTCGCCGAGCCGCACGCCCATCTCGACAAGGCGTTCCTCGCCGAGCGTGTCGACAACCCCACCGGCGATCTGCTCGGGGCGATCTTGGCGATGGAGCGCGCCCGCGATTCGATCACTCTTGCCGACACCATCGAGCGCGCCGAGCGCGCCGCCAGGTTGATGGCGGCCAATGGCTGTACGGCGATTCGAACCCATGTCGATCTCACCCTGACGTGCCGGCTGATGTCGGTCGAGGCATTGATCGACGTGCGCGAACGGCTACGCGGGCTCGTCGAGATCCAGGTCGCAGCGCTGTGTGCCTGGCCGTCGATCGGCCCGCAAGGCGCCGATCAGCGAGCGCTCTTGCGTGAGGCGATCGCGATGGGCATCGATGTGGTCGGTGGCTGCCCCCATCTGGAGACCGATCCCGCCGCGGCGAACGACAACTTCCTGAGTCTCGCCGCCGAGGCAGGGCTGCCGGTCGATCTGCACACCGACGAGACGCTGAACCCGTCGATGCTGGCGTTGGAGGACCTCGCCGAGCGCGTCGTCGCCACCGGCTTTCCCCATGGGGTCACCGCCAGCCACTGCGTGTCGCTGACGCTGCAGACGGAGCACCGCCAGCGCGAGGTGGCCGAGAAGGTCGCCGCGGCTGGTATCAGCGTGATCGCTCTCCCCCACACGAACCTCTTCCTCCAGGGCAGGGATTGCCCGGTGGCCACGCCGCGCGCGATCACGGCGGTGAAAGCGTTGCGGGCAGCGGGCGTCAACGTCGCCGCCGGTGCCGACAACCTGCAGGACCCGTTCAACCCGGTCGGGCGGGCCGACCCGCTGGAGACCGCCGGGCTGATGATCATGTCGGCCCACGTCCTGCCTGCGGATGCCCTCGACATGATCACGAGTGCTGCTCGGACCGCGATGGGGCTCGGCCCGACCAGGGACCGTGTGGCCGTGCGGGCGTGCTCGATTCGAGAGGCAATCGCCTTCGGCCCGGTCGATCGCACGGTCGTTCGTGACGGGGCAGATCTGGAAACAGAGCGTTCACACGATCGCGGCTGAGCCGTCGGATTCCCTGCCCTACACTCCCTCGCCATGGGGACCAACCATGGCCGGCTCGACGGACGGCGTGCGCTGATCACGGGCGCGGCACGTGGCATCGGCGCCGAGATCGCCAGGTCCTTCCGGCGTGAAGGTGCAGACCTTGCCCTCCTCGACATCGACGCCGAACGCCTGGTCAGCATGGGGACCGAGGTCGACGCGAGCGTGTACGGCGTGGATCTCGCCGACGCTCGAGCGACGGTCGCCGTGGTCGAGCAGGCGATCGCCGAGCTCGGCGGTGTGGACATCCTCGTCAACAACGCCGGCATTTTGAAGATGGCGCCGCTGCTGGAGATCGACCCTACCGACTGGGATCAGACGTTTGCCGTCAACGTCCGGGCGATGCTCGTCACGATCCAGGTCGCAGCGAAGGCGATGATCCCCAACGGTCACGGCTCGATCGTCAACATGGCCAGCATGGGCGGCAAAGTCGGTGACCCGAACCAGGCCCACTACGCAGCGTCGAAGGCTGCGGTGATCTCACTGACCCAGGTGGCCGCCAAGGAGCTCGGACCGTACGGCATCACGGTCAACTGCATCTGCCCCGGCTACGTGCTGACCGAGATGGGCGCCGCGACGCGGACCGAGGAGATGGTCCGAGAATGGTCGTCGAAGTCGCCACTTGGCCGGCTCGCCGAACCATCGGACGTGGCCAACATGGCTCTTTTCCTGGCCTCTGACGAGGCCTCGTACTGCACTGGTCAGGCGATGAACGTGACCGGCGGGATGGTGATGCATTGAGTACAACAGGGATAATTGGTGGTTCCTCCGATGCGGCTACGGTGGTGCAGATGGGCGACAGAGGGGATGCCCCAGCTTTGAGTTTTCGCGACGTGTCGATGGTCTTTCCCGACGGCACACACGCGCTTCGGGAGACCACCTTCGACGTGCGCCCAGGCGAGTTCGTGACCGTGGTCGGCCCGTCCGGCTGTGGAAAGAGCACGCTGTTGCGCATCGCCTCCGGCCTGACCAAGGCAACCAAGGGTTCGGTCGACGTCAACCGCAGCAGCCTCGGCTACGTGTTCCAGGACTCGACGTTGCTGCAATGGCGCAACGTGCTCCGCAACGTCGAGCTGCTCGCCGAGCTGGAGAACATGCCCGCGCTCGAACGGCGCGGCCGTGCTGCTGACGCGATTCAGCTGGTCGGGCTGACAGGGTTCGAGCAGAAGTACCCGAAGCAGCTCTCCGGCGGCATGAAGATGCGAGCATCGCTCGCCCGCTCGCTCGTGCTCGATCCGCAGGTCTTCCTGTTCGACGAGCCGTTCGGCGCGCTCGACGAGATCACGCGCGAGCGGCTCAACGACGAGCTCATCGGCCTCTTCCACCGTAAGGGCTTCGCAGCATTGTTCATCACCCACTCGATCAACGAAGCGGTGTTCTTGTCGACGCGGGTCCTGGTGATGAGCGCCCGCCCAGGAAGGATCGTCGGCGATTTCGCCGTGCCGTTCGACTATCCGCGTTCACCGGAGCTGCGATTCGAACCAGCGTTCGCCGCACTGTGCGGTCAGGTCTCGACCGAACTGAGAGGAGCCCACGTATGAGCAGCCCGACGACAGTGGCCGCCTCGATGGCCGGGGTTTCCCCCGACGAGCTCGGCCCCACACATCTCGGTCCGGCTCACGAACCGGCGCCGAGCAGCCGAGTGCAGCTCAGCAAGATCGTCGCCCCAATGGTGCTGCTCGCCGTCTTCATCGGCGTCTGGTACATGATGCACTACTGGGGTCTGCGCTTCTTCTTCGACAAGGACGGCAGGCGACTCGTCCCGACGCCACTCGAAGTGTGGGACCAGACGATCAAGTCATCGATCCCCCGCCGGAAGTACATCGAGGGTGTCAAGTGGACGAGCATCGTCGCCTTCGGTGGGCTGGTGATCACCATCGTCATCGGCTGCAGCCTTGCGGTGCTGATGTCACAGGCCAGGTGGGTCGAGGGAGCGGTCTACCCGTACCTGGTCGCGCTGCAGGCAGTGCCGATCCTCGCGGTCATCCCGTTGATCTACTCGGTCTTCGGCGGTGGTCTCACCCCCCGCTTCTTCGTCTGCATCATGATCGCGTTCTTCCCGATCGTCACCAACACGCTGTTCGGTCTCAACTCGGCGGATCCCGACCAGCACGATCTGTTCACCTTGCGCAACGCGTCGCGGTGGACTCGTCTCGTCAAGCTGCAACTGCCGTCGGCGTTGCCCAACATCTTCACCGGCTTTCGCATCTCCGCCGGTCTGTCCGTCATCGGAGCTGTCGTGGGCGAGCAGTTCTTCCGCTCCGGCAGCAAGCCGGGGGTAGGCATCGTGATGGACAACTACCGAGTCAAGGGTATCTACGCGCCGTTGTACGGAGGCGTGGTCATCGCCTGTCTGCTCGGCATCTTCACGTTCCTGTTCTTCGGCTGGCTCAGCAAGCTCGCCATCGGCAGCTGGTACGAGTCGGGCAAGCGCAAGACGTGAACAACATTCCATCCACCGTACGGCTGCCCACAGCCGTCCCCACCTCGTGAACAACCAATACAAGGGAGAGAACCACATGAAGAACCGACGCAGCACTTCGCTGCTCACCCTCGCCATCGGCGTCACGCTGATCGCGACGGCGTGCGGCTCCGACAGCACGCCGGCGGCGGGCACGGAGGCACCAGCCGCGACCACTGCAGCCGCGCCGGAAACGACTGCGGCCGCCTCGGCGACCACCGCGGCGGCGACGGAGACCAGCGCAGCGGCCACGACGGCTGAGGCCACCGGGGTCTCGCTGAAGGGGGTGTGCCCCGACACGATCAACCTGCAGACCGACTGGATGCCTGAGGCCGAGCACGGCTTCATCTACCAGATGATCGGCGCCGGCTACACGATCGACAAGGGCAAGGCATACGTCACCGGCCCGCTGATCGATGCCAAGGGCAACGACACCGGCGTGCAGCTGCAGGTGCGCTCCGGCGGCGCCGCACAGCACTTCGACAGCCCGACCACGATCATGTACAACAACGAGGACACACTCCTTGCCTACATCTACACCGACGAGGCCATCCAGAACTCGAAGGACAAGCCGTCAGTGGCCATCGAGTCGGGGTACAACAAGAACCCGCAGATGATCATGTGGGATCCGGCCGTCTACCCCGACGTCACCGGTATCGCCGATCTCGGGACGAAGAACGTCACGATCCGCTACTTCGGTGGCGCGGCGTACATGGACTTCTTGACGAGCACTGGCGTGTTGAAGACCAGCCAGGTCGATGGGTCGTACCAGGGCGACCCGAACCTGTACATCGCCGACGAGGGCAAGGCCGCACAGCAGGGCTTCGGCTCCGCTGAGCCGTACCTCTACGAGAACGTGTACCCGACATGGAAGAAGCCGGTGAAGTACCAGTACATCAACGACATCGGCTGGAACAACTACGCCGAGTCGATTGCCACCAAGCCGGAGAACGTCACCAAGTACGCCGATTGCTTCAAGCTGCTCGTGCCGATCATCCAGCAGGCGAGTGTCGATTTCGTCAGCGACCCGGCTCGCGCCAACGCGATCGTTCTCGACGCAGTGGCACAGTTCGGCAACGACTTCGGCTGGACGTATGACGCGGGAACCGCCGACTACGCCGTCAAGACCATCAATGCCGATGACCTGGTCGCGAACGGCGCCGACGGTGTGATGGGCAAGTTCGACATGGCCCGCGTGGCCGACCTCATCACGAAGGCGATCCCTGTCTACACCAACCAGGGCATTCCGCCGAAGGACGGCCTGAAGCCGGAAGACATCGTCACGAACCAGTTCCTCGACGAGTCGATCCATCTCTAGACGACTCGATTCGCGGGGGTTCCTTGCCCCCGCGATAGGTGTGTGACATTCGACGACCGTACGTCGGGCTGCAGTAACTCGAAGGGCGTCGGCTTCGGCCGGCGCCCTTCGTTTGTACGCCGCCTACTCGGCGGAACGGGTCAATACGACCTGCAGCAACACGTTGGCCCCGGCCTCGATGTCGGCGGGCGTGGAGAGCTCGGCGATGTTGTGCGACAGCCCGTTCACGCTGGGCACGAACACCATCGAGGTCGGGCAAACCCTGGCCAACATCTGCGCATCGTGGCCGGCGCCCGACGGCATGCGCCGGGTCGAGTGGCCGAGGCGCTGCGCTGTCGCTTCGACGAGATCGATCATGCCCGGGTCGAACTCGACCGGCTCGAAGCGGGCCAGCGTGCGCATCGAGATCTTGCAGCCCTCGTCGCCGGCGTAGGCGCGACATGCGGCGAACACCTCGGCCTCGGCCTCTTTCAACCTCGCCTCGTCGGTGTTGCGCACGTCGATGCTGAACACGACCTTGGATGGCACAACGTTGACAAGGTTCGGCGTGACGTCGAGCATGCCGACCGTCGCCACTTGAGGGGCGCCGAGGTAGCCGGCGATCAGCCGGATTTCGTGAATGGCCCGCGCTGCGACCGCCAGCGGGTCGTGGCGCGACTGCATCGGGGTCGTCCCGGCGTGAGCGGACTGCCCGGTGACCGTCACCTCGGTCCACGAAATCCCCTGTACCCCGGTGACGACGCCGATGGTCACACCTTCGTCCTCCAGCACGGGTCCCTGTTCGATGTGGAGCTCCGCGTAGGCATGGGGAAAGGCTGCCGCCGGCACCGGCGTCGGGCCTGCGTAGCCGACCCGCACCAGTTCATCACCCAGTCGGGCGCCGTCATCGGCGGCTCGAACATCGAGTGCCTCCTCCACTGCCAGACCACCGACGTAGACCAGGCTGCCGAGCATGTCGGGCGCGAAGCGGGCACCTTCTTCGTCGGTGAAGAAGGCGACGTGGATCGGTCGCCGAGTGACGACGTCGTGCTGGGCGAGCGTCTCGACGATCTCGAGTCCGGCGAGCACGCCGAGGTTGCCGTCGAACCGGCCGCCGGTGCGGACGGTGTCGATGTGCGAGCCGACCATCACGCCGGCGGTCGTGGGGTCGCTTCCCGCGCGCGTTGCGACCACGTTGCCGATGGCGTCGATCGAGACGGTCATGCCGAGATCGGTCATCCACGACACCACGAGGTTACGGCCCTCACGGTCCTCGTCGGTCAGCGCCAGACGTGCACAACCGCGCTCGCCGTTCGGCCCGTGCACTGCGCCGATCTCACCGAGTGCCTCCAAGCGCTGGCACAGACGGGCGCCGTCGACACGGAGATCATCCAGCGCCGTCATCGTCAGCGTCCGAAGTCGAAGGTGGAGATCTCGCGAAGCGCCTCGCAGAACGAGCGCACGGATCCAGCGAACAGCTCGGCCCCGCGTTCGGCCGTCGCAGCAGTTGGGTCGCCGATCACTCCTTCTGGGTGGAAGTCATTCGACAGCCATCCGAAGCTGACCCGGCCACCGAAGCGGACGTAGGCGTTCTCGGCCAGCTTGTCGGGAACTCGGCGCGTGGCCTTGCTCATGTCGCACAGATCCGGCGCGAGGTGCAACATCACCGAGGTCTCGTCGGTACCGCCGTGCACGCCCATCCCCAGTTCGCTGGCCGGCGAGGTACCCCCTTGGTCCACCGGCATGCCGGGGTGAGCCAGGAACGTCATCAAGCCGTGCTTCAGTCGCAGTTCACGGTTGGCGACACTGAGCAGCGAGCTGTTGCCACCGTGACCGTTGAGGAAGACCAATCGCTTGGCCGGCGTCGTGGCGACGCAGCGGCCGATGTCGTCGAGCACAGCAAGCAAGGTGGCGGCCGACAGCCACACGGTGCCCGGCGACCAAGCGTGCTCGTTCGACTTGGTGAACTGCAGCGTCGGCAGCAGCCAGACGTCGAGCTCGTCGCCGACTTCAGCGACTGCTGCCTCGGCGACCGCGCTGGCGACAACCGAGTCGGTGCTCATCGGCAGGTGTGGGCCGTGCTGCTCGATGGCCCCGAGGGGTTGGACGATGATGCTGCGATCGGTGAGCCGCTCGCCCACCTGCGGTCCGCTCAGGTTGGGGAAATAGCGCACGTTCATTGTCACGAGGGCACGTTACCCCCGGTGTCGATGGGCCAGAATGACGAGGTGACCGCGCCCGACTACGACGCCATGGTGATCGGCGCCGGGCACAACGGCCTGGTGTGCGCCGCGTACCTGGCCAAGGCGGGTTTGCGCACGCTGCTGGTCGAGGCCCGGTCGTCGGTCGGGGGTACGGCATCGAGCGAATCGTTCGCCGGTGGCATGGTCAACATCTGCAACTGCGATCACATCACGTTTCGCACGACGCCGGTGATCGAGGAACTGGGGCTGGCCGGCCACGGCCTGCGCTACATCGACATCGACCCAGCTCAGCGCAACATGACGTGGGACGGCGGGCCTTCGTGGGCGATCTACCACGATGTCGAACAGACGCTCGACGCGATCGCCCGTACGTACCCGGCGGAGGTCGCCGGCTACCGCCGGTACGTGAAGGCGGCGATGCCTGCGGTGCAGATGGTGTTCGACAACGCCAATGATCCGCCGTCGATCGCCAGGATTGCCAAGAAGGTGATCGCTCGGCGCGGTCGCGGCGCCGCCACGTTGCTGCGCTGGAGCCGGCGCAGCGCGGCAGACGTGATGCGCGAGTACTTCACGGCGGAGGCGCTGCGCGGTCCTGCAATGGTGGCCGGGCCGATGGTGTGGGGTGTATCGCCGGAGTTGCCGGGAACCGGATTGGGAGCGCTGACCTACGCAATGCGCCACATCGGCCGTGTCGGCCGGCCCGAGGGCGGCAGCGGAATGGTGCCCGAGACCCTCCGGCGTGCGTTCGAAGCGGCCGGCGGCACGCTGCTGCTGAACACCAAGGTCGACCACCTCACCTGCGAGGGCGACGCCATACGCGGGATGGTCTGCACCGACGGCACCGAGGTGACCGCCGGAATCGTCGTCTCGGCGTGCAACCCGCACGACACCTTCCTGGCCTGGCTCAAGGATCCCCCACCGCAGGCCTCGTCGCTGGTTGCGCGGTGGAGGGCGATCCCACACGACGACGGCTACGAGTCGAAGATCGATGCCATCACCGACCGCCCGCCGACTCTGGCGACAGGTCAGCCGCTGGGCGCGACCACGGTGATCTCACCGTCACTTGCAGAGATCCATCGCGGCCACTCGATGATGGGCAGTGGACAGGTCCTGCAGCAACCGGGCATGTTCGTCAACTCCCCGACTGCGCTCGACAGCACTCTGGCCCCCGAAGGCCGGCACGTCTTCAGCCTCGAAGTGCTCTACACGCCCTACGCGATCGCCGGCGGCTGGCCGCGGAGCGCCGAACCCCGGCGCTGGATCGACCAGGTCGCCAGCGTGCTCGCACCCGGCTTCGCAGACTCATTGGTCGAATGGCGGGCGATGACACCCGACCGCTACGAGCGTGAGTTCCACCTGCCTCACGGACATGCCACCAGCTTCGCCGGCGGTCCCCTCGCCGCATTGCGCAACAAGAACCCGGAGCTCACTCGTTACGAGACACCAGTGAAGGGCCTGTACCTCACCGGTGCTGCCACGTTCCCCGGGGCGGGCATCTGGGGAGCCAGCGGCCGCAATGCAGCGCTGCGCATCCTTGCCCAGCTGGGCGAGCGCCGCTGAGGGCGGTCGGATCAGCGATCTGCGAGGCGCGGGTGGTCGTCGGTGAAGGCCGGCGAGTGCCGCTTGGCCGCAAGTGCTCGCCGGCCGAGCTCGACCAGATCGTCGGGGCTCATGAGCTCGCGCATGCGGGCGAACACGGTCTCTTCCTCCTTGGCGAAGTGGGCCTTCACGTCGAGCATCAACGCGCTGCCCCGCTTGGTGAACCCGAAGCCGTTGGGGGCGAGACTGCGCATCTCGGCCAGCAACTCGTTGAGCTCCTCGTGCTCGCCCATGCGGTGAGAGATCGTCGTGTCGTCGGCTGCCTCGACCTTGGCACGGAACGCCGGGAACACGACCTCTTGCTCGGCGGCCTCGTGGGCCGCCAGCTCCTCGACGATGCTGAAGAAGACGCGACGGATCTCTGCGGGATCGTCGGTACGTTCGAGCTCCTCGATCAGCCCGTCGATCATGCGATGATCGCGCTCCAAGAGGTCGATGACATCGATCGCATTGTCCATCGAACGATCCTTTCGTCGGCGGCTCTGACAGCGTTCATCTTCGCTTCGAACAGCGTCGAGCGACAGTGCCAAAGGTCCATCCGCCATGGTGGAGACAGGGTCCAAGGCCCCTAACGGATTTCGTCACCATCGTTACCATCGACAATGACAACGATGGAGCGCGCCTGATGATCAACGACAACCCCGGAACTTCGGCCAACGACCCCGGCCACCAGGTGATGTCGAACACGGAGCTGTCCACCGACGTGCATCGATTGGTCGTGCGGGCGCCGCGTGTCGCTGCCGTGCGCCAGCCCGGCCAGTTCGTCATCGTGCGCCTGGGTCCCGGGGCCGAGCGCATTCCACTGACGATCGCCGAGAGCGACGCCGAAGCGGGAACGATCGTGCTGGTCATCCAAGCGGTTGGCAAGAGCACCAGCGACCTCGTCGCACTGGCTGCCGGCGACCGGATCAGTGACGTCGTCGGTCCACTCGGCCGCCCGTCGGATCTCGTCACCGAGGGCACGGCGGTCTGCGTGGCCGGTGGCGTCGGTGCGGCGGTGATGTATCCGATCGCTCGTCGGATCGCCGAGCTCGGTGCTGAGGTGATCACTGTGCTCGGCGCACGCACAGCACAAAACGTGTTGTTCCGGGACGAATTCGAGTCCATCGCCGAGCTGATCGTGTGCACCGACGACGGCAGCGCCGGCCGGCACGGTCTCGTGACCGATGCGCTCCGCGATCTCTTGGCGGCCCGGTCCGTTGATGTCGTGTACGCGGCGGGCCCGGTGCCGATGATGCGGGCGATTGCCGCCGTCACCGAACCACTCGGACTGCGCACGATCGTGTCGCTCAACCCGATCATGGTCGACGGCACGGGCATGTGCGGTGGTTGTCGAGTGACCGTCAACGGCACCATGCGATTCGCATGCGTCGATGGTCCCGAGTTCGATGCGCACGGTGTCGACTTCGACGAGCTCTCGGACCGCCTCCGTACGTACGGTGATGCCGAACGGGCGGCGTCGAGCCACGAATGTCGGAGCGCGGGTTGAGCAGCGAGCCACTGACCAAACGAGAGCGGCTGGCGATCGATCGGCAGCAGATGCCTGCCCGCGACGCAGACCGGCGTTCTCACAGCTTCGACGAGGTGAACATGGGTTTCACCGAGCACCTCGCGCTGCTCGAGGCGCAGCGCTGCCTGGCCTGCAAGCGGGCGACGTGTGTCGAGGGCTGCCCGGTCGCCGTCGACATCCCGACGTTCGTTGCTCACATCGAGAACGGTGACCTTCACGCCGCGGCTCGGACGCTGTTCGCCGACAATGCGCTGCCTGCTGTGACGGGCCGAGTGTGCCCGCAGGAGCACCAATGCGAAGCGGAATGTGTGCGCGGTCGCAAGGGCGCACCCGTTGCGATCGGCCACCTCGAGCGATTTGTCGCAGACTGGGCCAAGGGCCACATGCACGACGAGCCGGTCTCCGTCGAGCCGTCCGGCAGGAGTGTTGCCATCGTCGGCGCCGGGCCAGGTGGCCTGACCGCTGCGGGAGAGTTGGCGCGCCGCGGCCACGACGTGACGATCTTCGAGGCCTTGCACGTAGCCGGTGGCGTCCTGTCGTACGGGATCCCCGAGTTCCGCCTGCCCAACGAGATCGTCGAGCACGAGGTGCACCGCCTCGAGGCACTCGGGGTCAAGGTCGAGTGCAACGTGGTGATCGGTCGTACGTACACACTCGACGAGCTTCGCAAGAACTTCGATGCGATCTTCGTGTCGGTCGGTGCTGGGCTGCCCGTGTTCCTCGGGGTGCCGGGTGAAGGGTTGAAGGGCGTGTACACCGCGAACGAGTACCTGACCCGCGTCAACCTCATGCAGGCCTACGCCTTCCCGGATGCTGACACGCCGGTGCTGCGCGGCGATCGGGTCGTGGTCATCGGCGCGGGCAACGTGGCGATCGATGCGGTCCGAACGGCACGACGCCTGGGTGCCGCGCACGCCACCATCGTCTACCGCCGCAGTCGCCCGGAGATGCCGGCACGCGATGAAGAGATCCACCACGCCGAGGAAGAGGGCGTCACGTTCGAGTTCCAGGTCAGCCCGATCGCGATCGAAGGCGACGCAGACCACTGGGTCACCGGCTTGCGCTGTGTCAACACCACACTGGGCGAGCCGGACGCGTCGGGGCGACGAGCGCCCGTGACCATCGAGGGATCCGAGCGTGTCATCCCGTGCGACACCGTGATCGTTGCCGTCGGAACTCGGGCCAATCCGCTGCTCACGTCGTCGTCCCCCGATCTCGCACTGACGGATCGTGGGTACCTTGCAGCCGACGCCCAGGGCATGACCAATCTGCCCGGCGTGTTCGCCGGTGGTGACATCGTTCGGGGCTCGGCGACGGTGATCCTGGCGATGGGCGACGGCAAACGCATCGCCGGCACGATCGACGAGTACCTCAACGGGACGGGCGTGCAACTCAGGGCGCGTGGCGCTGGGACAACGGGCGCCGCCGGTTAGATGCCTGCCCCATTGGGTACCGTACGGACCATGAGCGACTACATCCTTCCTGATCTCGCCTACGACCCCGGTGCGCTCGAGCCACACCTCAGTGGGCAGATCGTCGAAATTCATCACGCCAAGCACCACGCTGCCTACGTGAAGGGCGCCAACAGCGCACTCGAGAAGCTTGCCGAGGCCCGTGCCTCGGGCAAGTACGACACGATCGTCGGCCTCGAGAAGTCGTTGGCTTTCAACCTCGGTGGCCACGTGTTGCACTCGATGTATTGGGGCAACCTCTCCCCCGATGGCGGCGGCAAGCCGGTCGGCGATCTCGCCGCGGCCATCGACGACCAGTTCGGCTCCTTCGACGCGTTCCAGGCCCATTTCACCCAAGCGACGACCTTGGTGCAGGGTTCGGGCTGGGGCATCTTCTCGTGGGAGCCGCTCGGGCAGCGCCTCATCATCGAACAACTCGAAGATCACCACGAGAACACCACGCTCGGCGCCGTGCCGCTGATGGCGATCGACGCATGGGAACACGCCTACTACCTGCAGTACCAGAACCGTAAGCCCGATTACGTCGAGGCAATCTGGAACGTCGTCAATTGGGCCGACGTGGATCGCCGCTTCAAGGCCGCCCGGGCCTGATCACACGCCCGAATCGTCCGTGACGATTTGGCCACAGGAACGGCCCGCCCAGTGTGAGCCAGATCCCGCGCATGGCGCGCGACCTGACTCACAGGACCACAGTGATCGGGCAAATGTGAGTCGGATGTCGCGCCTGGCGCGCGGGCGGGCTCACACCGGAAGGAAGACGACCTGAGAGGTGGCGGTGTTGGGGTGAGACGTCACGCCGGAGGCGAGTGCGGAGAGGTGGAGGTGTTGGGGTGAGACGTCACGCCGGAGGCGTGGCGGCTCACGCGTCCTTGACGGCCCAGGTGCGCTTGGCAACCGGTGGCTTGTCGCTCCATGGGAAGTTGATCCACTTGTCGGTGCTTTTCCACACGTAGTCGCATTGCACGACCGAGTGGCTCTTCTCGTAGAGCACCGCGGTGCGCACCTCGGCGACCTTGCCCTCGCAGAACTGCTGCACACTGCGCAGTGTGTGGCCGGTGTCGGCGACATCGTCGGCGATCAGGATGCGAGCATCGCTGACATCGACGAAGTCGGGTGCCGGCGGGAGGATGCGTGGCACCTCCAGCCGCTCGTCGACCCCCGTGTAGAACTCGACGTTCATCGTGTACACGTTCTTGACGGAGAGGGCGTAGCCCATCGCGCCACCGATCAGCAGACCGCCACGAGCGATCGACAGGATCATGTCGGGCTCGTAGTCATCGGCCACCATCTGCGACAGCACTCGCGACGCTTCTCCGAACATCTCCCACGTCATGATCTCGCGCTCATTCGACACGTAGATCAACCTAGCCGTTGGGTAGGCAGATGTCCGAGGGACGAACAGGGACGCGCAGCAGCTCGCGGCCGATCGCATCGCGAATGGCGGCGACGATGGCCGGCGTCGATGAGATGCATGGCGGTTCGCCGACCCCCTTGGCGCCAAGCGGGGCCATGGGATCCGGATGTTCGATCATCGTCGCCACGACCGGAGGCATGTCGAGCATCGTCGGCAGCAGGTAGTCGGTGAAGCTGGCGTTGCGAATACGGCCATCGGTGAGGATGATCTCCTCCATGACGGCCAGCCCCAGGCCTTGCGCAACACCCCCTTCGATCTGACCAAGCACGCTCAGCGGGTTCAAGGCGACGCCGACATCTTGTGCTGTGGCGATCTGCACGACCTTGACCAGCCCCAGCTCCGGGTCGACGTCGACGACGGCTCGATGGGCGACGAAGGCAAACGCAGTGTGGCAGTTGCC
>JBDTRP010000078.1:0-90474 GCA_039931555.1 Ilumatobacteraceae bacterium | reverse complement strand
GACGTCGCCCAATTGGCCTTCGCGCAGGTCGGCGACCTTGTCGGCGCCAGCCTTGCTTCGCGAGAACAAGACGCGGTCGTAGTTGGAGCGATGGTCGTTGGTCGAGTCGTAGATGTAGGCATCGAGGCCGTACTTGTCGGTGCCGAAGTCGAGCACTCGCAAGCGCATCTCCATGGCCGGACTGAACGACGTCGGAACGTTGGTCCAACCCGTGGCGGGCAATGGCGCCGCCTGCGGGAACGGCGCTTGGCCGGCGAATCCCGCTGGATGGTCGTACTGCACTCCGAATGCCGCCACGAAGTTGGCGAGGTCGGTGGGCGACACGTAGTTGGTCGCGATACCTCGACCCGAGAGGAACCGACGGAAGTCGAGCGTCGGCCCACTGATCGCGCCTCCAGCGCCTCCTGCCCACTCGATCTGGGCGACCTTCAGACCGCCACGCTCAGCAGATTGGGCAAGCGTCTCGGCTTGCAGCACTCCGGCGTCGAAGGCTGACGTGCGGTTGCCGAAGGGTTGACCGTTGATGTGGAACGTGTTGTTGGTCGAACCGGTCACGGCAGGCCACGCCCCCGTCGCCAGGGTGAACCACCCGGCGCCGGTGTTCGGCGGCGCCTGGGTCAACAACCCGTTGTCGGCAGCCTTGATGCCCTTGCGCAGCAGATCGCGGAAACCGGGCACGACGCCCTGATGCGCATATTTTTCGACGAGGTCCTGACGCATCCCGTCGGACACGAAGAACAACACACGCGATGTGTCCTTGCCATCGTCACGAGAGGCCACGGCTGGGCTGGCGGGCACCACCAGCCCAACCGAGAGCAACAACAACGAACCGAACACGCCGGCACGGCGCAGCCGACGCGCCTGCCGGAATGGCCGAAAGGTAACGATCACAAGTCGATCCTCCAGAACTATGTGCACCGCATTGGCGCTGAGAGTCCCCTCGGGCAAACTAGACCCGTCGCCCCGCTCCGTCCAGCGGTGATTGGACAGACCTTGTAAGAAGTAACCGTGACTTCGGATCCGTTGCTCCAGCCGTTCACCCTCAAGCAACTTCGACTGAAGAATCGCGTGTTCTCGTCGTCGCACGAGCCGGCGTACAGCGAGGACGGCATGCCCAAGGACCGCTACCGGCTGTACCACGTCGAGAAGGCCAAGGGTGGCCTGGCGATGACCATGACCGCCGGCACCGCCGTCGTATCGCCCGACAGCCCACCGGCGTTCGGCAACCTGCATGCCTACGACGACGCGATCGTGCCCTGGATCCGGGCGATGACCGACGACATCCACGAGCACGGTGCAGCGGCAATGATCCAGATCAGTCACCTCGGGCGGCGAACCGGCTGGGGTCAGGACGACTGGCTCCCAGTGGTCGCGCCATCGGCGCTGCGCGAGCCGGCCCACAGGTCCCATCCGAAGGTGGCCGAACTGTGGGACATCGATCGCATCGTCGGGCACTACGCAGACGCCGCAGAGCGGATGAAGACAGCCGGGATGGACGGCGTGGAGATCGAGGCGTACGGTCACCTCTTCGATCAGTTCTGGTCACCCGCAACGAATCACCGCGACGACGAGTACGGCGGCTCGTTCGACAACCGCATGCGCTTCCCGCTTCGGGTGCTGCGAGCGATCCGAGACCGTGTCGGGCCCGAGTACATCATCGGCATCCGCATGGCGGTCGACGAACGCTTGGAGGAGGGCATCGATGCACCCGTGGGGCTGGAGATCCTCCGTCGCCTGGCGGGTGAGCAGCTGATCGATTTCGTCAACGTGATCCGCGGCAACATCGTCAACGACGCCGTGCTCACCGAGGTGATCCCGATCCACGGCATGCGCTCGGCGCCGCACCTCGATTTCGCCGGGATGGTCCGGGCCGAGACCGGGCTCGCCGTGCTGCATGCCTCGAAGATCGACGACGTCGCCACCGCCCGCCACGCCATCGCCGAAGGCCTCGTCGACATGGTCGGGATGACCCGCGCCCAGATGGCCGAACCACACCTCGTCCGCAAGATCGAGCTCGGCATCGAGCACACGATCCGGCCGTGTGTCGGGGCGACCTACTGCCTCGATCGGATCTACCAGGCGGGTGAGGCACTGTGCATCCACAACGCGGCGACCGGTCGCGAGTTGACGATGCCGCACGTCATCGCGATCGCGCCGAGCCGTCGTCGGGTGGTCGTCGTCGGTGCCGGTCCCGGTGGCCTGGAAGCGGCCCGGATCTGTGCCGAGCGCGGCCACGACGTCGTGGTGCTCGAGGCAATGCCGTGGACCGGCGGGCAGATCCGCCTCGCGGCCCGCAACCCCCGCCGCAAGGACCTGCTGGGAATCGTCGAGTGGCGCGACAGCGAGCTGAGCCGATTCGGTGTCGAGGTGCGCGTTGACACGTATGCGGACGAACACGTCGTCGGTGATCTGCAACCCGATGTCGTCATCGTCGCCACGGGAGGATTGCCACAGAGCCCGGAGCTCGAGTCGGGCACCGACTTGACGGTCTCGGCCTGGGACGTGGTCGGCGGCCATGCGCGGCTCAGCGGCGACGTGCTGCTGTACGACGACGACGGCACGCACTCGGCCATGACGACGGCGGAGATGCTCGCCCGATCCGGCGCACGCCTCGAGATCGTCACACCCGAGCGGACGGTCGGCGTCGATGTCGGCGGCATGAACATGGTGCCGTACGCACGCGCGTTCAACGAGACCGACACGCGCATCACCTTGAACCAACGGGTGCGCACGGTGCGCCGCGACAATGGCCGTCTGGTCGTCGAGATCGGAAGCGACCATTCGCCGGTGCGCCACACGCGCACCGTCGATGCCGTGGTCGTCGATCATGGCGTGCTGGCCAACGACGAGCTGTACCACGCCTTGCTGAAGGGCTCGTGCAACGGCGGCGAGGTCGACTACCCGGCGCTGGTCGCCGGCACTCCCCAACCGATCATCCACGAGGGCTACCAGCTGTTCCGCATCGGCGACGCCGTCGCCGGGCGCAACATCCACGCCGCGATCTACGACGCCCTGCGACTGTGCAAAGACCTGTGACCCCGTACAGCACCGCCGTGGTCACCGGGGCTTCGGGCGGCATCGGTCGAGCGATCGCCTCCGAGCTCGTCCGGCTGGGCATGCACGTGCACGCCCTGGCGCTGCCCGATTCAGCGCTGGAGGCGATGCGCGGGAACAACGGGGTCACCGTGCACGGGGTCGATGTACGCGACACCGACGCGCTGTCGAAGATCATCAGCGACCTCGACGCTGACGTGCTCGTCAACAACGCCGGCATCATCGGCGACCTGCGGCCCGCCCAGATGTCGAGCACGGCCGTGGCCGACGCGCTGATCGACATCAACCTGCGCGCCGCGGTGCACGCCACGTTGTCGGTGCTGCCGGGCATGGTGCTCCGCAACCTCGGGCACGTCGTGTTCACCGGTTCGATCGCCGGCAGCCGACCGACGGTCAACAGTGCGCTCTACTCGGCCACCAAAGCGGCACTCAATGCGTTCGCCGACGGGTTGCGGCTCGACCTGCACGGCAGTGCGGTGCGTGTGACCGTGCTGACGCCCGGCCGCGTCGAGACGAACCTCTACGACGAGGCGATGGGGGGCCACGACGTCGCCGTCGACCGCCTCTATTCCGGGGCGATATCGATCCAACCGAGCGACATCGCTGCCCTCGTCGGCATGGCGTTGGCGATGCCGCCGCACGTCGACGTGACCCGGCTGGAGGTCGTGCCGACCGGTCAGGTCTTCGGTGGCAGCGCCATCGCTGCAATCGACTAGTATTCCGCATCGTGGGCAGGTTCCGTAGAGTGGAATCCTGACCCGTCCGACAAAGGAGTCACCAGTGGCGTTCCCATCCGACCTCGACATCGCCCGCGCCGCCACATTGGCGCCACTCACCGACATCGCTGCGCAGATGGGCATCGGCCCACATCTGCTCGAGGCCCACGGCGACGACCTGGCCAAGATCAAGCTGGAGGCCATCGACGAGCTGGCGGATCGCCCGAAGGCCAAGTACGTGGTGGTGACAGCCATCACCCCGACACCGCTCGGCGAAGGCAAGACCACGACGACGGTCGGCCTCGGAATGGCGATGAAGCACATCGGCAAGAAAGCCACGATCAGCCTGCGTCAACCGTCGATGGGCCCGACGTTCGGCATCAAGGGCGGCGCCGCGGGCGGCGGCTACAGCCAGGTGATCCCGATGGAGTTGCTGAACCTGCACCTCACCGGCGACTTCCACGCCGTCACTGCGGCCCACAACCTGTTGTCGGCGATGGTCGACAACCACCTGCACCAGGGCAACGAACTCGACCTCGACATCCACAACATCACGTGGCGGCGGGTGCTCGACGTCAACGACCGGGCGCTGCGCAACATCATCGTCGGCCTCGGCGGCAAGGCCGACGGTGTCACCCGTCAGACCGGGTTCGACATCACCGCGGCCTCCGAAGTGATGGCCATCCTGGCGCTGGCGACCTCGCCCGCCGACCTGCGGGCCCGGCTCGGGCGCATCGTCGTCGGATACAACAAGGCCGGCGAGCCGGTGACGGCCGAGCAGATCAAGGGCGCGGGAGCGATGGCGGTGATCATGCGCGAGGCGCTGAAGCCGAACCTGCTGCAAACCCTCGAGCACACCCCGGTGATCGTGCACGCCGGCCCGTTCGGCAACATCGCCCACGGCAACTCGTCGATCATTGGCGACCTGATCGGCATCCACACCGGCGACTACCTCATCACCGAGGCCGGTTTCGGGGCCGACATGGGCGCCGAGCGGTTCTTCAACATCAAGTGCCGCAACTCGGGCATGGTCCCCGATGCTGCCGTGCTGGTCGCCACCGTGCGGGCCCTGAAGGCCCATAGCGGCAAGTTCAAGATCGTCGCCGGCAAGCCGCTGCCGCCGGAACTGCTCGCCGAGAACCCCGACGACGTCCGCGCCGGGGCCGCCAACCTGATCAAGCAGATCGAGAACGTGAAGGTCCACGGCGTGTCGCCGGTCGTGGCCATCAACGCCTTCCCCAGCGACTTCGACTCCGAGCATCAGGCGATCCGCGAGATCGCCGAGTCGGTCGGGGCGCGGGTCGCGGTGTGCACGCACTTCTCCGACGGCGGCAAGGGCGCAACCGAGTTGGCCCATGCCGTCGTAGAGGCGTGCGACGAGCCCAGCACCTTCGCCTTCTGCTACCCGCTCGAGGCGACCCTCAAGGAAAAGATCGAGTCCGTCGCCACCAAGATCTACGGCGCCGCCAACGTGACCTACACGCCGGCAGCCAACACGCAGCTGGCCCGCTACGAGAAGAACGGGTTCGGCAGCCTGCCGGTCTGCATCGCCAAGACCCACCTGTCGATCAGCGCTGATCCCACGCTGAAGGGTGCGCCGACGGGACACACCCTGAACGTTCGCGAGGTGCGCGCTTCGGTGGGCGCCGGGTTCATCTATCCGATCTGCGGCGACATGACCACGATGCCCGGCCTCGGCTCGGCACCTGCGGCATCGATCATCGACTTCGACGAGCATGGTGACATCGTGGGGCTCTCATGAGTAGTGCCGGCGTGACGGCAGTGATCATGAACGGGGCGCAGCTGCGCGACGACATCGTCGCCGAGTTGCGCGCCGAGATCGAAGCTGCCGGTAGCCCACCCGTCTGTCTGGCGACGGTGTTGGTCGGCGACGACAAGCCCAGCCAGATCTACGTGCGCAGCAAGCAGAGGAAGGCCGCCGAGGCCGGCATGCAGTCACGCCACGTCGGGGTCGACGGCAACGTCAGCCAGGCCGAGTTGGAAGACACGGTTGGCGCCCTGGTCGCCGATTCGGGTGTGCACGGGATCCTGTGCCAGCTGCCCCTACCGGGCGGCCTCGACGCCGAACCGCTGTTGCGTATGATCCCGGCCGAGAAGGATGTCGACGGCTTGACCGAAGCGTCGATGGGCCGACTGGTCCGCGGCCAGCCGGGCCACGTCGGGTGCACGCCGCTCGGTGTCATGCGACTGCTCGAGCGGTATGGCATCCCCACCTCGGGAAAGCGCGCCGTCGTCGTCGGCCGGTCGACCCTTGTCGGTCTGCCGATGGTGTTGCTGCTGGGCCGCAAAGGCGTCGACGCCACCGTCACGCTCGCTCATTCGCGCACGACCGACCTCGTCGAGGTGTGCCGTGAGGCCGACATCATCGTCGCGGCAGCGGGGCAGGCACGGATGATCACCGCCGCACACGTGAAGCCGGGTGCCACCGTGATCGACGTCGGTGTCTCGCGCACGGAGACCGGCATCGTCGGCGACGTCGACTTCGAGCCGGTGTCGCTGATCGCCGGAGCGATCACCCCGATGCCCGGCGGGACCGGGCCGATGACGATCGCCTGCCTGTTGCAGAACACCCTCGAGGCTGCACGCATGCAAGGTGCTTTCCCGGCCTGATGTCGCCGATCTGATGTCCCCGATCTGATGTCGACAGTTCAGTCCGTCGAGCGGGCGTTCGCGGTGCTGCGCTGCTTGTCGGGCGGGCCGGCCGGCGTCACCGACGTCGCCGATCGGGTCAAGCTTCCCAAGAGCACCGTGTCGCGGATGCTGTCGACCCTCGAGGAACTCGGCATGGTCGAGCAGATGGAGCCGGGCGGCAGCTACCGCATCGGTGGGGGCATGGTCGAGATCGCTGCCGCCGTGCTGCCCGGTCGCACACTGATCGCCGCCGTGCGGCCGCACCTGCATTCGTTGGTCAAGGCCACGGGCGAGGCCGCGGGCCTGTCGATTGCCGATGGCTTCGACATCTTGTACCTCGATCAGGTCGATGCCGACAACCAGGTGCAGGTCCGCGACTGGACCGGCGAGCGGCTGCGGGCTCACACGGTGTCGTCGGGCCAGGTCTTGCTGGCGTTCGGCGCGATCGATGCCGACCGCTATCTCGACCAGCCACTGGAACGGGCTGCCAGCGGCACGTTGACCGACGCCGCGGCCATCCGCAGCAGGTGTGCCGAGGTCGCCGCCAAAGGGTATGCCTGGGCGTTCGAGGAGTTCCTCGACGGGCTGAACTCGGTGGCTGCACCGATCCGCGACCGGGCCGGTCGAGTCGTCGGGGCGATCCACGCGCACGGCCCGGCGTACCGGTTCCCCGGCGAGGTGGACGCCGACGAAGTGGGACAGTTGGTGGCTGCCACCGCCGATCGAGTACAGCTATGACACAGCATCGGAGCAGGGGGCCCGGCACGTGACCATGTTCGACTATGTGATCGTCGGTGGAGGTTCCGCCGGATCGGCCCTGGCCAACCGCCTCAGCGCCGACGCCGGCACGACCGTGCTGGTGCTCGAGGCCGGCCGCCCCGACTACAAGTGGGACGTCTTCATCCACATGCCGGCCGCGCTGACGTTCCCGATCGGCAGCAAGTTCTACGACTGGAAGTACGAGACCGAGCCCGAGCCGTTCATGAACGGCCGCAAGATCTACCACGCCCGCGGCAAGGTGTTGGGCGGCTCGAGCAGCATCAACGGGATGATCTTCCAGCGCGGCAACCCGCTGGACTACGAGCGGTGGGCCGCCGATCCCGGCATGGAGACGTGGGACTACGCCCATTGCCTGCCGTACTTCAAGAAGATGGAGAACTGCCTCGCTGCCGACAGCGCCGACCACTACCGCGGCCGCAGCGGCCCGCTCGAACTCGAGCGCGGCCCGGCGACCAATCCGCTGTTCGGTGCGTTCTTCGAGGCCGTGCAGCAGGCCGGGTACCCGATCACCGACGACGTCAACGGGTTCCAGCAGGAGGGCTTCGCCAAGTTCGACCGCAACATCCGCCGTGGCCGCCGCCTCAGCGCGGCGCGCGCCTACCTCCACCCGGTGATGCACCGCAAGAACCTCACCGTCACGACCCGGGCCCTCGTGCACCGGGTGCTGTTCGACGGCACGCGGGCGACAGGCGTGGAGTTCAGCACCCGTCGAGGGCCGACGCAGCAGGTGACCGCAGGAGAGGTGATCTTGTGCGGCGGTGCGTTCAACTCGCCGCAACTGCTGCAGCTCAGCGGCGTCGGTGACGCCGGCGCGCTCGGCGCGTTGGGCATCCCGGTGGTGCACGACTTGGCGGCCGTCGGCCAGCACATGCAAGACCATCTCGAGGTGTACGTGCAGTACTCGTGCAAGCAGCCGGTCTCGCTGCAGCCGCAGTTGCAGATGTGGCGGCGACCGTTCATCGGCGCCGAGTGGCTGTTCCTTCGCAAAGGGCCTGGCGCTTCGAACCACTTCGAGGCGGGTGGCTTCACCCGCAGCAACGACGAGGTGGCCTACCCCAACCTGATGTTCCACTTCCTGCCGATCGCGGTCCGCTACGACGGCTCTGCGCCGGCCGGTGGGCACGGGTACCAGGTGCACATCGGGCCGATGTACTCGAACTCGCGAGGTTCGGTGCAGATCACGTCGACCGACCCGAAGGCCAAGCCGGCGCTGCGCTTCAACTACATCTCCACGCCAGAGGATCGTCGTGAGTGGGTCGAGGCCATCCGCATCACCCGGCGCATCTTGAACCAGGCGGCGATGGAGCCGTTCAACGGCGGCGAGGTCTCACCTGGCCCGAGCGTGGAGACCGACGAGCAGATCCTCGACTGGGTGCGCACCGATGGCGAGACCGCGCTACACCCGTCGTGCACCTGCCGCATGGGTCGCGCCGACGACGACAGCGTGCTCGACCCGTTGACCATGGCCGTGCACGGTGTGGACGGCGTTCGTGTCGTCGACGCCTCGGCGATGCGCTACGTCACCAACGGCAACATCTACGCGCCGGTGATGATGATGGCCGAGAAGGCCGCCGACCTGATCCTCGGCAACACCCCACTCGCACCAGAGACGGTCGACTTCTTCCGAGCCCCCTGAACCCGGCGCTCGACGGCTGCGGCCCGCATGGGGGCGTGAGCCGTCAAGCGCCTCGAGGTGAGAGGGTCAGCCGAGCCAGGCGGCGACGATGTCGGGGTTGGCGGCAACCCATTCCTTGGCGGCAACGTCGGCAGTCTTGCCGTCGCTGTCGACCATGGCGGCAATCGCATTCTGCTGATCGGTGGTCAGCTGGAACTTCGACAAGAAGTCGAACGCGGCCTTGTTCTTGGTCTCCAACTTGGCGTTTGCCGCCTTGTACAGCTCATCAACCGGATAGTCGCAGGCGTAGGCGCCGTCGGCCGCGGCCAGCGATGCCTTGCACGCGTCACTGACGTCGGGGAGCTTCACTTCGGTCAACTCGACCTGGCTCTGCAACCAGTGCGGCTGCCAGAATTGGAGCAACAGCGGCTTCTTGTCGGCCACGGCCTGCTTGATCGCCGTGATCTCCGCCGCTTCCGAACCGGCGACGATGAACTTGAACGGCAGGTTGAGGTTCTTGATGATCTGCTCGTCGTAGGTCACGTAGCTCGGGTCGCCCATCAGGAACTGGCCGTCGCTGCCAGAAGCAGCGGTGGCGAAGAGCTTTGCGGTGTCGGGGTTCTTGAAGCCCTCCCACGTCGCCAGCTCGGGGTGATCCTTGATGACGAACGTCGGGACGTACCAGCCGATCTTGGCGTGTGGCCCGAGCAGGCCGATGTCGACGACGCTCTTCTTCTGGGTGATGTACGTGTCGAAGTCGGACGTGTGGCCTGACGGCCAGATCTCGAGGTTGGCGTCGAGATCACCGGAGTCGAGGCCGACCCATGCGGCGTTCTCGTCGAGCGGCACCAGATCTGCCTTGGTGCCGAGCTTCGACTCGAGCACGACCTTGGCGACGTTCGCGTTCACCGCGGAGCCGGTCCACGGGTTCACCGCCAGCTTGATGGCCGCACCCGTGGCGGCAGGCGCCGCCCCGGAGCTGTCGCTCTTGGCGGTGGAATCACTGCCGCAGGCCGCAGCGACGAGCATGAACGCGACGCTGGCCGCGGCAAGCCGCGAGAACCTCTTGTTCGGCTTTCTCATTGCCTTCCCCCTTCACCGTTCCCTTCTCGGAACGGGATCATTTGTGTTCGTCATCGTACCCGAAACGGTTTCCCCACGCCTGTGTCACACGGTCCAGGAACACGGCCAGCAACACGATGCTGATTCCGGCCGCGGCACCGTCACCGAGCCGCAGATTGGGCTTGGTCAAGCCCGAGACTGCCTCGAGACCGAGGCCGCCACCACCGATCAGGCCGGCGATGATCACGGTGGCGAGCACCATCAAGATCACCTGGTTGATACCGAGCATGATCGCCCTGAGCGCCAACGGCAACTGCACCTTGAGCAGCTCCTGACCCGGCGTGGCGCCGTACGAGATGGCCGCTTCGCGGGGCGCCGCCGGCACTTCACGAAGACCGAGCGCCACGAGCCGGATGCCCGGTGGGATGGCATAGATGACGGCGGCGATGAGACCGGGCGTGGGCCCGACGTTGAACAAGAACAGCACCGGCACGAGATACACGAATTGCGGCAGCACCTGCGCGGTGTCGAGCACGGGACGCAGGACCTTCTCCAACATCGGCGAACGCCCCACCCAGATCCCGATCGGGATGGCCAGGGACATGCTCACCACGACCGCGACGAGCACTTGGCTGAGCGTGTCCATCGCCAGATCCCACTCGGCCATCGCCGCGATGCCGACGAAGCACAGCGCCGACGCCATCGCCAGCCGCCAACCGCGCACCCACCAGCCGGTCACTGCAGCGACGGCGACCACCAGCCACCACGCCGCCGACTGGAGCATGCCGCGCAGGGGGAACAGCACGTCGCGCACGATGAAGTCGCTGACGGTGCCAGTGCCACCAACCAGCGGCACACCGTGACGGAAGTGATCGTTGATCCAATCGATGACCGATTTGGCCCATGAGCCGATGTCGAGGCGCCACGCCGGGAACACTGGGAGATCGAAGACCTTGCCGAACAGCGCCGCACCGACGACGAGCACTGCGCCCGCAATCCACAGTGTGCGCTTGCTCTTGGCCCAGGTCGGCAAGCCGCGAGGATGCCCCACGTCGGCGGTGATCCGATCGAGGGCGATCGCCACGAACACGATGCAGAACCCGGCACTGAAGCCCAGAGCGATGTCGGACTTTTGCAGCGCCTTGAGCACCTCGTTGCCGACGTCGTTGGTGCCGAGCAGCGAAGCGATCACCACGATTCCGAAGGCCATCATGAGCGCCTGGTTGAGCCCGAGCATCACCGTGCTGCGCGCCATCGGCAACTGCACCTTGCCGAGCAACTGGCGAGGCGTGGACCCGTACGACCGGCCGACCTCGGTCGTCACCACCGGCACCTGTCGGATGCCCAGGCTGGTCAGTCGCACAGCAGGAGGCACCGCGTAGATCACGGTCGCCAGCACCGCTGGTGCGAACCCGATACCGAACAGGGAGAGGAGCGGGATCAAGTACACGTACGCCGGCATGACCTGAGCGGTGTCGAGCACGGGTCGCAACAATTGCTCACCCCTGTCGGAGAGGCCGGACCAGATCCCGAGCGGGACACCGATCAGCATCGAGATGACGACGGCGACGAGCATGATCGCCAGCGTGATCATCGTCTTGTCCCAGAACCCGAACAGGCCGACACAGAACATCACCGACGTTCCGATCAGCGCCGTTCGCAGCCCGGCACGGATGAAGCCGACGGCGAACACCACGGCCAGCACGCCGGTCCAGCGCAGCCAACGCAGCAGGGTGACCGTTCGCTCGACGCCCCACTTCAACGCATCCCCGAACCACTTCGTGGCCCGCAGCGCCCAGTTCTTGCCGGTGTTCTGGGTGACCCAGTGGTACGCCGATTGGGCGTTCTTCTGGACGTGCAGATCGAGCCAGGTCGGCACGTTCTGGCCACGCGTGACCTTGTAGATCACCACGATCCCGACCAACGCGGCAACGGCGATGGCGGCCAGACGCGAGCGGTTCGAACGAGTCTTCGTCGCGGCCTGGGGTGCGATGGCGACTGCGGTCACTCCTCGACTCCGGCGATCAGCGCCAAGACATGGACCCGATCTACGCAACCGACGCCGCGGCCGGAATCATCGACAACCTGAACGGGAAGGTCCGATGTGGCCACCAACTTGACGATGTCGCGCACCTTGGTACCGACCGTGACGGTGCCGGCGAATGCCGACTCGTCGATGTCGCGCATCACGTGCTCGACGGGCACGACGAAGGACCGTGGAACGTCGCGGACGAAGTTCTCGACGTACTCGTCGGCGGGCTCGACCACCACTGTTTCCGGTGTGCCGACCTGCACGAACCGTCCGTCGCGCATGATCGCGATGCGGTCGCCGAGGCGCAGCGCTTCGGACAGGTCGTGGGTGATGAACACCATCGTCTTGTTGACCTCCCGCCGCAGCCGGACGATCTCGTCTTGCATGTCACGGCGGATCAGCGGATCGAGTGCCGAGAACGGCTCGTCGAACAGCAAGATGTCGGCGTCGGTGGCCAGCGCACGGGCCAGCCCGACACGCTGCTGCTGGCCACCGCTGAGCTGGTGTGGACGGTAGGTGCCCATCCCCGACAACCCGACCAGTTCGAGCGTCTGCTCGGCGTGCTTGCGTCGTTCGACCTTGTCGACGCCACGTACCTCCAACCCGAACGCGACGTTGTCGGTGAGGGTGCGGTGGGGCATGAGGCCGAAGTGCTGGAACACCATCGACACCCTGTTGCGTCGCACGTCGAGCAACTGCTCCTTGCCGGCCTTGGTGACGTCGACATCACCGATCATCACCGTGCCTGCAGTGGGTTCGATCAGCCTGGTCAGGCAGCGGATCAGCGTCGACTTCCCACTACCTGACAGGCCCATCACCACGAAGACCTCGCCGGGCGCGACATCCATGTCGATCTCCCGCATCGCGACGACGTTGCCCGTCTCGGTCTGCAGCTGTTTGCGCGGGAGATCGGCGAGCTCGGAGCCGACGATTCGGTCAGGCTTGGGTCCGTAGACCTTCCACAGGCCGCGTACCGATATCGACGAGTTGGTATCCCCCACGGCGCCGATGCTAGTCATACCCTCGCGCTCCGCTGAGCGCCCGAGGGGAAGGCACGCCGCCGTGACGGAACAACCCACTTCGGCTCGCGCCGTGATCATCGGCGGGGGCATCGTCGGATGCTCGACCGCCTATCACCTGGCCAAGTTGGGGTGGACCGACACGGTGCTGATCGAGCGCCACAAGCTGACGTCGGGGTCGACGTTCCATGCGGCCGGCCTGGTCGGGCAGTTGCGCAGCAGCGCCAACATCACCCAGCTGCTGGGATATTCGGTCGACCTCTACAAGCGACTCGAGGACGAGACCGGCCAGGCGACGGGATGGAAGATGAACGGCGGGCTGCGCCTCGCGTGCAACGACGAGCGCTGGAACGAGGTGAAGCGGCAGGCGACGACCGCCAAGTCGTTCGGCCTGGAGATGCATCTCCTCTCACCGAAGGAAGCGCAGGACCTGTGGCCGCTGCTGACGGTCGACGACGTGGTCGGCGCGGCGTTCCTGCCGACCGACGGCCAGGCCAACCCGACCGACATCACGATGGCATTGGCGAGAGGCGCACGGCAGGCCGGCGCAACGATCTGCGAAGACACCGAGGTGCTCGAGATCGAGGTGATCGACGGTGTGATCAAGGCGGTGATCACGTCGGCGGGGCGCATCGAATGCAGTGTGGTGGTGTGCTGCGCCGGACAGTGGACGCGGTCGCTGGCCGCCACCGTCGGGGTCAATGTTCCGTTGGTGTCGGTACAACACCAATACGTCATCACGACGCCGTTCGACCCGGTCGTGCCGCGTGACCTCCCCACGCTTCGAGACCCGGATCGGCTGACCTACTACAAGGAGGAGGTCGGCGGATTGGTGATGGGTGGCTACGAGCCGAACCCCGTCCCCTGGGCCACCGACGGCATCCCGCACGGGTTCAACTTCAAGCTCCTCGACGCCGACTTCGACCACTTCGCTCCGACGATGGAGCTGGCCATGGGACGCGTGCCTGCGTTGCAGACCGCCGGCATCAACGAGTTGATCAACGGGCCGGAGAGCTTCACACCCGACGGCAACTTCATCCTCGGCGAGGCACCGGAGCTGGGGAACTTCTTCGTCGGCGCCGGATTCAACGCCTTCGGCATCGCCGCCGGTGGCGGCGCCGGCATGGCGTTGGCCGAGTGGGTGCATCGAGGCGTGGCGCCGTACGACCTGTGGGTCGTCGACATCCGTCGATTCGGGCGCCCGCACCAAGACACCGATTGGGTGCGCACCCGCACGCTCGAGGCCTACGGCAAGCACTACACGATGGCGTGGCCCCACGAGGAGCACGACAGTGGCCGACCGTGCCGCACTTCGCCGCTGTACTCGCGACTCCTCGACGCCGGCGGGTGCTTCGGCGAGAAGCTGGGTTGGGAGCGACCGAACTGGTTCGCGTCAACCGATCATGGCGAGACCGCCCACGACGAGTACAGCTACGAACGCCAGAACTGGTTCGACGCCGTGGGCCGCGAACACCAGGCCACGCGCGAAGCGGCCGTCGTGATCGATCAGACGTCGTTCGCCAAGTTCGCGTTGAAGGGCCCTGACGCGATGGCCGCGTTGAACTGGATCTGCTCGAACAACGTCGACAAGCCGGTCGGCTCGTTGACGTACACACAGATGCTCGACGACTCCGGCGGGATTCAATGCGATCTCACCGTGTGCCGCGTCGCCACCGACGAGTTCTACATCGTCACCGGCACCGGGTTCGCGACGCACGACTTCGACTGGATCCAGCACTCGATCCCGCAAGGGATGAACGCACAGCTGTTCGACATCACGTCCGCCAACACCGTGCTGTCGCTGATGGGCCCACGCTCGCGTGACATCCTGCAGGCTGTCACTCGCGCCGATGTGGCCAACGAGTCGTTCCCATTCGGCACGCAGCAGATCATCGGCATCGCCGGTTGTCCCGTTCGTGCCCTGCGCGTGACCTACGTCGGTGAGTTGGGTTGGGAGCTGCACCTGCCTGTCGAGTACGCCACCACGGTCTACGACGCGCTGATGTCGGCCGGCCGCGCCCATGGCCTGACCAACGCCGGGTACCGAGCGATCGAGAGCTGCCGGCTCGAGAAGGGATACCGGGCTTGGGGCAGCGACATCGGGCCCGATCACTCACCGATCGAGGCCGGCCTCGGGTGGGCGGTGAAGCTGCGCGGCGGCGTTGATTTCCGCGGTCGTGCTGCGGTCGCCGCACAACGCTCGGATGGCGTGCGCAAGATGCTGGCGGGGTTCACGTGTGACCCTCAGGTGGTGCTGCTCGGTCGCGAGACCATCTTCCGCGATGGCGAACGCGTCGGCTGGCTGACCAGTGGCGGGTACGGCTACACGATCGGTCGTTCGATCGGGTACGGATACATCCGCAACCCGGCGGGCGTCACGGCCGACGACGTGACCGCAGGCGGCTACGAGTTGGAGGTCGGCGGTCAGCGTGTCGCCGCCCAGGTATCCCTTCAGCCCCTCTACGACCCGAGCAACTCCCGGGTGAAGGCCTGACCCTACGCGCCGGCGGGGAGGGCGACTTCGAGGAGTTCGAGGTCGTCGCTGCGCTCGACCAGGGCGAACGTCGCGCGAGCCGGCATCGCGAAGCTGTCGCCCGGGTGCAAGCGCTCGTCCGCCTCTGCGGCGCGACGCAACGTCACACCACCGTCGAGCACGAACAGGAAGAGGAACTCGCCGTCGTGAGTGCGCTCTGCATCGGCCGCGACACCGTCGAGTGACGGGCGCAACACGCTGGCCTCGGCCAGGCCATCGGTGGCCTCGGTGAACCCGAAGCGGCGACGAAGGAACCCGTCAGCCGTTGCGACCCAACTCGCATCGTCGGCCAGGTGCAGCACGAACCGCTGCCCGCCGTAGTCACGATCGGGAGTGACGGCGCCAGTGGGCAGGGTCATCTCGGCATCGGCGAAGGTCTCGTGGTGCGCCGGGCAGGTGATCTCGACGACCTGCAGGCCGTCCGAGCTCTCCAGCACGCGATGGCGGATGCGCGGCGGCTGCAGCACGCAGTCCCCGGCGCGCATGACGAAGGGCTCGCCCTGGTCTTCGTACACCAGGCGCACCCAACCCCGGTAGCAGTAGATCATCTGGAAGCGGATCTTGTGGAAGTGCACGTAGTCCGGCACCGGGCCTGCGGTGGGGATCTCGATGTGCGATGCGATGAACCGGCCGCCCAGGCGATCGGGGATGAGATCCCGGTAGCGCATCCCGGCGCGCCCGAGCGTCCATCCGGCATCGTCGGACGCCCGCTCCAGCACGAACCTCTGTTGCACCGGCGGCAGCGTCAGTGGCGGATCCCCATCGACGATGTCGACCGTGGTGCCGTCGGGGGCGACCAGCCGACCGGCACCGCCCATCGCGGCCACATCGGTGGCGGAGATCCGCAAGGTGGCCGGCGAGGGTGGCGCATCCGGATCGAGCCGCAGGCGGAGTCCGTACCCGCGCAGCACGGCGACCACCGGGTCGTCGGCAGGGAAGATCGAGTCGACTCGGAACCCGAGCCGGTCGACGTAGAACGCCAGCGCGGCGTTGATGTCGTTGCAGGCGATCATCGCCTCGGCCGTCGTCATCGCCACAGAGTACTTAAGATGACGTCGTGCCCACCCTCGCCGAAACGTTCCGGTCGTCGTTCCCCATCTTCGAAAGTCGCGTGTATCTGAACTCCTGCTCGCAGGGAGCGCTATCGCATCAGGTGCGCGCCGCCTACGAGAGCTTTCTCGACGGATGGGAACGCGAGGGGGCCCAGTGGAACGCGTGGGTCGAACGCAACGAACTCGTCCGCAACTCGTGGGCCGATCTCGTCAATGCCCCGAGCGACGCCGTCGCGGTGACCACCTCGGTGTCGGCCGGCCTGTCGGCGTTCGTCTCCGGCCTCGACCTGACCGGTGAGCGGAACCGCATCGTCATCACCGACTTCGAGTTCCCGACCGCAGGCCAGATCGCCTTCGCCCAGCAAGCCCGTGGCGCGGAGATCGTGATCGTTCCGGCCCACGATGCGACCGTGTCGGTCGACGACATCGAGCAGGCGGTGGATGAGCGGACAGCGCTCGTGATCATGACCCACGTCTGCTTCCGCAACGGCAGCAAGCTCGACCCGAAAGCCGTTGCCAAGATCGCCCACTCCCACGGCGCGCTGATCGCGGTCGACTCGTATCAGGCCATCGGTTCGGTCCCGATCGATGTGGTCGACCTCGACGTCGACGTGCTGCTGTCCGGCGCACTCAAGTACCTGCTCGGCTCGGCGGGACTCGGCTTCATGTACGTCCGGCCCTCGCTGATCGATGACCGCCCGCCGACCGCAACCGGCTGGTTCGCGGACTCCGACATCTTCGCCATGGACCACCGGCGCTACTCACCTTCAGCGACGGCGCGGCGGTACGAATCCGGAACCCCGCCCGTGCCGAACCTGTTCGCCGGGCTGGCCGGCATCGACCTGGTGCGCAGCGTGGGAGTGCCGGCGGTCGAGGCGCACGTTCAGGATCTGATCGACCGGCTCCGTTGCGGTCTCGACGAGCTCGGCGCCACGGTCGTCACGCCCGTCGAGCGCGAGCGGCGCGGTGCCATGGTGGCGGTGGCGTGCACCGATCAGAACGCAATGGTTGCCACCCTCGATGCGATGGGGATCGGTACGTCGTGCCGCGACGGGAACCTGCGAATGTCGATGCACCTGTACAACTCCGATGCCGACATCGACACCTGCCTGCGCGCCCTGCACCAGCACCGGGCGCTGCTGGCTTGACCGCGAAGGCTTTCATCGGGCCCCTAGGTCGATCCTCGGCCCTGTGATAGCTTCACCGGTGTCCATTTGCGGCGTCAGCCGTAGGTTTCAGGGGGAACAATGTCCAAGAAACTCCTATTCGCGCCGCTGGCCGCTTTGCTGCTGGCCGCAACCGCGTGCGGCTCCGACAGCAAGAGCTCCGGCGACAGTGCCGCGCCCGCCGGTACCACTGCCGGCACAACGGCAGCTACCACTGGTGCAGTGGAAACGACGGCCGCACCAGCAGCCGGTGGCGCCGCGTGCAGCGCCAAGATCGGCTTCATGGGGCCGTTCACCGGTGACGCCGCCTCGATCGGCCAGGAGCAGCTCAACTGGGGCAAGCTCGGGATCGATGATTTCAACGCCAAGAACGGCACCACGTTCTCCCTCGTCGAGACCGACACCCAACTCGACCCGGCGCAGGCCACGACCGGCGCCCAGAAGCTGATCTCCGACACCGGCGTCGTCGCCGTGCTCGGGCCGGCGGGCTCGCAAGAGGTCGAGGCAATCGGGCCGGCGATGACCACGGCTGGGCTTGTCTATATCTCGCCGTCGGCAACCCGCACAAGCCTGACCGTCGACGGCAAGATGCCGACGTTCGCACGAGTCGTGCCCAACGACGACGCCCAGGGCCCGACGATCGCCAACTTCGTCAAGGACACGATCAAGGCCACCAAGGTGCTGATCGTCGACGACCAGACCTCGTACTCCACCGGCCTCGCCGACTCGGCCACCGCCACGTGGAAGACGCTCGGCGTCGAGGTGCTCCGCGAATCGATCGCCCAGAAGTCGACCGACTTCTCCTCGCTGGTCGCCAAGGTCACCGACGACGTCGGTGCGGTGTTCCTGCCCTGGCAGATCGCCGCCAACGCCCAGCAGTTCGGCACCCAACTCGCCGAGCAGGGCAAGAAGGCCGTCGTGGTCGGCAGCGATGGCGTCTACTCCCCCAGCGACTTCTCGCTCGAGGGTGCCTACGTCTCGTCGTTCGCTCCTGACGTGCGCGGCGTGCCCGCAGCAGCCGACGTGGTTGCCGCGTACCAGAAGGCCCACGACGACAAGTTCGGCACGTTCGGTCCTCCTGTCTACGTTGCGGCTCAACTGCTCGCCACGGGCATCCAGGCGACCTGCAAGGACGGCAAGCCCGGCGCCCGGGCCGATGTCACCACCGCCGTGAAGGCCGCCAAGCTCGACGACACCATCCTCGGAGGCCCAGTGGCGCTCGACGCCAACGGCGACGTGGTCGGCGCCAAGTTCTACATGTCTCAGGTCAAGGGCGGCAAGTACACCCTCGTCGGCTGACCTCGGCCGAGCCGAGCACCGATGGGCCAGTTCGTCCAACTTGTCGTCAATGGTTTGACACTCGGCAGTGTCTACGCGCTCATTGCACTGGGCTACTCCCTCGTGTATGGAGTGTTGAAGCTGTTGAACTTCGCCCACGGCGAGGTCTACATGATCGGTGCGTTCCTCGGTTACGGAACACTGCACACGCTCGGGGGCGCAGCTGATCCTGCGCTCCCGGTCGCCGTGCTGTTGCCGGTCCTGATGGTGGTTGCCGCCCTCGGGTCCGGGCTGGTCGGTGTGGCCATCGAACGGTTCGCCTATCGACCGTTGCGAACCGCACCGCGGATCGCCCCGCTCGTGTCGGCGCTCGGCACGTCGTTCTTCCTGCAGAACGCTGTGCTGCTGGTCGTCGGCGCGCGCATCTTGCGGTACGAGAGCGAGAAGCTGGTCGACGTCAGAAGCGGCATCCACGAAGGCGTGCTCAACGTCAGCGTGATGCGCCTGCTGGTGATCGGGGTCAGCTTCGCAGTGATGATCGGCCTGATGATCTTCATGCGGCGCAGCAAGCTCGGCAAGGCGATGCGGGCAACCTCGTACGATCCCGAGGCCGCCCAGATGATGGGACTCGACGTCAACCGGGTCATCATGGTCACCTTCTTCATCGGGTCAGCGCTGGCGGGCGTTGCCGGTGTGATGAGCGGTCTGGTCTATAACCGTGTCTTCCAGACGATGGGCTTCGTGGCCGGTCTCAAGGGGTTCACTGCGTCGGTCGTCGGTGGGATCGGCTCGGTCCAAGGTGCGATGGCCGGTGGTCTCATCATCGGGTTCGCCGAGAGCTTTGCGCAGGGCTACGTGTCGACGACGTTCTACGACGTCGTGGTGTTTCTGGTGCTCATCGGCTTCATGCTGATCCGGCCTCGAGGCCTGTTCGGCGTGGCGGAGTTGAAGAAGGTCTGATGACCGACGACACGCGCCCACCCGAGCCTGCGTCGACCGATCGTTCGATCGGAAAGGATCAATGGGTCGAGGCGGCGGCTGACCGACGAGTCGAGACTCGTGTCGATTCGGTCCGCCGACGCATCTCGTCGACCCCGGTGCAGTGGCGGATCCTCGTGGTCGGCGCAGTGGCGCTGTTGTTCGCGCTCGTGTCGCCGAGCGACTACATCACCCGGATCGCGTTCACCGTCGCGCTGTACACGCTGCTGGCAACCGGCCTCAACGTCGTCGTCGGATGGTCCGGTCTCCTCGATCTCGGCTACGCCGCGTTCTTCGGCTTCGGCGCGTACGCCTACGCGCTGCTGTCATCCGACAAGTTCCACTTGCACTGGCCGACGCTCGTCTCGGTTCCGGTCGTCGTGGCCGGCACCGCCATCTTGGGCTTGGTTCTGGGTCTGCCGTCGCGGCGGCTCAGCGGCGACTACCTCGCAATCGTCACGTTGTTCTTCGGCCAGATCTTCGTCAGCATCGCCAACAACGGCGACCGATTGCAGATCAGCCTCAACGGCAACGACGTGCCCAGCAAGCCGTTCAACCTCACCGGTGGCCCGAATGGCGTCACGGGCATCGACCCGATGTCGCTGTTCGGGTATCGAGTTCACACCATCACCGGCTACTACCTGGTCACGGTCGTCACCGCGGCGGTGGTGATCCTGCTGTTCTACCGCCTGCGCAACGCCCGGTCGGGCCTGGCGTTGCGATCGATGCGCGAAGACCCGTTGGCCGCCGAGATCCTCTCGGTTCCCGTCCGGCGCCTCCGGCTCGTGGCGTTCGCCCTCGGCGCAGCGGTTGCCGGACTGGCAGGCACGATCTTCGCCGCGGTGCAACAATCGGTGTTCGGCAGCAACTTCGACGTCCCGTTCCTCGTGTTGCTGTACGCCTCGGCGATCCTCGGCGGGCTCGGCAACCTCGGAGCCGGGTTCGTCGGCGCGTTCATCGTCGCCGTGCTCCCCGAGATGCTGCGCACACCGTCAACCGGTCGGCTCCTGGTGTACGGCGCGCTGGTCGCCTTCCTGGCGCTGCGCATGCGACCGCTCGGGCGTCTCGGGCAGTTCGTCGCCTCGCTGATCGTCACCGGAGCGCTGGTCCGCGCCATCCTCGCCGGCTTCGGCACCGACCTGCGCCCGCGGGGTTCGGGGCTGTCGGGGTTCACCGGCGCACTGGTACCCCACCTGGAGCGCAGCGTGACGTTCGGGAACGTCGCATTCCTCGCCCTGATCGCCGGCGGTCTGGCCCTGACCTTGCTGTCTCACGAATGGCGACCGTTCGCCGGCGGCGTGGTGACCTACGTCGGCATGCTGGCGTGGGAGAACCGCCTGGCCGACCAGGGTTCGATCACCCGCCAACTGTTGATCGGCGCCTCATTGGTGGCGATCATGGCCAGCCGACCGCAGGGCATCTTCGGCACCAAGCGCGTCGAGGTGCTCTGATGGCACTGCTCGAGATCTCTGAGGTCAGCCTGAGCTTCGGAGGCCTGCAGGTCCTCAACTCACTCGACATGTCGGTCGCCGAAGGTGAGATCCTGTCGGTCATCGGTCCCAACGGCGCTGGCAAGACCACGCTGTTCAACCTGATCACGGGCGTGTACAAACCCGACTCCGGCGACGTCCGCTTCGATGGGCACAGCATCATCGGCCTCGATCCCCACCGCATCAACAACATGGGAATCGCTCGCACGTTCCAAAACCTGCGGCTGTTCCTCAACATGACGGTCAAGGAGAACGTGCTGGTGACCATGTACGGCCGCAACCGGGCCGGCATTGCCGCTGGTGCACTCGGCTTGCCGCGGGCCCGGAGGGAAGAACGGGCCATGCATCAACGCGCCGAGGAGTTGCTGTCGTTCTTCGGCACCCGGCTCCAGGGGTACCGCTTCGATCAGCCTGCCTACTCGCTGTCGTATGCCAACCGTCGCCGTCTCGAGATCGCCCGGGCGCTGGCGACGAGCCCGCGGCTGCTGCTCGTCGACGAACCTGCGGCCGGGATGAACCCGACCGAGACCCACGAGATCACCGAGCTGATCGGTCGGCTGCGCACCGAACTGGGGTTGACGATCCTGATCATCGAACACGACATGCACGTCGTCGAAGGGGTCAGCGATCGCGTCGTCGCCCTCGACTACGGCGTCAAGATCGCCGAAGGCAGCTTCTCCAGCGTGGCGACCGACCCTGCGGTCATCGAGGCCTACCTCGGCAAGGGCGCGGCGACCAAGTGAAGGTGTCACGATGAACGGCCTCGGGCTGGGTGGTGGCGAGCCTCTCTTGCAACTCAGCAACGTCAACACGTTCTACGGGCCGATCCACATCCTGCAAGACGTGACGCTCGACGTCGAGCCGGGCGAGCTCGTCTGCCTGCTCGGCGGCAACGCCAGTGGGAAGTCGACCACGCTGAAGACCATCCTGGGTTTGGTGCCGGCGTTCAGCGGCTCGGTCATGTTCGACGGCTACGACGTCACCCGCTACGGCACGCCACGGCGCATCGCCGCCGGCATGGCCGTGGTGCCCGAGAACCGCCGCGTGTTCGCACCGATGACCGTGCTCGAGAACCTCGAGATGGGTGCATACCTGCGATCCGACGATCTCGGCGACGACTTCGCGCGCGTCTACGACCTGTTCCCGCTGCTGCACACGCGACGCGAGCAACTTGCCGGCACGTTGTCGGGAGGCGAGCAGCAGATGCTGGCGATGGGTCGGGCATTGATGAGCCGGCCCAAGTTGATCCTGATGGACGAGCCGTCGATGGGGCTCGCTCCGTTGCTCGTCGAGCGCAGTTTTCAGATCATCCAACAGGTGAACGAATCGGGTGTTGCCATGCTCGTGGTCGAGCAGAATGCGAATCAGGCGCTGTCGATCGCATCACGCGGTTACGTGCTGCAGACGGGCCGGGTCGTGCTGTCGGGTAGCGCTGCCGAACTGTCGGCCGACGAGGAGCTGCGTAGGGCGTACCTCGGTCGCTGAGCACTCCCCGGGGAATGCGCGAGATCGATCTCTGCCTGAACTTTGTCGCTGGGAGGTCGCTGAGCGACCTGGGAGCGACAAGGTTCGAGTTCGGCGCGCCGATTTGCCCACTCGGTGCAACTGGCGGCCGACGGGCAGAACCCGATGGCTGCCGACACCTCACTCCACTTGCGTGGAAAAGGCGTCTATGCACCCTGCAGGATCGCACCGAGCTTCGCCGCATCGATGTTGCCGCCCGACACGATGCAGACGATGCGACCGGTGCCCGCGGCACCCGACATCGCCGCGGCGAGTGCAAGGGCCCCGGCGCCTTCGGCGACGACACGTGCCCTGCCGGCAAGCAGGCGGATGGCGGCAGCGGTCTCGTCCAGCGAGGGTGCGAACGCACCGGCGAGCAGGGGGTGAGCGATCTCCCACATTGCCGGCAGCAGGCTCTTGCCGCCGGCGCCGTCGACGAACGACGGGATGTAGTCGATCGCCGTTGGCACACCCGCCGCGAACGACGCGTGCATCGGTGCGCCGGTGGCGGGCTCGCAGGCGTACACCTTGGTCGACGGGCTGCGCGCCGCGAGACTGCTGGCGATCCCGGTGGTCAAACCGCCGCCACCCCACGGCACGAGCACGGCATCGATGTCGTCGAGGTCCTCGACCAGCTCGAGCCCGATCGTGCCGTTGCCGGCCATCACCGCGTGATCTTGCACCGGGTGGACGAAGAGGCCTTCGACACCGGGGTAGGAACCCTCGACCATGGCCTGCCACCAGCGGTCGAACGTCACCTTGATCACGGTGCCGCCCAGCCGTTCGATGGCGGCGACCTTGGCGTCGGGCGCGTGGTCGGGCACGACGATGGTGGCCGGCACCCCTTCCTCGCGGGCGATCCAAGCCACGCCTTGGGCCATGTTGCCGGCGCTGGTTGTCCAGACGCCGTTGCTGATGGCGCCGGGAGGCGCGCTGCGAATGGCATTGGCCGCGCCACGGATCTTGAACGAACCGATCGGCTGCAAGCACTCGAGCTTCAGCCAGATCTCGGCCGGCGACTCGGGGACGTGCAAGCGGATCAAGGGCGTGCGAATGGCGACGTCGGCGATGCGATCGCGCGCCGCTTCGATCGCCTCGATGGGGATCACAGGTCGACCTCGGTGCCGACGCCGCGCTCGCGAGCCCTGGCGATGCACAACTGCGCGGCAGCGAGGTCTTCGACCGCGATGCCGAGCGATTTGAACAGCGTGATCTCGGCGCTGTTGGTGCGCCCCGGATGCTGCCCGACCAGCAACTCGCCGAGCTCGGCGCGGATGTGATCGGGACCGATACCGGTCTCGCGCACTGCGTCGAGATAGTCGCCCGATTCGTTGATCGTGGACTCGCGCCGATCGACGAAGAACGACGCCGCGGCGATTGCCTCGCCGTCGAACTCGCGAGCGTGGCTCACCGACGAGCCGACCGCGTTGTAATGCGTGCCGGGCGCGAGCAAGGCCCGGCCGATCAGTGGATCTTTCGAGGAGGTCGTGGTGCACACCACGTCGGCGCCGTCGAGCGCATCCTCCAGCGTGTCGGCGACGCTGCAGCCGGTGGACTCCGCCAGCCGTTCTGCATTGGCGCGAGTACGGCTCCAGATCGTGATGTCGGCGTCGGTAACCGCACAGCGCATCGCCTCGACGTGCGACCGACCCTGCACGCCCGAGCCGATCACAGCGACCCGTCGCGACTCCGGCCGAGCGAGCAGTTGCGTTGCCAGCGCCGACACTGCGGCTGTGCGGATCTCGGTGATCGCGGATGCATTGAGCACCGCCGTCAGCAAGCCGGTGACCCCGTCGTGCAGGATCACCGTGCCCTGGTGAGGGTCGAGACCGCGGCCGTGGTTGGCCGGGGCGATGACCACCTCTTTCAGCGAGTAGACCGGCGCTTCACCACCGCGGTAGGCGGGCATGAAACCGAAGAACGTGCCGGCATCAGGTGGCCGGGTGACGAATCGCAGCGGGTTGTACAGCTGCTCGCGGGCGAGGTCGGCCAGCACCTCGCGCATCGCAATGATGCACGACGGCATGTCGAGCACCTGGCGAACGTCGGCATCGGACAGGATCATGACGGTCATCAGAAGAGCTCCGAGATGTGGTTGGCGAGTTCGGGAGTGAGCGGTGATTCCGCAGCGAGGAGCGCGGGATGCAGGTGCTCCAATCGGCCGGGACCGATGACGATCGCGGTGAGCCCAGGCTGGGCGAGCGCCCACGAGAAGGCCAGCACGGTCATCGTCGTGCCGTGTTCGACGGCGAGGGCTTCCAGGCCCTCCAAGGCGCCGAACACGGTGTCGGTTCGATACGCCTCGTACGGCTCTGGACGCAGCGTCATGCGCGACCCGGCCGGCGGGGCCTGACCACGTCGGTACTTCCCGGTCAGCCAGCCGCCCGCCAACGGACTGAACGGGGTGTAGCCGAGCCCTTCGGCCTGGCACCGTTTCAAGACCGAGCCGGCATCGCCGCGGTCGAGCAGCGAGAACGAGTTCTGCACCCATTCGTAGCGCCGCTGAGCGTTGCGCTCCGATGAGTCGATGGCCGCGCCGAGTTGGGCATCGGTGAAGTTCGACGCGCCCGCAGCACCGATCTTGCCCACCCGGATCAGCTCGTCGAACGCGGACTGCGTCTCTTCGAGTGGCACCTCGGTGTCGAACTCGTGCGCCAGGTACATCGCCACCCGCTCGACGCCGAGCCGGGTCAGGCTGGCATCGATCTGTCGGCCGATGCGCGCCGCCGACAGGCCGAGGTCTGCACCATCGTCCATCGCGTTGTAGGTCTTGGTGGCGATGACGATGCGATCGCGCACGGCAGCACCTTTGGTCGCCAGCCACTCGCCGATGAACGTCTCGCTGCTTCCGCCGCCGTATGCGTCGGCGGTGTCGAACGTGGTGATGCCGGCGTCCCACGCCGCGTCCATCAGCCGGAACGCCTCGGGCTTCGGGGTTCCCTGCCCGAAGAACTCGGGTGCCGAGCCGATGCCACCGAAGCTGCCGCAACCCAGGATCACGTGCGAGACCTCGATATCGGTGTTGCCCAGCCGCCGATGCTCCATCGGCCGCCACACTACCCACGGTGTCATTCGGCCATCGCTGTCGTTCGGGCCGGACGGGTGTCCGTCGTTAATCTCCCTGCGTGACCGAGCACCAACTGCCGACCCAGGCCAAGATCGTGATCATCGGCGGCGGCATCATCGGGTGCAGCATCGCCTACCACCTCACGGCGATGGGTGAGACCGACGTGGTGTTGCTCGAGCAGCATCAACTCACTGACGGGGCCACCTGGCACGCCGCCGGGCTGGTCGGCCAGCTGCGCTCGTCGCGCAACACCACGCGCATGCTCGAACACTCCGTCGAGCTGTACGGCCGGCTGGAGGCCGAGACCGGCCAGGCGGTCGACTGGCACCAGGTCGGCAGCCTGCGGCTGGCTTGTTCGCCCGAGCGGGTGATGGAGCTGAAGCGGCTGACCACGATGGCAAAGAGCTTCGGCCTGCCGATGGAGATCATCAGCGCGAACCGGGCGCAGGAGCTGTTCCCGCTGATGACGACCGATGGCGTGCTGGCCGCGGCGTTCCTGCCGACCGATGGGTACATCGATCCGGCCAGCGTCACCCAAGCGATCGCCAAGGGTGCGCGCATGCGCAACGCCCGCATCTGCGAGCGAACCAAGGTCACATCGATCACCGTCGACGGCCGACGCGCAACGACGGTGCACACCGATCAGGGCGACATCGCCTGCGAGATGGTCGTCAATGCGGCCGGCATGTGGGGCATGGAGATCGGGCGGATGGCGGGCGTCCGCATCCCGGCGGTCGCGGTCGAGCACCAGTACGTGCTGACCGGGCCGATCGCCGGCTTCACGCCAGCCGAACTGCGCGAGATGCCGACGATGCGTGACCCCGATCTGCTCGTCTACTACAAGCCCGATGGGCCGGGGCTGCTGATCGGTGGGTACGAGCCCGACACGCTGCCGTTCGGTCACGACGGAGTACCGACACCGTTCCAGCGACAGTTGCTGGAGCCGAACTTCGATCGCTTCGAGCAACTGGCCACCCTGGCTGCGCAACGCACGCCAGTGATCGAACAAGCCGGGATCCGCACGATGATCAACGGCCCGATCCCTTACTCGGCAGACGCCGATTTCGTGATGGGCAAGGTGCCCGAGCTCGACAACTACTACGTCGCCACCGGGTTCCTGTACGGCATCGCCGCCGGTGGAGGCGCCGGGAAGATGATGGCGGAGTGGATCTTGGAGGGCCGCCCATCGCTCGACCTGTGGCCGCTCGACGTGCGCCGCTTCGCGTTCCATCACACGACACATCACTTCATGGGCTCGCGCATGGTCGAGCTGTACGCCCACCACTACAAGCTGGCGGCACCGGGCAGCGAGCACGTGACGGCACGCGGCGTGAAACGCAGCCCGTTGCACGACGCACTGGGCGCGCAGGGCGCGGTGTTCGGGTCACGCGGCGGATGGGAACGGCCCAACTGGTTCGCGCCGGCCGGTGTCGAGCCCGTCGATCGGCCGTCGTTCGCCGCGCCGAACTGGTTCCCTCACGTGGCCGACGAGCATCGCGCCGTGCGCGAACGAGTTGCCTTGATCGATCAGACGTCGTTCGCCAAGTTCGAGATCACCGGGCCCGGTGCGCTCGAAGCCGTACAATGGCTGTCGGTGGCCGACATGGACAAGCCTGCCGGCACGGTGACGTACACCCAGCTCTGCAACATCAGCGGCGGCATCGAGTGCGACCTGACGATGACTCGTCTCGGCGAGCAGCACTGGTACGTGGTCACTGGTTCGGCGTTCGGTGCCCACGACATGGGCTGGATCCGCTCGAACGCACCCGACGACGCCAGTGTGCAGATCCGCGACCTCACCTCGGCCAACGCGGTGATCAACCTGTGCGGCCCGATGGCGCGCGAGGTGCTGCAAGCAGTCAGCGAGGACGACGTGTCGAACGAGGCGCTGCGGTATGCGACCGCTCGAGAGATCACCATCGGTTCGGCGCCGGTGCTGGCCATGCGCATCGGTTACGTCGGCGAGTTGGGATGGGAGCTCCACGTGCCCACGTCGTACGCCGCGCACCTGTACGAACTGCTGCAACAGGCGGGCCGTGCCTACGACATCGCCAACGTCGGCTACCGGGCGATCGACACGCTGCGAATGGAGAAGGGCTACCTCTACTGGTCGACCGACATCACTCCCGACACGACGCCTTGGGAGGCCGGGCTGAGCTGGCGGGTCAACATGCGTGCCGGAGACTTCTGTGGTCGTGCTGCGCTGGAAGCGCAACGCGAGGCCGGTATCAATCGCCAGTTGTGCACGTTCACGCTCGAGGAGATGGCCTACCCGGTCAGCGGCGAGGCGATCATCGCCGATGGAGAGGTCGTCGGCTTCACAACCAGCGCCAACTTCGGCCACACCAACGGCAAGCCGATCGCCAACGGGTACCTCCCGATCGAACTGGCCGATCGCACCGACTTCGTGATCGAGGTCTACGGCGAGCCAATCCCCGCGACCCGCCACGACGGCGCCGTCTACGATCCTAAGAACCTGAGACTGAAGGCGTAGTGCCCCGGTGGAGTGTTCTGGCGCACCCAGGTGGGCCTCAAGTACTCCACAGGGTCGCTGTGGAGTGTTCTGGCGCACCCAGGTGAACACGAGACACTCCACTCGGGCCGTGGCACGATGACGCTGTGAGCGAGCTCTCTGACCACCTGACACGTGCTGGGCTCCCTGCCGAGGCGACGACTTCCCGGCTTGCCGGGCTCACCAACGTCAACCATCTCGTCGCGATCGGTGACGATCGGTATGTGCTGCGGATCCCCGGCGAGGGCACCGGCGAGTACATCAACCGTGTCGACGAGGAGGTCGCGGCTCGGTCGGCAGCGACCGCAGGAGTCAACGCCGAGGTGATCTTCTTCGACGCGACCGACGGGCTGATGGTCACACGGTTCATCGATGGCGCGGCGACGATGAACGCCGAGCAGTTCCGTGATCTCGGCGCGGTAGGGCGCGCCGGCCACGCCTTCCGTCGACTGCACACGACCGCGGCTCTGTTCGCCACCGACTTCGCTCTGTTCCCGATGATCGATGAGTACAAGGCACTGCTGGCATCCAAGGGTGCGACCCTTCCCGAGGGCTACGACGACGTGCAGCGCCAGGCCGAGGTCGTGCGCGCCGCGCTCGAGGCGGTGCCCGCTCCCCTCGTTCCGTGCCACTGCGACCCGCTGTGCGAGAACTTCCTCGACACCGGTGCGCGGATGTGGATCATCGACTACGAGTACGCGGGCAACAACGACCCGATGTGGGATCTCGGCGATCTGTCGGTCGAAGGTGAGTTCGGGCCCGTCCAGGACGACGCGTTGCTGCGCGCCTACTTCGATGGTGACCCGCCGGCCGACCAGTGCGGCCGCATGGTTGCCTACAAGGCCCTGTGCGATCTGCTCTGGACGTTGTGGGGCGTCATCCAACATGTGAACGGCAACCCGGCCGACGACTTCTGGGCCTACGCCGTCGGACGCTTCGAACGCTGCAAGGCCTTGATGTCGACAGCGGGTTTCGACGCCCAGATCAGTGCGATCTCGGGTTGAGCCGCCCCAATCGTTCAGCGGGGGCGCTTGCTGCGATAGCGGCGGCCCATGGCGACCACCGTCGCTGGCACGAAGAACGCTCGCGCCGGTAGCGACACCTCACGCCACGGTCGCTTCGCCAACGGCGCGCGCCACGCCTTCATGCGGTAGACGAAGAACGTTGCCAGGAGCGCGTGCAGCACGATCGCCGCCCAGAAGAAGCCCTTGGGGCCGCCGACGATCATCAAGCCGGCGGCGACGAACGGCCCGACGACTGCGCCAAGCCCGTAGAGAGTGACGAGTTGCGAGGCAGCCGCATTGACGTGCCGCGGTTCGATCCAGTCGTTCGTGTATGCCGCGGCGATCGAATAGAGGGGATAACTAAAGCCGCCGAGCGCGGCGATCAGCAGCACCGCCATCGGACTGCTCGACGGGCCGAGTAGCAACAGCACGGCGGCGCCGATGGCACCGATCGACGCAGCGAAGCCGACGGCCCGGCGGTCGATGTCGTCGCTCGCCGCGGACACCGGCCAGTGCAACAACATGCCGCCGATGTTGGGTGCGGCCACGAACAGGCCGATGTGACCGATCGACAGACCGACCCGAGTCGCGTAGATCGCGGCCATGCCGGTCAGCGCGCCGTGGGCCATGCCGACCAGCAGGCACGAGAAGACCCCGGTTGGCACCAGTCGGGCGAGGTCACGCAACGAGATGTGCTCGCGCTCGACCACACCCGGCGGCACCGCGTCCTCCGACAGGGCGACCGGAGCAACGGCGAGCGAGGTGATGATGCTGGCGATCGCGAACCCGGTGATGACTCGAGCGTCGATGGCGAACAGGAGGACCTGACCGATGCCGAACGCTCCCGAGGTGACGACTGCGTAGATGGCCAGCAGGCGCCCACGGTTCTCGTTCGTCGCCAGGTTGTTGAGCCACGATTCGGCAACCACGTACTGACCCGCCAGACAGAGTCCGGTCACGAACCGCAGCCAGGCCCACGCCGGCGCCGACTCGGTGAGGCCGACGGTGAGCATGGCCGCCGACAGCAACGACGCCAGCGCCGCATAGACGCGGATGTGGCCGACCCGCCCGAGTGCCGACAGGGCCACGCGCGAGCCCACGAGGAACCCGCCGTAGTACGAGGCGCTGATCAGGCTGCTGACGGCCGTCGGCAACTTGATCAGCTCCGAGCGCACACCCAGCAGCGTTCCGAACAACCCGGCGGCCAGCAGCAACAGCGCCAGGCCGACGAACAGCCCCCATGTCGCCATGGCAATGTCGCGCCTCTGTGACGGACCGTCGTCGCTGCGTTCCATGAACCCCCAGCCTGCCACGCCGCACGGGAGGCCCCCTGACCTGGTGGTGTACTGTCGCCAGATGACTTCTTCGTCGGCCACCAAGTTGACGCTGGTCGGCGCCGGCAAGATCGGTCGAGCGATCGTGCAGCTGCTGTCGGCAGCGCCCGAGTTCGACGTGACGGTCATCGATCGCGATGAGGCCGCGTTGGCCCCGCTGCGTGCACGGGGCGTGCGCGCCTTCGAGACCGACATCACCGACCCGATCGCACTCGCCGCCAACGTCGACGGCCAAGACATGGTGATGAGCGCTGCCCCTTTCCACGCAACATCGATCATCGCCACGGCGGCGCGCAACGCCGGTGCCCACTACTTCGACCTCACCGAAGACGTCGAGTCGACGCGTGTGGTCAAGGACCTGTCGATCGACGCAACGTCCGCGTTGGTTCCACAGTGCGGGCTGGCGCCGGGCTTCGTGTCGATCGCCGCAGCAGAGCTCGCCCGATCCTTCGACGACATCCGCTCGATCTCGATGCGCGTCGGTGCGCTACCGCAGTTCCCCACCAACGCGTTCAAGTACAACCTCACCTGGTCGACCGACGGGCTGATCAACGAGTACTGCAACCCGTGCGAGGCGATCGTCGACGGCAAGATGCTCGAGGTGCTTCCACTGGAGGAGGTCGAGGCCTTCTCACTCGACGGCGTCGACTACGAGGCGTTCAACACCTCGGGCGGGCTCGGCACGCTGTGTGAGACGTTGCTCGGCGAGGTCGAGACGCTCAACTACAAGACGGTCCGCTATCCGGGTCACTGCGCGGCGATCAAGATGCTGATCACCGACCTGCGGCTATCGCGCCGGCGCGACCTGCTGAAGGAACTGCTGGAAGCCGCCATCCCGATCACCTACCAAGACGTCGTGCTGATCTTCGTGACGGCGTCGGGGACACGCAACGGGTTGCTGATGCAGGAGACGTTCGCCCGCAAGGTCTACGCCTCGGAGGTCAACGGTGTGCGACTGTCGGCGATCCAGCTGACCACCGCCGCCGGCATCTGCACCATGGCCGACCTGATGCGCGAGGGCAAGCTGCCCCAACGCGGGTTCGTGCGCCAGGAGCAATGCGCGTTGTCCGACTTCCTCGCCAACCGGTTCGGCTCGCTGTACCTGCGGGGCAAGGAAGTCACCGGCTAGGTCGACGAGTACCAGCTCTTCGTCTTCGCTGGCCCTGTGGAGTGTTTCAAGGCACCCAGGCGAACACGAGACACTCCACAGGGCAAGGATCGCAGGCGCGGCTATCCCGCCGGGGCAACCACGTAGACCCTCCCGTGGTGTGCGGGCCGGGTCCGCTCGCCCAACGCGAGCGTTACGAGCCGCCACGCCGACGGCGCTGCACCTCGGCGGTGATCGCCGGCACCACCTGGTGCAGGTCACCGATCACCGCATAGTCGGCCTTGGTCACCATGTTGGCCTCGGGGTCGATGTTGATCGCCAGGATCTTCTTCGACGCCATGGCACCCACCCAGTGCTGGATCGCCCCGGAGATGCCGCAGGCGATGTAGATGTCGGGGGCGATGCGCGTACCGGTCTGGCCGACCTGATCGGTGTGGTTGCGCCAGCCGTTGTTGGTCACGGCGCGGCTGCAACCGACCACACCACCGAGTGCGGTCGCCAGTTCCTGCAACGGTGCGAAACCGTCGGCCGAGCCGACGCCGCGCCCACCGCTGACGACGACCGGGGCGGTTGCCAGCGTGACGCCGGCGGCACGTTCGACCCGCTCGCGGATCATCGTGCGGCCGAGGTTCGGTTCGAGCTCGACCCCCATCGGCGAGGCGGCGGCGGTAGCGGGCGATTCGACCGCTGGAAACGCGTGATGGGCGATCGTGAGGAGGCGGATCCGCGCGTCGAGCGTGCAACGCTCGAGCAGCGAGCCGCCCCACCGAACGCGCACCAGCGAGTCGTCGGCGAACTCGACCACATTGGCGACCATCGGCGCGTCGAGGATCGCCGCGGCATGAGCCATGACCTCGTTGCCGCGATCGGTTCCCGTGGCCATCACGATCGACGGGCTCAGCAACGTCGCCGCCTGGGCCACCACCGCACCCCACGCCTCGGGCCCGTAGTCGATGAGCAGGTCGTCGTGCACCTGATGCACGGTCGTGGCGCCGAAGACGCCGATCTGTTCGACCAGCCCGTCGGCGGCTTTCCCGATTGTCAGGGCATGTGTCTCGCCGAGCTTGTTGGCAGCGGCGAGCGCCTCCCATGTGGCCGGCGACATCGTGCCGCGGTCATGCTCGACGACGACCAGGATCACTTCAGCACGCCGATCTCTTCGAGCATGTCGACGACCGCACCGGCCGCATCGGGGCCGTTGCCGAGGATCACCGTGGCGCTGACCTGTTCCGCAGCGGCCAGCAAGGTGACCATCTGTTGACCACCTGGATCGCCCGACGGGGATACCTGGGCGACAGCGACCTTCTTGGAAGCGAGTCGTCCCTTCAGCGTCGGGTAGCGCGGCAGGTTGATGCCCTCCTTCACGCCGAGCACGGCCGGCATCGGCACCTCGTAGACCTCCACACCGACGTCGGCCTCGCGGCGAGCGCGGAGCGTGTCGCCCTGCACGTCGATTCCTTTGATCCCGTTGACGACGGGGCGCCCGAGCGCGTGGGCCACACGGATGCCCACCTGGAAGCCACCGGAATCCGCCGACTCGTTGCCGAACAGGATCAAGTCGAACGGGCCGTCAACAGCCTCGATGTCGATGACGGCCGCAGCAATGGCCGTTGCGGTGCGTTGCGGGTCCCAGTCGGGGCCGGAGATCGGCAGCAGCACGGCGTTGGCCACGCCGAGGCTGGCCGCGTACCGGAGCTGCTCGTCGGCTTCCGATGGGCCGAGCGTCAACACGGTCGATTCGCCACCGTGTTGCTCGACCAGTTGCACCGCTTCCTCCACCGCGCACTCCTCGTGAGGGCTCATGGTGAACCCGAGGAAGGCGGTGTCGACTGCTTGGCCGTCGGTCGCGATGCTGATGCGTGCACCCGGCGCCGGCACGCGCTTCACACACACAAGGATCTTCATGACTTCATCCGCGAGTCGTCGGCATCGAACAGTGGCGTTGCACCGGCGCGCTCCACCGTCACCGGGTACAGCTCGTTCATGTACATCACCTGCAACTTGGTGCCCTCCACGGCGTGCTCGGGCGGGAGGTAGGCCAGCAGCAGGTACTTGCCGACCGAGGGCCCGGCGCCGGCGGTGGTGACGCGCGAGACGCGACCCTTGGCGTCGAGGATGCGCTCGCCGTCGAGGGTCAGGATCGGCTCGTTGCCACCGGTGGGGAACCGGTCGTAGCCCTCGGCACAGCGCTGCGAATCCATCGACAGGGTGCACATGATTGCCGCCGGCGAAACGTCGCGCGCCTTGAGGTACGCCTCCTTGCCCATGAAGTCGGCCGACTTCACCTTGGGGCGAGCCAGCCCGGCCTCGACCGGGTTGTACTCGCTCTCCAACTCGGCACCCATCAGGCGATAGCCCTTCTCGATGCGACCCGTCACGGCGTACACGCCGATGCCGACGGGGATGATGTCGAACTCCTTGCCGGCCTCGGCAACGGTGTCCCACAGCCGCAGGCCGTGCTCCATGTTGGTGTAGATCTCCCAGCCGTTCTCGCCGACGTAGGAGATGCGGAACATGATGCACGGCACGCCGTCGATCAGCACCTCGCGCACCGCGCCGTAGGGGAACCCGGCCTGCGACACGTCGTACGGCTTCGACTGATCGGTGACGATCTTGGCCATCGTCTTTTCGGCGTTGGGGCCCCACACGCCGAGGGTGCACATCCCTTGCGACTTGTCGGTGAACGTCACCGATCCGTCGGTCGGCATGTACCGGTTGAACCAGTAGTGGTCGCGACCGCCGTCGAACGCACCGGTGATGATGCGGAAGTGGTCGGTGCCGAGGCGCTGGATGGTGAGGTCACCGCGGAAGCCGCCGTGCTGGGTGAGCAACGGTGTGTACACGCTGCGACCGACGGCGACATCGACGTTGTTCACGCACATGTACTGCAGGTACGCCATTGCGCCGGGACCGGTGATGTCGAACTCGTTGAACGCGGTGAGGTCGACCATGCCGACGCTCTCGCGCATCTGCAGGTGCTCGGCGTTGGTGATCGGGCTCCACCAGCGGGCATCCCACTCGTGTTGGCGGGGCGTGAACGCCTGGGGGAACTTGTCCTGCAACTTGGCGTTGCTCTCGAACCACTGCGGGCGCTCCCACCCGCGTGCGTCGAAGAACACCGCACCCAGCGCCTCCTCGCGAGCGAAGAACGGGCTGCGGCGCATGCCGCGCTGGCTGGCCCACTGCTCGCGGGGGTGGACGATGCCGTACGTCTTGTTGAAGTGCTCGGAACACCGGGCGAGGATGTGGTGCTCGGTCTTCTCGTGCGGGTAGAAGCGGCTGATGTCGGTGCTGTGCGGGTCGCACAGGTGCGGGTAGCCATACGTCATCCACTCGGCCACGATCTGGGCGATGCCGGGGCCTTCTTTGATCCACACCGCAGCCGCGCTCCACAGGTTGCGCACCTCGACGGTCTCGCCGAGCACCGGGTTGGCGTCGGGTGTCAGGCTCAGCAGGCCGTTGATCGCATAGCGGATCTCGGCCTCGCCGAGCATCTCCATCAGGTCGATCGCCTCTTCGAACTGCTGATCGAAGTCGTCGGCGGTGAACGGCAACTCGGTGGGTGACAGCGCCGATGCCTCGTTGGAGGGGATGTCGTCGGGGTGCATGAAGATCGGGCGGTGGGCGTACGAGCCGACCTCCATCGAGCCGGCGGTCTGGCGCTCGTAGCAGAACGTGTCCATGTCGCGCACGATCGGGTAGGCGACCTCTTTGCCGCTCTGCTGGAGGATGTCGATCGGGCCGACGTCGGCCATCTGGTGGACGGCGGGTGTGAGGGGGATGTTGGCGCCGGCCATCTTGGCGATGCGCGGGCTCCACACGCCGCAGGCGATGGCGACGAACTCGGCCTCGATGCGACCCTTGTTGGTCAACACCGCGACGACCTTCGGGCCCCCGGGACCATCCTCGGTCTCGATGTCGAGCACCTCGGTGTTTGCGAACACCTGCAGCGCACCCGCATCGACGGCCTCGTTGCGCATCTGTGTGCCGGTCTCCAGCGAGTCGACGCACGACACGCTTGGTGTGTAGAACCCGCCGAGCAGGATCTCTTCGTTGATGAACGGCACGAGCTCTTTGATCTCGGCCGGCGTGACCAGACGGCTGTCGATGCCCCACGCCTTGGCCGAGGTCATCCGCCGCTTGAACTCCTCCATCCGCTCGGGCTTGCGAGCCACTTCGATGCCACCGGACATGTTGTTCAGCCCGTGGTCGATGTACTGCTGTTGGCTCTCCAGCGTGAGGAACGCCATCTCCTTGTTGTGATCGGTCGGGAAGATGAAGTTGGAGGCATGGCCGGTGGAGCCGCCGGGGTTGGGCAGCGGGCCCTTGTCGATCTGCACCATGTCGGTCCAGCCGAGGCGGCTGAGATGGCCGACCAAGCAGTTCCCGACGATGCCGGCGCCGATGATCACGCACTTGGCGTGGGTCGGCACGGTCTGGGCCGTTGTGTCACTCATCTCGATCCCCTGTCCTTGAAATCACAACCATCTGTGATATATCTTTCCAATATCAGAACGGTATCACTCAGCGAGCAGGCGTTTCAAGCGATCCGGCAGATGATCGTCACGCTCCAGCTCGCCCCCGGGGCAGTCGTTCGCGACGACGTGTTGCAGGCCCAGTTGGGTCTCGGGCGCACGCCGATCCGCGAGGCGCTGCAGCGCCTCGTGCGCGACCAGTTCGTCACGATCATCCCCCGTCGCGGCATGTTCGTGTCGAGCATCGACGTGTCGGAGCTCTCGACGCTGTACGAGACCCGGGCGATCCTCGAGCCGTACGTGATGCGCCTGGCCAGCGCTCGCGGCCGCAGTGCCGATTGGGATGCCATGGCCGCGGCGCTGGCCCGTGCTGTGCCCGACAGCTCGCCCACCGAACTGCTGGAGATCGATCGCGAGTGTCGCGAGATCGTGTGGGCGGCCGCCGACAACCGCTTCCTCACCGAGACGCTCGACATGTTGTACGCCCAGAGCGACCGCCTGTGGCACCTCTACCTGGCCGACGTCGCTGCCCTCGATCACGTGGTCGACGAGCACCGGGCAATCCATGCCGCGCTGGTCGACGGCGACGGCGAGCGCGCCGCGGCGTTGATCGAATCGCACATGCGGGCGTTCAACGACAAGATCAGCGACGCCGTGCGCCGCCGCCTCGGATCCCCCCTCGCCGGCTGCTGACCGCCGCCCTCGGCCTCGGGCTCGGGCTCGGGCTCGGGCTCGGGTCGCCTTACCCGCTGTGAGCCCGATGTCAACTGTGGCGCGACAACCGGCTCACACCCGATCGCCCACCGGCCGGCTGTGAGCCAGATCTCGCGCCTGGCGCGACATCTGACTCACGGCGCCTCTGGCAGGATGCGGGAATGACCGACCGGGTTCGCAGCGTGTCGGTCGGGGCGCGGTCGTTCGACGTCGTGGCTGGACGGCATGATCGGTACTGGCATGAGTGCGAGCTCGGCTTGGAGGCCCACACCTTCGAGGTGCTGACGTCGCGCCTCGGGCCCGGCTCGACGTTCGTCGACGTTGGGTCGTGGATCGGGCCGATGACGTTGGTCGCCGCGGCATGCGGTGCGCGGGTCATCGCCTACGAGCCAGACCCTGCTGCCGCCGATGAGCTCGCCGCGAACGTCGCACTCAACTCGCACTTCGATGTCGACATCCAACGCGTTGCCTTGTGGACATCGACCGGTACTCGGCAATTGCGCGGCGGTCCCGTGGGGCTGGGCGAGAGCATGTCGAGCTTCAGCGGCCGAGCGGAGCGTGTGGGCTCGACGCATGTGTCGACCATCGATGCCCGCGCCGCGGCGCGCACATGGCCCGCGGACGCATTGGTGAAGATCGACGTCGAGGGAGCCGAGTACCGCGTGCTACCTCGCCTGCGGCCGTTCCTTGCCGCGCACCATCCGACGATCGTGCTCTCCGTTCACGGTTACGACGTGCGGGCGTCATTGCCGCGGTGGCCATCACCCCTTCGTCGCGTGGCCCATCACCTGCGCCACGCGACGCGGACCATCCCGCTGCTGTGGGCGATTCGGCCGTACCCGGCGGTGCGAGGCAGCGATCACGCCCAGCCGCGATGGCACCCGGTCTCACGGCTCGACCTCGCCCTGCGAATCTGGGAGCGCGAGCTGTTGCTCGAGCACACCTAATCTGGCGTGCCGTGGCACTTCGAGAGATCCCCGACCCGAGTGGAATCCGGAAGGCGACGACGTTGCCGGCGTCGGCATACAGCGACCCCGAGTTCCACGACCGAGAGCGTCAGGCGATCTTCCGACGTGATTGGGTCTGCGCCGGTGTGGCCGACGAGATGCCTGCCGCGGGCTCGTGGACGGCCCGCGTCGTCGGCGGTCTGCCGGTGCTGTTCGTGCGCGACAAGGCCGGCGTGTTGCGAGTGTTCCTCAACGTCTGCCGTCACCGCGCCTCGCCCCTGTGCGAGGACGGCGAGACGCATGCCAGTTCATTGATCCGTTGCCCGTACCACTCGTGGCTGTATCAACTCGATGGATCGTTGGCGCGGGCATCGGGCGTCGGCGAGCCCGAGGGTTTCGACGTTGCCGACTGTTCGTTGAAGCCGGTGCAGTTGGCGCAATGGCGTCGCCTGGTGTTCGTGTGCTTCGACGACGCGGCCGCACCGCTCGACATCGGTCCGCTCGGCCGGGCAATCGACGCATACCCGCTGGAGTCGATGGTGCTTGCGATGTCGGAGACCAACGACCGGCAGTTCAACTGGAAGGTACTGCTCGAGAACTACAGCGAGAACTACCACACCCCCTTCGTGCATCCCGAGATCGACACCAGTGCCAGCGAGGACTACCCGATGATCTCCGACGGGATCGCCTTGTACGCGTGGGATCGGCCGCTGCGGCCCAACGGTTCGCGCATCGACGAGATCCGTTCGACGTTGCTGCCCGGCGAGCCGGGGTGGGAGGAGTTGGCATCGGTGCCGATGGACGGGCCGTACGGCACCGGCGGGTACCTCACCGTGTGGCCGAACCTGATGATGAACGTGTTCCCGGGGGCGTTCCTGGCGATGTGGATGGAGCCGCTCGACGCACGAACCACCAGGGTCGAACGGAGGCTGTACGTGCGTCCCGAGGTCGACGATGCAGTGCGCGACTCGATCGTGTTGGCGCACGGTTTGGTGCACGGCCAAGACGTCGACATCTGCAATCGAGTGCAGCGATCGCACAACGCCGGCCTCGACGCCGATGGCGTGTTGGCCACGGTTGAGGAACGTGGCGTGTACTTCGTGCACGAGCACCTGCGAGATCGGGTTCCCGCAACCTGACCGGTGTGATCTGATTCGGCGATGGCGACAACTCGCATCACGATCACTCTTGACACCGAATTGCTCGCCGAGCTGAGGAGCCGCGTCGGCCCTGGTGAGGTGTCCAGTTACGTCGTCGAAGCGCTGCGCGCCCGGTTGCGCAAGGATGCCAGTCTGGACGAGCGACCCGACCGATCTTCGACAACTGCTCGGTGATCATCGCGGGGTGTCGATCGAGGCGATCTGACCGGAGACGCGGCGATGCGCCCGCCCTTTCGGGGCGGACGCATTCAAGGTGCCGAGTCGGCGGTCCGTAGAGACCGGAGGTGGCTCGCCTTCTCGGGCCAGCGAGTCAGCTCGAAAGCTGGCCCACCCGATCGGGGATTGTCACCACTTGTCGATATACGTGGCTGCCGGTGTGCCTGGCAGAGTGGCCGATGCAACGCAGGTGGTCTTGGATGAGTTCTCCACCTTGGCGTATTGAGTACCGGCCGTGCCGGTCGGGCCGACGGAGTCGACGATGTAGAAGCAGGTGCTGGTGTCGGACAGCACTGCGCCATACCACGCTGTGTCTGTGGTCTTCATCGAAACCGACTTCGGCCCGGTCGACGAGTCGCTGGCCGCGACGGCCTGGATGAATGTGAGGCTCGGCTCACTGGCCTGCAGAAGGATGGCAGTGACGCCGGTGTAGACGCCCGTATCGGCGAAGATGGTCTTGGCGTTGGTCAGGGCGTTGCGGGCCGATGATTGGGCGCTGCGGTCCTTGGCCTTGTTCTGGGCGCCGAGGAAGGTTGGGATCGCGATGGCCAACAAGATGGCGATGATCAGGACGACGACCATCAATTCGATCAGGGTGAATCCTTTGTCTTCATCCCTATGGATCGGCAAGTTCTTCATTTTGTGTACCTCCGGTACATGTGTGCGTTGTTGATTTTCTGTGTCGGCCACCGCTGCGAGACCGACGCGAGCATTTCCACACTTCGCACAGAAAGTGTGCGAGTGAGCGCTGTGAGTGTCACGGTTTCGACGTCTCCGTAGGAATGGCGACGGCGCTCGGCGGTGGCACCAAGGTGAAGACCCGCGCCGACAGCTGGAGCTGGTCGGGTTGCGCCGGTTGGTCTGCCACGGGCGGCACAGCGGTGATCGAGATCTGCTCGATCACGAGCAATCGCTCCAAGTCACGCAGTCCTTGGACGTAGGCCCGTAGCGAGTCGTGCGGGCCCGAGGCGGTGATCGCCAGTCCCATCGATCCGCCAGGCCCACTCGGGTTCTCGCTGAGCTGCGTCGGCGTGATCGCTGCAACGGTCACGCCGGTTTGATCGGCGACACCCTGCAGCTGCCGGAGCAGTTGGGTCAACGCCATATCTTCAGGGATCGCCGGCAGCGCGGCGCCGGGTTCGACACCCACGATCGTCGTGGTGGTCACGGGAGTCTGCATCAGGAGCTCGGCGTCGGAGACACTCTGCTCGACGCTTCGCAGCTCGCTGCTGGCACTGGAGAGCTCGCTGCGTTGTGGCTTGTAGAGGAAGTTGAACGCGGCGAACAGCATGAGCCCGGCCATCGCCGCCATCATCGTCATGTCCTTGCGGCTGCGATTCATGGCTGCACCCCCGTCGTTGAACCACTGCCGACGAGGTTCTTGTCTGTCACGAGCATCGTGATCGCGAACTGCACCTGGTTCGATCCGTCGGTTTGCACAGTCATGGTGAAGCCCCCCGCCCATGGGTCGGCGAACCTCGGGTCGGCGGCCACGACATCGAGCCAATCGGCGACGACCGTCAAGCCGGGGGCTGTGGCGGCGAACGTCAACGTGCCGGGCCGGGCTGAGCGAACGGATGTGGCCGGGCCACCCGACAGGTCGAGCGCGCCCTGGAATCCCGAGGTGATCACGCCGAGCGGCGCACTGTCTTCCACGACGGCACGCTCGACAGCGAGCCAATCGATGTTCGTAGCGGCGATGCTTGCCGCAACCGCCTCGGGGCTCGCGGCGACACCCGTCGGCGTGTTCTGACCTGTGGCAGGGAGAAGTTCGGCGAGGCGAGCCTGCAGATCAGCGAGGTGCGCTTGCGCGCCAGCCAGCCGATCTTGTTCGGTGGCGATGGCGCTCCGCCCGTTCATGTAAATTGCGCCGGCCGCGCCGACGAGGACCACGACTCCGGCACTGACGAGCAGTCGCCGCGTTCCGAGAGCCCGAGCCGGGCGTTTGGCAACAGGTGTCAGATCGATTCGGCTGTCTTTCGGCCGGGCCTGACCCAACGCGACGCCGATCGCAGCCGCCATGTACGGTGCGAGGAATGGCAGGTCGGCGGACTCGAAGCCGGTGTCACCGAGGCGGACCCGCGCGAACGGGTCTGCACACTCCACGCCGATGCCCAACGCGTCGCTCAGGGCTACGGTCAAGCCGGGCAACTGCGAACCGCCTCCCGTCACCAGCAGTCGACGCACATGCCGCGAGCCGGGCTGCTCGCCGTAGAAGGCGAGCGACGCCTGCACCTCGCTGATGATCTCGTCGAGGCTCTCCTGGCTCGCCTTGGTGGCCACTGCGGAGGAGGGGTCTTCGGTGGGACCGAGCCGCTTGTAGCGCTCGGCCTCGAGCTCGGCGATGCCGAGGCGGCTGGCGATGCGCTCGGTGGTTCGCCGACCAGATGTGTTGGTGAGCGTGCGCGAGAACAGCGGCTCTCCCTCGCGAGCGGCGATCACGACCACGGTCCCCGCGCCGATCGACAACACGATGTCGACGCTCTCGTCTTGCTCAGGCTCGACGTGGGTCAGGGCCAGCGCCAGCGCAGCCGGGATCACATCGACAGCAGCGACCTTGAGATCGGCCTCTTGCAGCGCCATCAACAGCGGCTGCACCGCATCTTGGTGTGTGGCGGCGAGCAGGAGGTGCAGGGTCTGATCGGTCGGCTGCGGTCCATCGAGGGTTCTGACGTCGAAGACCGTTTCATCGGCGGGAAGTGGGACGTAGTCGTCGAGCTGCAGCCGAATCGTCGAGATCAGGTCGTCTCGCGACAGCCGAGGCATTTCGATGGTGCGCACGATCACCCTCGCCGATGACATCCCCACGCGGACGGTACGCGACTTGAAGCCCGCCTGAGTCCACAGTTGGCGGAGCGCGATCGACACGGCGCTGACGTCGGCGACCTCGCCATCGACCACTGCGCCGACGGGCAGGCCGACCTGACCCATCCGCCGAATCAGCGGTGGATCGCCGAGCTCGATTTCGACGGCACGAACGGCGTTGGTGCCGATGTCCAGTCCAATCACTCTCGCGACCATTCGCTGTCTCCTCTGATCTCGCGAGATGGAGTCGGCCTGTTCGCGTCGTTGCCGACAACGGTTCCCCCACATGGGGAACGACCCGTCAGATGCAGCCACCGACGGCCGACACGAGCGGTGTGGGAACTCGCGCCAACAACCCCAGCCGAGCAACGGCCGCAACCGACCATGGATTCACGCTGATCGAGCAGATCATCTCGATGACGGTGATCGTCGGCGCCTTGCTCGGATTGCTCAGCACCCTGGGTACCACTGCGCGGGCGATTACAACCGCAAGGCAGCGGACGATCGCGGTCTCGTTGGCCAAGCAGGTGATCGAGAACCTGCAGGGCGCCGACTGGACCAAGGTCGCAACCGGGACTGGCGTGACCACAACCGACCCGATGGTTGCCGCCGGAACCCCGTTGAAGTTGAAGGTCGGCGGAAGCGCTACAGAAGATCTGATCTTCGGCGGCACTGCGCTGGACGGGACGCCTGTGTCGTACCGGACGACACAGGTCGCCGTTGCGACAACGTTCACGCTCCGAACGTTCGTGACCACCGTGCCACCAGCCGGCGGCAACGGGACCGGGTACCGCCACGTCACCGTGATCATCGAGTGGCCGTCGTCATCGCCGACGGCGCACACGTTGCAGTTCTCCTCGCTGGTGTTCCCGCTCGACTACACCTCCTTTCCTTCGAGCAACGGCTCGGCAGAGGTGACGGATGGATTGATCACCCTCGGTGGATGTCTCGGCGGCGACACCCTTGATGATGTGCACGTCGCGCTCCCCGGCGCACGCTCGGACACCATCGCTTCCACCCTGAGAACGGCAATCGGCGCGGCGACTGGCGCAGCGGCCCACGTCGAGGCCCACAGCCGCATCGATTCCACGACCTGCACACCCGTCGACCCAATCGCCGCGGACAACTGCCCCGGCGTCAACATCGCCAACATCGCGGACAACGATTCGAGCACGACGACCTCGAACACCGCGTCGGGATCGGGCGGCACCTTCCTCTGCACGATCCCGCCAACCGCTGGCGGGCTCGTCGTATCCGTGCCACCCGCCGGAGCGGCCTCGTTGACGGCAAACGCCAAGACCGACTTGTGCTCGCCTGCGTGTCCACTCGCCGGAGTCGCCGATGCAGTGCCATGGGCGTTAGCAACTGTCACGCCGACCGCCGGCCCGTCGGCGTCTTTCGTCAGCGGCGACTTGACCGGCAAACTCTGGTCCTTCGTGGGCGATTGGTCCGCGACGACCTCGGTGGATCACGACGCAGTTGGCAGTGTGAGGGCCACAGCGGAGCTCCGCGCACCCGCGCTGGGCATCCTCTCGCTACCCGGTATCCTCGACGGTGCGGTCAAGGTCGACGCGTTCACGGCCAACGCATCGGCAGCATCGGGCTACACCACAACCGCGCCGACCCTCACCTACGGAACGACAGTGCAACTCTGGAACGGAATCGGGTACGCGACGCCCGCCGTGGTCGTGGCCCCAGGAACCAACTGGACCGGCGGTTCGACGTTTGCGGTCGGCGATCGCCAAGTGTCCCTGGTCGTGACGGTGCAGACCCAACCGCTGCTGGTTGTCTCGGTCGCTGCCACCATCACACCGTCCACGCTCGGCCTACCGCCGGGGATCGGAACCGACACGTTCACCATCGAGGTCAACTATGGACGCGTCGCGGCGCACACCACTTGGCTCACGAAGGCGGCATGACGACCATGCATGCTGCCAGCGACCGACGAGACCACGGCGTCACGCTGATCGAACTGGCCATCTCGATGGCCTTGACGGCTCTCGTGGTCGTGATCATCTCGGCGACCCTCGGCTTGGCACAACGGGCAACGAACCGGATCGAGAGCACTGCAGACGCCGTTGATTCCGCACGATTGTTGTCGGCCACGTTGGACCGTGAGTTGCGATCGGCGGTCTGCATCAAGGAACCCCTCCCGAACCAGGTACCGCCGAGGAACGTGCTGAACTTCCAGACAGTCGCCTCGCCGGGCGCAGGGATCACCTACGAGATCGTCGGCGACACCGTCATCCGTACCGAAGGCAGCAATGCGCGCGAGGTCATCCGAAACGTCGGAGCGACGACGACCGCGTTCAATCAGCTGATGACGCCGCTACGTACCCTCGTCGTCGACATTCCGATTCGATCTGCCAACGGCGGCGAGTTCCACATGCAAACAACGATCGCTGGGAGGAACGCATGGGGTCAATGCTGAACTGCACCATTCGGGGAAGGTCCGGAGCTGCTCGACACCAGGCGAGTGACCGCGGCTCGGCACTGGTGATGGCGGCGGTCGTCTCCGTGGTCGTGTTCGCCCTCGCCGGCGTGCTCCTGTCGTTCGCCACCAGGCAGAACACCGCGTCGAATCAGGACCGGCAGCGTCAACAAGCCATCGATGCCGCTTCGGCGGGTCTCGCCGATGCCGCCTCAGCACTGACAACCGACGCTGGATTGACCGTGGACTCGGGCACCTATGACAACAGTGGAGCCTCGTACGCCGTCACGGTCACCCCGGTAGCTGGAGAGCCGTTCCGCCGAATCATGAAGTCCGTCGGCACAGCCTCGAACGCAAAGCGGACAATGGAGCAAGTCGTCGAACTGGTTCCCGTCGCGTTCACCTACGGTTTCTTCACCCAGGGAACGCTCGACGGCGCGAACTGGAGCATCACGGGCAAGGTCTACATCGGCGGCGACCTCATCCTGCCCAGCCAGGCCAAGACGTTCACCGGCGACATCTACGTAGTGGGCAACGTCAACGGGGGAAAGGCGAATTTCGTCGGTTCGCTCTATGCCAACCACAACATCACGATCGGCAGCATCGATGGTGTAAATGATGTCGCCGCTGGTGGCACGCTCGATATCTACACCGCAGGCCACTGCCCCAATCCGCCGGTCAAGGGAACCTGTCAGCCACCGAACGTTCGGCCATTGCCGGTGCCGCTCCAGACGCTCCCGGCTTTCCCATGGCCGAACTCCAGCTACCCAGTCGGGTCGTACAAGCAGTACGCGACCACCGCATTGTTCTTCAGTGATTCACTGCGGCAGAACAAGGGTGTCTTCTACTTCCCGGGTGACGTGGACCTCGGCAACCTCGGCCCCTTGACGGGTGACATGACCGTCATCGCCTCGGGCAGCATCACGTTGCCGAACGGGGTGTCGAAAGTCGGCACCGCTCCAGTACAGCTCTCGGTCATCTCGACAAGCGGCGGCGCGATCCTCCTGCCCAACAACTTTGGCAACCCGAACGTCCCGATGCTGGCCTACACCACGGGTGCATTCACCGCTGTGAAGAAGAACGCCAACTCAGTCACCTATGTGGGTGCGCTCTACACCGGAAGCTTCGACGCTCACGCCAACCTCAAGATCACCTACCCACTGGAGGGGTTGAAGTCGCTCGGCTTCGACTGGACGCTCGCCAATCCACAGCAATTCACGATCCGGCACATCTCCACCCGAGAGATCACCGGTACCGCCTGAGGTTCCCAAAAGGGGAGTTCTGCTCCCACACGCGAGCCAGACGGCCGACACAAGCGGGTGATGGATGCAACCACGCTCGCGGGCCCGGTGGCCAATACGGCGGCACCGCCGCCGGGAGTCGAGTTGAGCGATACGGCACTCCGGGGCCTCCTGCCCGAGCACATCGGGCACCGGTATCAGGCCGTTCCGTTGCGCCGCGAGAATGGCGAGTTGATCGTCGGCATGGTCAACCCCGGCGATCTTCGCGCCGTCGACGACCTCCGTGCCCTGCTCGACGAGCGGTTCACTCGCGTGCCGATCACCCCGACCCAGCTGGCCGACCTCCTCGGTGAACGCCGCAAGCTCGACCAGGAAGTCAACAACGTCGCCCAGATCGTGGTCGACGACTCGTTCGACGAGCAGACCGACCTGGCCACGTTGCGCGCTGTCGTCGAGGAAGCCCCGATCGTCAAGTTCGTGAACCTGATCATCTTGCAGGCCGTGCAGGAACGGGCGTCCGACATCCACGTCGAGCCGACCGAGCACGATCTGAGGATCCGCTATCGCATCGACGGCGTGCTCCACGAGCGCATGCGCCAGCCGCGGGCGATCATCCCCGGCGTGATCTCGCGGCTGAAGGTGATGGCCGACATCGACATCGCCGAGCGGCGTGTGCCCAAGGACGGCCGCATCAGCTTGACCGTCGACGGCTCGGTGGTCGACCTGCGCGTCTCCACGCTGCCGACCGTGTATGGCGAGAAGGTCGTGATGCGTATCCTCGACCGGGCCAGCAGCGTGCAGTCGTTGACGAGCCTCGGCTTCCTGCCGTCGCAGCTCGCCCAGTACGAGCACTCGTTCCGCAAGCCCTATGGCGCGATCCTGGTCACCGGGCCGACAGGGTCCGGCAAGACCACCACGCTGTACGCGACCCTCAACCTGCTCAACATCGAATCGAGCAACATCGTCACGGTCGAAGACCCGGTCGAGTACCGGCTGGCCAACGTCAACCAGGTGCAGACGAACCCGAAGGCCGGGCTGACGTTCGCCAACGCGCTGCGCTCGATCCTGCGACAGGACCCCGACATCATCCTGGTCGGCGAGATCCGCGACCGCGAGACCGGCGTCATCGCCATCGAGGCTGCGCTCACCGGTCATCTCGTGCTGACGACGCTGCACACCAACGACGCTCCATCGACCCCGCTCCGCCTGATCGAGATGGGCATCGAACCGTTCCTGGTCACCTCCGCCGTCGATTGCGTGCTGGCCCAACGACTGGCGCGGCGGCTCTGCGACCGGTGCAAGGTTCCCTTCGTCCCCACCGAGCTCGAGCTCAGCGCAGCGAAGTGGGACTTCTCCCGAGCCTCCATCGAAGACCTGGTTTTCTACCGCGGCATCGGGTGCCCGCAATGTGGTGGCACGGGCTACCGCGGGCGGCTGGCGATCCACGAAGTGATGCTGATGTCGGAGGAGCTCGACAAGCTCGTCGTCGGTCGGGCCTCGTCGGAGGACGTACGTCGCTGTGCCGCCGAGCAGGGGATGATGGATCTGCGCAGCGATGGGCTCGCCAAAGTCGCACTCGGACTGACCACACTCTCGGAGGTGTCACGTGTTGTTGCCTGATCAGAATGGCGCCGTCGCCACGTTGTCCGCGCCGGCACTCGCACCGCCGGCCGCGTTCACGCCGAGGATCCCTCACAACATCGACGAGCTGCTCGAACAGTGCTTGGTGCTCAAGGGATCCGACCTGCACCTGGCGGCAGGCGCGCCCCCCACGGTGCGCGTCAACGGCGTGCTGCGGCCGCTCGAGGGGTACAGCGTCCTGCACGGCGCAATGATCGAGCGCCTGGTGTTCGCCATCCTCGATGAGCACAAGATCGAGTCGTTCAACCACGAGCTGGAGCTCGACACCAGCTACTCGATTCCGGGCAAGAGCCGGTTCAGGATGAACGTGTTCCGCCAGCGCGGCGCTGTCGGAGCCGTGCTGCGCACGATCCCCTTCGACATCCCCGACTTCGACTCACTGCACCTTCCGGCCGTGATTCGCACGTTCGCCGACTTGCCACGCGGCTTGGTGCTGGTGACCGGCCCGACCGGGTCCGGGAAGTCGACGACGCTCGCCTCGCTGCTCGACATCATCAACCGCACCAAGCCCGTGCACATCCTGTCGTGCGAGGACCCGATCGAGTTCCTCTACGACCACAAGATGGCGATCGTCAACCAACGCGAAGTCGGCGAGGACACCAACAGCTTCGCATCCGCATTGAAGCGGGCGCTGCGTGAGGACCCAGATGTGATCCTGGTCGGCGAGATGCGCGATCTGGAGACGATCCACATGGCGCTGACCGCCGCCGAGACCGGCCACCTCGTGTTCGCCACACTGCACACGCAGTCGGCACCGCAGACAGTCGACCGCATCGTCGACGTGTTCCCGCCGGATCAGCAGGGCCAGATACGGGTGATGTTGGCGACGACGCTGCAGGCAGTCGTCACGCAGCAACTCCTCCCGACCGCGGACGGCCGAGGCCGCGTCGCAGCCGCGGAGATCCTCATCGCCACCCCCGCGGTGCGCAACCTGATCCGTGAACGCAAGGGCTATCAACTGGCCAGCCAGATGCAGGCCGGGGCGAAGTACGGCATGGTGACGATGGACCAGAACCTCGCCGAGCTCGTGCGATCACATCGCATCACCCTCGACGCCGCGATGGAACGTGCAGCGAGCACCGACGACCTGCGCAGCCTCCTGGGCATGAAGTCGACCGAGGCCGGTGGGCGATGAGCACGACCTTCGCCTACAAGGTGCGCGACAAGGTCGGCACGGTGCACAAGGGCAGCATCGAGGGCCAGAGCGAACAGCTCGTGGTCGCCAAGCTTCGCGAGCTCGGCTATGTGCCCGTATCAGTTGTCGCCCGAGGCAAATCGAAGCTGACCGCCGATGTCAACGCGCGGGGCGCCAAGGGCAAGATCAACCTGCACGCGATCGTGATCTTCTCGCGGCAGTTGGCGACGATGGTCGCCGCCGGCCTCACCCTGATTCGAGCGCTGACCATCCTGGCCGACCAGACCGAATCGAAAGCGCTCGCCGAAGTGATCACCGAGATGCGTGGTGACATCGAGCGCGGGCTGTCGTTCTCGCAAGCAGTCTCGAAGCACCCCAAGGTCTTCCCGACCGTGTACATCGCCATGGTGCGCTCCGGCGAGGTCGGCGGGATGCTCGACATGGTGCTGCTGCAACTGGCGACGATGCTCGAGAAGCAGCTCGAGCTGCGCCGGCGGGTGAAGTCGGCGATGTCGTACCCGATCGCCGTGGGCGGCATCATCGTGGTGATCGTCTCGGCGATGCTGCTGTTCATCGTGCCCATGTTCGAGGCGATGTACAACGACCTCGGGGGCGTGCTGCCATTGCCGACGCGAATGCTGATCGGGGTGTCGGATCTGCTCACCACGTACTGGTGGGCCATCGCGATCGTCAGCGTCGGCAGCGTGGTCGGGTTGAAGCGTTGGAAGGCGACACCGGCCGGCCGGTTGGCGTTCGACCGCTTCAAGTTGCGGATGCCGATTGCCGGCCAGATCGTGCAGAAGACGGCAATCGCCCGCTTCTGCCAGACACTCTCGGCGCTTGCACGCTCGGGCGTCTCCATCATGGAAGCACTCGACATCGTCGCCGACACCGCCGGCAACGCCGTGGTCGCCGCAGCGATCAAGGAGGCTCGCGAACGCGTGCGCGTGGGCGAATCGGTGTCAGCCGCGTTGATGGACTACCCCGTCTTCCCCCAGATGGTCGTGCAGATGATGGCCGTGGGCGAAGAGACCGGCGCCCTCGACGAGATGCTCGACAAGATCGGGGAGTTCTACGACGCCGAGGTCTCGGCAACAGTCGATTCGCTGACGTCGCTGATCGAACCGTTGCTGATGGTCGTGATGGGCGTGACCGTCGGCGGCATGGTCGTGGCCCTGTACCTACCGATGTTCCAGATCATCAATCTCGTGAAATGAGCGGAGCCCACCCATGAAGCACAAAGTGCAACCCAGAGTCCGAAGTTGGCCGGCGCCGGATCCGGCGGCCCGAGTCGTGCTCGATGCCAGCGGCAATTCACCGCAGCCACCGGACACGTCGTCACGCGTGCCCGAGCCCAGAGCACTCCGAGGTGAGCTCGTAGTCGCTGCCGGACTCGGCGGGATCCTGGTCTCGGTCGGCTCGGCGTTCGTCAAGCTCATCGATCTGCCGTCGATGTCGGAGGTTGCGATCGCCGCCCTCGGTGGCGCGCTGGTGCTGACGGGCGTCGTGAGCCGGCGTCGGTCGTCCGCGGCACGGCGAGTCGAGCCCGTCGCCACGGTCGAGCCCGTCGCCGCGGTCGAGCCCGTCGCCGCGGTCGTGCCATTGCAGAAAGTGCAAGGACGCCCAGTGGTTGTCGATCTCCCGTCGTTGACCGGGCAGATCAGCGAGGTGCTCGGCGAGCTCCGTCACGAGTACGGCATGGCCTACTGCACACGCACATGGATCGAGGAGATGCTGCCCGCCTTCGGAGCCGCTCTCGATGATCCCGTTCTCGCTCGCTCGCTGCTTGCGGTTGCCGCGCTCGATGCCGGCGGCATCCGCGCCGATGTGACCGGTCTCTCGGCCGTTCATTCCAGCGCGGAGATCCTCGCCACGGGCACGGTCGTGCTCGAAGCGCTGCTGCAGGTCCACGAGGCGTGCGACGGATCGGGCGACCGCCCCGTGGCGGCGGTGCGCGCGTCGGACCCTTCACGCTGGCCGGCCTTGGCCTCCTGAATCTCAGTGCCGCCGTGAGCGGTACTTGACGGGGCGCACTGGGAGGCGATCGTCGTCGATGCCGGCGTCGGCGAATCTCGACGCGACCGGCAGCGCCTCCTCGACAGGCTCGTCGATGACCTCGTCGACGGGCACGTCGATGACCTCGATCTGCTCTGGCTCAGGGTCGATCGGGTCGAGCAGCTCGGCGAATTCGACATCATCGATGTCGGCGACATGATCGACGAGCGCCTTTCGGAGGGCACGGCTGCGGCGACCCATCACTGCGACCTCACCGGTCTGATGCGCCGAGCGCACGACGACGAATGGCGATCGATGCCGAGCTGGCTGCGGTACGTCGCAACGGTCCAACGACTGATGTTGAGAGCCTCGGCAGCATCGACGTGCGACAGGTCCCGCAACGCAACGAGGCGTCGCAGCAGATCGTGTCGCTGCGCGGACACGAACGGTACGAGGTGGGCGTTGAACATCAGATCGAGCGCGGCCGTCGGCTCACAATCGAACTGGTCGGCAACGCCGTACAGCCCGGTGGCGTCGAAGACGGCCTGGATCCGCGACTGCTGCTTGGCAACGACCGAGCCGCAGTGGGCGGCGCTCTCGATCTGGGTGCGGCGACACGGAGAACAGATCGTCCCGCCATGGTCGCGTGCCAGCCGGGCGCCACACGACACGCAGAGCGTGACGGTGTTGATCGCGGCGATCACGCGGCATCGCCCAGCATGGCCAGCAGCAGTGGCGTGTACCGCTCCACACGATGGGCCAGGCGTGCCGGCAACTCACCATCGCCGAAGTCGTTCACGGCCAGCCATGTTGCCAAGTCAGCGGCCAGTTTCTCATTGCGGTCCTTCACGATCGCCAACCACTCGTTGAGGCAGCCGACACGTATGCGCTGCATCTCATGGCCCTCGACCTCGTCCTCGACGGTGGTTGCATCGACAACATCGGGCACATCGGCAACCGTCGAAGGGTGCCGCGACTCGAGCACGGCCTTTGCCCACCCGACCCGCGTCGAGTCGGGCGCCACCGCTCCGGCGACCGCCTGTCGCTCACCCGGTGTCAACGTCCTCTGCTCGATCTGCTCGCGCCGGGCGATCTCGCCTTGGAAATGCCGACGACGAACGCGTTCGCGCCGGCTCAACCAGTCGTCGGACCGGGCAGCTTCGATGCGCGCCCGGCTGACCTTGCTCTCGAGGAACGCCGGCCATGCCTCGTACCGGTCCCAATCGATCCGGCTGCAGGCATCCCACGTGAGGCGCAACACTTGGGACAGCACCTCGTTGCGATCAGCATGGGCGGGAAGCCGAGCGCTCTGGGCTCCGGCAAACGCGACGGCCCAGGTGTGCAACCGGTTGTACAGCTCGATCGACAGCTGCTCGCCTCGCTCGCCGGCCTTGCGGCGATCGGCCAGCGGCTCGAGCACGACCGTGACGAAGTCGGGGTGTCGAGGCGACTGCGTCGCCGGCATCCGCCGCCGTTCGCCAAAAGTGGCAGGCACTGCACCCCTCGACGTCTTGCTGGCCGACCCAAGAGAGGTCCCTGATGTGCTGTTCGCAACTCCGCTTGCGTTGCTCTGCATCGACATGTGCACCCTTTTCACCCGTTAGCCACCTGTAGTCATCAAACCCGCGCTCAGGGTCGAAGAACAGAGACCTTGTACCCCTCGGCGGTATCAATAGGACCTCTCCGGGCGGTTATTAGTGCACGGACCGTGTCCGGCGCTCAGATCTATTCAAACCTTTGTCGCTCCCAGGTCGCTCAGCAACCTCCCAGCGACAAAGTTCAGGCGACGACGTCAGAACAATCTCCGGTTCAGCCGGCGCGGCGAGCGCCCCTGCCGCGAGCCAGTGACTTCTTGTGCTCGATGAAGTCGACGAGCACGTAGTCGCCCAGCGTTTCGGGCGTGGTGAAGAAAGCCCGGCCGCGGTTGATCGATGTGAGCTTCTCGATGAACGACTTGAGGTAGCTGTTGGCATCGAGCATGAAGGTGTTGATGCGGATGTTGTCCTTGGTGCACCGCACCACCTCGCGCAGCGTCGCCTCGATCGTCTCGGGCACCGGCGGATAGTTGAAGAACACGTCGCCCCCCGGGGTGATGTGCGCAGTGGGCTCGCCGTCGGTGATCATGATGATCTGCTTTGTGCCGGACTGCTTCGCCAGAAGCTGCCTGGCCAAAAGGAAGCCGTGCTGCATGTTGGTGCCGTAGACGAAGTCCCACGACACCTCCGGCAGTTGCGCTGCGGTGAGGATGCGCGCCGTCTCGCTGAACCCGACGATCCCCATGTAATCACGAGGGAACTGCGAGGTGATCAGCGAGTGCAACGCCATGGCGACCTTCTTGGCGGGCAGGAAGTTGTCGCGCATCGGCATCGACAGTGACAGGTCGAGCATCAGCACGGTCGATGACTTGGTGAGGTGTTCGGTCTTCTCGATCTCGAAGTCGTCGGGCGACAGATGCACGGGCGTGCCGGTGCCGTTGCGGCGCAGTGCGTTGCGGATGGTCTTGTGGAGATCGAGGTTGAACGGATCGCCGTACTCGTACAGCTTGGTCTCGTAGGTGCGCTCGTGACCCTGCCCCAGGCGATCCATCTGGTGCTGGCCGACCTTGTCCTTGGCCAGCTTGTCGAACAGGTCGCGCAATGCGTTCGACCCGATCTTGCGCAGGCCCTTTGGGGTCAGTTCGAGGCGGCCCTCCTTCTGCTCGATCAGGCCGGCCTCCTGCAACATCTTGGTCAGTTCGGCAAGCCGTTTCAGTGAACGCGCCGCGTCGTCGCCCATCAGGTCGCGGACCTTGTCCATGTCGGCCTCGGCCAGCGCACCCGGGCTGGTGGCGTTGCGCAACAGGTTCTCCAACTGGTCGAGGTCGCCGAGCTCTTGCATGGTCTGCATCGCCTGACCCATGCCCATCGGCTCGCTGCCATCGAACTGGTAGCCCTGCCCCCAACCCATCTGTGGATACATCGACTGCAGGTTCTGACCGAGCTGGCTCATCTGCCACCGCAGGTCCATGTCTTCGAGCAACTGGTCGCTGAGCTGCTGCAACTGCGCCCGCTGCTCGGGCGACATCGAGTTCATCATCGCCTGCATCGCGGCCATGCGCTTGGCCATCTGCTCCAGCAAATCGTCGAGCGTCTCGGGATTCTCGGGGAAGAAGTCGCCGAACTCCTCCATGAACTTCTCGAACTCGGGGTCTTCGCCACGCTCGCGCTTCTCGAGCATCTCATTGAGCCCGGCGATCATGTCTTTCATGTGCTGCATGTCTTCGGGCGTCATGCCCTGCATCGCGCCCGACATCTGCTCGACCATCTGCTGAGTCAGCTGCTGGCGGATCTTGTCGAGCAGTTGCTCGAAGCGCTGCGCGGCCTCGGCCGACTCGAAGTCGTACGCCTGCAGCTCGCGCACCTTGCCGGCCAGATCGTCGGGCAGCATGTCGAGGCGGAAGTTCCGGTCGGCCGCTGCATCGCGTGCGGTCTGCGCCCGACGATCGTCGCCGCTGCGCTCGGCCGACTGGGTGGCGTTGTCGATGGCATGACGCTCTTCGTCGACGATGTCGTTGAGCTCGTCGGCGATCTCGCTGTACACGCCACCGAGATCGAACTGGTCGAGGCGATCCTGGCGCTGCTGGCGCAGTTTCTCCATCAACTCGCGCAGGCCTTGCAGGCGCTCGCCGTTGCGGTCGAGCATGCCTTCCTGCATCATCCGTCGCAGGGCCGAGTTGACGTCGCCGTGGTACAACAGATCGTCGGTCAATTCCTCGAACAACGTGTCGGCATCGAGGTCGAAGCCGCGCTGCGTGCCGTCCCACCGGGAGTAGGTGAAGCGGGCTGCCATGAGAGAACCTTACCGAAAGATCGGCCGGGCTACCCTGGGGTACTGCATGCGCGTTCCCCGCACCTTCTCATTCGTCGATCTGTCCGGCTTCACCAACTACACCGCTGCCTTCGGCGACGACGCCGCGGGGCGGATCTTGAGCGCGTTCCGATCACTGGTCCGCGAGGTCGCCAGCGAGCGCGGCGTGCGCATCGCCAAGTGGCTCGGTGATGGCTGCATGGTCGTGTCGATCGAGCAGAGCAACGCCGTGGCCTTCGCCCTCGACCTCGAGCACCGTTCGGCGGAAGTGTGTGCCCCGCTGTCGCTGCGAGTCGGGATGGCCACCGGCCATGCCCTGCTGTTCGAGGGCGACGACTACATCGGTTCGGCGGTCAACATGGCCGCCCGATTGTGCGATGCGGCCGGCCCGTTCGAGGTATTGATGCCGACGATGCAGATCGAACGTCTCCCGCGGGGCGTCACCGCCAACGCCCACGAGCCGGTCGAACTGCGCGGCTTCCCCGGCCCGATCGACGTGGTCGAGCTCGGTGGCCAGCCGGAGCTGGTGGCCAGCACCGACACCGGCGAACTGTGGACCCGCAGCCCGTTCGCGTGATCCGCACCGCCGTCGTCCCCCACTCCCGTCTCGACCGCGCCCGGTTCCACGAAGACCTCGTGCTGCTCGGTGGTCTGGGCGCCTCGTCGGTGCGGATCACCCTCGACTGGGGATGGCTGCAACCCAAGGCCGGGGCCTTCGACGGCGACGCCGTGGAGTGGTACAGCGGCCTGCTGCAACATGCCTCCGGCCTGGGGATCGGTGTGCAGTTCACGCTGCTCGAACGCATCGTGCCGCAATGGTTCGACAACGACGGCGGCTTCGGCGACCCGCGCTTCGCCGGCCACTGGTGGCCGCGATGGGTCGAGGGCGTCTCCGAGCGGTTCGGTGACGCTGTCGTCGGGTGGGTGCCGTTCGACAACCCGCTGGCGTTCGCCAACCGGATGATCCCCGACGACCCTCGCCGGCACGGCGAGATGCTCGACACGCTGGTCGTCGGCTGGCGCGACGCGTGGCGAATCCTGCGCGGTGGGCCGCCGGTGGCAACGGCCGTCGGCGTCAAGACGGTCAGGCCCGCCGACCAGACCATCCAGGCGGCCGAAGCCGCTCGTCGAGATGACCATCTTCGTTGGAACCTGTGGCTCGACGGTCTGCACGACGGAACGATCAGCATTCCCGGCCGCGCCGATCGCGAGCTTGCCGATCTCGCCGGGGCATGCGACGTGTTGGGCATCGTCGTCGCCGACGTCGACGAGTCGCTGGGCGCCGTGCTGCGAACCGCCGAGATGGGGCCCGATCGACCGCTGGCGATCACGTTGATCACGCCTCCGGGCCGCGACGCCGACCGGGTCACGGTCGTCGAGCGGTTCGAGACCGCCTGCGGTGAAGCTGCCGAGGGCGCGCCGCTGCAGGCGGTCGGCGTCAGCCCGACGTTCGACATCGACGGGCACGACGACGGCATCATCACGCGCGATCGCGACGTGAAGGACTCTGCGGCCATCTTCTTCGGTGCCACGGTGCAGTAACTTCCGACGTCATGGAGTTCTTCACCGACGTCACCGATCGAATCGCCTACGAGGGTCCCGACAGCGATAACCCCCTGGCCTTCCGCTGGTACGACGCCGACCGGGTGGTTGCCGGCCGGCGCATGGAGGACCACCTGCGGTTCGCCGTCTGCTATTGGCACTCGTTCGCGTGGGACGGCTTCGACATCTTCGGCGCCGGCACGCTCGATCGCCCGTGGCACTCGACGTTCGCACCGTCGGCTGACCCGATGGACGCAGCCAAGCAGAAGATGGAGGCCGCGTTCGAGTTCTTCGCCAAGCTCGGTTCGCCGTTCTACTGCTTCCACGACCGCGACATCGCTCCGGAAGGCGCCAGCTTCAAGGAGTCCGCGGCGCACCTCGACGAGATGGTCGACCTCGCCGCGCAGCACCAGCAACGCACCGGCGTGCAGTTGTTGTGGGGCACGGCCAACCTGTTCTCCAACCCCCGCTACCAGGCCGGTGCGGCGACCAATCCCGATCCCGAGGTGTTCGCCTTCGCCGCCGGACAGGTGGCCCACTGCCTCGAGGCCACACACCGGCTCGGCGGGCACAACTACGTGCTGTGGGGTGGCCGCGAAGGCTACGAGACACTGCTGAACACCGACATCAAACGCGAGCTCGACCAGCTGGCCCGCTTCCTGAGGTTGGTCGTCGAGCACAAGCAACGGATCGGCTTCACCGGCGCGATCCTGCTCGAGCCCAAGCCGTTCGAGCCGACCAAGCACCAGTACGACTACGACGTCGCCGCAGTGCACGCCTTCCTGCAGAAGTACGACCTCGCCGACGAGATCAAGGTCAACATCGAGGTCAACCACGCCACGTTGGCCGGGCACGACTTCGCCCACGAGATCGCCTCGGCGGCCAACGCCGGCATCTTCGGTTCGATCGATGCCAACGCCGGCGACGACCGGTTGGGATGGGATGTCGACCGCTTCCCGGTCTCGGTCGAGCAGATGACACTCGGCATGCTCGAGATCCTGCGCGCCGGCGGGTTCACGACCGGCGGGTTGAACTTCGACTCCAAGCTCCGTCGCCAGTCGAGCGACCGCACCGACCTGTTCTACGCCCACATCGGCGGGATGGACACCATGGCCCGCTCACTGCTGGCGGCGGCCTCGATCGTCGACAGTCGCGAACTCGACTCGCTGCGTGACGCCCGCTATGCAGGATGGTCGGGCGACCTGGGCACGGCGATCATGTCCAAGTCGAGCCTTGCCGACCTGCACGACAGGGCGATGTCGAACGGTGAGCCCACTCGTTCCTCCGGCCACCAGGAGATGCTGGAGAACCTCGTCGCCCGCCACATCGAACGGACGCGCTGACCGGCGGCTCGGCGCTAGCTGCGGCCGCGGTAGGTTGCGCTGGTTCCCGAGGAGTCCTTGTTCAACCGCTTCGACAGGTGCAAGCCCTCGAGCACGAACTCGACTGCCGCGGCGACTGCGGCAGGTGACTCGTCGCCACCGGTCAACGCCAGAACGGGAGCACGCAGCGCTGGGACCATCTCGACCAGGCGGGCTTCTTCGACCGAGGCGATGTCTTCGCCGGCGTGGGCGACCACACCTTCTTCGAAGGCGCCGATCACGTCGCGGACCTGGTCGGGCGAGATGCGTTCCTTGTACACCGTCAGCACCGCGGCCTTGACGAGGTTGTCGAGGATCAGGCCGTCGCGGCCCTCCTCCAACGACTCGATCTCGATCTTGCCGCTGCTCGACGCGGCCAGTGCCTCGAGGTCGCAGATTCGAGGCACGACGACGTGTTCACCGGCGCGCAGGCCGCGGCGCAGTGCGTTGGCGCCGAGCACCTCGACATTGCTGACCGACAGGCGCACGCTGACGCCGCTGCGCTGGTTGACCTGGGTGCTGGCCCGCGCCAACTGGCTGAAGGTGGCGACCACTTGCTCCATGTAGTCGGGCAGGTGCACGGTGACGTTGCCCACCGAGCCGGACCGCGCCTCTTGGCGCATGATGGCCACCTCGGTGGCCACGTCGAGCGGGTAGTGGGTGCGGATCTGGCTGCCGAACCGGTCTTTCAGCGGCGTGATGATGCGGCCGCGGTTGGTGTAGTCCTCGGGGTTGGCGCTGGCAACCAGCAGCACGTCGAGCGGCAGGCGGATCTTGTATCCGCGCACCTGCACGTCGCGCTCTTCCAGCACGTTGAGCAGACCGACCTGGATGCGCTCGGCGAGATCGGGGATCTCGTTGATCGCGAAGATGCCGCGGTTGGTGCGTGGCACCAGCCCGTAGTGCAGGGTCAGTTCGTCGCTGAGGTAGCGACCCTCGGCCACCTTGATGGGGTCGACCTCGCCGATCAGGTCGGCGATCGAGGTGTCGGGCGTCGCCAACTTCTCGCCGTAGCGGTCGTCGCGATGCACCCAATCGATCGGGGTGGCGTCGCCCATCTCGGCGATCAGATCACGGGCGTGCTTGCTGACCGGGGCGTAGGGATCGTCGTTGATCTCGCTGCCGGCCACGATCGGCATCCACTCGTCGAGCAGACCGGTGAGCGAGCGGATGATGCGCGTCTTGGCCTGCCCGCGCTCGCCGAGGAAGATCACGTCGTGACCGGCGAGGAGGGCGTTCTCGAGCTGCGGCATGACGGTCTGCTCGTAGCCGAGCACCCCTTCGAACAGAGCCTCACCAGCGGCGATTCGGGCAACGGCGTTGCGGCGGATCTCTTCTTTCACCGGTGACGACTGCCAGCCCGACGCCTTCAGTTCGCCGAGGGTGTGAGCACGTGTTGCCATGGTTCGACCATACCGGCTTTCGGCGGCGCACGCCCAGGGCCGAGCCGCGCCTATCCTCGCCCTCGTGGATCTGTCGGGACAGTGGCGCGCCAATGTCGCCGATGACGAACGGCGGCGTAGCGCTGTCAGCCTCGAATACCTCGACGACGACTGGCCCGAGGTCGCCGTGCCCAGCCACTGGCGCAACCTCGCTCCGTTCGCCGGCAACGATGATCCGCTGATCTACCGAAGGCGGTTTCACCTGGAAGCGGCGCCCTCAGGGCGACGCCACTTCGTCACCCTCGAAGGCGTGTTCTACCAGGCCGATGTGTGGCTCGACGGCGCCTACCTGGGCGACCCCGAGGGCTACTTCTTCCCGCACAGCTTCGACATCACCAGCCTCTCGCGCCTGGCCACCGAGCACGTGCTGGCGGTCGAGGTGGCCTGCCCGCCGCAACGCAACCGCAAGGCCAAGCGCACGATCACCGGCGTGTTCCAGAACTGGGATGCGATGGATCCCACGTGGAACCCCGGAGGCCTGTGGCGACCGGTGCGCATCGACACAACCGGGCCAGTGCGCATCGACCGCTGCCGGGTCCTGTGCCGCGACGTCAACGACACGCGCGCCCACCTGCGCCTGCATGCCCGGCTCGATAGCGACACGGCCCGCACTGTGCGCGTCTGCACCCGCGTCGACGGCGAGTTGCTCGATCAACACGAGCAGTCGCTGGCCGGCGGGTTGAACGAGGTCGACTGGAACCTCGACATCAACGAGCCCAGGTTGTGGTGGCCGTGGACGCTCGGCGAGCAGGAGTTGACCGAGGTCGAGGTCGAGATCTCGGTCGACGAGGTGATCAGCGATTCGCGACGTGTGCGCACGGGTCTGCGCGAAGTGGTGCTGCAGGACTGGGCGTTCACCGTCAACGGCGAGCCGATGTACACCAAGGGCGCCAACCTCGCGCCGACGCGGATGGCGCTGGGCGACGCAACACCAGCGGAGTTGCGCCGCGACGTCGAATTGGCGCGCGAGGCCGGCCTCGATCTGCTGCGCGTGCACGGTCACATCTCGCGGCCCGAGTTGTACGACGCCGCCGACGAACTGGGCATGTTGTTGTGGCAGGACTTCCCGCTGCAGTGGGGGTATGCCCGCACGATCCGCAAGGAGGCCGTGCGCCAGGCGCGCGAGGCGGTCGATCAGCTCGGCCACCACCCGTCGATCGCGGTGTGGTGCGCGCACAACGAGCCGGTTGCACCCAACCTCGATCGCACCGAACCGGTCGGCCGGGCAGCGATCAAGTACATCGCCGGACAGCAGCTCCCGTCGTGGAACAAGACGGTGCTCGACCGATGGGTCAAGCGATCGTTCGAGAGGGCCGACGAGACCCGCACAACCATCGCTCACAGCGGAGTGATGCCGCATCTGCCGATGCTCGACGGAACCGATAGCCATCTGTACTTCGGGTGGTACCACGGCCACGAACGCGATCTGCCCGGCTTCGCCGCGTCGATGCCGCGCATGGTGCGGTTCGTCAGCGAGTTCGGCGCCCAGGCCGTGCCGGCGGCGGCGGATTTCATGGAGCCACACCGTTGGCCGAACCTCGACTGGGATCACCTGCAGGAACGTCACGGGATGCAACTGCATGCCTTCGACAAGTTCGTGCCGCCCGCCGACTTCGCCACGTTCGACGAGTGGCGCGAGGCCACGCAGCGCTACCAGGCCCGGGTGGTGCGCCATCACATCGAGACGTTGCGGCGGCTGAAGTACCGGCCCACCGGCGGATTCTGCTTCTTCATGTTCAACGATGCCGGCCCGATGGTGTCGTGGAGCGTGCTCGACCACGAACGGCATCCCAAGTTGGCCTACCAGGCGGTGATCGATGCGTGCCGCCCGGTGATCGTCGTCGCCGATCGCCTGCCCGAGAAGGTCTCGGTCGGCGCAGCGTTGGCGTTGGATGTGCACGTGGTCAGCGACGTGCGTCGGCTGCTGGAAGACACGGTCTGCACCGCCAAGCTGAGCTGGCCCGGTGGCTCGCATGCCTGGCGTTGGGGCGGCGACGTGCCGCCGGATTCATGCGTGCGCGTCGGCACCATCCAGTTCGTCGTCGCCGATCAACCGGGCGAACTGTGGCTCGACCTGGTGGTGGAGCACGGCGACGAGATCGCCACCAATCGCTATGTCAGCACCATCGTCCGCTGACGACGGTGCTGACGCTCACGAGCCATCAGGCGTAGTAGCCGAGGATGTCGATGATGAAGTCGGTCGACCCGCCGAGGTGACCTGTGAGCCGGTTGTGCACCGCTGCCGCGACATTCGACTCACACCGATCTTGCTCCTGGCGAGATGTGAGTCCGGTGTCAACGCTGGCGCGACATCCGACTCACAGCACACCGAGCAGGCCGGCGGAGAGGGATGCGACGCGTCGAGGTCAGGTGCGGCTGAGCTCTTTGCGGTTGGCGAACTTGGCCTTCAGGTAGTCCTTGTTCATCAGGGCGATGAAGTCGATGGAGATGCTCTTCGGGCATGCTGCCTCGCACTCGCCGTGGTTGGTGCACGAACCGAAGTACTCGTCCATCGTCTCGACCATCGCCTCGACGCGGCTGTAGCGCTCGGCCTGGCCCTGGGGCAACAGGTTGAGGTGGCTGACCTTGGCGGCGGTGAACAGGCTGGCCGCTCCGTTCGGGCAGGCGGCCACGCAGGCGCCGCAGCCGATGCACTCGGCGGCATCCATCGACGCGTCGGCAACGACCTTGGGGATGGAGATGAGGTTGGCGTCGGGCGCGCCACCGGTCGGGGCGGTGATGAAGCCACCGCTCTCGATGATTCGATCGAACGGGCTGCGATCGACGACGAGGTCCTTGATGATGGGGAACGATGTGGCCCGCCACGGCTCGACGACGATCTCTTGGCCGGAGGCGAACTTGCGCATGTGTAGCTGACACGTCGCCGTGCCGCGTTGCGGCCCGTGGGCCCGGCCGTTGATCATCAGCGAGCACGTGCCGCAGATGCCCTCGCGGCAGTCGTGGTCGAAGGCGATCGCTTCGTGACCTTCGTCGATCAGGCGCTCGTTCAGCACGTCGAGCAGTTCGAGAAACGATGCCTCATCGCTGATCGAGTCGACGCCGTAGCTCTCGAAATGACCCTCGGCGCCGGGGCTCGGCTGGCGCCAGATCTTCAACGTGAGGTTGGTGAGGTGGTTGGCCATTACTTGTAGCTCCGGGTGGCGAGGTGCACGGCTTCGAACTCCAGCTCTTCGACGTTGCGGATGGCCTTCATGGGGTCGCCCGCCCACTCCCACGCAGCGACGTGGGCGAAGTGCTCGTCGTCGCGCTTGGCCTCACCTTCTTCGTCTTGATACTCGGAGCGGAAGTGGCCGCCGCAACTCTCCCTGCGCTCCAGAGCGTCGCGACACATCAACATGCCGAGTTGGAAGAAGTCGTCGACGCGGCCGGCCTTCTCCAGCGTCTGGTTCATCGACTCACCGTCGCCGGTCACGCGCAGGTCCTTCTGGAACTCGCTGTACAGCGCCGGGAGCTCCGACAACGCCTTGTCGAGGCCCTGCTCGGTGCGCTCCATGCCGCAGTAGTCCCAGATGATCTTGCCGAGCTCGCGGTGGAACCAGTCGGGCGACCGCGTGCCCTTGATGTCGAGGTAGCCGTGGAAACGTTGGGCCGCCGCGGCCTCAGCAGCCTTGAACTCCGGATGGTCGACACCCGGACCGGGCTTGCCGAGCAAGGGCGCGAGGTAGTTGCCGATCGTGTAGGGCAGCACGAAGTAGCCATCGGCCAACCCCTGCATCAGCGCCGACGCGCCCAGCCGGTTCGCGCCGTGATCGCTGAAGTTGGCTTCGCCCGCGCAGTACAACCCCGGGACCGTCGTCATCAGCTCGTAGTCGACCCACAGCCCACCCATCGTGTAGTGGCTGGCCGGGTAGATGCGCATGGGAACCTTGGTGGGGTTCTCACCGGTGATGCGCTCGTACATCTCGAACAGGTTCGAGTATCGCTCGTACACCGTGTCGTACCCGACGCGCTCGAACGCCGCAGCAAAGTCGAGGTAGACGCCGTTCTTCAACGGGCCGACACCGCGACCCGTGTCGACTGCGCGCTTGGCTGCGCGCGACGAGATGTCGCGTGGCGCCAGGTTGCCGAAGCTCGGGTACAACCGCTCGAGGTAGTAGTCGCGGTCCTCTTCGGGGATCTGGTCGACGGGGCGCGTCTCGTCGGCGTTCTTCGGCACCCACACCCGCCCGTCGTTGCGCAACGACTCGCTCATCAGCGTGAGCTTCGACTGCGTGTCGTCGGCCTGCGGGATGCACGTCGGGTGGATCTGCGTGTAGCACGGGTTGGCGAAGTAGGCGCCGCGCTGATGGGCCCGCCACGCCGCGGTCACGTTGCAATTCATGGCGTTGGTGGAGAGGAAGAACACGTTGCCGTAGCCACCCGTGGCCAGCACCACCGCGTCGCCGGCGTGCGACTGGATCTCGCCGCTCATCAGGTCGCGGGTGACGATGCCGGCGCACCGACCGTCGATCACGACGGTGTCGACCAACTCGACGCGGTTGAACAGGCGCACGCCGCCGAGGCCGATTTGGCGGGCCAACTGCTGGTACGCGCCGAGCAGCAACTGCTGGCCGGTCTGCCCTCGGGCGTAGAACGTGCGGCTGACCTGTGCCCCGCCGAACGACCGGTTGTCGAGCAACCCGCCGTACTCGCGGGCAAACGGCACACCTTGCGCCACCATCTGGTCGATGATGTCGACACTGACTTGAGCGAGGCGATGCACGTTGCCCTCGCGAGAACGGAAGTCGCCACCCTTGACCGTGTCGTAGAACAGGCGATGCACCGAGTCGCCATCGCCGCGGTAGTTCTTGGCGGCGTTGATGCCGCCCTGCGCAGCGATCGAGTGAGCGCGTCGCGGCGAATCGTGGAACGTGAACGCGTCGACCTGGTAGCCGAGCTCGGCCAACGTTGCGGCGGCCGAAGCACCGGCCAGGCCGGTACCGACGACGAGCACCTTGAACTTGCGCTTGTTGTTGGGGTTGACCAACTTCATGTCGTTCTTGTAGTGGTCCCACTTGTCCTCGATCGGACCTGCGGGGATCTTGGCGTCGAGTACGACCGACATCTCAGCTCTGCACAATTCCCGCCAGCACGGCGATAGGGAACGAGACGTTGCCGACCACGATCAAGGTGGCGAACCCGATCGCGAAGCCGCGGCGCCACTGGTTGAACCGCGGCCGGTTCCAGCCCATCGACTGAAACAGGCTCCAGGCACCGTGGTACAGGTGCACCCCGAGGGCGATGTTGGCAACGACGTACAACGCCGCGACCGGCACTCGCGACAGCGACGCATCGACGTTGCGGTACACGTCGCCACGCACGTAGCCCGGGTTGACCCAGCCCCACGTGAAGTCGGCGAGGTGCCAGAACACGAACAAGAACACGATGATTCCGGTCCAGCGCATGGTGCGGCTGGCGAAGTTGGCGACCTCGTAATCGCGAGCGCTCTGGTACTTCACCGAGCGCGCCTCGCGGTTGAGGATCGTCAGGCTGTACGCGGCATGGATGTGCAGCACGACTGCCCCGAGGAGGCCGATGCGCAGGATCCACAGCACCACCGTGCGGGGCGCGATCGGCACGAGCAACTCGCGGAGGAACTCGCCGTAGTGGTTGATGTCCTCAGGCCCGAGATACATCTTGAGGTTGCCGATCATGTGGGCGAAGACGTATCCCATCAGGGCGATACCGCTGAGCGCCATGGCGTACTTCTTGCCGACTGCGGTGCCGTAGAGATCGAGGAGGAAGAACTTCCTTCGCTTCTTGCCGGCCGTTGCGGTGCCTGTGACGGGGCCGCGCGTAGAAACTGCCTGTGCCATCAGTGTCGACGGTACTCCCACGACCTCTCACTGACGAACTTTCCGGAAACTGTCATCGTTTCGCCGGACGCACCCCAAAGTCCCTACACTCTCCACGTTTGCCAACCAAGCGTTCCCCACCTATTGGGCGCGCCCGAGTTTTCCGGGAGTACGACCGGTGTCATCAGTGATTGCTACCGAAGGCGGCTACCAAGACTTCATCCTCCGAGGCGGAGAGTGGGCGGTGCTGTCGCTCTCCGGCCTGGCGGCCATCGTCGCAATCATCGTCGGCCTGTTGCTGGCGAAGAACGTCATGGCCTTCGATGAAGGCACCCCGAAGATGAAGGAGATCGCCAAGGCGATCCAGGAGGGTGCCTCGGCATACCTGCGCCGTCAGTTCAAGACGATCGGCATGATCCTGATTCCGCTGGCGATCATCGTCTTCGTGACATCGACAGCGATCAAGAAGCCCGACGGCAGCGAGGCGTTGAGCTTCGGTCTGGCCGGTACCTGGCGCACGCTGGCGTTCATCATGGGTTGCTTTGCCTCAGGGGCCACCGGTTTGATCGGCATGACGCTGGCGACCCGGGGCAACGTGCGCACCGCGGCTGCAGCCAAGACCGGCTCGATGCCCAAGGCGCTGACCATCGCGTTCCGCACGGGCGGCGTTGCCGGCATGTTCACTGTCGGGCTCGGCCTGCTCGGCGCAACCCTCATCATCACCCTTTTCCAGAACACGTCGTCGGTCATCCTGATCGGTTTCGGTTTCGGCGGTTCATTGTTGGCGTTGTTCCTGCGCGTTGGCGGCGGCATCTTCACCAAGGCAGCCGACGTCGGCGCAGACCTGGTTGGCAAGGTAGAAGCCGGCATTCCCGAGGACGACCCGCGCAACCCGGCGACCATTGCCGACAACGTCGGCGACAACGTCGGCGACTGTGCCGGAATGGCCGCAGACCTGTTCGAGAGCTACGAGGTCACCCTCGTCGCATCGATCATCCTCGGCGTCGCCGCATTCAAATCCGTCTACCCCGACGACCCCAGGAAGTGGGTGCTCGGCCTGATGTTCCCGCTTGCGGCGCGGGCAATCGGCGTGGTCGCCTCGATCATCGGAATCTTCTTCGTCAAGGCGAAAGAAGGCGAGACCAACGCGCTGAAGCCGATCAACAAGGGCTTCCTGGTCGCCGGCTCGCTGACGCTCATCGGCACCTTGATCGTCGCGTTGGTGTACGTCGGAAACACCCGGTCGAACGTCGGCTGGAAGTGCTTCGGGGCGGTCGCCATCGGCCTGGTTCTGGCGCAGCTCATCAGCCGCCTCACCGAGTACTACACGGCGACGCATCACTCGCCAGTGCAAGAGATCGCCGCAGCCGCCGAGACCGGCCCGGCCACGGTGATCCTGGCCGGTACCGCCAGCGGCATGGAGAGCTCGGTGTACGCCGTGCTGGCCATCGCCATCGCCTTGGGCTCAGCCCTGGCGCTCGGCGGCGGCAACCTGCAGTTCTCGTTCTACCTCGTTGCCTTGTGTGGCATGGGCATGCTGGCAACGACCGGCATCATCGTCTCCGAAGACACCTTCGGCCCGGTCAGCGACAACGCCGCCGGCATCGCCGAGATGAGCGGCGAGTTCCACGGCGAGCCGCAGCGGATCATGGTCAGCCTCGACGCCGTCGGCAACACCACCAAGGCCGTCACCAAGGGCTTCGCGATCGGTTCGGCCGTCATCGCCGCCGTTGCCCTGTTCGCCAGCTTCATCGAGACCGCTGTCAACGAGTTGCTGCCGCAAGACCAGATCGACGCCGCGTTACGCACCTCGCGTGGCGTGTTCGACCTGTTGCCGATCAACGTCGCCGACCCGAAGGTGTTCATCGGTCTGCTGATCGGTGGCTCCGTGCCGTTCATGTTCAGCGCGCTGGCGATCCGCGCCGTCGGCCGCACCGCAGGCGTCGTCGTGCAGGAAGTCCGCAAGCAGTTCGCCGACGGCAAGATCATGAAGGGCGAGAAGGAGCCGGAGTACGGCCCCGTCATCGACATCTGCACCGAGGCTTCGTTGCGTGAACTTGCCACTCCTGCCCTGCTCGCCGTGCTGACGCCGGTGATCGTCGGCTTCGGCATCAACTTCTTCGCACTCGGCGCATTCCTGGCCGCCGTCATCCTCGTCGGGCAGTTGATGGCCAACTACCTGTCCAACTCCGGCGGTGCGTGGGACAACTCCAAGAAGTACATCGAAGACGGTCACCACGGCGGCAAGGGCAGCGACCCGTACCGGGCTGCTGTCATCGCCGACACAGTTGGCGACCCGTTCAAAGACACCGCCGGTCCCGCGCTGAACCCGTTGATCAAGGTGATGAACCTGGTGTCGCTGTTGATCCTGCCGGCCATCATCAGCCTGCGCGACAACGACGGCGCCCGCTTCTCCATCGCCGCAGCCGCGCTGGTCGTGCTGATCGGTGCGATCATCTTCTCCAGCCGCAAGGTGAGTTCGATCAGCGACTCACCCAGCACCTGATCGCCCGCTTCTCCTTGTGCTTGCTCTGTTCGACATCGAGAAGTGGCTCGACCAGGGCGGGTTGGCGCTTGCCGCGCTGATCATCTTCGCCGAGACCGGTCTGCTGATCGGCTTCTTCCTGCCCGGTGATTCGCTGCTGTTCATCGCCGGGTTCCTGTCGTCGAAGCCGAAGGGATTACCGCATCTGCCGACGATGGGGCTGGTGCTCCCCGTGCTCGTCGTCTCGGCCTTCGTCGGCAACCAGGTCGGCTATCTCATCGGGCGCACGTTCGGCCCATCGGTGTTCGACCGACCGGATTCGCGGCTGTTCAACCAGCGCAACGTCGTGCGGACCCAGTTGTTCTTCGACCGTCACGGCACGAAGGCACTCGTGATGGCCCGCTTCGTTCCGATCGTGCGCACGTTCGTGCCGGTGCTGGCAGGCGTGGGCAGGATGCGCCAGCGCACGTTCATCACCGCCAATGCGATCGGAGCGGTGCTGTGGGCCGGAGGCGTGACGGTGCTCGGGTACTTCCTCGGCCAAGTCGAGGTGATCAAGAACAACATCGAATTGGCGGCGATCGCCGTGGTCGCGATTTCCCTGTTGCCGGTGGCGGTCGAGTACATGCGCCACCGCCGCGCCGCAAAGCTGAACTAGCTCACAGCACCGAACTCGTCGGGAGCCGGCACATCCATCCCCCAACGAGCCATGCCCTGCTCGACCCGGTGGATCGCGGTTTCCACGACCTGCACCCGGGCGAGGCGCTTGTTCTCGCCGGAGATCAGGTCCCACGGTGCGAGGTGGTGATCGGTGCGTTCGAACATCTCCTCGGCGGCGATCGTGTACTGGTCGGCCTTGGTGCGGTTGCGCCAGTCCTCCTCGGTGATCTTCCACCGCCGCAACGGATCGTTCTCGCGATCCTCGAACCTCTTCAGCTGCTCCTCGGCGCTGATCTGCAGCCAGAACTTGACGATGATCACGCCCTCCAGCGCGTTGGCGCGCTCGAACTGCACGATCTCCTCGTACGCCCGACCCCATTGGTCCTCGGTGGCGAATCCTTCGATGCGCTCGACGAGCACCCGCCCATACCAACTGCGGTCGAACACCGACATCCCGCCGAGGCCCGGCACGTATGGGTAGAAGCGCCACAAGAACGGATGCCGCTTCTCGTCGAACGTCGGCTTGGCGAATGACGACACGCGGTAGTGCCGGGGATCGAGCGGCTCGACCAGACGCTTGATCGCGCCTCCCTTGCCCGCCGCATCGCTGCCCTCGAACACGAACACGAGCCCCGGCCCGAGCTCGCCCGCGCCCATCTGGCCTCCGACGTGCAAGCGAAGATGCAACAAGCGTCGCTGCGCGGCGAGCAACCGCTCGTCGTAGTCCTTGCGGGCCAGGCGCGGTGTGAGATCCAGTGAGTCGAGGCGTCCCATTCGCCGCCGAGACTACGCATCCCCACCCCGTCGGGCGCGATTCCGGTACTGGCGCTACTCACACCGCGCCCGCAGACCCTCGTCGGGCGCGATTCCGGTACTGGCGCTACTCACATCGCGCCCGACCAAGGCGAAACACAGTTGGGCGAGTTGGGAACCAGACGTGTCGGTGGTCACGTCGAACACCCATGACACACCTGAACACAGCGCATCGAGGGGTACGGACCGCCGCCGCCCTCGTAGCTGTCATCCTCGGCGCAACCGCATGCGGTAGTGACAGCAAGTCGTCGTCGATCGGCACCGTCGACATCGCCAAACCCGCAGAGACCAAGACCGACTCGGCCAACGGAGATGCCAGTCAAGTTCCCGGCGGCAGCGGTGTTTCGGGGGAGACACCGGCCGCAGGGCCCGAGCTCGCACTGCCGTCGATCGACGCGCCCACCAACAGCTCGCCGAACAAGTACCTGGCGATCGACGTCAGCTACGGCGTCGAGGTCGACGACATCACCAAGGGGATCAACGACGTGGTCACGCTCTCCGATCGCCACGGTGGTCAGATCTACGAGCGCACGATCAACATCGCTGACGACCGTTCGTCGAGCGCTTCGTTCGTCATCAAGTTGCCCCCGGAGAACATCGAGGCTGCAATCGCGGATCTCGACGCAATCGGTATCCGGCGCACGGCATCGCAAGGCACCGAGGATGTGACCGGCCAAGTGGTCGACATCGACGCCAGGCTGACCACCGCGCAGGCCAGCCTGGATCGCGTCCGGAAGTTGTTGGAAGCAGCGACCGATCTCGGCCAGATCCTGAGCCTGGAGAGTCAACTCACCGAGCGCGAGACCTTGGTCGAGCAGTACACGGCGATGAAGCGAGCGATCAGTGACCGGGTGTCGCTGGCCACGCTGCGCGTGCAGTTGAGCGTCAGCCCCGAGCCCGCAGCTGTCAAGGCTGCGCCAAAGGCCAAGCAGACGATCGGCCGGGCATTCGAGAATGGCTGGAAGGGCTTCGTCGTGGCGCTGGCCGCGATCATGATCTTCATCGGATACGCGTCGCCATTACTGGTGATCGGCGCGATCGCAGCGGCCTTCGCGATCCCGTTCAGCCGTCGCCGTCGCCGCCAGGCGGAGCAACAAAATCGATCAGCTGCTCCACCGCCCCCACCAGCTCCGGTCGCAGATCCGCAAACGTCCGAACGCGATTCCGTAGGCGCGGCCAGAAATCCGTGAGCGACACGCCCAGAGCGGCGCACATGCCCTGCTTCCATTCGACGGTGCGGGGCACGTCGGGCCACTCGGCGAGCTCCATCACCTGCGGGCGAATGCCCGCCCACACGTCGACGAAGGGGTGGCCGGTCACCAGCACATCGGGACCGGCCACCTGCCGCGTGATACGGTCTTCTTTCGACCCGGCGACCAGGTGGTCGACGAGGATGCCGAGGCGGCGTTGCGATGTGGGCCCGAATCCGGCGACCATGCCGACCAACCCGTCGATGCCGTGCATCGGCTCGACCACGATCGCCAGGTCGGCCAGCTCGTCACCCCACACGTGCTGCAGCAGTTCGGCGTCGTGGCGGCCCTCGACCCAGATGCGGCCGGCCCGGGCGACCTGGGCGCGCTGCGACGCACGGGCAACCGCGCCGCTGTTGGTGCGTGCCGGGGCCTGCGCTGATCGCAGTTCGCGCACGAGCGTGACCGGCTTGCCCGCGAGCAGGAAGCCGCCGGGCTTGTAGCGGAACTGCCGAGTCGCGCCGCGCCGGTCGCGCAACGTGACGGCCTCTGGCGTGATTGCGATGATGCCGCCACAGAATCCGGAGGCGCGGTCCTCGACAACCTCGCCGAGGCGCGCCACGACCGACGGGTACTTCGGCTGCCCGCGCATCTGCTCGAACTCGACGAGGATGTCGCGGGTCATGTGCCGACAGTACGCCCGAGCCAACCTGTGGGGGTGAGCACCTGATCCACGTGCACCCCATCGCTGCGGCGATACGGCGCCCGCAGACCAACCGAGTCGATCGGCATCGCCATCGCGTGCGGTCGGTACGGTGCGCCCCACACGTGCACGCGATGGCCGCGACCGACGAGATCGAGCACCCCTTCGGTCAACTCGATGCGGGCATCGATGTCGCCGGTCTGCTCGTAGCCGTGAGCGATCGCGGTCGGGTCTTCCGCCGATCCCCACTCGACGTCGAACGTCACCGGCACCGGCATCCCGTGTGCCCGGCGCCACGCCTCGGTCGGGTCATCCAAGAGCACGCCGTGAGCCTCGTTGCCGACGCTCCACTGCCGGAACTCGACGTCACAGGCATGGTCGGCCCACATCTGCGCCGGCTTGATCTCCAACCCGTCACGCAGCCCGGTTCCGTCGAGCTCTTCGACGTAGAGGTACGGCTCGCCCCGGCGCACCAGGCCCGCCCAGTAGTCAAAGCGTCGCCCGCGCAGTTCCAACCCGACGAACAGCCCGGCGGTGGCCGCAGCGTTCCACCCCCACCACCACCAGGCTTCGACGGCCACATCTGCGTGGCGAGCCTCGTCGGCGGAAGCGAACAGCATCTCGATCCGGCAGACTAGGCGGCCGTGGTCCGCTATCTCAGTCTCGCCTGGATCGATGCCTTGTCTCAGGAGGTCGCCACGAGCGACGCTCTCGCCGCGCTCGCCGATACCCACCAGATCGGCGTCACCCAGGTCGTGACCGACGGGCCCGAGGGCAACGTGATCTACCACCTGCGTCTCGGCGGTGGCACCGCGTCGTTCGCCGCCGGGCCTGCCGCAACCGAAGACGTGTGCATGGAGCAATCGTGGGCGACCGCTGCAGCCGTCGCGACCGGTGAACTCAACGCGCAGGAAGCGTTCATCAAGGGCCTGATCCGGCTCACCGGCAACCAACAGAAGCTGATCGAGTCGCAACCCGTGTTCGCCGCGCTCGACGCCGTGTTCACCTCGGTTCGCGAACAGACCGAGTACCGCTGAGCCACCCCTGTGCCCGAGCTACCGGAGGTACAAGCCCACGCCGAGCGGCTGACCGCGCAGTTCTCCGGACACGTCCTGGCCAAGTTCGCGCCACTGACGTTCACGGCATTGAAGACCGCCGTCCCACGTCCCGACGTCGCCTACGGGCTGCCGCTGCAGGGGGTGGGCCGTCGCGGCAAGTACCTGCTGCTGCGATTCGAGCCGGCGACGTTCGTGGTGCACCTCATGCAGGGTGGGCGATTGTTGGTCGACGACAAGCAGTCGCTCAAACCTCGCAACGGGCAGGCCCGCTTCGTCTTCACCGAGGGCCCGGCGTTGCTGCTGACCGAGGCCGGCACCGAGCGTCGGGCCGGCGTCTGGTGCATCGCCGACGACGCCATCGACGGTCGGCCGCTCGACCGGCTCGGGCCCGAGGCGCTCGACGTGACCCCGGCCGCGTTGGCGGCCGCGTTCGCCACGACCAACATGCGCATCCACGGCTACCTGCGCGATCAACACCAGATCGCCGGGCTCGGCCGCATGCTGGCCAACGAGGTCTGCCATCGCGCCAAGATCTCTCCCTTCGCAATGACGGGCAAGCTCGGTGCGGCCGGCGCCGAATTGATCGTCACGGCGATCCACGACGCTGTTGACGAGGGTCTGGCATACGAGCGAACACGACCCGACATGAGCTCGTCGAAGGATCGGCCCGGCCGTGTTCACGGCCGCATCGGTGAGGCCTGCCCGGCGTGCGGTGACACGATCCGGTCCGTCTCGTACAGCGGCTACACGGTGGCGTACTGCCCGACGTGCCAGACAGGTGGCAAGGTGCTGGCCGACAACACCACCTCGCGCTTTCTCAAGTAACCGACGCCAAACAGTCGTACCGCTATACGCTCGGAGGAATGCCCATTCACCTGCGCGCCGAGCCGTCCGACTACGCCCCTGCGGTGCTGGTTCCCGGCGATCCACGCCGAGCCACGTACATCGCCGAGACGTTCTTCGACCCCGGCGCCCGCTGCGTCAACGAGGAACGCGGCATGTTGGGCTACACCGGCACCTTCGCCGGTAGGCCGATCAGCGTGCAGTCCGTCGGGATGGGTTGCGCGAGCGCGGCGATCTACTACAGCGAGCTGATCCAACTCGGCGCGACACGGATCATCCGGGTTGGCACCGCCGGTGGGCTGGCCGACGGGCTGCAGATGGGCGACACCGTCATCGGGCTCAGCGCCACTGCCGACGACCCGATCATCGGTCACCTCACCAACGGAGAACCGCACGCGCCGACCGCGTCGTGGTCGTTGATCGAGCACAGCGTCAAGCTGTCGCGCGACGGCGGTGCCACTGTGCGCGTCGGCCCGATCGTGTCGAGCGCGCTCTTCTACGATCCGCGACCAGACATGATGCAGCACTGGAAAGAGCGTGGTCATCTCGCGGTCGAGATGGAGGCCGCGGTGCTGTACACCTTGGGCGCCATTCACAAAATCGAGACGCTGTGCATGGTGACGATCAGCGATCTGATCGCAGCCACGGAGGGCACTTCGCTGCGCATCTCCGACGAAGACCTGCAGCGTGGCGTCGACAAGATGATGGTCGTGGCCTGCGCCGTCGCCGTGGCCGACCTCACCTGATCTCCGCCGGCTAGATCAGACCGAGTTCCTTCACGGCGTCACGTTCCTCGGCGAGCTCGGCCACGGAGGCGTCGATCTTGGCGCGCGAGTAGTCGTCGATGTCGAGGCCCTGCACGATCGAGTACACCCCGTCCTTGCAGACGCAGGGGAACGATGAGATCAGGCCTTCGGCAACGCCGTACGAGCCGTCGGACGGAATGGCCATCGACACCCAGTCGCCCTCGGCGGTGCCCTGCGTCCACGTGCGGATGTGGTCGACCGCAGCGTTGGCGGCTGAGGCAGCCGACGATGCGCCACGGGCCTCGATGATCGCCGCGCCGCGCTTGGCCACCGTGGGGATGTAGGTGCCGTCGACCCAGGCGTGGTCGTCGACCAACTCGTAGGCGTTCTTGCCGGAAACCTTGGCATGGAACAGGTCGGGGTACTGCGTCACCGAGTGGTTGCCCCAGATGGTCATGTTGGTCACGTCGTTGACCGTCGTGCCGGTCTTGGCGGCAAGCTGGCTGACGGCACGGTTGTGGTCGAGGCGGGTCATCGCCGTGAACCGCCCGGGATCGAGGTCGGGGGCGTTGCGCATGGCGATCAGCGCGTTGGTGTTTGCCGGGTTGCCGACGACCAGGATCTTGACGTCGTTCTTGGCACTCTTGCTGAGCGCCGCGCCCTGCGGCTTGAAGATCCCGCCGTTGGCACTCAGCAGATCGCTGCGCTCCATGCCGGCCTTGCGCGGCATCGCCCCGACCAGCATCGCGATGTCGGCGTCACCGAACGCGACGTTGGCGTCGTCGGTACACACGACATCGGCCAGCAACGGGAAGGCGCAGTCGTCGAGCTCCATCTTCACGCCACCAAGGGCGCCGAGCGCGGGGGTGATCTCCAGCAGCTGGAGGATCACGGGGGTGTCCGGCCCCAACATCGAGCCGGAGGCAATGCGGAACAACAGGCTGTAGCCGATCTGACCGGCAGCTCCGGTGACGGCAACGCGAACAGGTGTAGTCATGCGAACGAGCGTAGGTCGCATGTCGCGCCGACCGAAAACGCGTCAGGTCGGCAGACCGAGTGCCTGCAGGACGATGTCGCGGTAGAAGGTCTTGGCCGTGTCGTCGCTGAGGTGGATCCCGTCGTTGGAGAGGTGGTCGGCAACCTCGGCGGCGCGGGCCTCCCAGTCGAGCACGATGACGTTCGGGTAGCTCGCGGGCAAGGTGCGGATGATCGCGTTGTTCCCCTCGATCCACGGCCTCGAAGCTCGGACGGTCAACATCACGACACGCGGCACGTCGGTCAGTTCCTTGAGGATCGCGTCGTACTGCTCGCGGGTGACGGTGCCGTTGGTGCCGAGTTGGATCACCACGCCCAACTTGATGTGGTACTTCGTCTTGGCGATGTTGAGTTGCTCGAGCTCCCAGTCGGGCCCCTTCGACACCTCGGCGATGGTCTTGATGCCGCGCGCCTCGAGCACCTGTGCTGCACCAAGCATCACCGACTCTCCGAGAGCCAGGATCGGGATGTCTTGCAACACGGTGGTCGGCGGCGCGGTCGAGGGCGGTGGCGGCGGGACCGTCTGGCCGGGTACGACGCTTGCCGCAATGCTGTTGGTGATCGCCGGCTGCACCGTCGCCGGGGCATCGGTCGCGGCCACATTCACCACCACACTGCGACCGGCCTGGCTGTCGCACTCGACCTGGCCGACGCACTGGTTGTCGGCCATCGCGATGCTCACGCCGGCAAAGCCGACGAGCGCGGCGCTGATGATCCCGAACCCGGCGACGCGTTGGCGCCGCTTGTACGCCGCCGCGGTGCGCGGACGGCGATCGCCTCGCAGCCATTCACCGAGTCGGCCCTGCCGGATGGGGGTCTCGATGAAGCGGAAGCTGGCCTCGGTGATCGGGAGCGTGATGGCCATCGCCAGCACCCATTGCGCCTTCGTCATCGGCACGCCGGCCTGACCGCGGATGATCTGATAGATCGGCCAGTGGTAGAGGTACATGCCGTAGCTGCGAGTGCCGACGTAGTTGAAGATCCGGTTACCCAGCAGCCGGCCCATCATCGCCCGTTGATGCGTCACCGCGGCGATCACCATCAGCGTCGCCAGGCCGGTCAGGAAGAACCCACCGCGGAACAGCCATGGGTCGAACCGGATCCCGGTGGAGCGACCGTCGACCGACAGGGTGAGCTTCCATACGAGGAAGCCGAGCAAGGCGAGGCCGAGGAGCGCCAGCAGATCGAGTTGGCGGGCCTTGCCGCGCACCCTGCCGCGCATCAACGCCATCGGGCGCCACACCATCGCGAACGCGGCACCCATCAGCAGCCCACCGGCGCGACTGAAGGTCCCGAGGTACAACGCCTCGTTCACGCTGATGCAGCGACCGAACAGCTTCCAGTAGCCGTTCATCGCCTCAGGCGCGCAGGTCGTGGCGACGTCGCCGCCGGCATACAGGATCCCGACCATCACCGAGATCCACGCGCTGATCCCGAACAGCCACATCGCGACGCGTGGCAGCCGGTTCCGGCCGAGACGCAGCAAGCCGACCATCACGAGTGGCCAGATCAGGTAGAACTGCTCTTCCACGGCCAGTGACCACAGGTGACGGAAGGGCACGAACGCCTCGCTGGCGGTGTACCCCTGGCCCACGAAGATCTGGTACCAGTTGCTGCTGTAGAAGATGCCACCCAAGAAGTCGCCGCGGGTGCGGCCTTGTGGCTGGCGCTTGAACAGCGCCATGTAGACCGCCATCGCGCCCATCATCGTCAGCACCGCGGGCAGCAGGCGACGGAAGCGCCGCAGCCAGAACTGGCCGAGGTTGACCCTGCCGTTGCGCTCGTGCTCGCCGATCAGCAGCAGCGTGATCAGGTATCCGCTGATCACGAAGAAGACCTCGACCCCCAAGAACCCGCCGCCCAACCACGTGTGGTTGGCGTGATACAGCATCACGGCCACGACGGCGAGGGCGCGCATGCCGTCGAGGCCCGGCATGTACGGGACTCGGTTGAGCTGTCGCTTGGGCGCGCTGAATGAGGTCGAGACGCGAGGTACCGTCCGTGTGCTCATCGGGACACCAGTATCGCTGATCCGACGCCTCAGAACGTGCTCACCTGCGGAGATGGCGGCAACTCGGTCAGTCGTCGGCACCAGAGGCGGCGCTGCCCAATCCCAGACTCAGGGCGATCGACCGGGTCGTCGGGCTGCGGTTCAACGTGTAGAAGTGCAGCCCGGGTGCGCCCGCGTCGAGCAGCGCAGTGCACAACTCCGCCGCGGTCTCGGCACCGATGCGATTGGCCTCGACCGGATCGTCGCCGGCTTTGCCGACACGCTCGACGAGCCACGTCGGGATCACGGTGCCCGACATCTGCGCCATGCGCGACACCTGGGCGAGGTTCGTCACCGGCATGATGCCAGGGATCACCGGCTTGGTCACGCCGAGATCGGCGAGCTCGTCGACCAGCGCGACATAGTGATCCACCTCGAAGAAGAACTGCGTGATCGCGAAGTCGGCGCGGGCCAACTTGCCGGCGAGATGCCTGCGATCGTCTTCACGGTCGGGTGACCGCGGGTGCAGTTCGGGATGCGCCGCGACCCCGATCGAAAAGCCACCGAAGTCGGCCACATCGTCGACCAGCTCACTGGCATGACGGTACTCACTGATCGTCGGCACGTCGGCGTCGGCGGGCGGGTCGCCTCCCAGCGCCAGGATGTTCTCGACGCCCTCGGCGCGATAGTCGATCAGGATGTCGCGGATGTCTTGGCGGGTGTGGCCCTGACACGTCAGGTGGGCCATCGGTGTGGTCTCGGTCTGCCGGCGGACCCACGACACGAGGTCGTGTGTCTTGGTGCGAGTGCTCCCGCCGGCGCCATAGGTCACGCTGACGAAGTCGGGGCGGAGGTCCTCGAGTTGGGCGATTGCATGGCCGAGGCTGAGCCACCCGGCCTCGTTCTTCGGCGGGAAGAACTCGAACGAGAAGGTTCGCCTGACCGCGAGCAGGTCCGAGATCCGAGCCATGTTGCTCAAGTGTGTCAGAGCATCCACCCGTTCCGTGTCAGGCTTTACGGAACATAAGGGGGCCTCGATGTCACAACCGGCCAAGTGGTGGCCTGATCCGTACGGCAGGTTCGAGCAGCGGTACTTCGATGGAGAGGCGTGGACCGCTCACGTGATCAGCAGTGGCAAGCAGACCGTCGACCCACTCGGCACGACGGTGTCAGTTCCATTCGCCGCCCCCACGAGCGATCCGATCGCCGGTCCGGCCGGTGCCGAGACCTCGGCCACGACGCCATCGCCCGTGGCCGGGGTACCGATTCGCCAGTTCCTCGACGGCCTGGGAGCGGAGGCCCGCACGCGTTCGGCGGTGCATCTCTCGATCGCCTTGGCGGGCGTCGGCGGCGTGGTTGCAGCAGCCGGAATCGGCCTAGCGATCCTCGGCGACAGCGGCTCGAGCAGGTCGCGCAACCTCACCGCGGCCATCGTCATCATGGCGCTGGCGTACGCAATCCGGCTCGGCGTCAAGTCGCAGCCCGAAGCTCGATCGGCGGCGGTCGGCGCCGCGGCGGTCGGCATCCCCGCGCTCGCGGTTGCCATCACCAACACTGCCGATGGCGGCGGCACAGCCGTGCTCGCCGCGGTGTTCCTCATCGCTGCCTGGGCAGCACCCGGCATGCGCGGCAGGCCGCTCTTGCTCGGCGAGGGAGCCGCCTCGTTCGTCCTGGCGCTGTCCACGTTCGACAGCACCGACACCACGGTGAACACCGGACTGTTCAACTTCGGGCCCACCAATGTGGTCGGCGGCAAGTCGTGGATGTTCGTGATCGCCGCGGTCCTGCTACTGGCGCTGGTGTGGTGGCTCGACGCGCAGGGCTATCACGGTGTCGGCACCAGCTTGGTGGTGGCGGCCGTCCTCTCCACAGCGTTCGCAGTGCTGAAGGTCGTCGAGAACCTGTCGTCGACGAGCAGCGCGCTGTTGTTGGCGGTCGCTGGCCTCGCCGTCGCCGTCGTAGGAGATCACGGGCAGCGGCGGGCGTCGACATGGTTCGGAGTCGCCGTCGCGGCAATCGGGACCGTGGCCGCGTTCGTCTCGGCCCTCGAGCCGAGCAGCACGGGAGACATCGCCACCTCGCTGATCCTCGCCGGCCTGGCCATGGTCGTCGTGCCGCTGGCCGTGAAGGCCGTCCGGGCGTCGCGTGCTAGTGGCGGAAGTGTCGCTCCGCTGTGAACACCATCGCCATGCCATGGTCGTCGGCGGCAGCGATCACCTCGTCGTCGCGGACGCTGCCGCCCGGTTGAATCACGGCGCGAATGCCCGCCGCGGCAGCGGCGTCGAGCCCGTCGCGGAACGGGAAGAACGCATCGCTGGCGCACACCCCACCGTCGGCCCGACCTGACGATCGCTCGGCTGCGATTCGGGCTGAATCGAGCCGGTTCTGCTGCCCGGCGCCGATCCCGAAGGCCTGGCCATCCTTGGCGTAGACGATGGCGTTGCTGCTGACCGCAGCGCAGACCTGCCAGGCGAACCGCAGGTCGGCCCACTGCGCCTCGGTGGGCTGGGTCGTGGTGACTACTCGCCACGTCGATCGATCGAGGTTGACGGTGTCGACCTCTTGCACCAGGAGCCCGCCGTCGATCGAGCGGATGTCGAGCGCGGCGCCGTATGGCGGCGGTCCGCTGAGCACTCGCAGGTTCTTCTTCTCGCTGAGCACCGCCAAGGCATCGTCGTCAAACGTGGGTGCGATGATCACTTCCGTGAACACCGCCGTCAGCGAGTCGGCCAGAGCGACGGGCACAGCGCGGTTCAGAGCGACGATGCCGCCGAACGCACTGACCGGGTCGCATGCGTTGGCCTTGACGTACGCGTCGGTGATGTCGTCGCTGACGGCGACGCCGCAGGGGTTGGCGTGCTTCACGATCACACACGCCGGTCCGTCGAATCGCTGCACGAGACGCCACGCCGCTTCGGCGTCGAACAGGTTGAGGTAGCTCATCTCCTTGCCGCCGTGCTGCACCGCGTCGTCCCACCAGCTCCGACGTCCCACGACTCGATAGCGGGCGCCACTCTGATGTGGGTTCTCGCCGTAGCGCAACGACTGCGCCTTGCTCAGCGACAGGTGCATGCTGTCGGGCAGCACGGCGTCGTCGAACCACGCTGCGATCTGGGCGTCGTAAGCGGCGATCTGAGCGAACGCATCGCGCGCCAGACGGCGCCTGGTCGCCGCGCTGATTGCACCATCGGCGCGGAGCTCGTCGAACACCACGGTGTAGTCAGCCGGATCGACGACCACGGCGACGAACTCGTGGTTCTTGGCCGCGGCGCGCACCATTGCCGGGCCGCCGATATCGATCAGCTCGATGCTCGGGTTCGATGCGAACGGGTACAGGTTGCACACGACCAGATCGATCGCTTCGATGCCGTACTCCGCCATGTCGGCGCGGTGCGATTCCTTGGTCGGGTCAGCCAGCAAGCCGCCGTGGATCTTGGGGTGCAGCGTGACGACGCGATGGTCGAGGATGGCCGGCACGCCGGTGAGCTCGGCAAGGTCGGTGACGGGCGTTCCGGCCGCGGCAATCGCCGCTGCCGTGCCGCCGCTGCTGACGACTCGCCAGCCGAGTTGATGCAGGCCGGCAGCAAATTCAACGATGCCGGCCTTGTCGTACACGGAAAGCAGCGCGGTGGGCATGACCCGACAGTAGGGGATCTCGGGTATTCCACGACCAGAGCCTTTACAAGGTGTACGGTGCGCGTCGGCTGAGTTCGTTTCGTTTCGTACCTGGAGGCACACGTGGACCTGAGCAAGTTCAAGACATCCGATTGGCTGAAGGTCGGTGGTGCCATCGGCTTCTTCATCTTCGGGTTCTTCCATTGGACGACTGTCTCGGGCCCCGGTGGCCTTGGCGGCGACAGCGGCTTCAATGTGTTCCACTTCTTCTTCACCGGGACCATCCCGTGGATCCTCGTGATCGCGACCGGCGTCATCACCTTCCTGCTGGCGACGGGGTCGATGAAGTCCGGCACGTTGCCCTGGCCGCTGATCATGCTGATCGCCACCGGTCTGGCGGCGCTGCTCCTGCTGATCCGGCTGCTGTTCAATCCCCTCGACGGCAAGGACGCGATCGAGTCGATCGGCGGCAGCGTCGGTCGTGGGATCGGTCTGATCCTGTCGGTGATCTCCGGCTTCGCCGCCTTCGCCGGCGCGTTCATGGGCTTCAAGGAGTCCGGTGGTGACTTCAACGATCTGAAAGACATGAACAAGATCAAGGGCGCCTTCCAGGGCAGCGGCGATTCCGCACCGCCGCCTCCCCCGCCCCCCGGCATGACGCCCCCGCCTCCCCCGCCGCCGCCGGCCTGATCCAGCTTCGTTCGAGGAAGAGCCCCGCCCGAGTGGCGGGGCTCTCTCGCGTCACCACCCACTGCGCAACTCGCGCCTCTGTGCGAGCGTACAAAGGGTCCGCGGTTGTGTGTGGTCACGCAGATCGATGACGGCACAGGCCGAGGGCCTCGACGATGCCTTGCACCACGTAGTCCGGCCGCTCCACGACGTCGCTGTAGGTGAACTGCAGCACGAGATACCCGTCCATCGTCAGACGATTCATCCGCTCGGCGTCGATCCGCATCTGGGCGCCGGTGCGATGCCACCGGTAGCCCAACGCCTCGACCACCAGCGGCGTACCCGGAAAGCGGAAGTCGACTCGGATCAACTGGTCGCCCCGCCTGCCCAGTATCTGTTGAGGCATCGGAAGCGCCACACCGGCGGAGTCGAGCAGGCGCAGCACCTCGCGTTCCAACCAACTGTGCGCACCGCGAATGATCTCGACGCCCTCGATCACCGCAAGGAGCGTCGGTATTCCGTAGCGACCTTTGCCGCGCAACGCATTGATCCTTCCGTGCAGGAACTCCTCGGAGATCAGTCCGTCTCGCAATGCACCGTCGAGTGCTGCAGTCAGTACTTCTCGAGGAGCCATTGCGGCGAGATCGATGAGGGTTCGTGCGGGAGCCGTCACCGGGAGTCCGGCAACCGTCTCTCGATCGACAGGATCGAGTTGTTCCGACGTGTGAATCACGACGCCGATGCGCCGCAAGTTGCGGTCCCGCCTCGTCACCAAGTGGTACGGCGGCGCCAGGCGAAAGCCTTCGAAATGCTCCAGTGCGGCCGCTGTTGGTCCGGTGAGCCAACACGGCTCACCGATATCGGCAATCAGGGTCGCCAGCGCGACATGTTGGTCTACTTGGAAGCCGCTCTTGACCCGGCTTCGAAACTCTGGGGTGAGTTGACCGTCGATGACCGCCGACCGGCGGTGCTGAGTGATCACGCGGCGGGATTCAATCGCCGCACAGCTTTGTGCGACAACATTCGGCCTTCAGCGCGAGCATTCAGAAGCGCGGACGCTCTGATCGCTCACACAGAAGGCCGAGGTGGCCGACCGGCGTGGCTGGCGTCAGGCGAGGCCGGCGACGATGGTGGCCATCAGGTCACCCGCTTCGGTAGGGTTCAGGCCGACGTGCACGCCGGCGGCGCGCAGCGCGTCCATCTTGCCTTGGGCGGTGCCCTTGCCGCCGCTGACGATGGCGCCGGCGTGGCCCATCTTCTTGCCGGCCGGCGCGGTGACCCCGGCGATGTAGGCGCTCATCGGTTTCGTCACCGATGACTCGATGAAGGCCGCAGCCTCCTCCTCCGCCGACCCGCCGATCTCACCGATGATGATGATCGCGTGGGTCTCCGGGTCGGCCTGGAACTCGCTGAGGCAGTCGATGAAGTTGGTGCCCGGCACAGGGTCGCCGCCGATGCCGACGCAGGTCGACACGCCGATACCGCGCTGCTTCAACTCGTACAAGGCCTGATAAGTCAAGGTTCCCGATCGCGACACGATGCCCACGTTGGGGCCGGCGGCCGTGGGAAGTTGGGCGATCTCGCCTGCCGTGATGCCGATGTTGCACTTGCCTGGGCTGATGATGCCGGGGCAGTTCGGGCCCAGCAGCCGGGTGTTCGGGTAGTCGCGCACGAGGGTGTTGAAGACCTTTGCTTCGTCCTGCGCGGGAATGCCCTCAGTGATGCAGACGATGAACCCGATGCCGGCTGCGGCCGCTTCCAGGATCGCGGCCGATGCGGCCTTGGGTGGCACGGCGATGAACGACGCGGTGGCGCCGGTCGCCGAGACGGCATCGGCGACGCTGCCGTAAACCGGCACGCCCTCGACGTCTTGGCCGCCCTTGCCCGGCGTGACCCCGCCGACGATCTTCGTGCCATAGGCCTTGTTGCGCAGTCCGTGGTACTTGCCCTGGCCGCCGGTGAGGCCCTGGACGATGACCTTGGTGTCAGCGTTGACGAAGATGGCCATGTCAGACCGCCGATCCGTTGGAGAGTGCGACAGCGGCGCGGGCCGCTTCCAGCATGGTGGGTTCGGACGTGAGCTTCGACTTCGGGATCCCGGCGTTGGCCAGGATCTCGCGGCCTTCCTCGGCGTTGGTGCCGTCGAGTCGGATCACGATCGGCGCTCGCAGGTCGACGCGACCCAGTGCCTCGACGATCCCCTTGGCCACCTCTTCGCCACGGGTGATCCCGCCGAAGATGTTGATCAGGATGCTCTTCACGTTCTGGTCGGAGTTGATCACTTCCAGCGCAGCGGCCATCACATCGGCATTGGCACCGCCGCCGATGTCGAGGAAGTTGGCCGCGCTGCCACCGACCTGGTTGACGACGTCGAGGGTGCTCATCGCCAGGCCGGCGCCGTTGGCGATGATGCCCACCGTGCCGTCGAGACCGATGTATTGCAGATCGTTCTCGCGAGCCATCTGCTCGCGTTCGTCGAGCACTTCGGTCGCCCGGTACTCGTCCCACTCGGGATGGCGGAACGCAGCGTTGTTGTCGAGGCTGACCTTGGCGTCGAGCGCGTGGACCCCGCCATCGGGTCGGAGGATCAACGGGTTGATCTCGGCGAGGTCGCAATCACCTTCGGTGAAGCAGCGATACAACTTGACCAAGATCTCGGCTGCACCGTCGACTGCAGCGGGGTTCAGATTGGCGTCGACGCACGACTGGTGTGCATCGGCCAGCGACAGCCCGTCGATCGGGTTGATGTGCCGCAAGACGATTGCCTCGGGGTTCGTCGCGGCGACGGACTCGATCTCGACACCGCCTTCGGCCGACAGCATCAACAGGTGCTTCTTGGCGGCGCGATCGAGGGTGAACGAGGCGTAGTACTCCTCGGAGATGTCACTGGCGCGTTCCACCCACACCCGCTTGACGACGTGCCCCTTGATGTCCATGCCCAAGATGTCGGTCGCATGTAGCCGGGCCTCGGCCGCGTCGTTGGCCAGCTTGATTCCACCAGCCTTGCCGCGGCCGCCGACCTGCACCTGCGCCTTGACGACGACCGGATACCCGGCGGCGTCGGCTTGGGCAACTGCTTCGTCGACAGTCATGGCGACACCGCCCGGCGAGACCGGGATGTCGTAGCGGGCGAAGTACTGCTTGCCCTGATACTCAAATAGGTCCACCTAGTTCTCCTTGCTGTCCAACGCCGCTTCCAACCATGCACTGATGCCCTTCAACGAGCTTCCCGGCCCGAAGATCTCGGCCACTCCCTGAGCCCGGAGCGCCCGCGCGTCGGCTTCGGGGATCACGCCACCGCCGAACACCAACACCTCATCGAGGCCACGTTCCTCGAGCTCGTGCATCACTCGCGGGAACAAGGTGAGGTGCGCGCCACTGAGCAGCGACAGACCCACCGCATCAGCGTCTTCTTGCAATGTCGTCTCGGCGATCTGTTCAGGGGTCTGGTGCAAGCCGGTGTAGATCACCTCGAAACCGTGGTCCCGCAACGCCCTGGTGATGGTCTTCGCCCCGCGATCGTGACCATCGAGACCGGGTTTGGCGACCACGACGCGGTAGGGGCGTTTCACGAAACCCGAACCATACGACCACTTCGCCGGTTGGCTCCAATCGCCGTACGCGGGCACACTGTGGTCGTGCGACGACCACAGCTCCGTACCCCACTGGCTCGAGCCGTGGCGCCGGTGCTCGGTGGAATCGGGTTCTTCGGCGTGCTGGCCCTGATCCTGTGGGGAATCGCCAGCCTGGTGTCGCAGAACGGAAGCGGTGCGACGGCCAACCTCGCCAGCAACGTGTTCCGACCCGGGTCGGTCGTGCGCTACGCAGCGATCATCGACGCGGACGGCCCGGTGCTGTTCCCCGATCTGTTGGGCACCGACGGCGACAAATCGATCGTGCTCGAGCACGACGGTCTCGACCCGATGACCGGGTGGTTCATCTACCTCGGCCATCCCGCCGACCGCCCGATCTCGTGCAAGGTCACCCAGGTGCAACACACCGATCAGTTCACCGATTGCGCCGGCCGCACCCTCGCGGTCGAGGCCTTGGCGAAGCCCCCGGAAGGCGTGAAGCCGGTGGTCAGCGCCGACGGGATCCTGACCCTCGACCTCACCCCGGACTGAGCATTCGCAGCGGCTCACTCGAACTTTGTCGCTCCCAGGTCGCTCAGCGACCTGCGAGCGACAAAGTTCAGACGAGTTCGCTGGCGCGCTCCACGAGGCGGGCGGCGAACTCCTCGGTGTGTTGCGGCAACTTGGCGCGATGCAACGCGAGGCCGCCGAGCACATCAGCGCCGAGCGAGTCGAGGACGCGGGTCATCTTGTCGAGCGACTTGCCGGGGTTCAACGCATAGGTGCAGAACGCTGCCGCCTTCTTGCCCGTCATGACCGGCAATTTGGCCAACTCGCCGAGCGCCCACGGCGCCTGGCCGACGACGAACAGCCCGTGGATCCAGGTGCCGACCAACACCATGTCGGCTGCCTGCAGCCCGGCGTAGTCGGGTTGACGCACGGGTGACAGCGCGGTGATCCCCCAACCGGCCTGCTGCAACTGACCGGCGATCAGCTCGCCGGCCTTCCAGGTGTGACCGGTCAGGCTTTCGACGAGGATCGCTGCTTTCATGGCACCAATTCAAGCACGACCGGACATCGTGGCCATCGCCCGGATCACCGCGCGCTCGGCGCGGCCCTTGCGGATCTTGCGGACGATCGTCAGCACGGCAAGGGCCAACATCGCCACGATCACGATGCACAGGATCACGATGACCTTCTTCGGCAGCCTCCGCGTGCCGACGAAGATGTAGATGTCGGGCACCACGTAGGCGACGAGCGACACCATCCCCCACTTCACGGCCGTCTTGTAGCGGTCGTCGATGAAGTGCAGCACCATGCGGGGCGTGGTCACGGCGTCGATCGTGGAGCACACCAGATCGATGCCCAGATAGATCCACGGGTTGAATCCGTAGCTTCCGAGCGCCGCCCAGATGATGATCGTGCGGATCACCGACCAGACGATCACGATGCCTGCCCACACGCGGGTCAGGACCTGCCGCTTGCGCAGGGTCTCGGCACTGTGTTGGGCCATCACGACAATCGTTACAGCTTCTTCAGGGGTGCCCATGCAAGCGACAGGTGCTTGGTACCTGCGTCGCGGAACCGGATCGTGGCTTCGGCCTTGTCGTCTTGGCCGCGGATGTCGATGATCACACCTTCACCGAACGCCGGGTGCTCGACGTCGTCACCGAGACGGAGGCCGATCAACTGCGCGTTGGACGGAGACGGCTGCTTCGCTCGCTGACCGGCGACGAGTGCCGCCTCGACGACACGTTCGCGATGTCGATCTGCTTCCCCGTTGTCGTCGCGATCGACGCGACGGTACGGAGGCGGGTTCGACCACTCGTCGCGGGCCCGGTAGCTCTGCCGGCCGTACGAACTGCGCCCGCTGACAGCACCGACCTGCTCCATCAGTTCAGTGGGGATCTCGTCGAGGAATCGCGATGGCGGGTTGTAGTTGGTGCTGCCGAACAACTGCCGGCTCCAGGCATGGGCCACGAACAAGCGCTGCTGGGCCCGCGTGATCCCGACGTAGGCGAGGCGCCGTTCTTCTTCGAGCTCCACCGGTTCGGTGAGCGCCCTGCTGTGTGGAAACACACCCTCCTCCATACCCACCAGGAACACGGCGGGAAACTCCAAACCTTTGGCGGAGTGCAACGTCATCAGCACCACACGGTTGTCGTCGTCGAGATCGTCGGTGTCGGCAACGAGCGCCACCTGCTCGAGGAACTCCTCCAGACGGGTGAACTCGCGCGCCGAGCCGACCAGCTCGCCGAGGTTCTCGATGCGCCCTGCGGACTCGACGGAGCCTTCTGCCTCCAGCTCGGCCAAGTAGCCGCTTTCGGTCAACGCGGCCTGCAACAGGTCGCCCGGCCCGTCGTCGAGTCGCAGCGCCAGATCGTCGAGCAGTCTGACGAACGACTCGACGCCGCGTGCTGCAGTCCCCGTGAGGCCGGCGTCGTTGGCATGGCGCATCGCCTCGACAAACGTCGTGCCGGTGCTCGCGGCAAGCGCGTCGAGCTTGGCAACGCTCGACTCGCCGACGCCACGCTTGGGTACGCCGAGCACTCGCTTGACGCTGATCTCGTCGGCCGGGTTGGCGACGGCACGCAGGTACGCCATGGCGTCTTTGATCTCACGGCGGTCGTAGAAACGGGTACCGCCGACAACTTTGTACGGGATGCCGAAACGCATGAGCGACTCTTCGAGCACCCGGCTCTGCGCATTCGTTCGATAGAAGGTGGCCATCTCTTTCCACATGAAGGTGGCATCGGTCTGCAACGACTGCATGGTGCGGGCGACCCAGGTGGCCTCGTCGCCCTCGTCCTCGGCGTGGTACCGGGTGATCCGCTCGCCGGTGCCCAGTTCGCTCCACAGCTGCTTGTCCTTGCGACCGGGGTTGTTGGTGATGACGGCGTTGGCGGCGTCGAGGATGGCCTGCGTGCTGCGGTAGTTCTGGTCGAGCACGATCGTGGTGACGTTGTCGAACGCTTCCTCGAACTGGCCGATGTTGCGCAGGTCGGCACCGCGGAAGCGGTAGACGCTCTGGTCGTGATCGCCGACGATCGTGATCTGCTCATGCTCGGCGGCCAGCGCCAGCGCCAGTTCGTTCTGCGCCATGTTGGTGTCTTGGTACTCGTCGATCAAGACGTGCTGGAAGCGCTGTTGGTAGTGCGCCAGTACATCGGGGTGAGAACGGAACAGCTCGACCGTCTTCATCAGCAGGTCGTCGAAGTCCATCGCACCGGCCTTCAGCAGGCGCGCTTGGTAATAGGTGTAAATGTCGGCGTGCTTGCGCTCGAAGATGTTGGCGGCTCGCTCGACCGCCTGCTCCGGCGTGATCAACTCGTTCTTCCACAGGCTGATCTGGCCGTGCGCGGCGCGTGGCGGGAACCGCTTGGCGTCGAGGTTGAGGTCGCGCACGACATATCCGGTCAGGCGCTGCGCGTCGGCCTGGTCGTAGATGCTGAACGTGCGCGGGTAGCCGAGCCGATCGCCGTTGGCCCGTAGGATGCGGACACATGCGGAGTGGAACGTGCAGACCCACATCGCCCTGGTAACCGGGCCGACCAGGCTGGCGACCCGGTGACGCATCTCCTCGGCGGCCTTGTTGGTGAACGTGATGGCCAGGATCGCGGACGGCGGCATGCCCTCGTCGATGAGGTGGGCGATGCGATGGGTCAGCACCCGGGTCTTGCCGGAACCGGCGCCCGCCACGACCAGCAGCGGGCCACCACGGTGCACGACCGCGTCGAGTTGGTCGGGATTCAACGAGTCGAGGTCGAGCGAGACGCGCTGGTTCGTGGCGATCTCGTCCGACGCAGTCATGATGTGCCCATTCTACGGAAGGGGTGTCGCATTGAAGTCACAGCCCCGCCGAATATGGTCATCCGGTGATACGTCTCACCCGGCTGCCGTGGCTCGTACCGCTGGTGGCACTGTACGTCAGCCGCTACGAAAGCGCAGACCTGCCCGCCGTCGCACTATTGCCCAGTCATGCACGATGATGCGCCGCTTGCCGGTCTCCACGATGCCCTCGACGCGCGCCTCGTTGAGCACCCGGTTGGTGATGCGCAGGCCGACGCCGGTCATCGATGCCAGTTGCTGCTGGCTGAGTGGTAGCTCGGCACCTGCGCGGCGATTCCCGAAGACCTCGCCCAGCCGCCACAGCTGGCGGTAGAGACGGGTCGAGCTGTCGAGCTCGGAGAGCTCGCTGACCTGCGTGGTCAAGCGCTGCACGAGGCGCAGCAGCATTTCGATGAACACGTCGGAGATCCGTGGAAACCGTTGTCGCAGCGCCTCGATGTCGGCGCGCAGGATCTGGATGACCTCGACCTTCGACAGCGCCTGCGTCGTCGCGGTGCGCACCCGCTCGTTCGACAGGATCGCCATCTCGCCGAACATCTCCCCCGGCCCCAGGATGGCCAGCAGTACGGGGTCGCCGCGCTCACCGCCGCTCCAGATTCCGACCCGTCCGCTGACGAGCACATAGACCGCGTCGCCCGCCTGACCTTCGTGGTAGAGGTAGGCCTGCGCCGGGATCTTCAGGTGCCGGCACCGGGCCTCGAGCGCGGTGCGTTCGCGTTCGGGAAGCGAGGCGAAGAGGGCGATGTTCTCGACGATGGCGGCCAAGATACACGAACACGCACAATTGCGTGTTACAACACGCACATGGACGTGGTCTGCAGACCTTGGTCCATGGTTTCGTTCATCCATGAGGACGAACGCAACACCTGAAGAAGTAGCAGCCCTGGTCCAGCGCCACTTCAACGGCGACGCCAAGGCGCTGGCCGAGCTGATCAACATTTTCGAGTCACTGGTCAAAGCAGCGGCGCGCCGGGTGTTGCGCCGCGCAACCGATGTCGATGATGCCGTGCAGGACACGTGGCTGAACTTCGTCCGCTTCGGTGATCGCATCGCCGATCCGGAACGAGTGGGTGCGTGGCTCTGGACGGTCGCGCTCAACTCGGCGCGCCGCATCCAACGCCGCGACAGTCGCTGCATCGTTGCCGACAACGTGGTCGCACTTGCCGATTCGATGGCCGATGACGTGCAGGATCCCGATGAGAACCTGCAGCGGTGCGAGCGGGCGAACGTGGTGCACCGCGCCGCAGCGGAGATGCGCGAAACCGATCAACGAGTGCTGAGCCTGATGATGGACGAGCGGGCCTACGACTACCGGCAGATCAGCAAGATCAGTGGCCGGCCGGTCGGCAGCCTCGGCCCGACGCGCGACCGGATCATCCGCAAGTTGCGAACGAATCCGCAGGTGGTCGAATTGATGGTCGCCATCTGAATCGCAGGTGCGCCGCCATGGCTCGGGTAGACATGCGCCATGGCATCAGCGGCGGTACCACTGGGTCTCCTCCTGCCCCCATCCGAAGGCAAAGAGCACGGCGGTGACGGGCGGCCGTGGTCTGCGGATGGAGGCCGGTTCTCCGACCTCCAGGCGCGCCGCTCGGTGCTCGTGCGACGCCTCGCCAGGGTGCGCGGCGGCAACGAGAAGTTGCTCGGCATCGGTGGGAAGCATCTCGCCGAAGCGCGGCTCGCCAACGTCGCCTTGATGGCGGCGCCATCGCTGCCGGCGTGGCGGCGCTACACGGGCGTGGTGTGGGACGGGCTCGATGTCGGCTCCCTTGGGGCCGATGCCAAGCGACGGGCCATGTCGTCGGTCGTCGTCGTGTCGGGATTGCTGGGCCTGGTCGCGTTGGACGACCCGACTCCCGACTACCGATTGAAGATCGGCGCCTCACTTGCTCCATACGGCAAGCTCAGCACGTGGTGGCGGCCGAGCCTCGCCGAACCGTTGAGCCGATGGGCGGACCGGAGGTTCGTGGTCGACCTGCTGCCGAACGACCACCGCGCCGCGTGCTGCGCAGCCGATGTCGATGGCGTGACGGTGACGTTCGTCGAGCGCAACGGCAAGGCAGCGGGGCACGACGCCAAGCTGGCCAAGGGGCGACTCGCCCGGCATCTGCTGACGACCCGCGGCCATCCGCTCGACGCCCTGCGGACATGGACTGATGCGCGGTTCGATCTGGAGATCACCCGGATCTCCGATCACCCGACCTGGCAGGCACAGCACCGGTAGGGTCGGCCGAAGTGGAAGTGATGTCGGCAGCCGATCTCGAGCGCCGCGCCGCGTTGCGAAGGATGAAGGTCGTCGCCACGGCATTGTTCGCGGCGGTCACGGTGGTGTTCTTCGTCGCTCGCTGGCAAGAGGAGCAACACAACTGGGTCGGGTACATCCGAGCATTTGCCGAGGCGGCGATGGTCGGTGCCCTGGCCGACTGGTTCGCGGTCTCTGCACTGTTCCGCCACCCGCTCGGCATTCCGATTCCGCACACCGCGATCGTGCCGCATCGCAAGGACCAGATCGGGCGCTCGCTCGGCGAGTTCGTGCAGACCAACT
>JBDTRP010000077.1:0-6886 GCA_039931555.1 Ilumatobacteraceae bacterium | reverse complement strand
CGGATCTGGCGGCGCAAGGACTGAACCCAGTCGTCGGCTTCGCGCCAGCGGGCGTCGGCGTGTTCGCGGGTCGTGTGCGCGTGCTCGCCCGACGCCGGGTACGAACCGAGGAACTTCACCTTGCCCTGTTTGGCGCGCAGCGATCGGATGGCGTCGGCCAGCAACTCGTCGTCGATGTGGCCGTCGGCGTACACCACGAAGCAATAGTCGCCGAGGCCGCCGTCCTTGGTCGGTCGCGACAGGAGGGTTGACAGGTTGATGCGGCGCGCCGCGAACTCCTGCAGGATCGAGATCAAGCTGCCGGGCTCGTCGGCACGCTGGTAGATGACCAGGCCCGTGCGGTCGTGACCGGTGCGTGGCGGCACGCCGTCGCGGGCGACCAGCACGAAGCGGGTCTGGTTGCCCGGATGATCAGCGATGTCGGCGGCCAGCACCGCTAGGCCGTACACGTCGCCGGCGATGCGCGGCGCAATGGCGGCCGAACCGGCGCCGGCCTCCTCGCTGACCGTGCGTGCAGCCTCCGCGGTCGAATTGGCGGCGCGCAGCTCGGCTATCGGAAGCTGCGTGCGCACGTACGCGTGACACTGCGCCGTGGCGACCGGGATCGACAGCACCGCCTTCACATCGGCCAGCGTCGTGCCGGGCTTGGCCAGCAGACAGTGCTCGATGTCGAGCACGACCTCACGCTGGATCAGCAGCTCGTGACTGAAGGCCAACTCGTCCTGCGTCAGGTTGACCGTGCCCTCGATCGAGTTCTCGATCGCCACGAAGCCGAGATCGACCTCGCCGGCCTCGACGGCGTCGAGCACATCGGGCATGGTGCGGAACAACACGTGCTCGGCAGCGGCGAGATCGGGCTGCGATTTCAGGGCTTGCTCGGTGAAGGTGCCGAGCGGCCCGAGAAAGCCGATACGAGTTGTTGGGCCAATCACGTATCACAGGCTATTGGTCGACGCTCTTTCTCGCCGAGCGATATGACCGGCAACCCCGAGAGTCCCATGTGTACGACGATCACCGGGAGCGCCACGCTGGCCCGCAGCTGGTACGGCCAGGTGCGATCGGCGTTCGGCAGGCCCCACGTCGAGTTGATGGCCGACGAGCGCGACCCCGCCACGATCAGTCATCCATCGCAACCGATCAGTTCGTTGCTGGGCACCATTCCTTCGCTGCGCTTTGCGACCCCCGCTCGGCTGCGCGATCTCGCCGACGCCACAGAACGTGAACGTGTCGACGTCGGCGAGACGATCGTCACGCAGGGCGAAGACGGCGATGACGTGTTCTTCGTCATCGACGGCAAGTACGACGTGCTGATCAGTCACTTCGGGCAGGCCCCCGACTTCATCCGGGTCCTGCAAGCCGGCGACTCGTTCGGTGAGCTCGGCGTGTTGTACGACGTGCCGCGCACCGCGACGGTCTGCTGCACGGAAGGCGGCCACATCCTGCGCGTCCCCGGCCAGACATTTCTCGATGCGCTAGATACCGGGAGCTGATCGCCGCCACAATGGTCCGGTGGACGAAGCCGCGCTGCGCCAACTGATCGACGACGTGCGCAGTGGCGCCATCGAACCCGACACTGCGGTCGACCGCTTGCGTCGCCTGCCCTTCGCCGAAGTCGGCGACGCCTTGGTCGACCACCATCGCTCGTTGCGCCAAGGTATGCCCGAGGCCGTCTATGGCCGCGGCAAGAGTGTCGAACAGTGCATCGCCATCGTCGGCGAACTGCTGACCCATGGCGACGGACCGGTTCTGCTGACGCGCGCCGTTGCCGGCCAGTTGGATGCGGTAGCGGCCGCACACGGGGTCGGCGAACAGGCCACCGGCACCATGCTGTGGCGGCGGCCCGATGCGTACCGCACCGCCAAGGTTCTCGTCGCCAGCGCGGGCACCAGTGACGGCCCGATCGTCGACGAATGCGTGCTGACGCTGCGTGCATACGGGTTCGAGCCCGACCGCCTCGAAGACATCGGTGTCTCCGGGTTGCACCGGCTGCTGGCCCATCTCGACCGCATCACCGCCGCCGATGCCGTGGTCGTGGTCGCCGGCATGGAGGGCGCGCTGGCCAGTGTGATCGGTGGGCTGACCAGCGGACCGGTTGTCGCCGTGCCCACCAGCGTGGGGTACGGGGCCAGCCTCGATGGCGTCACCGCGTTGCTGGCGATGCATGCGTCGTGCGCCAGCGGCGTCACAGTGGTGGGAATCGACAACGGGTTTGGAGCAGCGTGCGCGATCGCCAGAATGATGCAGTGACTCGAACCGCCTGGTTCCACTGCTTCGCCGGCACTGCTGGTGACATGACGATGGCGGCGTTGGTCGATGCCGGCGCCGACCCAGTCGAGATCGCCGACATCGTCGGTCGCCTCGACCTCGACGGCTACGCGTTGACGTTCGAGAACGTGATGCGCTGCGGGATCGCGGCGACCCAGGCCCACGTGGTCGTGGCCGACAACGATCACGGACACGAGCACGACCATCACCGCGCATACCGGGCGATCCGCGACCTGATCGACGCGGCCGAGTTACCCGAGCGGGTTCGCGATCGTGCCCAGCGCACGTTTGCGATGCTCGCCGACGTCGAGGGGACCATGCATCGTGTGCCGGTCGACGCCGTCGAGTTCCACGAGGTCGGCTCGGTCGATGCGATCGTCGACATCGTCGGCGCATGCGCGGCGCTGGAATCGCTCGGCATCGACACCATCGTCTGCAGCTCGATCACCGTCGGCGAGGGCACGGTGCTCGCGGCCCATGGCCAACTCCCCAACCCGGCGCCCGCGGTCACCGAACTGCTCGCACGGCGCAACGCCCCGAGTCGCGGGATCGACGATCGCAAGGAGTTGGCCACGCCGACCGGCGTCGCGCTGATGTGCGCGCTGGCCGACGAGTTCGGCCCGATGCCGGCGATCACCGTGTCGTCCGTCGGCTACGGAGCAGGCAGTGCCGACATCGCCGGGCGACCCAACGTCGTCCAGGTGGTGATCGGCGAGGCGGTTGCGCCCACCGACCTGCCCGAGCCGGGCCAGCCGGTCCGGTTGCTGGAGACCAACGTCGACGACGCCACCGGCGAGGTGATCGCCCATACCATCGCCGCGCTGATCGCAGCAGGCGCCCACGACGCATGGGCGACGCCGATCATGATGAAGAAGGGTCGCCCCGCGTTCACGGTGCACGCCCTCTGTGACCCATCAGCCGCGCCGCTGATCGGCGCGCTGCTGCTGCGCGAGACCGGCTCGCTCGGCTTGCGCGGCACCGACTTGCGACGGTGGCCGCAGCAGCGAAGCGAGCGGCAGGTGATCATCGATGGCCACACCGTGCGTGCCAAGGTGGCGCTCGGCAGAGTGAAGGTCGAGTACGACGATGCGGCTGCGGCCGCCGCCGCGCTCGGTCGACCACTCCGCGATGTGTTGGCCGAAGCCACAGCCCGAGCAGAACGAGACGTTCAATGATCCCGCCCTTCGTCGATGAGCAGTTCGTCCGTGACCATCCCGACGCGGTGCTCGCCGATGTCCGGTGGTACCTCGACGGCCGCGATGGTCAGGCGGCATTCGAAGCCGGGCACCTGCCCGGTGCGATCTGGGTCGATCTCGACCATCATCTCGCCGGCGCCGACCAACCCACCACCGAAGGCCGCCACCCGTTCCCGTCGCCCGATGCGTTCGCCGCGGCGATGGGCTCGTTGGGCATCGGCAACGACACGGTCGTCGTCGCCTACGACGACACCGGCGGCCTCACCGCCGGACGGCTGGCCGTGATGCTGCGGATGGTCGGCGGTAATGCTGCGGTGCTGATCGGTGGGCTCGACGCCCGGACCGGGCCGATCGAGACCGGAACCGGGCGCGTCCCGAGCCCGACGACCTTCACGCCGCGCGATTGGCCGGCCGATCGCCTCGCAAGCGCCGCCGACGTCGAGCGCATCGTTGCCGAGGGTGGTGCGGCGATCGATGCACGTTCGCACGAGCGATTCCTCGGCGAGGTCGTGCAGGTCGACAAGCAACCCGGCCACGTCCCCGGTGCTCGCAGCGCGCCGTGGTCGGCCGTGCTCGACGCCGATGCCAAGCCCCGACCGGTCGACGATCTCCGCGAGCACTTCCACGCCCTCGGCGTCGACGACGCCCGTGAAGTCGTCGCCTACTGCGGCTCCGGGGTCAGCGCGTGCATGAACGTACTGGCGATGGAGCACGCCGGGCTGGCGCTCCCACGTCTCTACGTGGCCAGTTGGTCGGGCTGGACTGCCGACCCCAACCGTCAGGCCGCCACCGGTGAGTGACGGCACGCTCGACGTCCTCCACGACCTTCGACGCAGACGCAAGCGGCACCGCCTCGGCGACATCGAATGGTTCGACGCGGCGTACCGCGTGTACCTGGTCGCCCTGTTCGGCGGCGGCACCGTGGTGTGGATCAGCAGTTCCATCAGCGACACGACCGTGTCGGATCAAGCCGTCGCCGACATCGCCAGGAACGGCCCGGCGCTGATCGGTCTGATCACCGCGTTGACGTTTCTCGCGGCATTGCGCAGCGGCGCCCAGGGTGGCCCACTGGCTCTGGAGGCACCCGACGTCGCCTACGTCATGTTGTCGCCGGTCGATCGCACCCGCGCCCTGCTTCGACCGGTGACCCAACGGGCCCGCAGCGCCGCATCGCTCGCCGCGACCTTCGGTGCCATCGTCGGTCAACTCGCCGGCCGGCGGCTCCCGGGCACGCCGATCGCATGGGCGGCAAGTGGCGCCGCGTTCGGCATCACCACCGCATTGCTGTGGGCCGGCACGGCGCTGATCGCCCATGCCATCCGCCTTCCACTGTGGATCGCCACGTCGCTCGGTCTCGCCGGTGTGGCCTGGCAGAGCGCCGCGCTGGCGTGGCACGTACCCGGCCCCGCCGACCTCGACGGCAGCCTGGCCATGTGGGGCTGGCGGCAGCATCCCCTCGATCTCGCCGCGCCGCTACTGGCCATCATCGTGCTCACCATCGGCGTCGCCCTGTTGCAACAGACGTCGCTCGACGCACTCGCCCGGCGCAGCAGCCTGGTCGCCCAGTTGCGATTCGCCGTGACCATGCAAGACCTCCGCACGGTGATCCTGCTGCGGCGCCAGTTGAACCAGGAGCAGACGCGTGGGACTCCTTGGTTGGCGGTGCCGCGGTGGATCACCCATCCCATCCCGCGTCGCGGGATCGCCAGTGTTGCCCGCTTCCCCTTGACGCGGCTGGTGCGCATGACCGCGTTTGCGGCGATGGCCGGCGTGTTCCAGGCAATGGTCCTGCGCGGCACCACCCCGGCGCTGATCGGCACGGCCCTGATGCTCTTCGTCCTCGGTTTGGAGGTGATGGAGCCGCTGTCGCAAGAGGTCGATCAACCCGACCGCACCGACAGCCTGCCGATTGAGCGCGGCGAGCTGCTGGTGCGCCATCTGCTCGCACCCGCCGTTGCCCTCGTGCCGTTCGCGGTGATCGCCGCGGCCAGTGCCGTCGCTGTGCTCGGTACGTCACGAGCCATCGCTCCGGCCGCGATCCTGGCCCTGCCGACCGTGCTGGCCGGCGCCGCGGGCGGTGTGGTCAGTATCGTGCGCGATGCCCCCGACCCGACGAAGGGTGCCACGGCCCAAGCCTTCGTTCCCCCCGAGATGGCCGGGATCTCGAGCGCGATGCGAGTCGGTCTGCCCATCCTCGTCAGCGCGTTGGCGGCCAGCACGATCCTGCTGGTGCGTCACGCCGAACAACTCGGCACATCCACGGTCGGCGCAGCGCTGCGTGGTGCCATCGGCGCCGCACTGCTGACGTGCCTGATCGGCTACTGGGTGCGCCGACGTGATCACTGGAAACGCAAGTTCCGTCAGTTCATGTCCGACGGCCAGTCCTACACCAAGCAACAGCGGAGCACCCCGGCATGACCGAACTGGCAACTCGAAAACTGACCAAGGCCTACGGCGAACGGCCGGCCCTCGAGCCACTCACCCTACACATCGAATCCGGCGCCAAGGTCGCCCTCGTCGGGCACAACGGCAGCGGCAAGACGACGCTGATGAAGATGGCCTCCGGTCTGCTCGACCCCACCGACGGGTCCGTCAAGATCGGCCGCCACGACGCCGGCAGCCAGGAAGCACGAAGGCTGCTGTCGTGGCTCAGCGACACGCCGACGTTCTACGACGACCTGTCGTTGTGGGAGCACCTCGAGTTCGTGGCGCGGTTGCACGGTGTTGCCGATTGGCAGGGTCGCGCCGAGGAACTGCTCGAGCAGATCGGCCTCGCCGCTCGACGCGACGACATCCCGACGACCTTCAGCCGCGGCCTGCGCCAGAAGGCCGCCATCACGCTGGCGTTCATCCGACCGTTCAAGATCATGCTCGTCGACGAGCCGTTCATCGGTCTCGACGAACCGGGCAAACACGCACTGCTGCAGATGTTCGACACGGCGTCACAGCGCGGCGCGACGCTGGTCATCGCGACCCACGAACTGACCTTCGTGCATCAGGTCGCCCGGCTGCTGGCGCTGCGCGATGGGGAGTTGGTCTACGATGGTGCACCCGCCGACACCGACGTGCACGCGCTTGTGCTACCGAGTTGAGGCGGCCCTTCGCAAAGTCGTCATCAACCTCTCACCGTTCGTGATCGCAACGGGCGTCGCGGACACTACGCTCTCGGTCCATGCAGGAATTCGAATCGATCAGCGCCTCTTCCTACGATCCGTCGGCTCTCGCCACCAAGCTCACCGCCAAGGCTGCCGAGGGCTGGTCGGTGGTCGCCATCGTGCCCACCGGAGGCGATGTCACCGCCTTCGTGACCCGAGACAAGGGCGGCGCCAACCCCGATTCGAAGCCCTCGACCGAAGCAAGCGAGCCCAAGGACGAGCCCAACGACGAGGCCGACGACAAGGCCGACGACGCCCCCGCACCGGCGC
>JBDTRP010000076.1:0-35265 GCA_039931555.1 Ilumatobacteraceae bacterium | reverse complement strand
CTGTCAGATGTCCTCTCATCAGTGGACCACCTCACACAAAGAATTCAACACCCCCGCTCCGGGCGCTGCCAAACCGACCACACCCAACCGTGGGATGCCCGCGGACCAACACGCCCCGACAACGGCGGCCCGGCCTGTGCACGCCACAACCGCTGGAAACACCAACACGGCTACCAAACCCGTCGCGACCCCAACGGCCACTGGCACACCACCCGACCCGACGGAACCGAAATTGGCCGCCCAGACGCTGAACCGCCGCCGACTGCTCCGCTCACGAAAATGATCGCATTGCCCGATGACGACCGTGCAGATCTGCAGATCGCGCTGACGACCATGACACTCCAAGCCATGCAGCTCGCAATCGCAGGATTCTGAGCCCATCAACAATTGCGCTTGATCCACCCGGCTCTCCCGCCCGATCGTTCTTGAGCACTGCCGAGCTCGAAGCCTGCTGAACCCAGTTCAGCGACTCCTCTGGGTAGCCTGGTAGGCCATGTCAGTCGTGGCCGACCAACCCCAACTCGACCAACGAGTCGGCCTCGGATCGGTCGTGCCGATCGACTATCTGGCCTGGTTGCGGCGCACGACGCTGACCATCTTCTGCGTCTATGCCATCGTCTGGACCCGTGACAACGGCATCTTGTGGGATCGCCTGGGTATCGCCCGCGCTGTGGCCGTGTTCCTGGTATGCGCCTTCATCGGCCGGCCCGCCAGACAATGGGGCGTGCTGGCGATCGACCTGACGCTGTACTGCGCGATGTGGTTCGCCTACGAGACCACGCGTGGTGCGGCCGACGGCAAGATCTTCGGTATCAAGTTGCCGTTGCAGGTGCAGGCGCCGCGCAACATCGACCGGGCGTTGTTCTTCGGCAACGACCCGAACACCGTGCTCCAGGATAATTTCTGGAAGTCGAGCGTGCACTGGTGGGACAAGGTCGCCTCGCTGACGTACTTCACCCACTTCATCCTCGTGCCCATCGTGATGGGAGCGCTGTGGGCCACGACGCATCGCCAATGGGCCCGGTTCATGAAGCGTTTCGCGACGGTGCTCGGCGTCGCCTGCCTGTTGTTCATCACCTTCCCCACCGCACCGCCATGGATGGCCGCGAAGAACTACCACCTACTGCCCCCGCTCACCCGCAGCGCCGGTCGTGGCTTCGTGGCCATGGGGTTGCACGCTGCCGCCAACAGTTGGAAGAACGCGCTCGATTGGGGCAACGCGGTCGCGGCGATGCCGTCGCTCCATGCCTCGTTCGCACTGATCGTCCCGGCGTTCTTCCTGCCCTGGATCAAGCCGATCTGGTTGAAGGTCGTCGTGCTGCTGTTCCCGGTGCTGATGCTCACGTCACTCGTGTACCTGGCCGAGCATTGGGTGATCGACGGGCTGGTCGGTTGGGCGATCGTCGGTGGATCATTCTGGTTCTGGAACCGGTTCGAAGCGCGCCAACGCCGAAACCGCGCCCAACGCTCGTACCGGGCGCTGGCGACGCTGTGATGAACCCACCGTCGGTCCTGCTCGATCACAGCTTCCTGGCGGCGGTCGCCGATGCGGGTGACGACGACCACGATGAAGCCGTGTCGCTCTATCACGTGCTGATCGACGACTTCCTCGCTCAGCGGCATCTGCTGGTGGCGCGCGCCGATCACCTCGCAGCAGTGGCGAATGCCGACCTGTTCGCCCCCGTCGACAAGTTGCACGTCGCTCGACAACACCGAAACGCCGCCGAGGAACTGATGCGGGGTGCGCCGGTCGACATCGATGTGGCGATCACGCTGGTGATGATTCACCGTTGCAAGGTGCGCAGGGTGGCCAGCTTCGACCCCCGCCTGGCGCGCTACGACCTCGACATCATCACCGCATCGGCGATGGCACCCGCAGCGGCGGAAGCCGAGCCCGGCGCCGCGTCGCCCACCTGACTCGCCAGGTTCGACGTCGCCAAGGTCGGGCGCGATCTCGGTACTATCAGTACCGAAATCGATCCCGTTGGGCGGACTCGGATGCGGTGTGAGTACTGCCACTACCGATTTCGCGCCCGACCTAGCCGTGGCGAATCAGCTCTCGAACTGCACCGCGGCGCGGGCTTCGATCCACGGCTTGACCACACCCGAGCGGATCTCGTCGTGGCGAGGGTGCTTGTCGTAGACGCGCCAGTCGTCGAGGGTGGCGAACTCGGCCACGATCGCGAAGTCGAAGTTGCCCATGTCGGACGCACCCTCGTCGGCGCCGCAGCGATACGACCGCACCTCGGGCAAGGTCGCAGCGAATTCGAGCAGCTGAGCCTTCACGGACTCGACGTGGTCGGCCGGCATGCCCGGCTTCCAACGAAACGCAACGACATGGGTGATCATGTCCGCGACCGTAGCGTGCCCGGCACTATCGTCGCACTCCGACAGGTGGTGAGAGACATGGCCGTCAACAACCGTGATGACGACGAAGCAATTGACGAGTTCCATCTCGATGCAATCGCCGACGCCGACCCCTACCCCTACTGGTACGACGACGCCGACGAGCCCGACAGCAACCCGACCCTGGTGCGCACCGAGACGTGCGACCTGTGCATCGTCGGCGGCGGGTACACGGGATTGTGGACGGCGATCATCGCCAAGGAGCGAGACCCGTCGCGCGACGTGGTGCTGATCGATGCTCACGAGATCGGCTCGGCAGCGAGTGGGCGCAACGGCGGGTTCATGGAGTCCAGCCTCACCCATGGCGTGGCCAACGGCCAGGAACGGTTCCCGCAAGAGCTCCCCCTGCTGGAGGAGCTCGGCCTGCAGAACCTGAACGAGATCGAAGCGGCGATCAAGCGCTACAACATCGACTGCGACTACGAACGCCCTGGTGTGATCGATGTTGCCACCAGCTCGCACTCGCCGAGCTACGTCGACGAGTTGCGCGAGGACTACCAGCAGTTGCGGGCCCTCGGCCAGAAGGTCGAGTGGCTCGACGCAACAGCAATGCAGGCCCAGGTCAACTCGGCGACGTACACGGGCGGGCTGTGGCGCAAGGACCGGGCTGCGATCGTCGACCCGGCACGGTTGGTGTGGGGGCTGAAGAGCGCGGCGATGTCGCTCGGCGTGCGGATCTACGAAGACACCAAAGCCACATCACTCGACAAGGACGGGGTCGGTGTGCTGATCACCACACCGTTGGGGCGCGTGCGTGCCGGCAAGGTGGCGCTGGCCACCAACGCCTTCAAGCCGCTGCTGAAGCGGATCGGCCACTACGTCGCCCCGGTCTATGACTACTGCATGGTCACCGAGCCGTTGTCGAATGCGCAACTGGCCGACGTCGGATGGAGCAACCGGCAGGGCCTCAGCGACATCCCGAACCAGTTCCACTACTACCGATTGACCGCCGACAACCGCATCCTGTGGGGCGGGTACGACGCGATCTACTACTGGCGCGGCAAGATCAACACCGACCTGGAGAGCCGACCCGAGACGTGGGCCAAGCTCAGCAAGCACTTCTTCGAGACGTTCCCGCAGTTGGAGGGTTTGAAGTTCACCCACGCTTGGGGCGGGGCGATCGACACGTGCAGCCGGTTCTGCGTGTTCTGGGGCCAGGCGATGCAAGGCCGGGTTGCCTATGCCCTCGGCTACACCGGCCTCGGCGTTGCGTCCAGCCGCTTTGGTGGCGAAGTGATGGTCGATCTGCTCGACGGCAAGCGGTCGCGCGCCACCCAGACCGATTTCGTCAAGGAACGGCCATTGCCGTTCCCACCCGAACCATTCCGGTTCATCGGCATCCAGACGACCAGGTGGTCGCTGAACCGAGAGGACCGAACCGGCAAACGAAATGCGTGGTTGAAGACCCTCGACCGGATGGGTCTGGGGTTCGACAGCTGAGCGAATCAGATGGGCGCGACGACCGGGCTGGGGTCGACGACGGCACCGATCGCCGTCGTTGCGGCAGCGGCCTTCCCGTCGGGCGTGGTGGTGCTGTAGGTGATGGTGGTGAGCGCACCGTTGACGATCGACACCTGCAGCGGCGCATCACCGTCGCCGGTGAGGCCGAGCGCAGCGAACGGCACGTTGACCACCAACTGGACGGTGGTTCCATCGTTGCTCGCCACAGCGACCGAGGTGGGGGCGCTGATTGCCGCGATCGGGTCGACAGTCGGAGGATCCGAATCGTCGACCTCCCACTCGCCGTTCTCCGGCATCAGCCAGGTGCCATCGGGCGTGATGGTGTAGAACACCAGACCGGCGTCACCTCGTACAGCAAGCCGAGCGCCGTCGGGCAGCCGATCGCCGTCGACGGTCAAGGCGACGACTCCGTCGACGGTGTTGGTCTGGTTGAAGTGGTAACCGCCGCCGGTTGCCGCGATGGCCGACTGCAACAACGTCGGCCCGTCGACAGCGGCCGGCGCCAGCGCCCCCGCCGCCGTGGTGGTCGGGATGCTCGGCAAAGCCGACACCGTCGGGCTGGCGACCACCACGGTCGTCGGAGACAAGTTGGCATCGGCCGAGCCGACCTTCGGCGAACCGCTGTCGGAACATGCGCCAAAAACGAGCAGCAGCCCGGCCCCCCCGAGGAGGAGCCGGGCTGCTTTGCTAAGACTCATCAACTGCACTCAGGGCTTGGCCAGGGTGCTGGAGGTCGCGGTGTCGTCGTCGCCGGCGTGATCACCGTGACCGTGGTTGTCGCCACCGCCACCTTGGTGATTGTCGTTGTGGTCGCCAGCGGTGGTCGGGACGGACGAGCCGTTGAAGGTCGGGTCAGCTGAATCGCAGCGGATCTTTTCCTTGACCGAGACGGTCATCTGACCACCATCGTGATCGCCGACCTTGATGCGCACCTGCTCGCCGGTGGCGAAGGTGACCGAGGTCTTGCCGTCGTTGCTGCTCGTCGTGGCGCCGGCGGGCGTGATCGTGCCGACGGTGATGGTGCCATCAGCTGCCACGGTGTAGGCGATTGACGCACTGGTGTTGTCGCAGAGCAGACCGGTCCATGTGTGCGGGCCAACGGCCTTGCCTTCGACGCCCTTGATCCGGCCGAGCGAGATGCTCAACTTGGCGGAGGTGGTGCCGTCTTCGTCGGTGCCGACCTTGACCTTGATGGTCACGGTTCGTGACTGATCGCCTGTGCTGTTGGTGAACGTGATCGACACGCGAGCAGACATCTCGTTGCCCTCGTCGTCATCGCCCTCGCCACTCGACAGCTGGACGGGGCCGACAACGCCGCCCGCCGATGCGGTAACACCCGTGATGTTCGGGCTGCCATCGGCAGCGGCCTCGATGCTGAAGGCAACGGTGCTGGCAACGCCGGTACCGAAGAGGTCTCCGCTCCACCCACCGGGGATGCCGGTGAAATCGGCCAGCGAACCGGCGCGAGCCGAGACGCTCTGGCCGCCGTGCTTGGACTTGATGACGACCCTCGCCGGGTCACCGGCCGGGTTTGCGCTCTCGAACACGACCTTGTGCGGCGAAGCCGACGTCGCTGTGTTTCCGGTGGCCGGATCGACGGTGACGGCGGACAATGCGCCGCCGGGGCCGGTCGTGATGCCAATCGTCAATGGCGCACCGAACAGCGGCAATGTCACTGTCGTGGGCACTGGGTCTGCGGCGGCTGCGGTCTGAGTCGCAACAACCCCGCCCATCAACATGGTGCCCAACACTGCTGCGGCCACCCCAATCACATGTCGCTTCATTCGAATGACCTCCGAAATAGGTACGCCGCGCCCGCGTCGGACTCTGGTAATACACAGGACACGCCCTGGTCACAGTGAAGGTTTTGGACTTAAGACAGTCTTGACAATCAACTCCAGAGAGTGACGTAGACCGGCGGGCGGAATTTTGCCGCCGGTACACCACTGTCGGGGCGATACATCGCTTGCATCGCATCGGGCGTGCGAACAAAGCGGCGCAACTTGTCGGCTGCGCTCGATCGCCGTGATGGCTCCAACGAGCTGACGTACAACAGCAGGTCAACAGGCATATCTATGGCCCGAACCCTGGCCAGGGCACCACGCTCGACCTCGGCTGCGACCATGTGATCGATGGCCGGGGCCACTCCCTCGCCCGCCGCAGCGGCCGACCAAGCGGCCTTCTCGTTGGCGAAAACCCTGATGTGCGACTCCGGAACCCGGAATCTGGCCAACAGGCTGCCGACCTCGGAGAGTGGGTCTGTTCCGGTGGGGTCCACCAACCACCGCAGGCCTGCGAGGCCACCGCCATTGACCCGAAGGTCGGGATGACCGACCAGGCTCAGCCGATACCTCATCACTGCTTCGGCCTCGATCCCGGGCAATCGCGGGCCGACGGCAACATCGGCCAGCCGCTCTTCCACAAGTGCGGCCATCTCTGCGGTGGTCGCCACACCAACGCTGACCTCGATCCCGCCGGCACGGGCAGTGAACGCCTGCAACAACGAGGGAACGATCGATTGCGACAAGGTGCTGGTCGTCACCACCCTGAGGAGCTCGGCAGCACCGTTCGACTGCCGCACGGCCGCCTCGGCGTCGACGGCCAGATTGACCATCTGCGAGGCGATCGTCACGACGCGACGCCCGGCCGGGGTCAGCTCCATCCCGGTTCCACTGCGCGCGATCAGCGGGTCGTCGAGATGTTGGCGCAGCGCCGCGAGTGCCTGCGAAACCGCCGGCTCGCTGACGCCAAGTGCTGCCGCGGCGGCGCGAACGGACCCCAGCCGCGAGACCAACACGAACACCTTCAACTGGGCAAGCGTCACTGTCGCGGAACTGTAGGGCCATCGCCGTCGCCGTGTCTGGTCGAGATAACCCTTCGGTTAGGACGGGATTGACGCGGGTCGGGTCAGCGCCCATCATCACCACCTGGATCCGCCGCAGGGCGTGTCTTGTGACGTGTCTTGGGGGCCTGAACCAGGGGCCAAATGATGATCGGGGGATCTCATGCAAATTCCACCGCCGTTCGAGTACGAGCGCGCGACCAGCATCGACCACGCCATCGCGCTGTTGGATCGGCTGGGCCCTGAGGCCCGGCTCGTTGCCGGGGGGCACAGCCTGCTGCCGATGATGAAGCTGCGGCTCGCCAGGCCGGAGCACCTCATCGACATCAACGATCTCGACCTCTCCTATGTGCGCGTCGAGGGCAACGAGATCCGCATCGGTGCCATGACCAGGCATCGCGAGCTGCTCGAGTCCGCGGTCGCCAACGAGCACTACGCGATCTTCGGTGAGGCGGAGCGGGTGATCGCCGACCCGATCGTGCGCAACCGGGGCACGGTCGGCGGGTCGCTGTGCCAGGCGGACCCCTCGGAGGATCTCTCTGCCGTGATGTCGGCGTTGGCAGCAACCATCGTGCTGCACAACAAGAACGGCGAGCGCACGGTACCCGCCCGCGAGTTCCATCTCGGACCGTACGAGACTGCGGCGCAACCCGGTGAGATCCTGACCGAGATCCGGGTCCCGATCCGCAACAGCACGGGAAGCGCCTACGAGAAGGTCGAGCGCCGTGCCGGTGACTGGGCCGTCGCCGCGTCCGGCGTCTTCGTCAGCATGAACGGCGATGTCGTCGGTGATTGCGGCATCGGCCTGACCGCGGTCGGCGTCGAGCACTTCTGCGCACCGGCGGCCGAGGCGGCCCTGCGTGGCCTGGCCCCGACCGAAGACAACATCGCCGCGGCGGCACAGCTCGCCGCCGACGCCAGCAACCCGTCCAGCGACCAACGTGGGCCGGCCGACTACAAGCGACATCTCGCCAAGGAACTGACGGCACGCGCGCTACGCCGCGCCGCCGCTCGAGCACAGGGAGGCTCATGATGGAAGTGACCATCAACGTCAACGGCGAGGATGTGACCCGCGATGTGGAACCGAGGTTGCTCCTCATCCACTTCATCCGCGACCACCTGCGACTCACGGGGAGCCACTGGGGCTGCGACACCACCAACTGTGGCGTGTGCGTCGTCTGGATGGATGGCGAGCCGGTGAAGTCATGCACGGTGCTGACCGCCATGGCCGACGGCCGCAAGATCCGAACCGTCGAAGACCTCGAGCAGGGCGGCGTGCTCAGCCCGATCCAGCAGGGCTTCATGAACCAGCACGGCCTGCAGTGCGGCTTCTGCACCCCGGCCATGCTGATGACCGGCCAGGCGTTGCTCGACCGCAACCCAGACCCCAGCAACGAACAGATCCGCGAGGCGATCTGCGGCACAATCTGCCGCTGCACCGGATACGAGAACATCGTGCGGGCCATCCGCTGGGCCGCCGAGCATGCCAATGAGAACGCAGACGACAACGAAGGGGCGTCCGTATGACCGTCACCGAGGTACCGACCAGCGCGGGCGGCAATCCGATCGGGTTCGGCCGCATGCTGCGCAAGGAGGACGCCCGGTTCCTGCGCGGCCAGGGCAAGTACATCGACGACCTCGACATGCCCGGCATGCTCTACGGCGCGATCCTGCGCAGTCCTGTCGCTCACGCGCTGATCAAGTCGATCGACACCTCGGCCGCCGAGGCTCACCCCAAGGTGAAGGCCGTCATCACCGGCGCTGTGCTGGAGACGCTGGGGCTCGCGTGGGTGCCCACGTTGTCGTACGACACCGCCGCAGTGCTGGCGACCGACAAGGTCCGTTTCCAGGGCCAAGAGGTCGCGTTCGTGATCGCCGAGGACAAGTACTCGGCCCGCGATGCGTTGGAGCTGATCGAGGTCGATTACGAGATCCTGCAGCCGGTCATCGATGCCAAGAAGGCACTCGATCCCGGCGCGCCGGTGATCCGTACCGACAAGGAAGGCAAGACAGACAACCACATCTTCGATTGGGAAGCCGGCGACGAGGCCAAGTGCGACGCCGCGTTCGCCAAGGCCGACGTGATCGTGAAGCAGGACATGTTGTACCCGCGCACCCACCCATCACCGATGGAGACGTGTGGTTCCGTGGCGTACATGGACAAGGTCACCGGTCAGTTGACGGTCTGGTGCACGTCGCAGGCGCCTCATGCACACCGCACCGTGTACGCGCTGGTGGCAGGCCTTCCCGAGCACAAGATCCGCATCATCACCCAAGACATCGGTGGTGGCTTCGGCAACAAGGTCGGCATCTACTCCGGCTACGTCCTGTCGATCGTCGGGTCCATCGTCACCGGCAAGCCGGTGAAGTGGATGGAGGACCGCAGCGAGCACCTGATGAGCACCGCCTTCGCCCGCGACTACCACATGCACGGTGAGATCGCCGCGACCAAGGACGGCAAGATCCTCGGTGTACGGGTGAACGTCTTGGCCGACCACGGCTGCTTCAACGGCACCGCCCAGCCGACGAAGTTCCCCGCCGGGTTCTTCCACATCTTCACCGGCAGCTACGACTACGAAGCTGCGCATTGCAAGGTGACCGGGGTGTACACCAACAAGGCGCCAGGCGGCGTGGCCTACGCGTGCTCGTTCCGCATCACCGAAGCGGTGTACCTGGTCGAGCGACTGGTCGACTGCCTCGCCAACGAGATGCAGATCGACCCTGCCGAGCTGCGACTGAAGAACCTGCTGCGGGAGGAGCAGTTCCCATACACGACGCCGACCGGTTGGGAGTACGACAGCGGCAACTACGCGCCCGCACTGCGCGAAGCGATGCGGATCGCCGGGTACGACGAACTGCGCGCCGAGCAGGCGGCTCGGCGGGAACGACGTGCGGCCGGCGACACCACCGAGCCGATGATGGGCATCGGCATCTCCTTCTTCACCGAAGGCGTCGGCGCCGGTCCCCGCAAGCACATGGACATCCTCGGTCTCGGCATGGCCGATGGCGCCGAACTGCGAGTGCACCCGACCGGAAAGGCGCAGCTGCGACTGAGCTGCATCACGCAGGGCCAAGGGCACCAGACCACCTTCGCCCAGATCGTCGCCCAGGAACTGGGAATCCCGCCGGAGGACGTCGAAGTCATTCAAGGTGACACCGACAACACCCCGTTCGGCCTCGGCACCTACGGTTCGCGATCGACGCCGGTCAGCGGCGGGGCTGCGGCGATCGTTGCCCGCCGTGTGCGCGACAAGGCCCGCATCGTCGCCGCTGCGGCGCTCGAGTGCTCTCCCGACGATCTCGAGTGGGAGCTCGGACGCTGGCAGGTCAAGGGCGACCCGGAGAAGGGCAAGACGATCCAGGAGATCGCCATGCTGTCGCACAGCTCGCTGGAACTTCCCGACGGCGTCGAAGGACACCTCGACGGCCAGTGCGTCTACAACCCGCCGAACCTCACCTATCCGTTCGGTGCCTACATCTGCGTCACCGATGTCGATCCCGGCACCGGCGAGGTCAAGGTACGGCGATTCATCGCCGTCGACGACTGTGGCCCGCGCATCAACCCGATGATCGTCGAGGGTCAGGTTCACGGTGGCCTGGCAGACGGTGTCGGCATGGCGCTGATGCAGGTGATCGCCTTCGACGAGGACGGCAACAACCTCGGTGGATCGTTCATGGACTACCTGCTGCCGACTTCGATGGAGTGCCCGTCGTGGGAGCTCGGCGAGACCATCACCCCGTCGCCGCACCACCCGCTCGGCGTGAAGGGCGTCGGTGAATCGGCGACCGTCGGTTCACCGCCCGCCGTCGTGAACTCGGTGCTCGATGCCATTCAGGTCCGACACGCCGACATGCCGCTGACACCGGCTCAGGTCTGGCGTGCCCTCCAGGGCAACCCCTTCCGCACCGACATGGCGATCACCTGAGATGCGCTCGCCGGTAGCTTCTCCGCTATGACACACGATCTCTCGGCTCGTGCTCAGGAGCTGCGCCACGCTCGTGCCGCGTACGTGCACGCTCGTGTCGTCGTCGCGGAGAAGCCGACCAGCGCCAAACCCGGCGCCGAAGCGATCGTTCTTGCCGACGGGACCATCGAAGGTTTCGTCGGTGGCGCGTGTGCGGAGTCGACGGTCCGCGCCCAGGCCTTGGCGCTGCTCGACTCGGCCGAGACCCTCCTGTTGCGGATCACACCGGAGCCGGAAGCGCCTCGACCGGGGTCGCTCACCGTGCACAACCCATGCTTGTCGGGCGGCACGTTGGAGATCTTCCTCGAGCCGGTCATCCCGGCCCCGCTGGTCGTCGTCGCCGGCGACACGCCGATCGCCCGTGCCTTGCTGGAGCTCGTCGGCCCGCTCGGCCACGCCGGCCACCCGTACGAGGGCTCGCTGCCCAGCGATGCCGCAGCAGTGGTGATCGCATCACATGGCCGGGGCGAGGAAGGGGTGCTCATCGACGCGTTGCAGGCCAATGTGCCGTACGTCGGACTGGTGGCCAGTCGCAAGCGCGGTGAAGCCGTGTTGGGCTCGATCGACGTCTGCGCGTCGATGAAGGCCCGGGTGCACACCCCTGCTGGTCTCGACATCGGCGCCCGCACGCCCGAGGAGGTCGCCCTGTCGATCCTGGCCGAGATCATCTCGACGCGACCACGCCAGAGCGGGCGGCCGGTGGGCGAGGGCACCCCGACCACGACCGAGTCGGCAATCGATCCGGTGTGCGGCATGAGCGTGGTGATGGTCGACGCCTCGTTGCACCTCGACCACGAGGAGCACCGCTACTGGTTCTGCGGTACGGGTTGCCTTCGCGCCTTTGCCGCTGATCCTCACACCTACATCGCATGAGCCTCGACCTCGACACCGTCGATGAGTTGCGGCGGCGGCTCGACGCGGTCGACTACCTCGCCGATCAAGGCTTGGCGACCGCGCTGTTCTGCGCGGCGCGGCTGCCGCAGCCGTTGCTGCTCGAGGGTGAGGCAGGGGTCGGCAAGACCGAGGCTGCCAAGGCCCTGGCCACGGCGCTCGACACCCCGATGGTTCGGTTGCAGTGTTACGAGGGCATCGATGCTGCCGAAGCGCTGTACGAGTGGAACTATTCGCGTCAGCTCCTGGGCATCCGGGCGGCCGAGGCCGCCGGCAAGCCGCTCGACAGCGACGACCTCTTCACGCAGGAGTACCTGGTCGCCCGACCGCTGTTGAAGGCGATCGAACACCCGGGCCCGCGGCCGGTCGTGCTGCTGATCGACGAGGTCGATCGGTCCGACGACGAGTTCGAGGCGTTCCTGTTCGAGCTGCTGGCAGAGTCGTCGGTCACGATCCCCGAGCTCGGCACGATCACCGCGGCCTTCCCGCCGATCGTGATCCTGACGTCCAACCGCACCCGCGATCTCCACGACGCCCTGAAGCGCCGGTGCCTCTATCACTGGATCGACTACCCCGACGTCACCCGGGCCACGGCGATCGTCCGCCGACGAGTACCGGCCGCCAGCGCAGACCTGGCCGAGAACGTCGCCGGCGCAGTTGCGCGGTTGCGGACCCTCGATGTGCAAAAGCCACCCGGGATCGCCGAGGCGATCAACTGGGTCGCGGCGCTCGAGCTCCTGGGGATCGATCTGCTCGACGGGACCGCGGTCGAGCGCACCCTTGGGTCGGTCATGAAGTATCGAGAGGACCTCGATCTCGTCGCGCAGCGCGGCGTCCGCTGGGTGGCGACCGGCTCGGACGAGTCGCCACAACCGGGCTAGGCCGGCCTCATGGTCGACATCGCCGCGGTCGCGGCAACCTTCGGCGATCGGTTGCACTCGGCAGGCATACCCGTGACCCCGGAGCGATCGGGACGATTTGCCGCGGCGATCGACCTCACCACGCCTGCCACGTACGACGACATCTACTGGGCGGCGCGCATCACACTGGTCAGTGGGCACGATCAGATCGAGCAGTTCGACCGCGTTTTCGGGCACGTGTTCGGGGAGCTCGCCGACCAGGCCGAAACGCGCGGCGACCCAAGCTCACCGCAAAGCGGCCCGAAGCCCCAGCAACGCTCCACACAGAGCAGCGACAGCAGGCGCGGATCCGCCGGAGCGGGCCGGTCGGGTGAGGATCGCCGGCACGGCGATGAAGAGGTCGCCGGCGAGACGTTGGCCATGACGGCCAGCAGCGACGAGTACCTCCACCAGGCCGACTACGCGGCGCTCACGCCGCTCGAGCTGCTGAGCTTGCGGTCACTGATGGCCCAGATGCGGCTGGCCCCGCCGAAGCGAGTTCGTCGGCGCACGCACCGGTCGCCGGCCGGGCGACGGCTCGACATGCGGGCGACGATTCGCCGGAGCCAACGCACCGGCGGCGACCCGGTGGAGCGCATCCGCCGGCGAGAGACCGTACGACCGCGGCGCCTGGTGATGCTGGCCGACGTCTCCGGTTCGATGGAGCCCTACGCCCGCGCCTATCTGCAACTGCTGCACTGCGCCACCGGCGGCGCCAATGCCGAGACGTTCGTGTTCGCCACGCGCCTGACACGCCTCACCCGGCATCTGCAGATCCGCAACCCGAACGTTGCCTTGCAGCGCGCCGCCGCCAGCGCGCCCGACTGGGCGGGCGGCACCCGACTCGGCGACGCGCTGAAGGCGTTCAACGACGGCTGGGGACGCCGCGGACTCGTTCGCGGCGCGGTCTTGTTGATCGTGTCCGACGGCTGGGATGCCGGCGACCCGGCGCTCGTCGGCGAGCAGATGGAACGGCTGTCGCGCCTGGCCCACCGCGTCGTCTGGGTCAATCCACGCAAGCAGAGCCAGCGCTACCAACCGCGGGTCGCGGCCATGGCCGCGGCGTTGCCGCACGTCGACTCGTTCGTCAGCGGCCATTCCCTCGACGCGATGCACGAAGTGCTGCGAGCGATCGGGGACCTTCGTCCCAGCCCGCTCATCGGGACCTTGGTCCCAACCTCCGCAGCCGACTAGCCCTAACCACGTGTGCACGTTGGCCGTCACGATGGCGGGCATGGCAAAAGAAGACAGGTCAGTCCTGGGTTGGTTCGCGTTCGTCGTCTCGGTCACGGCGTTGGCCCTGGCAATGTTCGGATTGCGGGATGGGTCGGCGTCCGGCGCATCGGCATCCGGAGGTGCGGCGTCCGCTGCAGCAACCGTCGAGGTGACCTTGTCGGAGTTCAGGTTCAGCCCGTTGATGATCATGCTGCCGGTCGAAGGCGGGACGATCAACATCAGCAACACTGGTAGCGCCGTCCACACCTTCTCGGTGCCCGAGCTCGGCCTGAAGTCCGGGGACGTCAACCCCGGCGCCACGGCTCAGATCAAGGTCGGGCCAGTAGCCGCCGGCACCTACAGCGTGCTGTGCGAGATCGCCGGCCACGCCGCCAACGGGATGACCGCTTCGTTGATGATCGGCGGCGACTCCGGTGCAGCGGCCGCACCCCCGACCACGATGGGCTGGGAGCAGATGGACGCCGTGATGGCCGATGTCGCCTCGCAGTTCCCTGCCAAGACGGCGGGCCACGGCGGCGATCGCCTGGAGGCGAAGGTGTTGGCCGACGGCACGAAGGAGTTCGACCTGGAAGCCAAGATCGTCAAGTGGGAAGTCGCACCGGGCAAGCTCGTTGACGCGTGGACGTACAACGGCGTCGTCCCTGCGCCGGAGCTCCACGTCAACAGTGGCGACAAGGTTCGCATCGTCTTGAAGAACAGCCTGCCGGAGTCGACGTCGATGCACCTGCACGGGATCCGCGTACCCAACGCGATGGACGGTGTCGACCCGTACACGCAGCCACCGATCAAGCCCGGCGGCACCTTCACCTACGAGTTCACCGCCAAGGGGCCGGCCGTCGGCATCTACCACTCGCACCACGACGCTCAACTGCAAGTGCCCAACGGGCTGTTCGGCGCATTCACGATCGATGAGATGCCGATCCCGCAGGCACTGCAGGACAAGGGATTCACCAAGGTCGACAAGTCGGTCAACATGGTCCTCAACGACGCCGGCACGATCGGCCTGAGCCTCAACGGCAAGAGCTTCCCGGCGACCGAGCCGACGACGTTGCGCGTCGGGCAGGTCCTGGAGGTCAACTACATGAACGAGGGCCTGATGTCGCACCCGATGCACCTGCACCAGCCGATCGGCTGGATCATCGCCAAGGACGGCGTGCCGCTCGATCAACCGATGCCCGGTGACACCATCTCCATTGCTCCCGGCGAGCGCTACACGGTGCTGTATCGGGCCGAAGACCCGGGCGTGTGGGCATGGCACTGCCACATCTTGAATCACGCTGAAGGCCCGACCGGGATGTTCGGAATGGTGACAGCACTGATCGTCGAGGAGTAATCATGAGCGAACCGCAGCGCGCCGACCTACCCACTTGGGAGTGCTACGACCTGATCAACGCGTGCTCGGTCGGACGCCTGTGCTTTCTCGACGGTGACACACCGATCGCCTACCCGGTCAGTTTCAAACTGCACCGCGCCGACGAGGGCTCCTACATCGTCGTACGAACGGGTCCCGGCTCGCTGATGGCTCGGTACACAGGACCGGCTTCGTTCGAGGTCGACGACATCGACGTCGACACGCACGCGGCATGGAGCGTCTTGATCCGTGGTGTCGTTCGGCGCAGCCTCGACACTGCTCACCTGCCGATCCCCGACCCGTGGATCGCCGACGGTCGGCACGCCTGGCTGGTGTTGGAGGTCGCCACGGTCAGTGGACGACGGTTCGTCGGACGAGACGCCGGCGACGGATATTCCGTGGAATGGGCCATCGACGGCATGGCCCAAGGTCCCGAGGCCTGAGGACCTCAGCGACTGTCCGTGGTGGCTACTCGGAGGCACAATCGACCTATGACGAACGACAACATGGCCCCAAAGATCGTTGTGGGCGTGGACGGATCCGATCCGTCCAACGCGGCGTTGCGGTGGGCTGCGTACGAGGCGCGCCGCCGCAACGCCAGCGTTCTCGTCGTCTCGTGTTACAGCGTGCCGGTGTACGGCAGCCCGGAGGGCGCTGTGTACCCGACGCACGAAGACATCGACCTGTACAAAGATGGTGCCGCAGCGGTGATCGGCCGGGCCATCGAACTGGTCGGCGAGATCGATCCGATGCTCGACGTCGACGGACTGTCGGAGATGGCGGCAGCGGCGGAAGCGATTGGCGACGCGGCACAGGCCGGGGACGAGATCGTTGTCGGCGCGACCGGGCACGGCGGCTTCATGGAGGGTCTGCTCGGCTCGGTCTCGATGAGCCTCGTCCACCGCTCGCATGTGCCGGTGATCGTCGTTCCGGCAAAGCCGGTCGCCGAGATCGGTCCCGGAATGCACAAGATCGTCGTCGGTGTCGACGGCTCGCCCGGCTCGCTCCACGCCCTGGAGTGGGCGTACAGCGAGGCATTGTTGACCGGTGCGGAGTTGACTGCTGTTCACGGCTGGATCTATCCGTACAACGGCGCCCGCACCTCGGTCAGCGAGCCCCGCACGCAGATGCAACTCGATGCCATGGAAGAACTGAAGTCGAGCCTCGAGTCGCTCGGCCTGCGCCTGACCAGTGGATCCGTGCACGTACACGCCAAGCTGGTCGAGAGGTCACCCGCGGAGGCGCTGATCGAGGAGTCGCAAGATGCGGATCTCGTTGTCGTCGGTTCCCGCGGCCGAGGCGCCCTCCGGGCGTCGTTGCTCGGCTCGGTCAGCCGCACCGTCGCCCAGCACACCCCCTGCACGGTGGTCATCATCCGCCAGCCGCAGCACTAGACCGGCGGCTGCGTTCGCTGCCACACCACCATCGAGCGAGGCGCCACGGTGAGCGCGGTCGCCTCGGTTGTCGGGATCGTCGCGGTCGACAGCGCCACGGTCCACGGACCCGGCGCCTGCAACTCGAAGCGCGCCGGCTCCCACCACGCGTTGGCCATCACGTACAGGCCTGCCGCCGACCAGGCCAGCGAGCGCGACTCGGGTGATGTGTCCGGTGCCGACGTCGTGCCATAGAACCGGAAGTCGGCCGGTGGATGCGACCGACGCAGCAGCAGCAGCGCCTGCACGTACCCGTGCAACTCGCGCCACCGTTCGAGCCGGCTCCAGTCGACCCACGTCACCGCGCTGTCGAGGTCGTACGGGTTGTCGAGGCCGTTCTGTGTACGTGCGAACTCGTCGCCCATCACGAACATCGGGGTCCCCGCCGAGAGCAACAGCATCGTGAAGTAGTTCTTCAATTGCTGCAGGCGCAACTGCTCGCCGCAGTCCCACGAGTGGTGGTGGTCGCTGTTGACCACGGTGAGGTCGTGCAGGGTCAGGCCATCGTGCGCGGTGAGGAAGTTCACGCTGCCGCCGGCGGTCGACGCACCCGCGTTCTCGAACAGGTCGGGACTGCCCTGCACCCGGTCGATCACCGCCGCGACCAGCCCGGCCTCGCCGCGCACGAAGCCGCGCACCTCGTCACGGAAGTGATCGTTCCACTGCAACCACGGCGACGGCCATTGGCCGACCTGGTAAGCGGCAAGATCCCACGGCTCGGCGATCAATCGCACGCCGCGATCGGCCGCCCACTCCGTGATGAGTTCGACCAAGCTGCCGCCGTCGCGATTCAGCAGCGAGGCGAGATCGAAGCGGAAACCGTCGATCCCGAGGTCGGCAAAGCGCCCCAGGGCGGTGAGCACCAGTTCCCGCACGTACGCGTCGGCGGGATTGGACACGTTGCCGCACCCGCTGTCGTCGTTGTACGAACCGTCATCGCGGTGCAGGTAGGCGTTGGCATCGTCGAGCCCACGCAATGAGATCGTCGGCTTGGTCGCGTCGCCCTCTCCCGTGTGGTTGAAGACGACATCGAGCCAGACCTCGATGTCGTGGGAATGCGCAGCCGCGACCAATGAGGCCAGTTCGGCCGGTGCGTCGTCGCCCGACGCGTACGGCCGGTGCACCGCGCCCCACACCAGCGGCATGTACCCCCAGTAGTTGTCGCTGGTGTCGAATGGGTGCACCGGCATCAACTCGATCACGTTGATCCCGAGATCGACCAGGTACGGCAGATGCTCGATGCAGCCGGCGAACGTCGTGGCGAACCCGCGGACGTGCAGTTCGTACACGATCGGATCGCCATGCGGCGTGGCGAGTCGCGGCTGCGCTGGCCACGTCGTGCGCACCGCACTGCGGGGACCGTCGGGCGTCAACACCACGTCCATCGCGTCGGGGTCGAGCAGGGGCCCGACGCCATCGGCAACGAACCAGTACAAGTCCCCATCTTCGGCCTCTGCGTCGCCGAACCAGGTCGGCCCTTCGGGCTGTCGCGTCATGACCGTCTCGCAGACGGTCAGCGTGTGACAGCCCCGGGTGAACAGCGAGACCACACGGGCCGACGGAGCATGCACGGTGAAGCGGCGTACCACCTACAGAGCATGGCATCGGCTCTAGCCTGTCGGGTAATGGCTCTCATCCCCCCTGGTGCCCCCGCAGGCACACCACACACCGCTGCACCGACCAGTCCCGCCGACGTCTCGCGGGCGCTGAGCCTGCACGGGTACCTGCCCGACGATGGGTTGGCGACGTCGGTGTTCCTCGCGTTGTCGCTGAAACGTCCGTTGTTGTTGGAAGGTGAGGCCGGCGTCGGCAAGACCGAGGTCGCCAAGGTCATCAGCCGATGGACGGGCGGCGAGCTCATCCGCCTGCAGTGCTACGAAGGCATCGACGCCGCCCAGGCCGTGTACGACTGGGACTACTCGCGCCAGTTGCTGCACCTGCGGGCCGCCGAGGCCAGCGGCGAGGCCCGCGGCCTGGATACCGGGGTGTTGGAGGAGCAGTTGTACAACGAGCGCTTCCTCCTCAAGCGCGCCCTGTTGCAGGCGATCGATCACCGCAGCGAGATCCCACCCGTGTTGTTGATCGACGAGATCGACCGCGCCGACGACGAGTTCGAGGCGTACCTGCTGGAGATGCTGTCGGACTACCAGATCACCATTCCCGAGCTCGGCCGGTTCACCACGACCCGTCCCCCGATCGTGATCCTGACCTCCAACCGAACTCGCGACGTGCACGATGCGTTGAAGCGACGTTGCCTCTATCACTGGGTCGAGCATCCCGACTTCGAGCGCGAGGTGAAGATCGTGCGCATGCGCGTGCCGAACGTGATCGAACCACTCGCCCGTCAGGTCGCGGCCGCCGTCGAAGCGATGCGTGGCCTCAACATGTACAAGCCCCCTGGCGTCGCCGAGACGATCGATTGGGCACAGGCGCTGGGTGCCTTGGGCGTGACCGAGCTCGACGAGGCCACGGTCGAGACCACACTCGGCACGGTCTTGAAGTACCGCGAGGATCAGGAGCGGGCGCGCCAGCATGGGATCGCCGACATGGTGAAGCAGGCGTTCGAGCGGGGCATGCACCACTCTTGAGCACCGTCGATCTCGAGCGCGGCCCGCTCGGCGGGCCACAGCGGGCCACCCCGGCGGAGCGGATGGCGGTGACCTTTGCCCGCGTGTTGCGCGGTGCATCGCTACGAGTGCCCATCGGCAGCGTGCTGATGTTCGTCGAGGCGCTGGGCCGGGTGGGGATCGGCGAACGCGACAACGTTTACTGGGCGGCGCGGTCAACCCTGGTGCACCGGCCGGAGGATCTCCCGGTCTTCGACCGGGCCTTCGCCGTGTTCTGGGACCACGCCACCGACAGCGCTGTCGAGATGGAGCCCGACGTCATCAAGATCACCCTGGCCACCGACGACGACAGCGAGTCCGACGACGACGAGGATGCAGCCGGCGAGCCGAACGACGATCCCACGCTGACGTTGCGCTTCTCCTCCGTCGAGGTGCTCCGCAACAAGGACTTCGGCGCCTACGACGACGACGAGCTCGAACTCGCCCAGCAGCTGATGAGCCGTCTCCGCTTCGCCGGCCCACCACGTCGGTCGTACCGATTCCGTCCATCGTCACGCGGCTCGCGACCCGACCTGCGGGCAACACTTCGCAGTGCGATCGGCGCGGGCGGCGAACCGATCCGCCGCTACTGGCTGGAACCGGGAGAGCGCCTACGCCGCCTGGTGTTGCTGCTCGACGTCAGCGGTTCGATGGAGCCGTACGCCAGAGCGATGCTGCGGTTCGTGCATGCGGCGGTCGCCGGTCGCCAGCGGGTCGAGGCGTTCTCGCTCGGCACGCGACTGACGCGCGTGACCAAGGAGCTCAACAGCCGCGACCCCGACATGGCGCTGCAGCAGGCCAGCGAGCGAGTGCAGGACTGGAGTGGCGGGACGCGCCTTGGTGAGTGCCTGCGCCGCTTCAATGACGAGTGGGGCGTGCGCGGTATGGCCCGTGGCGCGATCGTGGTGATACTCAGCGACGGGTGGGATCGTGGCGATCCGGCGGTGCTCGCCGAGCAGATGTGCCGGCTGCATCGGGTCACCTACGACCTGATCTGGGTCAATCCGTTGAAGGTCACTCCAGGCTACGCACCGCTGGCCCGTGGGATGGCGGCGGCATTGCCGTATGTTGATCACTTCGTGGAAGGTCATTCACTCGCAGCAATGGAAGAGCTGGCCAGCGTCATCGGCGGCGCCTCGGTGAGGAGGTCCTGATGCGCGAGCTCCTCGACGACATCGATCGCTGGCGCGCTGCGGGCAAACCGGTGGCGATCGCCAGAGTGGTCGACATCGAAGGGTCGGGTCCACGCGAGCCGGGGGCCGCGATGGCCGTCAACATCGACGGCGAGGTCGCTGGTTCGGTCAGCGGCGGATGTGTCGAAGGCGCGGTGGTCAGCGAGGCACTGGCGATCCTCAACGGTGAAGCGGCGCCGCGCATCATCACGTTCGGATACAGCGACGATGATGCGTTTGCCGTCGGCCTGACATGCGGTGGAACCATCCGGCTGTTCGTCGAGCCGCTCGACTGGTGAGCCCCGAGCTGCAAACGTCATGACGATCTACGAACTGTTGCGCGAGCGGATCAGATCGCAGGAGCCCGTTGCGCTCGCGACCGTCGTCGACGGCCCCAACGTCGGAGCAAAGCTGGTCGTCACGACGACGGAGGAACCGGTCGGTGATCTGGGTCATCCCGAGCTCACTCGCATCGTCGGTCGCGACACCCTCGCCGAGCTCGAGGCCGGGCGTAGCGGCATCCGCAACTACGGCCCGGAGGGCGAGACGACGCCGGAGGATCTGGTCAACACGCCGACCGTGCGGATCTTCGTCGAGAGCTGGGCCCCTCCGCCACAGATGTGGATCTTCGGCGCAGTCGACTTCACCGCCGCGCTCGCCAAGGTCGCCAAGGTGCTCGGCTACCGGGTGACCGTGTGCGATGCCCGCGAGGTCTTCGCCACCCGTCGCCGCTTCCCCATGGCCGACGAAGTGATCGTGTCGTGGCCGGGGCCGGTGTTCACCCAACGGGGGCACGCCCTGAGCCAGCGCGACGCGGTCTGCATCTTGACCCATGATCCGAAGTTCGATGTGCCTGCGGTGCAGGGCGCTCTCGGGACCCGCGTCGGGTACATCGGAGTGATGGGCAGTCGCAAGACGCACGCCAAGCGGCTCGAACGGCTGGCCGAGGCCGGTATCGATCAGCCCGAGCAACTCGAGCGGTTGATGTCACCGATCGGCCTCGACCTCGGGGCACGCACGCCCGAGGAAACCGCCATCTCGATCTGTGCCGAGATCATCGCCCGACACACCGGCCGGGCAGCGCCGTCGTTGCGCAGTGCCAGCGGGCCGATCCACGGCGAGAGCTGACCGGCACCGGTCAGCCGATCGGGTTGCCGAACTTGACGCGCTTGATACGGCGGTCGGTGACGCGGCCGACCTCGACATCGCGGCCGGGCTGCGGCGAATGCACGATGAGGTTGTCGACGCCCAGCCACATCATGATGTGACCGGGGTAGTAGACGAGGTCGCCGGCCTGGGCACTCTCACGCGTGCGGGCAGCGGCATTGCGCAATTGGGCGCTGCTGTTGCGGGCCAGCTCAATGCCGCTCTGGCCCCACGCAAAGGCCGTCAGACCGGAGCAGTCGAAGGCGACACCGGCCTTACTGGCGTTGCGGTGGTACGGAACCCCAACCTGGGTCAGGGCCGACAGGAGCGCGACCTGGTGGGACTGGTCTGCTGCCAGCCACGCCTGGTGCATCTGCCCGGCGTCGGTGCCCAAGCTGCCAGCCACGGCGTAGGCGGCGTTCTCGAGACGAACGGCGAAGGCGTTGGTGCCCATGGAAGCCAGCGCCGCAGCGGCACTCGTGGAAACAGAGTCGATGGTCGCGGCGACGGCCACGGTGGGCAGTTGCGTTGCGCCGGCGGTATCGGCGCCGAGTGCCACGAACCCGCCACCAAGCACGGAGGCTGCGAGCACAAATGTTGCAAGTCTTTGATGGATCGTCATGTGAGGGTCCCCTCTCGGATGGTGGTCCGCACCGCCCGCCTCGGGCAGATGCTTTGGTCGTGACACGAAAACTCTCCCGATTCCCGGAGAAATCGCCTCGTTCACGGCGAAAGCGCCATACGTGAGCGCCACCGCTTCGATTGCTCAAGAGACCCGCCGACCAACGAACGCCGCCATGACCCTGTAACAGATGACAAGTTATCGTCATGAAACCGCAATACTCAAGTCAGCTGTAACACTTTCGTAATCAAATCTGTCACGAGGTCGAGCTGCTCTCCGCCGTCGACAGCGCTCGAACGCCCGACTCGTATGCTTGCGAGGTGACCACGACCGCCGTGCTCCTGGCCGCCGGCGGCGGAGTAAGATTTTCCGGTCCGACCCACAAATTGCTGGCAATGCTCGATGGCGAGCCGGTATACCGGCGATCGCTCGACCACGTTGTCGCGGCCGGTTTCGATCACGTCGTGGTCGTGACGGGAGCGGTTGAGCTGGCCATCGCGGACCCGGGCGTGCAGGTCGTGCACAACGACTCATGGCAGCGGGGACAGGCTGGGTCGTTGCAACTCGGCATTGCGGCCGCGACGACGCTCGACAGCGAGTTCGCCGTCGTCGGGCTGGCCGACCAACCGTTCATCCCGGCGTCGGCATGGCGAGCAGTCGCCTCGGCGACCAGCGGTGCGCGGATCGTCGTCGCAACCTACGGGGGGGTACGTGGACCGAATCCGGTGCGGCTGCACCGGTCGGTGTGGCCGGACCTGCCCACAATGGGCGACGAGGGCGCGCGACCGCTGATGCGCCTTCACCCCGATTGGATCGATGAAGTAGCGTGCGAAGGCTCAGCGGCTGACATCGACACGTTGGAGGATCTCGGATCATGGACAAACTTCTGAACGAATTCACGGTGCATCGACCGATTGCCGAGACCTGGAACGTGTTGACCAATGTCGAGCTCATCGCCCCCTGCATGCCCGGCGCGGCCCTCGAAGAGATCGAGGGAGACGTGTTCCGTGGTGTGGTCAAGGTCAAGCTCGGTGCCATCTCGACGGCGTTCAAGGGTCAGGCCAACTTCGTCGAACGAGACGACACCGCTCACCGCGCCGTGCTGAAGGGCGAAGGTCGCGACACCACTGGCAAGGGCAACGCCAGTGCGCTGATCACGGCACAGCTCGAGTCGATCGACGAGGCGACCACGAAGTGCGTCGTCGAGACCGACCTGCACATCACCGGCAAGGTCGCCCAGTTCGGACGAGGCATCATGGGCGACGTCAGCAAGAAGCTGATGAACCAGTTCGCAACCAACCTCAACACGATGCTCGATCAGCAGCCGCCCGCTGACGCGTCGGCAGCCCCGTCGTCTGCCGCTGCCGGCAACGGCGCCGCGCCCGCTGACGCGTCGAGCAACGGTTCCACCGTGACCGCCGCGCCGGCAGCGTCCACCGCCGAGCCGAGTCAGGGTGTTCGCAAGATCAACGGGCCCGCTGCAGCGCCCATCGAGCTGTCCGATGTGGCCGGCTCGGCGATCCTCAAGCGCGTGCTTCCGCTGGTCGGCGGTCTGGTGCTGCTCTGGATCGTCGTGCGCCGGCTGCGCCGTAGCTGACCACGTGAGCGACGATGTCGCTGCCGTTCGCGAATTGATCGGTCGGGCACCTCGCGGATCATTCGAGGTCGTGGTTCGAGACACTGCAGGAGGGCCCGTCGTCATGCGCAACGCTCCCCTGCTCGACGACGGCGAGCCGATGCCGACGAGGTACTGGCTGGTCGGAAAGCGTGAGGTGCTGGCGGTCAGCCGGCTGGAGGCCGGCGGCGCGGTCCGTCGGGCCGAGTCCGAGGTCGATCCCGCGCAGGTCGCCGAGGCCCACGCCCGGTACGCCGCGGAGCGCGACGCGGCGTTGCCGCCGCACCACACCGGCCCGCGCCCTCATGGCGGGGTCGGTGGCACGCGCACAGGAGTCAAGTGCCTCCATGCCCATTACGCCTGGTTCCTGGCCGGCGGCAACGATCCTGTGGGCGCCTGGGTCGCTCGACAGCTCGCCGATCAACTCAACGAACAAACATGAACGCCGTACTGGTTCGTCTCGAGGATCAGGCAACGCTGGTCGATGTCGATGGCGAGCGACATGTCATCCCCGTTGGCGCGGCAACGCTTCGTGCCAGCGACTTGGTTTCCGATCCACCACGACCCGAGGAACTGACCAACGCGATCGGAACGATCGTCGACCACCTCGACGACATGTTGCGCGCCTTGCCGGGCGCGGCCGACGCCGATGCGGTCGCGATCGTCGGCGATCTGGCGACGGTGATCGCCGCGGTCGAGTTCGGTGGGGTCCCACCGTTGCCTTTCGCACTGCACCGGGCGGCGGCGGAGGACGTCTTTCGTACCGTCGCCACCGAGGCGTCTGCCGAACGTGCGTTGAACCCCGGCCTGCCCGCCGATGCGGTCGACACCATCGTCGGTGCGTGCTGCATCGTGGTGGCGCTGATGCGCCACCTGCACCTCGACCAGATCGATGTCGGGAGCGAGCCATGACGTTCAGCCGACGTGGTGGACTGCACCCTTCGATCACCGTCGAGCCCGGTGTGCGGCTCTACGGCAAGCGCGTCATGCTGCGTCCGTTGATGGCCAACGACTTCGCCCAGTGGACTGAGGTTCGAACCCGCAACGAGCAGTGGCTCACTCCATGGGAGCCGCTTCGGGCCAACAACTTGGCGGATCCCACCCGGCACCGCGACGCGTTCAGTTCACGCTGCGCCACCCGTGACCGCGAGCGCCAGGTCGGCACCGCGTACGGGTTCGGTCTGTTCGTCGACAACGCCTTTGCCGGCGAGATCAACATCAACAATGTCGTGCGTGGCGCGTTCCAGTGTGGTGTGGTCGGCTACTGGATCGATCGGCGCCACGCGGGCAACCGATACACCGCCGAGGGGGTCGCGATGTTGTGCAGGTTCGCCTTCGACGACCTCCACCTGCACCGTCTGGAGATCTGCATCGTGCCGCGCAACACCAACAGCCGCAAGGTGATGGAAGTGCTCGGCATCCGCGGGGAGGGAATCGCCCTGCGCTACCTCGAGATCAACGGCGCGTGGGAGGACCACATGCGTTATGCGATCACCGCCGAGGAGTGGCAGGAACGACGCGCCGAGTTCGCCTCGGCATGGTTCTCTGACGCCTGAGGCGCGGGCTACTCGCTGGCAACGCGAAAGGCCTGCGCCCTCGCCTTGCGCACGCTCGTGCGCCGCTTCCACATCTTCATCTTCCAATGACGCTTGCCGGTCGTACCCGAATCGGCCTTTGCTCTGGCCTTCTCCGAGTCGTGGTGGTGCGACGGCACCCAGGCCCGGCCTGGCTCGTGCACCTCGTCGGGCTCGTACCCGGCACTGACCTGGGCTGCAACGGCGTCGAGTTCGCTGTGAATTCGGTGCCGCTCGTTATGAGCGTGGGCTCGTGCATCCATCTTGGGCGGTGGAACCGCCTCCTGGCTGCGATGGCGCTGGCTCATGAAGTACCTCCGTTGTCTTGTCGGAACGTACGGTGTGGGAGCTACCCGTGACTCCACGCTAATCCACACCGACAGGGGTTTGGAAGACACTTTGCGTAACATTCGTGCGCGCTTTTTGTTTCAAATCTGTCAACGGGTTCGTCGACGAAGCGGCGCTACGGCTTGGCGCTGATCTTGGCCTGCAGCGCGGCGAGCCGCTCGGCGAACCACGGCTGCCGAGTACTCCACAGCTGCGGATCCAGCTCCCGCTTGACCGCCGCCGGATGTGTTTCGACATCGGCCATCGCCTGGATCGTCTTCTTGGTCTCGATCACCAGATCGCGCGGCGCACTGGCCGCCCGGGCAGCCATCGCCTGCGCGGCCACCAAGAGCTGGTCGTCGTCGACGCACCGGTGGGCGAGTCCGACTCGTGCGGCTTCCTCACCGTCCATCACCTCGCCGAACACCACGGCTGCCATGGCGACCTGCGGGCCGGCGATGCGCCGCAGCATCCAGGTGTGGCCACCTCCCGGGTGGAGGCCGATCTGCAGGAACCGGGTGTCGAACTTGGCCCGACGCGCCGCCAGACGCACATCGCACCCGAGTGCCAGGTTCATCCCCGCGCCCACCGCTGCGCCGTTGACCGCCGCCAGTGTCGGCAATGGGCTGCGTGCGATCCGCAGGAATCCCTCGTAGATCGCACCGAGGCTGGTTTCGTCCGCTTCAGCGAGGTTGCCGAGGTTCGCGCCGGCGCAGAAGGCCGGTGCCGCGCCTGTGACCACGATGGCGCCCAGCGACTCGTCGGCCTCGATCTCGTCCATCGCGGCGACGATCTCGGTCACCATTGCGGCGGTCAGAGTGTTGCGCTCCGCCGGATTGTTCAGGGTGAGCGTGGCAACACCTTCGGAGCAAGTGACGACGACGAGCGACATGCGACCTACCGTAGTTCCGACCACCGTCGGTCTGACACCCAAGCGAGGGCACGGTAGCGTCAAGCATCTGATGCTCGACCACGTGTTCACCGATGCGATCAGCGCGCTGCGCGACGCGTTCGAGGCCGCGTTCCTCGAGCGGCAGGCGTTCGACGAGCACTTCCAGGTCGATGTGCTGCTGGGCGACCTGTCCTGGGAGACGTCGTACGGGCTGCCCGGCGAGGGGCAGCCGCCGCGGGTTGTCGCCCACATCAACTTCGACTGGCCGAGTTGGAGCCAGACCGCCTACCGCAGCTGGTGCGTCGACGAGGTGCTCGACCGGCAGCCGGCGATCGAGATGGAGATCGTGTTCCGGGTGCAGCGGTTGATCGCCCAGCCCGAGCCGACGCTCGTGCAACCGGCCATGCCCGACACCAGCCCCCTGATCGGCAACGAACGTCTCGAGCGAGCCGGCCTGACGATCGAGATCGGTCACTTCGACGGCAACGACGGCGAGCCCGAGTACGCGATCGAGGTGACCTACGAGGGGCTGTACGAGCTGGCCGAGGAGACCCTTGCCGATGGCGCCAGCACCCTGCTCGACGAGCACTTCGGCGCGCTCGGTGGGTGGATATCGGCGACGCTCGTGCGTCTCGGCGACCTTCGCCTCGGCTTCCGCCCCGCCGACGACGCCAGCCTCTGACCCATCGCCTGCTGGAAGCAAGTCACGAAATATCCGGTGCAACCGGAGATTCGGTGACTTGCCGCGGGCGGTGAGAGTTCCGGTGAGACCCCTGCGCGACGATCCCGGCATGGATGAACGGTTCGTAGCGCTGGCGTCGATGGCCGCCGACAACCATGGCGTGTTCACCACCGTCATGGCCCAACGACTCGGCGTCTCCGATCGGTTGCGCAATGATATGGCTCGTGCTCGGTTGGATCGAACGACTCGGCCCACGCACGTTCCGATTCGCCGGAAGCCCCAGCACGTGGCACATGAGCCTCGCCTCCGAGCTCGGCAACCTTGGCCCCGACGCGGCCGTGGCCGGACGATCGGCCGGGGCCCTCCACCACCTGGACGGGTTCGAACGGGGGGCCCCGGAACTCTGGGTCCCGAGGTCCGGCCGCAATCGATCACACCACGCGGTCGTGCGATCGACAGCGTTGCCGCTGCTGCCGGGTGACGTAGTGACGGTGGAAGGCGTCCGCTGCGTCACTGCCGAGCGTTTGATCCTCGACTCGCTCCTGTTCCGATTCAGTAGGGAAGAGATCCACAACGCCATCGACTCGGCCCTCCGCATGCGACTCGTCGGCGAGAAGCGTCTGCGCAAGCGCATCGTCGAGGAGTTGGTGGTCAACGCATGGCACCGCCCGACGCTGATCGATGCACTGGTCGACACCGGCGGAGAGAGCTCGCTCGAACGCCGCTTTCTTGCCCTGATCCGCACGGCCGGGTTGCCCCGCCCCCAGCTGCGACGGGTGTACAGGTCGGGCACCCGCACCCTGGCGCGAGTGGACGCCGAGTTCCCCGGCGACCTGGTCATCGAGCTCGCCGGCCACGGAACCCACGCCACTCGCCTGCAACGCCAGCGTGACGCCCAACGTCACACCGAGCTCACGCTGTGCAACAAGAAGGTCATCACCTTCACCTATGACGATGTCTACGGCCGCCCGTGGTGGGTGCTGCACACCCTGCAGGCCGCTGGATTGACGTCGGCTGCGTGATCAAGTCACGAAATATCCGGTGCAACCGGAGATTCGGTGACTTGCCGCGGGCGGGGCTACAGGACGCCGCCTCGGGCGCGGAGTTCGGTTCGGATGGCTTCGGCGATGTCGAGGGCGAGGATCTCGGCGCCCGTCTGGTTGAGATGGAAGCCGTCCTTGGCGCGCACCTCCTTGAACTGGCCGTCGCGAGGATCCTGGACGGACGAGGCGTATCCGCCGCTGAGTCCGGAGAACCGTTTCCACGTATCGACGAACACGACCTTGGACCGCTTCGCGGCCTCGGCCACCACCACCTCGTTCTGCACCTGCAACCTCGCGGTGACGTCGGGGCTGTTGTCGTTGGGGATGCCGACCCAGATCAACGTGCGGTTGTCACCACCGAGGTAGTCCATGGACGCACCGACGCGCTTGGCGTACTCCGCCCGCCAATCGGTGTCATCGCTTCCCGTGCCGGGGGTGTGTTCGACCGCCCAGGTCGTGTCGAGGTTGCGCAGGCCCTGTGCGTCGTTGCCGCCGAATGTGACCACGACGATGTCGGGATTCACGGCGGGGATCTCTTGGGCAAAGTGCGCCGGCCAGTCGAAGAAGTCGGGACGGCTGAGCCCCGATGACACCTTGTAATCGAGCGTGGTCTTGACCATTCCGGTCTGCTTCATCAGCCTCTCGAGGTAGGGGCCGAACGTACCCGCGTCGCTGTCACCGGCGACGTACAGGTCGGCTGGGTTCGCTGCCGAGGGCGCCGTCTTCTCCTTCGGTTGCAGTTCGGTGGTCGTCGTCGATGACGTCGACGTCGAGGCCGGGGTCAACGGCGTGACGCCGTCACTGACGATCAGCGACGTGCTGGGCGCCGTCGGGGCCGCCTGCGTTTGTGTGCTCGGACCGCCGAACACCGCTGCGACCACGGTGTACACCAAGAAGAGCACCGCCACCGCGGCGACCGCCGCCACGACGCGCCGCGCGACGTACACACGACCTGGCAGGCGCTGGCGCGGTGGTTGTACAGGGGCGAGGTACATCGTCTACCGCCACCGATCCTACGTTGCACGAGTGACAAAGGGCCTTTCCGGACCGCTGACGGACCCCGGTAGCATCCCAGGTGGAAAATTCACTTCCACCAATTGACAACTCCTAGGGGGAGACCAATGCGCAATACCAAGCGATTTGCATCGCTGGCAGCCCTTGCCATGTTGGGCCTCGTGGCCGCGGCCTGTGGTTCCGACAGCACCAGTACATCGACCAACGCACCGGGCGGCACCACCGCACCGGGCGGCACCACCGCTGGCACGACCGCACCTGCGGGCACCACGGCTCCAGATGGCACGACCGCACCGACGCCGTCGGGCGATGCTCCGAGGGTTGGCCTGGTGTACGACACAACCGGTCGTGGCGACCAATCCTTCAATGACGCCGCCGCAGCAGGACTCGAGCGGGCCAAGAACGAACTCGGCGTGACATTCACCGAAGCCGTACCCAACCAGGATGGATCGAATCGCAAGGAGCTGCTCGACCTGGCAGCTGCATCGAGCGACATCGTGATCGGTGTCGGCTTCCTGTTCGAAGCCGATGCTGCCACTGTCGGCAAGGCGAATCCCGGCAAGACGTTCGGCGTCGTGGACTCCTCGATGCTTGATTTCTCGACCGATCCGGCCGGCGTGCCGTACGGCGACAACATCACCGGTCTGGTGTTCTCCGAGGAGCAGGGCTCGTTCCTTGTTGGCGCCGCTGCGGCGTTGAAGAGCACGACCGGAAAGCTCGGGTTCATCGGCGGCGTCAAGAACGTCGGCGGCCTGATCGAGAAGTTCGAGGCCGGCTTCAAGGCTGGAGCGAAAGCCGTCAACCCCGACATCCAGATCCAGGCGAACTACATCACCGAAGCGCCCGACTTCGGCGGTTTCACCGCTCCCGACCAGGCTCGTGACATCGCTACAGCGATGTACGACGGCGGCGCCGACGTGATCTATCACGCCGCCGGCGCATCGGGTGCCGGCTTGTTCGAAGCTGCCAAGGCATCGAGTGACGCCAAGGGGACCAAGCTGTGGGCCATCGGCGTCGACAGCGACCAGTACAACACCTCTGACCCCGCGGTGAAGGACTACATCTTGACCTCGATGCTCAAGCGGGTCGACGTCGCCGTGTTCGAGCTGATCAAGTCTCAGATGGACGGCACCGTCAAGGGCGGCCCGCTCCGCTATGACCTCTCGGTCGACGGCGTCGGCTATGCGACATCCGGCGGATTCGTCGATGACATCAAGGACAAGCTCGACGCCTACAAGGCCGACATCATCAGCGGCAAGATCGTCGTGCCAACGGATCCTACGAAAGCCTGATCGCTCTGGCTGATCGAAGACATCTGAAGTAACGCTGGGGATGCGGGACCGGGCTACAGTCCGGTCCCGCTTCTGCGTTTTGGAGGGCACTTGGCACGAGCAATCGAATTGGTCGGAATCACGAAGCGCTTCCCGGGCGTCGTGGCCAACGATCGCGTCGATCTCGCCGTCGAGGAGGGCGAGATCCATGCCATTTGCGGCGAGAACGGCGCCGGCAAGTCGACCTTGATGAAGATCCTGTACGGGATGCAATCACCCGACGATGGCGTGATGAAGGTCTTCGGCAACGAGGTGCACTTCGCCAAACCGACCGATGCCATCAACATGGGCATCGGCATGGTGCACCAGCACTTCATGTTGGCGGAGAACCTCACAGTGCTCGAAAGCGTCATCCTCGGTGCCGAGCCCACGCTGAGGGGTGGCCGCATCGACTTCGACAAGGCCAAAGCCCACGTTCGCGAGGTCGGCCAAGCGTATGGCCTCGATGTGAACCCCGACGAACTCATCGAAACACTCGAAGTCGGCGAGCGCCAGCGGGTGGAGATCATCAAGGTGCTCTATCGCGGCGCGAAGATCCTGATTCTCGACGAGCCGACCGCAGTGCTCGTTCCCCAAGAGGTCGAAGCGCTGTTCCGCAACATCCGCGAGCTGAAGGCCAGTGGTTCGACGATCCTGTTCATCGACCACAAGCTCGACGAGGTGCTCGCCATCGCCGACACGATCACCGTGCTCCGGCAAGGGCGCTCCGTGGCAACGGTGAAGCCGGCCGACGTCACCGCACACGATCTCGCCGAACTGATGGTGGGATCCGAGCTGCCGACCCCCAACACGACGGAATCGACGGTCACCGACGTCGTCGTGATGCAGATCAAGGATTTGACCGTTGACGAAGGCGACCGCTCCGTTGTCAGCGAAGTCAACCTCACGGTGCACCGCGGCGAAGTGGTCGGGGTCGCTGGAGTCGAGGGCAACGGACAAGCCGAGCTCGTCGACGCGATCATCGGCACGCGTCAGCTCGCCTCCGGGTCGATCGAGATGCTCGGCATCGACATCACGCACAGCTCTGTGCGTCATCGACGAGAGAACGGCATCGGCTACATACCCCAGGACCGCCAACGCGAGGGGCTGCTGTTGTCGGCCCCCCTGTGGGAGAACGCAGCACTCGGCCATCAAACACAGAAACCGTTCTCCAACGGATTCTGGATGGACCGCGAGGGCATGCGCGATGCCACCGAACAGATCCGCACGGCGTTCGACGTACGGACTCCGACAATCGATGTGGCGGCCCACGCCTTGTCGGGCGGCAACCAACAAAAACTGATCGTCGGCAGGGAGATGTCGGCGAACCCGACCATGCTCATCGCCTCGCACCCGACACGCGGTATCGATGTGGGTGCTCAAGCAGCGGTGTGGGACCAGCTGCGCGCAGCGCGGGCCGCAGGTCTGGCGACGTTGTTGATCAGTGCCGATCTCGACGAACTCATAGGCCTGGCTGACACCATCGTCGTCATGCTCCGCGGTCGCCTGGTCGCCACACTCGATCCTGCGACTGTCACCCCGCGGGACCTCGGTGCCTACATGACGGGCGCGACCCAACAAGCGGGCGCAGCGTGAGGCCGTTCCTTCGACGCGTGGCCCTCGGCGCCGCTGCGCCGGCGATGGCGCTGGTCTTCGCGGTCGTCGCCTCATCGATCGTGCTCCTGGTCGCGGGCAGCAACCCGTTCCGGGCGTACGGCGACATGCTGAACCACGCCAGCAAGCTCGAGACGATGATCGACATCCTCAACCGGGCAACACCACTGTTCATCTCCGGAATCGCTGCAGCGATCGGCTTCCGGATGAACCTGTTCAACATCGGTGTGGAGGGCCAGTACCTGCTCGCCGCGTTGGTCGCCGCCGAGGTCGGCAGCGTCATTCACCTGCCGGCGCCGATCCATTTGACGGTGATCTTCCTCGTCGCGATGACGGTGGGCGCAGGTTACGGTGGAATTGCCGGCGTGTTGAAGGTCAGTCGAGGGATCAGCGAGGTGATCTCGACGATCATGCTCAACGCCGTTGTCGTCTCGGGTCTGCTCGTCGCCGGGTTGAAATTGTGGCAGGCCCCAGCCCCGGGCGGCGGCAACGTCACCAGGCTCGGCACCGCCGAGATCCCGAAGTCTGGACGAATCCCAAACCTCAACAAGATCGTCGAGATCTTCACCCGCGATATCGGCCGGGATCGAAAGCTCACCGGCGTGCTGGTCGTCGCCATCATGGTCGGCGTCGGCTTCCACGTGTTGCTGAACCGTTCCCGGTTCGGGTTCGATCTGCGCGCCAGCGGCGCCAACCCGTTCGCCGCAAGAGCCGGCGGTGTGTCGCCGAAGAGGATGGTGCTGATGGCCATGGCTCTGTCTGGAGCGGTGGCCGGGCTCGTCGGAATGACCGAGGTCATGCAGGGTGGCGTGTTCCCGTCGAACCCGATCCAAGGCCTCGGCTTCGCCGGCATCGCCGTCGCCCTCCTCGGACGGAACAGCGCAATCGGTGCCGCCGTCGCAGCCTTGATGTTCGCCTTCCTCGATATCTCCTCCGGCATCCTGCAGAGCACCGGCTCAGCGTCACGCGAGATCATTCAGATCATGCAGGGCCTCATCATCCTCGCTGCAGTCGTCGCCTATCAGGTCACGCAACGGGTGCGTGACCGCGAAGAAGCCAGAGCGGCCTCGGCGGCGCTCAGTGGGGCAACGGCATGATCGCCGTGAACTCTCTGAAGAACATGCCGGTCTGGGCCCGATGGGCGCTGTACGCGTTCATCGGCGTGGTCGTGCTCAACGTCGTGCAGGGATTCGACGACACCACGTTGCTGACCGCAGAGGGCACGACGCGATCGATGCTTCGGTGGGGCGTGCCGATCCTGCTGGCCGGCCTCGGGGGATTGTTCGCCGAACGCGCCGGCGTCGTCAACATCGGCCTCGAAGGCATGATGGTGCTGGGCACATGGTTCGGGGCGTGGGGCGCGCTGACCTACGGCGCGTGGTGGGGGCTGTTGATCGGTGCGCTCGGGGGCGCGATGGGCGGGCTGTTGCACGCCGTCGCCACCGTGCAGTTCGGCGTCGACCATGTGATCTCCGGCGTAGCGATCAACATCCTCGGTCCAGGTATCACCAGATTCCTGTCGTCGGAGATCTTCGCCGTCAAGTACAAGGACTCTGGCGGCTCGATCACTCAGTCGCCGCGTGTCCCCACTGTTGGGCGTATGACGTTCCCATTCCTGGCCGGTGGCGATCTCGGAGGTTGGAAGACTCCGGACATCCTCGGCTGGTTCTCCAAGAAGGATTGGTTCGTCATCTCCGACATCACGGCGATCCTCCGTGGTCTCGTCAGTGACATGTCGTGGGTGACGGTCATTGCATTGGCATTGGTGCCGTTCAGCGCATGGCTGCTGTGGCGCACCCGCTTCGGGCTGCGAATGCGGATCAGCGGCGAGCGTCCCGAGGCCGGCGAGGCGCAAGGCATCAACATCTACTTCTACAAGTACGTCGGCGTTATCGTCAGCGGTGCGCTGGCCGGGCTGGGCGGGGCGTTCATCGCCAGTCAGGAGTTGTCGGGCGTCTACAAGGAAGGCAGCACGGGCGGCCGTGGCTTCATCGGCTTGGCCGCGTTGATCTTCGGCAACTGGCGCCCGATGGGCATCTTCGGGGGCGCGATGCTCTTCGGCTACCCATTCGCACTCAAGCTGCAGGACCTCAATGGCAAGGCATCGCATTCACTGTTGCTCGTCACGGCCATCGCCTTGTTCGCGGTGATGCTGTGGGCGCTGCTGCGACGCAACACCAACGACACGGTGCTCGCCGCGGTCTTCGGTGGTGCTGCCTTGGCGTGGTATCTGCTCGTCGAGACGCCGCCCACGTGGTGGGCGGCGATCCTGCCGTACGTGATCGTGCTCATCGTGTTGATCTTCTTCACCAAGCGCCTGCGACCACCAGCAGCCGACGGGCAGATCTATCGCAAAGGCGAGGCCTAGCCTGGTGCCAAATCTCGGTTTGCGCGGGAAGTGCGTACTTTCGAAGCACACAGGTCGCGTTGGAAATACGCACTTCGTCGAGCAGCGTCGGACCCTAGGTTTCTAGCTGTACGTCGACACGCAAACCCCGTCCAGCACGGAGCGAACGTCGGCGCCGACGCGGTGGAGTTGGTAGCCGCCTTCCTGCACGATCAGCATCGACCTGTCGATGGCTGCAATCGCCTTGCCCACGTCGGCGAAGTCGGCAGTCGTCAGACATAGCCCGGCCGTCGGATCGCCGTCGGCCGGGTCGACACCGAGCGACACGACGACGTACTCGGGGTCGAACGCCGACACCGCGTCGATCGCCGTCGTCAGGTCGGTCAAGTAGCGGTCGCCTACGGTGCCGAGCGGTAGCGGCAGGTTGAGATTGGCGCCGGCCCCCGGCCCTTCGCCGCGCTCGTGGGCGCGGCCGACGAACCACGGATAGTTCTGGTCAGGGTCCATGTGGATGCTGACGAACTGCACATCGCCACGCTCGTAGAAGATCTGCTGGGTGCCATTGCCGTGATGGGCATCCACGTCGAGCACCGTGACGCGGCGCGCCCCCGAATCGATCAACGCCTGTGCGGCAATCGCCGCGTTGTTCAACAGGCAGAACCCCCCGAACGCCGAACGCGTCGCATGATGTCCAGGAGGACGGCACAGCGAGTACACGATCTTCTCGCCGGACAGGATCCGATCAACTCCCGACAAGGCGATGTCGACCGAGGCCAATGCTGCAGGCCACGAGCCCTCGCTCAGCGGCGACGACGTG
>JBDTRP010000075.1:0-8350 GCA_039931555.1 Ilumatobacteraceae bacterium | reverse complement strand
GCGACGGCATCCCCACCGGCGACGGCATCCCCACCGGCGACGGCATCCCCACCGGGTTCGGGTAAGCCGCCGCATCGGCGAAGAACACGTGGTTGACCTGCGCGTCGATGCCGGCTGCCCGGAGGCGACGACCGGTCTCGATCGGATCGGTGATTCCACCGACCAACACGTAGCCGCCGGCTTGGCCGACGGCAGGGTGGGCCGCACCAAGTACCGCATTCAGAGCATCGAGCTGCGACGCAGCCACCACGAGCTCAGCGGGTCGATACGCAAATTCGCTCCCGCCCTTGGCACTGCCAAAGCGCACCCGTTTGTCCCACGGCCCTTGGGCTGGCTTGAATCGCCCCCAATGCATTCCTGGCGGGCACTTGTCCGGTTCGGGATTGCTGCGTTCATCCAGCGCCACGTCGGTTCCTCCATGTGATCGAATGCTCATCGCCGCCGATACCCCTGGCGCGGCTGACCGCATTGCTCACCACAAAGGAGCGCTCATCGTCGTGGCTGATACGTCGAGCTCGCAAGTCGATGCGGTTGGTGCTCGCTCGACTGTGTACCGCTGCCTCGATCTCGTGCAGTCCGACCCGGAGCTCGCACTGTCGATGGCCGCCGGTTTCATCGACGACACCGATCCGGAGGTCGCTGTGATCGCACTCTGGGCAACCGGGCGAGCGAACTATGAGCGGGCCCACTTCGCCGAATCGGAGGAGGTGTTCAACCGCGCCATTGCCTTGGGGCGGCGCTTCGAGCTCGCCGACGTCGTGGCGCAGATCCGCGTCAGCTTGGCCGCGGTGCACCTGGAGCTCGGTCGAACGGCGCGTGCACTCCGAGAGCTGGATCGTGCAGCAGCTGAGATCAGCGAGCAGTTTGCCGGCCGGGTCCTCAAACAGCGATCGTTCGTGCTGTTCCAATTGGGCCGGACACACGAAGCAGTTCGCGACGCGGATCGCGCCCTGCCGTTGCTCCGCCGGGAGCAGGATCAACTCGGCGAAGCACGGCTGCTGATCAATCGCGGAATCGCCCGGCTCGCCCTCGACGACCTGGGAAGGGCGGAGTCCGACCTGCGCGCTTGTCGGGACCTCGCGGTGCAGATCGACCAGTACCTGATCGTCGCGGCCGCCGACCACAACCTCGCCTTCCTTGCCGGGCGTCGTGGCGACGTTGCCGGCGCCCTGCGATTGTACGAGCAAGCCCGCATCGGCTATCACCATGTCGGTGACCCGCGCAGGGTGATGCCGATCCTGGATGCCGACATCTCCGAGACGTTGCTGTCGGCCGGGCTGGCCGCCGACGCAGCACAGAGTGCGACTCGTTCGCTGGAGAGCGCGCTCGAATCGGGTGACGTGCTGCAACAGGCGGAAGCTCGCCTGAGGCTGGCCCGAGCGTTGCTCGCCGGCGATGACAGTGCCGGCGCCATGGAACACGCCCGCGGGGCCGCTGTTCTGTTTCGAAAAGCTGGGCGCCGACCGTGGCAGGCGTTGGCCAACTTCGTGATGGTGCAGTCCGAGCTCGCCACGACCCCACGCGCGGCACGGCCGGGCGCGTTGCTCAACCGAGCAGAGAAGCTGCTCGGCGTCCTCGACGCCGAAGGCTGGCGTCGCGAGGCGGCCTTGCTGCGGATCGGACTCGGTCGGCTCGCCGCCGAGCTCGGTCAGGTCGAGCGGGCCCAGCGACACCTCGCCGCGGCGCAAGGAAAGGGGACGTCGTCGATCGATCGGCTGCACACCTGGCAAGCTGTGGCGTTGAGCCGATTTCTGGCCGGCGATCAGGGCGGCGCGGCGCGGGCGGCGCGTCAGGGCCTGCGGGCGCTGACTGACTATCGAGCGCAGCTCGGCTCGACCGAGTTGCGGGTGTCAGCGTCTGCGATGGCGGCGCAACTCGTCGAGATCGGCGTGCGCGTGGCGATCGCAAGAGGGCAGCCTCGCAGCGTCGTGCAGTGGACCGAGGAGTTGCGGGCGGCGTCAACGCGAGTCGTGGCTCCACCGACCCGCGATGCGATCCTCGACTCGCTGCTCGATCAGCATCGAGCCCTCTCGAGGACTGCATCCGATGATCGCCTCGCCGCCGATCGCCCGGCCGTGTTGCAGGCCGAAGCCGCCGTGGTCGCGTATGCCCGGCAATCCTTCCCGGGCCGAGGGGCACCCCACATCACGACCCAGCTCGCAGGACTCGGAGCGATCCTCGCCGGTCGCACACTCGTGAGCTTCGGCCAGTGCGACGGCACGATGTACGCGTCGGTGTTCTCCGGCCGGGCGTGCCGCCTCCACACGATCGCCCCGACACGGGTGATGTCATCCGAGATCGCCTACTTGCGGGCCGCGGCGCGCCGGATGCTCAGCGGCTACGACCCCGGTCCTGCTGTCACCGCCGCTCTCGACAACGCAGCATCCACCGTCGAGCGCCTGCTGATCGATCCACTGCAGATCCGGTTCGACCAGCCAGTCATCATCGTGCCGTCCGGCCCGCTGTACGGGCTTCCGTGGGGTCTGCTCCCGGCGCTGACCGAAATCGCGTTTGTGGTTGCGCCCAGCGTGATGGCGTGGCGACGCATCGAGCAAGCCCCGATCTCGTCGGACCCTGCTCGCGACGCCATCGTCGTGGGTCCGGGGCTGCAGAGCGGTCATGCCGAGTCACAGCGCTTCGCCACCGGATCAGCGGCGACGACGGTGCTCGACGGTGCGGCGGCCTCGGTCGACAACACCCGCCAGGCCTTCACATCATCGAACCTGGTCCACCTCGCCGCGCACGGTACGTTCCGCGGCGACAGCCCGCTGTTGTCCTCGTTTCGGATGCACGACGGTCCCCTCACGGTGTTCGACATCGAACAACTCGCCACTGTCCCGGAGGTGATGATCCTGCCGTCGTGTGAGGCGGGAAGTGTGTCGACCCACCCCGGAGACGACTTGATGGGCGTTGCCGCCGCGCTCGTCGGACGTGGCGTGATGTCGTTGATCGCACCCCTCGATTCGGTCCCCGATGCAGCGGTCGTCGAGCCGATGCACGACCTGCACCTACGAATTCTCCGGTCGGAGCCGACGGCGGAGGCGCTCCGCACGACCCGTTGCGAGCTACCGCCAGGCTCCATCGAACGCGCCGCACTCTCCACCTTCTTGTGCGTCGGAGCCAGCGTCCGGATTGCTAGAGGCGCACGATCGGAGTGACGCAGATGCGCCCGTCGGCGAATCGAACCGACCATCGATGCAGACCGCGCCCGGCAATCGGCTGCAGGAACCGGCCCAGCGCATCGGAATCGAACCGCGACGCACCGGCAGATGTCACGGTCGTGATTGCGCTCACCCCGCCTGGCGTGAGTTGACCCGTCACGACGCCGTCACCGAAGTGCGCGTCGATCTCGATCTGACAGCCACCGCTTTCGAAACGCAGCAGCCGACCGGCTTCTGTGCCGCGTTGGGCAAGCGAGGTCTCGTTCGAGTCGGCAGCCAGATCCATCAGGTCACCGTCGAGTTGTCGCAGCGCGAACAGTTGCTCTGCGCCTTCCACGGCGGACGCAGAGGGAGCTTCGATGGAGTCGAGAACGTCACCGAGCAGCGCAAGGACGTCGTCGTCGGAGTCAAAGGGATGAGTAGGCATGTCAGGTGTCCTATGTCGGCGCAACATCGATGAAGGCGATCAGCTCCGGCGCTAGCCGGAGCTGCTTCAGGCACCGGATCCGCTGCGGACCGAGCGAGCCGATCGGCCGATCGAGTAGTTCCGCAATTTCGGCGTAGCTCAACGGCGGTGTGGCCGTCAGCAGTCGTAACAGTTGCTGACAGGCGCTCGACAAATGACGAAACGCCCTGGCCACAGCGACGCGCAACTCATCATCGAGCAACGCCTCATCGAGCTCGAAGACTGACCCCACGTCGGGAAGATCGGCCACCGGCACGAGCCTGGCGCGTTTGCGCAAGTACTGCAGAGCCTGATTGCGTGCGGTCGTCATGAGCCACGCTGGAAGGGCCGCCGGTTGCTGGATCGTGTCAAGTCGCTCGACCAGCTTGATGTACGTCTCGTGGTACAACTCGTCTCGCACGTCTGCGGCGACATCGAATGCGGCCAGGCCGCGGTACACCGCGCTGGAGGTGCCCCGCACGAGCGCTTCCCACGCCGTTGCCTCGCCCAGGCGGGCCCGCCCCACCAGGTCGCCGAGCTCGGTCGGCGTGAGCGTGGCACCTGGCATGGGGCGAAGCATAGAACCCGCACGTAGATCGCTGTCACGCCTCAATGAGGCACCACTGAGCCCGCTGATACACCCACCATCACGCGTATCACCGGGCCGGACTGCTTCGGAAGCGCTACTTCGTCAAGGTGCTGGACAGAACTGCGGTGGTTCCATTCGTGTACGTGACGAGCGCTGCGATCCGGTGTGTGCCAGCGGTCAGCGTGCCAGTGTTGAACAGGACCGCCTGCCCGTTGCCGGAAGTCCCGTTGAAGTCGAACTGAGCTGCAGAGTCGAACGAGCGAGGCAAGACCGTGAGGTTGGTCTTGTCGAGCCAGAACGCCACCGACTTCACCGAGGTCGTCGGCGCGACGAAGATGGCGACCGACCCGGTGAGCGTGCGCCCGTTGAGATCGACCGGGCTGCTGCGCGTCGCGCTCGTGCTGACCTGGAGCTTCTGAGCCACTGCTGGTGCGGGGTTGTTGACGGTGAACGACACAGTCTGCCGCTCGATGGCGCCGTTCAATCGCAGCAACTCGACGGTCAGCGTGTGTGTTCCGTTGAGCAGGAGTCGCGTGTCGAAGAGCTTGGCCGTGCCGTTCTTCAACGTCCCGTTGAGGTCGTACGGGCTGAGGAGCTGCACCCAGTACGGGAGGCTGCTTCTGTTCGGATCGTCGATGTAGAACCCGACGATCGCAACGCGACTGGTGCTCGCCGCCGGTGTCGCGAACACTGCGATGTTGCCCGAGACGGTCGCACCAGCAAGGTCGATCGCGCTCGTTCGGTTCGCATGCGTGCTGACCGACACACCGATCTGCGTCACGGTCAACGTCGTGGTCGACGTGGCCGACCAGTTGCCCAAGCCGTCGAGCCCTCGAACACCAACCGTGTAGCTGCCGGGCGACAAGTTGGCGCCGATGATCGCCGATGCGGAACCTGCTACAACTGCAGCAGTGGTTGCCGAGCCGAGGCCGGGATCCGCGCCGACGAAGAACTCGACACGCGCGACCGTCGCGCCGTCGGCAACCGTTGCCGTGAGCCTCGTCGTGCTGCCCACCACGATCGACGCGGGTGTCAGAGTCAACGCGGTCACGATCGGCCCGGTGGTATCGAGGGTCAGCACGGTGCTCGGCGAATCGCTGCGCAAGAACGTCGATGGCGTGCCCTGGAACTGCGCCGAGACCGTGTAGGTCCCGTCCGGCAGCGCCCCCGTCGGCAGGACGGCTCGACCCTGGGGATCGGTGGTTGCCGGGATCTGCTTGCTGACCGGGCCCGCTACCGAGAAGATCACGGTCTGTTGCGGCAGCGGGATGTTCGGTGCGGTTCGCGACAGCAAGGCGCTGATCGTTCTCGAGGTACCGCCGGAGATCGTCAGTGCGGTCGGGACCTTGGTGATGCTGAACACGCTGGCGCTCGACGAACTGCTGTGCGTTGCATCACCGCCGTACGATGCCGAGACGGTGTAGGCGCCGACCGCATCCTGCAGCGGCAACGTCGCGGTTGCTCGACCGGCGCTGTCGGCAGTGGTCGTGATGGAAACGCTGCCGAGGGAGAACGTGATCGTGCTTCCCGCGGGTGCCGGGCTGACCGTCGCGGCCAGGTCGAGGCTCGTCCCGGACACACCACTCGCGGCGGTGGGCTCGAGGGTCGTGCTGGTCCTGATCGCGGGTGGCGGAACCGGTGCACCGACCGGCACGCCGGGTGTGTAGCCATCGCCCAGGTTGTTGTCGAGGCCGACCAGGCCGACGCCGTTGACTGCCTGCACGATGTAGCGGACATCAGCCACGGCCTGCCCGCTCGGCAGCGCGAACGTTCCCGTCCACAGCGTGGAATCGAGCGGATCCTGCACGAGATCGGTCGGCTGCCACGTCCCGTGCAGCGGACCGTTCTCGGCGGTGTAGGTCACCCATGCCTTCTGTACTCCCGCCGATGGATCGCCGGTGACGTGCGCACTGACCGTCACCTGGCCCGGAGGCAGGGTGTCGGTGACCCCGGAGATCGACGGTGGTGCAGCGAGCGCCGGCGTGTTGTTTCCATACGTCGTGGTGTTGCTGCTGTAGTAGAGCTGCAAGCCGAGTTGCAAGTAATTGCGCTCGGTGTCGGTCGTCGAACCGGCGAGATCCGACCGGTACTGAGCGGGCGTCGTGATCAACCTCGTGCGCCCATCCGTGCCGTTCCCGTCGAGCGCGCCGAAGTAGTTGACGGTGGCCAACTTCTGGGGGAAGAACACGGGCGACACGAAGTCGGTGTGGATGCCGTTCTGCTCGATCGTCGGTGCACCCGTCAACGGGATGACACCCGGCGTATCGGTGTACGTGCCACTGACGAAGCCAACGCCTCGCAACACCTCGCCGGTACTACTGGTCACATCGTCGATCTGCTTGGGCAGCGCCGGCAGCGCCGGACCGAACTGCACCCCTTCGCGCCCGGTCAGCCAACGGAACGAAGCAGCGGGGACGACCGGGTTGCCGAGGGTGTCGAGTACTGGCTTCGACGACGGTGTGGTGGGAGTTGGGGCCAGGATCAGCGGTGCCGTCTTCAGGCCGAGCACGCCGCCCGGCGACGTTGCCGCAACCGGCGTCGGCGTGATTCCCGCGGCGTCAACGGGTTTCGCGATGCGGCCCGCCGGCAAGTTGACCCCTGTCATTGGCAGGCCGTAGAGCGTCGACTCGATCAGGGCCTTCTGATCGATGCCGCTGAGGCTGCCGACACCTGCGAGGTAGTCCCGCTTGGCGTTGACCAGCGCCTGCCCGAGAGGCACGGCGCCGGTGCCGTTGCGCAACTGCGTGGCGAGCAGGCCGTAGAGCTTGGCGCTGTAGGCCAGGAAGTCGGTGTCGGCGTACTGATACCCGGTGCCGGCGATCAACGTGGCGCGCTGCTTGGCCATCGCCTCGGGCCAATCGGGCACGCCCTGCGTCAATCCTGGGACGGCGTCGGCGTCGAGAAGGTTGTAACCCGCATGACATCCGGCGCTGATGACCAGCGAGTTGGTGAGCACGTTGGGATGGGCGTCGAGATCACTCGTGGAAATGCTGGTCTGATAGTCCGCGGCCAGCGTGCTGAAGGCGTTGAAGTGACCCGCCAAGAAGACGAGGTCGTGATGCGAGCCGAGAAGCGAGTTGGAGAGGTCGGTTGCAGTCCACGACTTGTCGCGACTCGGCGTGCCGACCGTCGTGGTCGTCGTCGGGACGCCCTGATTCGTGATCAATGTGTCGGCTCGCGTGTTCGGGCCGAGGCCTGCAGCAAAGTCGGTCTGAACCGAATCAGCTGCGCTCGTCAGGAAGTCGTACCCGGTGACGAGCGATGACGTGGGCGACGGCAGCGTGCCGCCCGCAAGTCCGAGGTACGCATCGATCATCCCGGTGATCTCGTCGGGGGTCTCGACCAGTCGCCCGACTGCGAGGTCAGGAACCGGCAGGACAGCGCCCTTCAAGTCGAGGTCCGAGACTGCACCGTAAGCGTCCTGTCCGAGCACGTAGTTTCGCCGCAGGCTGGCCTGCGACGCGCTGGTGTCGAGGGCCGGTGGCACGTAGTCGGATTCGGGCCCGATGCCGGCCGAGTCGGCGTATCGGAAGAAGGGCACGACAAAATCGCCACCGACAATGACGACGTACTTCAACGTGCCATTGGCATCGCGATACGAGTTCACGATCTGGCGGATCGCTTCGGCGACGAGGTTCTTGGCGTACGGGCACGCAGTGTAAGTGTCGGCCTGAGCATTCAATTCGTGGATGCGTGGGCTGGCGTCGACGTTGACGACTACCCCGCCGGTGCGCGCCCTCAGCTGATCCAATGCGGTGGTGAGGCTCGGGGTCTGGGTGAGGCGGGAGGTGTCGGTGAGGATCACCGTCTGAGCGCCGCCAGGTACGCCGCCCGGATTGGGCAACGAGCTGAACGAATCAGGCGAGACGTTCGAGCACGGGCCTCCTGTGGTCGACAACCCGAGGTGGAATGGCGTCGGTGAGAAGGCGCCGTTCCGGCCCTGCACTCGCACGTAGAAATCGCCCGTGTTGTTCCACGTCGTAGTGCGGATGGATTCGGACTCCGCGTTCTCGTGAGCCGAAACGCCGAGGAGGCTTCGAGTCTGGGCGCTCGAGAATGCCTGCAGGAACGCATCGGAGGGGGAGTAGATCGACGGGCTGTAGATCGACGGCGAATAGATCGACGGGCTGTAGATCGACGGGCTGTAGATCGACG
>JBDTRP010000074.1:0-66839 GCA_039931555.1 Ilumatobacteraceae bacterium | reverse complement strand
GTCGCCGCGGTGATCGCCGCCGTGCCGTGTCGGGCCGTGGTGTCGAGCCACAGGTCGGCGATCCGGGTGAGGTGGTTGTCGAAGGTGTCAGCGATCACCCGACCGTGGTCGAAGTAGGCGTTCAGGCCTCGAGGGTCACCGTGTCGTAGTTGTAGGGACGCGGCGGCCTCCCACGGCTCGGCGAAGCGGTGGATGCGGGTCAACTCGATGCAGCGTCCAGTGACGCACAACTCGTGAAACAGCCCGCCCCGGCCGACGGCTTGCAGTTGGCGGTGATCCCCGATCAGCGCGAGCCGCCAATCGTGTAGTTCGGCGAGGTTGACCAATCGGGCCAGGGCGCCGGTTCCGACCATGCCGGCCTCGTCGACAATCACCGTCGTGCCAGCGCGGAGCCGGTAGCGGTCGAGTGGTGGGCGGTCGTCGCGTTGCCATTCGTAGAGCAGTTTGGCGAGCGTGTCCGACGCGATCGCGGTCTCACGCTCAAGTACCCGAGCTGCTTTCGCCGACGGCGCCACACCAAACACTTCGCGGCCCTGCCGATCGAGGTCGAGAGCGGCGGCCCGCAACGTGGTGGTCTTGCCGGTCCCGGCTGGACCGACAGCGAGCACCAGCCGGTCGTGGCCGGCGACCGCGGCGGCGACATCGGCTTGCAACACATCAAGCTGACCGCGCTCGATTGTGACCGATGGTTGTGGGTCGGCGGTTTGGGCGCCGAGTGCCCACGACAGCACGTGCTCCTCTTCGGCCAACACCCACTCCGTGGTGAAATGCGCAGCAACCGGTTCCAACCACAACGACCGACCATCCGACACTCGCCGCGGCGCCGCCGCCTGGACCGGGTCGAGTTCGACGCACGTCTCGGTTACCGCGTCGCAGACTCGCTCCAGGGTGTGCGCCCACCGCGACGCCGGCATGCCCGGCAGCGGACCTTGGACATCGCACACCGCCCGGATCACGTCAGCGCGGTTCCATGTCGACCCGCCAACCGACAGTGCCTCCACAACTTGAGCGGTGGTGACTCGTGGTGTCGGCTCAGCACTCAACTCGCGCCCGACATCGGTCACGCTCTCAGAGACGCCGACACCCGTCCATCCGAGTGCTGCGGCTTCGGCGGTCCACCGTGTCTGCAGATCGGTGGCACCGTTGCCAGTCTTGTGAGCACGAGTGTCCGCCGACGCCTCGCGAGTCAGCGCGGCTCGCTCCCAGCGTGTCGGGTCGCGACCCTCACGATGGCGGAACACGTCGAGCTTCACAGCCAAGGCGGCATCGACTTGGGAGGTGCGCTTGGAGAAGGTCTCCAACAACTCGGCGGGCATGCCGGCGATCTCGGCTTGGCCGTTGACGATCGGACCCCACGCCACCCCCAACCGATCCACGAGCTCGCTGCGCAACACCGACTGATACAGCCCGCCGAGCATCCGCTGATACCGCTTCAGGTAGCGAGCATCAAGCGCCAACCAGCGACCGTCCACCGTTTGCACCTTCGCTGAGACCACCGCGTGCGTGTGCAACTGCGGATCATCTGCGCGCGATGTCGTCTGGCGGAACGTGGCAATCATCAGACCTTGCGATTCTGGGTGCAGACGACGGCCATCAGCACGCACGCGGGTTGTCGACCCGAACCGCTCCAAGTGCGCCAGCGCTGCGGTGACGGCAGCGTCGTGGGCCTCGAGCAGCCGCGGGTCCTGCGTGAGTGCCCACAGGACGCTGACGGATTTCGGTGCAGAGAACGTCGCGTCGAACCCGGCGACCGCCTTGACCACTCGACCGTCGTTGAGTGTGCGGTCAGTGAGTGGGTAGCCGAGCCGTGTCCCACGAACCGGGTCGCGGCCCTCCAACAACAACTCCAACGCCTCAACGTTCACGCTGCCCGACAGACCAAGCGCGTTCGCTTGATCTCCGGTCCACACACCATCGACCTCACCAGGCGCCCGCGCCAGATAGCGGGCGTAGTACTTCGCTGTCGCCGCCGCACTCGACGCATACAACGTGGTGACCCTCAACATCGACTTCCCGATCGCGTTCGGGCACTTGTCTTCTTGTCAAAGGGGTAGGTCACTCGGGTAGTCATCACGGTGCGGTTCTCAGGACTCGATCGCGAGCGAGAGCTGTGAGGAGTCGCGTCGTATTGAGCGACGGTGTGGCTGTAGTTCGGCAGCAGTCGGCGCGGTGAGCGAGATGCAGTCGGGAACAGCAATGCGGTAGGTGCCGGTGTCGAAGCTGCCGGCGACGGTTCGCTGCTGTGCGGCCCTCACAAGCCCGGCATCGCGAAGGCGGCGGATCGCCCGGCCCGCGGTGTCCTTCGCCAAACCGAGCGACGCGGCCAACGCACGAATCGAGACGCGGGCAACGCACGCGTCGGCAGGGCCGGTCGAGCGCAACAGCAACTCCTCGAGCATCATCAACGATGTCGGACCGAGGTCGCGCCGAAGTGCGCTCCCCTCGAAGGCGACGACAATCGAACGGGTCGCCTCAGTGGTCAACACACGCTCCCGTCGACTGCACAACAGCGTCGCACAATCTGACCACACGTCCGGTCGTCGCCAGCTCGATCAGCGCCCAGCGAGGCACGCGCATACAGCCCGGCCCGAGACGGAACACCGGAATCCCCGTCGTACCACCCGAGTCCAGATACTCGTTCGCCAGCTCATACGCACGCGATCGACCGATGCGCAACAGACGTGCCGCCTCCTCAACAGTGAGCAGTTGAGGGGCCTCGTCTGCTTCGGTGACCGCGTCCAACGAAGACATGGACTGTCCTAACTACACCTCTGTCATTCAACACGCAAGCGGTCACGGCCACAGTGGTTTGGGCGAGGCGAACCAGACGGTACGCGACGGTACTCAGTGGACTTCAGCGGTACTCAACGGACAATTGGCCGTGACGAACTTCACACCCAGCACTGCTGTACGAATTTTGCGGACACGGTTGTTTGTAGGTCGGTCGCAGCGTCGATGAGCAGTTGGACGGGGTGCCCGATGATGGGGATTCAGTGGCGTGGCGGGTCACATGTCGCGATGCTGTGTGGACTCGGCTGCCTACTCGGAACGAATCTCGCGATGGCGCCTGGCCAGATCGCCTCGCCCGGATGAGCCTGATCCGATGAAGGTCTCCAGGGCGTCCTCGGTCGGAAGCGAATTGGCAAGGTCGGCGACGAGCTGATCTACGGTGATATCCCGGAGGCGGGCCTCGGCTTGAAGCCTGCCGAGCGCTTCCGCTGGAAGATCGAGCGTCATTTTCACCGCGCCAATTGTACGTGTTGAGGCGGACCGGGCCGACTACGATCAATCCTTGTGGTGAGGACTCTTCAGCTCGAAGCATGGGCGGGCCGGTGGGTGGCGGTCGACTCGGCCGGCACCGTTCGTTGCGATGCAGCATCGCTGTCTGAGCTGCTCTCAGCTATAGCGCTCGAGCACATCGAGGGTGTCGAAGTCATGCGAGCGCCCGACCCTCGTGAACCTCTCGTCTACGGACTTGGCTGAGCCCTGGGTCTACCCGTACACCGACTTCGGCGAAGGTCGCGGGAAGCTGCCCCGGCTCATTCTTCGTGCGGTCATCGGAGTCGGCACGTCGTCGGGTAGTCCGACGTTCTCGGCGATCGTCGACACCGGCGGGCCGGTAACCGTTGTTGCCCAGGAGGTGATCCAGAGCGGTGGTGACCCTGTGGACACCGGCAGTTCGATGTTCCTCCGACTTGCCGGTAGTGCGAGCGAGGTTCCGTTGTACGAATTGACGTTGGAAGCCAGGCCGCCGGCAGAACTTTCGGCGGAACCCGCGATTCGGTGGCGCAGCTTGGTGGCAGTCCTGACGCCTTGGCCACACCAAGGAACCGCAGTGATGCTCGGCCAAGTCGGATTTCTCGACAACTTCACAGTCACGTTCGGCCCTGGCGGGTTTGTCCTCGAACCCGCTGAGGCCTTCAAGCGTCGATACCCAACACTCACGGCCGGCGATACCGAACCCTGAAGAATGGCCGCTACGCCGAAGTGTGCTGAATGCGATCGACGATCGCCTGGCGGCTTTGGGGGAGTGCGTGGGCGTAGACCGTCATCAGCATCTCCGGGCTGTGGCCGAGGATGTCGGCAATTGCTCGAAGCTCGCCGACGTCCTTCGCGTTGTTGACCATGTGAGTGGCTGCGGTGTGGCGCAGACCATGCGACGTGAGGCGCGGCAGCTTGGCTTTGTCGACGATGAGCGCCAACGCTCGGTCGTACGAGCGGGGGAGCACGAGTCGACCCTGGCGGGTGGCGATGATGAGGTCGTTGTCTTCCCACTCCGAACCGGCGAGCAGTCGTTCTTCGGCTTGCTCGGTGCGGCGTCGCTTGAGAGCGCGCACCCCGTCGTCGGACAATGGAACCAGCCGACGTGAACGCACGTTCTTGGCGTCACCCAGTACGGCACCGCGGTTGACCGCGACGAGGCTCTCGTCGATTCGAAGTGTGCGGCCCTTGGGATCGAAGTCGTCCCACCGGAGTGCGAGAACTTCGCTGCGCCGGAGGCCATAGAGCACGCCGAGTTGGAACCCGACTGCCCAGCGATGAGCCGCGACGGCTGCGAGGAACGTCTCGACGTCCTTCGCCTCCCACGCTTGCACGACTTTCTCTTTGACCGGCTTGGCGACCGTTCGAGGCAACGCCACCCGTGCCGCCGGACTCCTCGGGATCAAGCCTTCCTCGACAGCGTCGGCGAGCGAAGCTCGGAGGACGTTCCGGCAGATCTGCACGCTGCGTCGAGACAACTTGCCGGCGCTCGCCAGTGCGTTGATCCAGTCGGCGACATCGTCGCGGTCGAGCCGCGCCAACGGAATCGCGCCGAGGCCGTGCTCGATGTGTGGGATCGCCCACGCGTACTGCTCGCGCGCCTTCGGCGTGATGTCGGACTTGCTCGCCACGTAGCGACGAACGAGCCAGCTGACCGTCCCGCGTTCGGTGCTCCGCGCGCTGGCCCGATGTTCACGAGAAGCGGCGAGTGCCGAGCGCTGCGACGCATAGGTGCCGAGCTGTCGCGGCCGATGTTTGCCGGTCGTCGTGTCGATGCCATCGATGCGCACCACCCACTTGTCGCGCTGCTTGCGGACCGTCGGCTGACCGATCGCCTTCCAACTCATGTATCACCTCCAGCGTCATCGACGCCCGAAAGTCTGATACATGGCTGATACATGGCCTTCGGGAGCGACTCCTGAAATCGTATCACACCAGGTCAACAGTGTCGGGATGGGGAGACTCGAACTCCCGACCCCCTGCTCCCAAAGCAGGTGCGCTACCAACTGCGCCACATCCCGGACGTCGTGCATGTTACCGGCGCCGATCTCCAGGTCGCCGTGGATTGCGGACGCGGCATGACCGTCGTGGGGACGGTCAGCGTGTGACCACCTCTGCAAGAATTAGGGGGCAAGGGTACGGACGGCTGCCAGCAGGCGGTCGACATCGGGCTGTTCGACGTAGCGCGACACACCGGCGCGGATCACGCCGCCGCTGTCGGCCAACCCCAACTGGTCGACGACTTCGACGGCGTAGTTGTGGCCATCCCACACCGCGACCTGCGAGGCAGCCAGTGCCTTCGATGCGTCAGCCGGATGCACACCCTCGATCGTGAAGGCGGCCGTCGGCACTCGTCCCTCGAGCGTGTGCGAGCCCCACACCTTCACCCCGTTGATCGAGAGCAGGCCCTCGAGCAAGCGCGAGAACACCTCCGACTCCGCTGCGGCGAGTTGGTCCATCCCCTCCTCGATCAGGAAGCGTGCGGCAGCTTCGATTCCGGCGATGCCCTCGAAGTTCGGCATCCCGGTTTCGATGCGCGCCGGCCCGTGATCGGCTGCGGGGCGGACCTTGAACACGGGAAGGCTCTCCAACAACTCGGGTCGCATCCACAGCACGCCGCTGTGCGGGCCGTACCACTTGTATGGAGACGTCACCAGCGCATCGCACTCGAGCGCGGCGATGTCGATCCTGCGATGCGGGGCGAGGTGCACCGCGTCGACGTAGACGTAAGCGCCGACTGCATGTGCGGCCTCGATGATCGGGACGAGGTCGGGTGTGGAGCCGAGCAGGTTCGATGCGCCGGGCAGCGTGACCCACTTGGTGTGCTCGTCGATGAGGTCGATCACGTTGTCGGGCGATAGTTGCCCGGTGTCCGGGTCGAATGGGGCCAGCACCTGCTGTGCCCCAGCCGCGTCTGCCGCTCGTCGCCACGGTGTGATGTTGGCGTCGTGATCGAGCCGGGTTCCCACGATCCGGTCGCCGGGGCGCAGCGTTGCGCCGATCGCCCGCGACACGGCAAACGTCAGCGATGTCATGTTGGGGCCGAAGCTGATGCCGTTCGGATCCGCACCCAGCAGCTGGCCGACGGCTGCACGCGTTCGGTCGATCAGTCGCTGGCACTCCTCGGCGGCGGCGAACGGACCGCCGTTGCTCGCCGTGTTGCCGCTGGCCATCCACTCGCTCATCGCGGTGATCGCCGAGTCGACCATCTGGGTGCCTGCCGGCCCGTCGAACCGGGCCCATTCCGGCCCGATGCCCGGGAACCGGTGACGTAACGATGTCATCGCTGGAGTGTGTTCAGGCGCGGCTGGCGGCCTTGGCGATCTTGGCCAGGCGCTTGGCGGCCTTGCCGATGGGGACGATGTTGCGCTGGTCGAGATCACCGACCTCGATGCCGTTGACGAAGGCCACGCGGTAGCGCTGCCAGTTGAACCCGTTGGCCAGAATGACCTTGCCCTCGGTGCCTGCGGCGACGCCGCTGTCGAGGTCGACGGTGCTCTCCACACGGTCGCCGATCCGCAGATCGAGCTGGTCGGCGTGCGGCTTGGCAAGCGCGTGAGGCTTCCAATAGGTCATGGTCACAGTCTGCCCGATGAGAAGGCCGACCGATAGCATCGACGATCTGTGAATAGCACGATTGCGCCCGTAGAGGACATCCCAGAAGACGCACCCGCCAAGAAGCTCGTGAAGCTTTCCGTGACCATCGAGGAGGCCGAGTTCGATCGTGACATCGACATGGCGTTCCGCACGATCGCCAAAGAGGTGAAGCTGCCCGGTTTCCGCCAGGGCAAGGTGCCGCGCAAGGTGCTCGAGGCCCGAATCGGGCTGGCGACGGCCCGTGAGCAGGCACTCCGCGATGCTGTTCCGCAGTATCTGGCCAACGCGGTGCGCGACCACGACATCGATCTCATCGCCACACCGAACATCGAGTTCACCGCCGGGCAAGAGAGCGGGCCCGTCTCGTTCGACGCGACGTGCGAGGTTCGCCCGGAGATCACCGTTCCCGGCTACGGCGGGCTGCGCGTCGAGCTGACGTCGCCCGTCGCAACCGAGGCCGACATCGACGAGGCGGTCGAAGCCGAGCTGCGCCGCCAGGGTTCGCTTGTCGATGCCGATCGAGCGGTGCAATCGGGCGACCAGGTCACGATCAACCTGGCTGGCACGCGCGTTGGCGAGCCGGTGGCTGGCCTCAACACCGAGGATTGGCTCTACCAGGTCGGCAACGGCTGGGTGGCTCCCGGCTTCGACGCCGAGCTGCTCGGTGCCAAGGAGGGCGACGAGCTGACCTTCACGGCGACGCCGAACGGCACGAGCCAGCCCGCCGACTTCGTCGTCAACATCTCCAAGGTGCAGGAGACCGTGCTGCCGGAGCTGACCGACGAATGGGTCAGCGAGAACCTGGGCGAGTTCGACACGATCGAGGAATGGCGCGTCGCGTTGGCCGAGCGCATCGGCACCGGCAAGCTCAACCAGACCCGCAACCAGTTCATCGAGCGCACCACCTCGGCGCTCGCCGGATTGGTCGACCTCGACCCGCCGGAGTCGATGGTGCAGGCCGATCTTCAGGGCCGGGTGCAGAACACCGTGCAGCAGTTTCAATCTCAAGGCATCTCGATCGACCAGTGGCTGCAGGTCACCGGCCAAGACGCAGCCACGTTCATCGAAAGCTTGAAGGTGCAGTCGGAGAAGGCCGTCAAGGTCGACCTTGCGCTGCGCGCCGTGGTCGATGCCGAGGGGCTGGAGGTGACCGACGACGATGTCGCCGCCGAGTACGCCCGAATCGGCATGCAGGTGCGCCAGAAGCCCAACGAGGTTCGCAAGGCCTACGAGAAGAACGACGCGGTCACCGATCTGATCGCACAGATGCGCAAGACGAAGGCCCTCGACTGGTTGCTCGAACATGTCGAGATCGTCGACGAGGCCGGCGATCCGATCGATCGTGCGCTCGTGATGGGCAAGACTGACGACGACCACGACCACGGCGATCACGAACACGGCGATCACGACCACGACCACGAAGGGCACGACCATGATTGAGTCCAAGAACTATCTGGTTCCCAATGTCATCGAACAGACCAGTCGTGGCGAACGCGGGATGGACCTGTACTCGCGTCTGCTGAAGGAGAACATCATCTTCTTGCAGACACCGATCGACGACGGCATCGCCAGTTTGATCTGCGCCCAGTTCATCCATCTGGAGAGCGAGAACCCCGACAAGGACATCAACCTCTACATCAACAGCCCCGGTGGCGACATCACCGCGCTGTTCGCGATCTACGACACGATGCAGTTCATCAAGAACGACATCGCCACGATCTGTCTCGGTCAGGCGGCGTCGGCTGCGGCCGTTCTGCTTGCCGCCGGCACCAAGGGCAAGCGTTTGGCCCTGCCGCACAGCCGAATCCTCTTGCATCAGCCATACGGTCAGGTCGGGTACGGCCAGGTCACCGATCTGGAGCTGGCAGCCAAGGAAATCCTGCGTATGCGTGATCTGCTCGAGGAAATCCTGTCGAAGCACACCGGTCAGACCATCGAGCGGGTCCACCAGGACACCGACCGCGATTTCGTTATGGAAGCGCAAGAGGCCCTCACGTATGGCATCATCGATGATGTGATCTCGTCTCGTGACGCCGTCGACCGCACCGGTCCGATTCGCTGATCCTCACGAATCGATCTATTGGGCGAGCAAGGAGACTGAACCGTGGCGAAATTCGGCGACACCGGTGAACTGTTGCAATGTTCGTTCTGTGGCAAGTCACAGAAGCAGGTCAAGCGGCTGATCGCCGGCCCGGGCGTGTACATCTGCGACGAGTGCATCGACCTGTGCAACGAGATCATCGAAGAAGAACTCACTGATTCGAGTGAGATCCGCTTCGAGGAACTGCCCACGCCACGCGAGATCCGTACCTTCCTCGATGACTACGTCGTCGGCCAGGACGAGGCCAAGAAAATCCTGTCGGTCGCCGTCTACAACCACTACCGACGTATTCAGTACCAGCAGGGCGCCAGCGTCGGTCGTCGCGACGAGGTCGAGTTGGCCAAGAGCAACATCATGCTCCTCGGCCCCACCGGTTGCGGCAAGACCCACCTCGCCCAGACGCTCGCCCGCCTGCTCAACGTGCCGTTCGCAGTCGCCGACGCGACCGCGCTGACCGAGGCCGGCTACGTCGGCGAAGACGTCGAGAACATCCTGTTGAAGTTGATCCAGGCCGCCGACTTCGACGTGAAGAAGGCCGAGACCGGCATCATCTACATCGACGAGATCGACAAGATCGCCCGCAAGAGCGAGAACCCCTCGATCACCCGCGACGTCAGCGGTGAGGGTGTGCAGCAGGCGCTGCTGAAGATCCTCGAGGGCACGGTCGCATCGGTGCCGCCGCAGGGTGGGCGCAAGCATCCGCACCAGGAGTTCATCCAGATCGACACGACCAACATCTTGTTCATCTGCGGCGGCGCGTTTGCCGGTCTCGAGCAGATCATCGAGAGTCGCATCGGCCACAAGGGTGTCGGTTTCCACGGCACGGTGCGCAGCAAGGCCGACAAGGATCCAGGCGAGCTGTTCACCAAGGTGCTGCCGGAAGACCTGCTGAAGTTCGGATTGATTCCCGAGTTCGTCGGCCGCTTGCCGATGATCGGCGCGGTTCGCAGCCTCGATCGCGATGCTCTGATCAAGATCCTCACCGAGCCGAAGAACTCTCTGGTCAAGCAATACCGCAAGGTGTTCGACTTCGAAGACGTCGAGCTCGATTTCACTCGCGAAGCGTTGGAAGCAATCGCCGAGCAGGCGTTGCTGCGTGGCACCGGGGCCCGCGGACTGCGAGCTATCCTCGAAGAGGTGTTGCTCAACACGATGTACGAGCTGCCCGGCCGCAGCGATGTCGGCACCGTCATGATCGAGCTCGACACCGTGCAGAAGAAGACCAACCCCACGCTTGTCCCGCGCGAGCCCAAGGCCAAGCGGCCCCGCCGCGAGGCCAGCTGACGCGACAGTGAGGCGCAGCGCTGTGCTGCCCAACGACGTGCCGCCCCGACGATGACCTACTCCGACGCGCTGGCATACCTCGACGCTCACGCCAGCTACGAAAAGACCGGGCGCATCGAGTCGCCGACGATCGAGCGGATGAAGACCATCGTCGAGGCGATGGGCGACCCGCAATTCGCCTACCCGGTGATCCACGTGACCGGAACCAACGGCAAGGGCTCGACGTCGCAGATGATCACTCGGCTGTTGATGGCGCACGGCCTGACCGTCGGCACCTATACCAGCCCGCATCTCGAACGACCGAACGAGCGGATGAGCCGCGACTGCGAGTACATCAGCGACGACGAGTTCGCTGAACAGATCGCCGCCGTCGCCGACCTCGAGATGCTCACGGGCGTGCGTCCGTCCTACTTCGAGACCACGACCGCTGCGGCGTTCCGATGGTTCGCTGATCTGGCGGTCGATGTCGCCGTGATCGAGGTCGGTGTGCTCGGCCGGTGGGATGCCACCAACGTGTGCAACGCACAGGTTGCCGTCATCACCAACATCGGCATGGACCACAACGAGTTCGCCGGCCCAACCAAGGGCCACATCGCTGCGGAGAAGGCGGGGGTCATCAAGCCGGGCAGCATCGTCGTCGTCGGTGAGACCGACCCGGAGTTGCTGCCCTACTTCACCGATGCCGGTGGCGAGAGCGTGTTGGAGCGCGGCGACCAGTTCGACGTGCTCGAGAACCGGCTGGCGCTCGGTGGGCGCCTGGTCGATCTGCGCACACCCACCACTATCTACACCGACGTGTTCGTTCCCCTGCACGGTCGGCATCAAGGCGACAACGCAATCGTTGCGCTCACCGCCGTCGAGGCCTTCTTCGCAGCCCCAGTCGCCGACGACGTCGTGCGCGAGGGTTTCTCCAACGTGCGCATGCCCGGGCGGTTCGAGGTGCTCGGCCACCAGCCGTTGGTGATCGTCGATGGCGCCCACAACCCGCCAGGCGCCGACTCGTGTGCGCAGGTCTTCTTCGACGACTTCGATCCCGCGGGACGCAAGATCCTGGTGGTCGGCATCCTGCAGGCGCGTGATCCCAAAGAGATGCTGTCGGCGTTGCGTGCCGACGAGTTCGATGCCGTCTACACCTGCACGGCACCGACACCGCGCGGCATGCAATCCAGTGAACTTGCTGCGGCCGCCGGGGCGCTCGGTTGCGACACCGTCGTGCAGTGTGACACCGTCGAGCAGGCGTGCGATCGGGCGATCCGCTCCGCCGAACACGACGACGCAGTTCTGGTCACCGGCTCCCTCTACGTGGTCGGCGCGGCGCGACCCCACCTCCGCAAGATCGTCTGACTCAGCCCGCGGCTCGAGTCGGTGTGAGTCGGATGTCGCGCCAGTCGCGCGAACCGACACACACCGCGCCGGCTCACCGACGATTCACGAAGGCCGGATCTCCGCAGGTGCGAGTTGGATGTCGCGCCTCACGCGTGAACTGACTCACACGTGGCCGGCGACCGAGTCGGTGTGAGTCCGGTGTCGCGCCTCACGCGTGAACTGACTCACAGCGGGCCGGAATTCGAGGGCGAGTTTCGTCACTGACGATTCACGAGTGGTGGGCGGCGCCGGTAGCGTCATCGGCCATGTCTGATCGCACCCTTGTCCTGCTGAAGCCCGACACCGTCGAACGTGGACTCGTCGGAGAGGTGCTGCGGCGCTTCGAAGCGAAAGGGCTGACGATCACCGCGCTCGACCTGCGCACGCTCGATGCCGACACGTTGGCCCGGCACTACGAAGAACACGTCGGCAAGGGCTTCTACGCCGAGCTCGTGACGTTCATGAGCCGTGGACCGGTCGTGGCGCTGGTCCTGGAAGGCCCCGAGGACACATGGGAAGTGGTGCGCACGATGATGGGGACGACCAATCCGCGCAAGGCAGCACCGGGCACCGTACGGGGCGACCTGGGGATCTTGTTCACCGAGAACCTGGTGCACGGCAGTGACTCGCTTGAGTCGGCCCAGCGTGAGATCGGCATTTTCTTCCCGAATCTGTAACAATCCGGTACTCCGCTACACTGGAGCAACCTGCGCCGATCGTGGCGTCAGGCAAGTTCGTGCACGGTCGGCCCGACGGTGCGGAGGTAGTGATGGCCCGGAACAACCCACTCGCGATTGGTCGTGACCTCGCCATCGATCTGGGCACGGCCAACACTTTGATCTACTCGCGCGGACAAGGCATCGTGTTGAACGAGCCGTCGGTCGTGGCAATCGACATCAGCGACGGCCGGCCCGTTGCGGTGGGCTTCGAGGCGAAGCGGATGATGGGTCGCACGCCGGGTCGGATCAAGACCATCCGCCCCTTGAAGGACGGCGTGATCGCCGACTTCGAGGTCTGTGAGAAGATGCTGCGCTTCTTCATCCAGAAGGTGCACGCCAGCCGCTGGAGCAAGCCGCGCATGGTGATCTGCGTGCCGTCGGGAATCACCGGCGTCGAGCAGCGCGCCGTGCAAGACGCGGCCGAGTACGCCGGGGCCCGAAAGCCGGTGCACATCATCGAAGAGCCCATGGCCGCAGCGATCGGCGCCGACATGCCGGTGCACGAGCCGAGCGGCAACATGATCGTCGACATCGGCGGTGGCACGACCGAGGTCGCGGTCATCTCCCTCGGCGGGATTGTGACAGCGCAGTCGGTGCGCGTGGCCGGCGACGAGCTCGACGACGCCATCATGCAGTACGTGAAGAAGGAGTTCTCGCTGGCCATCGGCGATCGAACGGCCGAAGAGATCAAGATCCACATGGGCTCGGCATGGCCACTCGACGAAGAACTGACGGCCGACATTCGCGGTCGCGACCTCATCAGCGGCTTGCCGCGCACGGTGCCGCTGACCACCGAGCAGGTCCGCGAGGCACTTGCCGAACCATTGTCTGCAATTGTTGACGCTGTGAAGACCACGCTCGACAAGACGCCACCCGAACTGGCCGCCGACATCATGGAGCAAGGCATCATGGTCACTGGCGGAGGCGCACTGCTCGCCGGGATCAACCGACGTCTCGCCCACGAGACCGGCATGCCCATCAAGATCGCCCATGATCCGCTGTACAGCGTGGTGATCGGTTCCGGGCGAGCACTCGAGAACATCGACGCGATGCGCGGGTTGATGTCCCTCGGCGGCGACGACTAGACACCCCAGGCCGCCCGTGCTTTCGTCGTTGAGCCGCCGCCGCGTCGTTGTGCTGCTCATTTTGACGTCGCTGTTGTTGATCACCCTCGACCGACGAGGCAACAACGCGTTCATCGACAAGGCTCGCCAGGCGTTCGCGGTGATCCTGCGACCCTTCGACATCGCCGCCGAGGCCGTGTCGAAGCCGGTCGCCAACGCGTGGTACGGCATCACCAACTACGACAACCTGCGCGCCGAGAACGAAGCTCTGCACGACCAGGTCGAGCATCAAAAGGGTGCCGAGATCGAAGCGCAGACGGCGATCACCAAGTTCTACGAGCTCCTGCGGCTCTATCGCCTGACGTCGGTGCACAGCTACAAGAGCGTGATCGCCCAGGTGGTGGGCGAGGCGCCGAGCAACTTCCAGAACACTGTCGAGATCACCGTCGGCACGCGTGATGGCATCGCCGTGGGCATGCCCGTCACTGACGGCGCCGGGTTGATCGGCAAGGTCACCAAGGTCTATCCCGACCGCAGCGTGGTGATGCTGATCACCGATCCGCAGTTCTCCGTGCAGGCCCAGGTGCTAAGTCGCGTCGTCGAGGAAGATGCCACCTCGACCACGTCGATCGCGCCACTCAACACGGCGATCAGTGGCCGCCCGCTCGACTCCACCACCACGACCAGTACGACCACGACTACCACGGAACCGCAGTCGTCGACGACCACGACAACGGCTTCGACCGACGTCGGCGCGACGCCGAGCCAGAGCACGACCTCGACCAGCTCGACGACCACGACCACGTTGCCCGACGTGACGGTGCGACGAGAGACCGGCGACATCGACGGTCAGGGCGCTGATCGCCCATTGCTGTTCAGCTTGATCGACGACACGGCGCTGACCAACGTGAAGGTCGGTGACACGGTCGAAACCGCCGGAGGCACGAAGAGCCTGGCGCCGCAGAGCATCCCGATCGGCAAGATCACCGCAGTCACCCGCAAGCTGGGGAGTCGGTCGCCGATCGTCGAAGTGGAACCGAACGCAAGCCTGACGCAACTGAACTTCGTCAGCGTGGTGCTGTTCGTTCCGAACCAGGCCGCAATCTGAGTCGTGCGATCGCTGCCGTTTGCCCTCTTCACCAGACTGATCCCGGTGGCGCTGGTGGTCTTGGCCATTCAACGCACGGTCTGCGCGACCTATCGCGTCGATGGAGTCGCCATCCAGGTCGTCCTGGCATTGGCTGCCGGTGCCGGCGCCGGGTCGGGCTCGGAGCGCGGCGCGTTCGCAGGCTTCGCCCTGGGGATGATGTACGACCTCGGAGTCGGTACACCTCTGGGGCTGACCGCGTTGGCATACGGGCTCGCCGGGTTGACGTCGGGCTACGTACTCAGCATCACCCCCGATCCGCAGTGGTGGCTGGCGGCCATTTTTGTCGCAATCGGCTCGGCCGTGGGCGAGGGCGCCATCCCGGTGGTGAAGTTCTTGACGGGGCAGGAGGGCTGGTTGACGAATCGGTTGTTCGTGGTGATTCCCATCGTGACCGGCGGGGCGACCCTGCTGAGCCCGTTGTTCGTTCCATTGGGGCGATGGTGTGCCGGCGCCAAGCGCCGCACATGGCGGGCGATCCCCGAATGAGCCGCGACTGGGTGAGCCCCGCCCGGGCCCCGCACGGACCAGAATGTCGCCATGGCGATCGATAAGCGCACCACCCGCCTGGGGATGCTGGCGTTGGTCTCGACGCTGCTGATCGGTGCACTCGGTACCCGCTTGTGGTTCCTGCAGGGTGTCGAGGCCGAGGCGTATCAAGCCAGGGTCTCCGCAGCCAAGCTGCGCGAAGTGCTGATCCCACCCGAGCGTGGACGCATCTTCGACGCCAAGGGTCGGATCATGGCCGACAACCAACGCATCCTCACGGTCGCCATCGACTGGAGCGTGATCAAGAAGAAGAAGGATCGCGACGCGCTGTTCGACCGGTTGTCAGGCCCGTTGACGGTTCCGGTCATCGACCTGCAGCGCCGGTACGAGCCATGCTTCGGCGAGCCGACGATCCCGAAGTGCAAGAAGGGCCAGCGCTTCAGCACGCTGCTGCCGCTGCCGCTGAAAGAGGGCGTCGACGAAGACACGGTCACGTATCTCAAAGAGCGCAGCGAAGACTTCCCCGGCATCCAGATCGTCGAGCAGTGGAAGCGCGTGTACCCGTACTCGCCCTTGGCAAGCCACGTGGTTGGCTATCTCGGCCCGATCACCAAAGAGACCAAGAAGCAGTACGAGGACAAGAACTACAACACCAACGAACAAGTCGGTGCCTTCGGCGTGGAGCTGTCGATGGAAGACACGTTGCATGGCTCGTGGGGCAAGCAGGTCTTCGAGGTCGACGCTGCGGGCGGCATCGTGCGCGAACTGGCCGACCAACACGTCGATCCCGTCGCCGGCCAAGACATCCAGCTGACCATCGACCTCGACGTGCAGCAGTACGCCGAGCAGGCCCTGGAGACCAAACTGCTGCAGCGCCGTCACCTGCCCACCGACATCGCCGGCCAAGACATCGCTGCGCACAACCCGATCGACGTGAAGATCCCCGGTGGAACGCAGCGCGTGTACGCGAGCTCGAAGGAGTTCGGGACACAGGAGTGGATCCAGTACAAGGCGCCGGCCGGCGCGTTGGTCGTCGAGAACAACAGCAATGGCCAGATCCTGGCAATGGCCAGCTATCCACGGTTCGACAACCGGTGGATGGGCAACATCGACGGCAACAAGTTCGATCAGTTGTTCGGCGAGAAGATCGACCCCAACACCGGCAAGGCCGATCCCGACAAGTCGGTGTTGGTCAACCGGGCTGTGCAAGGCCGCTACAACCTCGGTTCGAGCGTCAAGCCGTTCGTCGCCTGGTCGGCCATGCACAGTGGCGTGATCGGCCCCAACGAGCCCTACCTCGACAAGGGCAGCTACGTGTTGGAGTCGATCCCGAAAGACGTGTGTGCCACTGGTGTGCGCTGCGAGTTCAAGAACGCCAGCAACGTTCGCACCAACAAGTCGTCGTCCTACGGGCCGGTCACGGTTGCCGATGCGTTGGCCGTCAGCAGCGACGCGTTCTTCTACCGGCTCGGCGAGAAGTTCTGGGAGGTCGACGAGCACAACGCCTCGGTCGATCCCGCGCTGAAGGGCAAGTCGACCCTGAAGGACGACTTGGAGCGCTTCGGGTTCGGTCAGGACAGCGGTGTGCAGTTGCCCTTCGAGTGGCCGGGCCGCATCCCCGATGACGCGATCAAGGCCCAGCTCGTCAAGGACAACGTGCTCGGCAAGAACGAGGCGCCACGACTGCTGGTCGGCGACAACGTGCAGGTCGCGATTGGCCAAGGCCTGATGGCGGCGACACCGTTGCAGCTGACGAACGCCTACTCGACGCTCGCCAACGGTGGCTTCCTGTACCAGCCGACCGTCGTCAAGACGATCTTCGAGCCGTTGGTGCCTGATCTCAGCCCGGGGATGGCCGACCTGTCCAAAGCGGTTGTCGTGCAGTCGTTCGACTCACCTCACTACAAGGACCAGCTGGAGATGCCGCCGGAGATCATCGAACCGATCATCGGCGGCCTGGCACGTGTGACCAACCGGTTCCGCGTTCGCGAGCCCGGGGTCAGGTACCCGCAGAGCTTCTACCACACGACAACGGGCGAGAAGTTGTTCGCGAGCTACCCGATGGACACGCTGCCGATTGCCGGCAAGACCGGTACTGCCCAGGGCGCCAACAGCTATCCGTGGAACGACTCGTCGGCATTCGGCGCTTTCAGCCTCGACAGCAGCCAGCCGTACACCGTCGTCGCCTACTTGGAGAAGAGCGGCTTCGGCTCCAAGGCCGCTGCGCCCGTCGTGAAGTGCGTCTTCACCGCGCTGGCGGGTAAGGCGGCCATGGATCCGGTGCTGCCCAGCGATCCGCTGGATCTCAACTCGTTGGTGCCGGCGCCGCCGACGTCATTGGCCGACAGCTCGTGCATGCCGCCAGCCGTGGAAGCCCGGGACTGATCTGATCCATGGCGCTCAGCATGCTTTCGCGCAAGCCGGACTCCGGCTTGGGCAACATCAAGGCCAGTCCGGGGTCGCCGAGTCGCAACATCGACTGGGTGCTGCTCCTGGCTCAGGGCGCCCTCGCCATCATCGGGTTGTTCACGATCTATTCGGCCTCGTACTCCAAGTTCTCGAACCCGTATCTCTTTGTGACCCGCCAAGAGATCTTCCTGATCGGCGCCGTGATCACGATGATCGTCGTGATGTCGTTCGACTACGACTGGTGGCGTGAACGGGCCCGGTTACTGTACGGGGTCACGATCATGCTGCTGGTGCTGGTCGTCCTCGTCGGCGCGATCCATGGTGGCGCCCGGCTGAGCTTCGACCTCGGGCCGCTGAAGGTCCAGCCAGCAGAGTTCGCCAAGTTCACCGGTCTGCTCGCCATCGCCGCGTTCCTCGCCGAGGACCGCACCGACACGTTGAACTACGCCCGTTTCGTCAAGGGGCTGATCCTCGTCGGTCTCCCCACCGCCTTGGTGATCGTGCAGCCCGACCTGGGCACCGCCTCGGTGCTGATCGCCATGATGATGGGTGTGCTGCTGATCGCCGGTGCCAAGGCGAAGTACATCCTGTTGATCACATTCCTGTCTGCTGCAACAGTCGGTGCCGCCGTGGTCAGCGGCATCGTCAACGACTATCAGATCAAGCGAATCACCGTCTTTTTCGATCAGAACTCCACCGACCCGAAGCTTCGAGACCTGATCTTCCAGGGCCGAAATTCGCTGCGAGCGATCGCTACGGGTGGGATCGACGGCAAGGGGTGGTTGCAGGGGCAGATCACCAACACCAAGGACATCCCGGTGCAATGGGCCGACTTCCCGTTCTCGGCGATCGGCGAGCAGTTCGGCCTGATCGGCTGCGGGGTCGTCATCGGTCTGTTCGCGATCTTGTTGCTGCGGATCTGGCGGATCGCCGGTCTGTCGCGCGACATGCTCGGTACCTACCTGTGTGCCGGGGTGTTCACCATGGTGCTCTGGCAGATGTTCCAGAACATCGCCATGAGCGTCGGGCTGATGCCGATCACGGGCTTGCCATTGCCCTTCATTTCCTACGGCGGTTCGAGCATCGTGACGTTTTTCGCCCTGATGGGCCTGGTGCAGAGCGTGCACATGCGCCGGTACCGCTGACGATCACCTGGTAGTCGGAGTTGCGTCCGGTAGACTGTCGGCCAACATGAGTCCTTTTTGGCCGATGTCGCAACCCGGCCGCGCCCGTGCGTGCGAACGGTTGCGGAAATGAGCGCAAATCAGCTCGTTGGAGCTGTTGAGCGGCGCGCCCACGTGAATCAATGGATCGAACGCGACACCATCCGACCTGGAGACACCTCCGTCGGCCGTCGCGGCGCTGGCCCTCGCGGCCGGCGCATGAGAAGGGAATGTCCGAATGACCGACGACCAACACGATCAGCTGTCGCTGGCCGGCTCATCTGCCCCAGCGCAGGTGGACGATCCAGCCGGCCACGAGCCCAACGGGAACGAATCGGGCGCTGACGACACCGACGAACTCGGTGAGCCAACCGTACGCACCGCGGCGCAGAAGCGCCGCCGAGGGTCGCGTGGCGGCCGCAACCGCAAGAAGCCGGCAGGTGCTGGTGGCGATGATTCGGCGGATGACGATGATGCCGAAGACGACGACGAATTGGTCGCCGACGACACCTCACCCACGTCGTCGATCATCGCCGCATCGACGATCGGCGACGATCACCCGGAGTTACCCAAGCGCATCACCGAAGGCCGTGCAACCGGTGAGGCGGCCGAGCGAGCCCTGGTGCGCAAGCCACAGATCGGAGACACACGTCCGGCGCCTCCGGGGGCAGTGCCGACGCCGGCCGCCGCAAAGCCGCAGCAGCAGCGCGGCGAGCGAACCCGCAACGATCGTCAGCGGTCGGACAAACCCAAGACCGAGCGAGCCGCACAACCGGCCACCGCGGGTTCCGACTCCGACGGCCAGGCGGCAACCGACGCGGCCAAGAAGAAGCGCCGTCGCGGAGTGAAAGGCCCCAAGCCCGCGTCGCCTGGCCTCGAAGTCGATCTCGACGCCGACACGATCGAGCGGCGCCGCGGGCGCGAGCGCAACGGGAGGCCGATCGGTCGCTACCTCATGGCCGTGCAGGTACGGCCGACGTTGACGCAGGTGGCGGTGCTCGAAGGCCGCAACCTGATCGAGCACTACGTCAGCCGCCCCGCCGACGACGTCAGCCAGATCCACGGCAACATCTACCTCGGCAAGGTGCAGAACGTGCTGCCCGGAATGGAGGCCGCGTTCGTCGACATCGGCACGCCGAAGAACGCCGTGTTGTATCGCGGTGACGTGCAGTACGACCCGGAGGACATCGTCGAGAAGTCGGGTCAGATGCGCATCGAGCAGATGCTGCGACCCAAGCAGTTGGTGCTCTGTCAGGTCACCAAGAACCCGATCAGCGCCAAGGGTGCCAGGCTGACCCAGGAAGTGTCGCTGCCCGGTCGGTTCGTCGTGCTGATCCCCAACTCCAAGACGTACGGCATCTCCAAGCGGCTTCCCGACGACGTGCGCAAGCGTCTGCGCAACATCCTCGATCGGGTCAAGCCGGCACAGCACGGCCTGATCGTGCGCACCGCCGCCGAGAACGCCAACGAGCACGAGCTGCGCGCCGACATGACTCGGTTGCTCGACCAGTGGAACGTGATCGAGGCCAAGGCCAAGAAGGCCAACAGCCCGACCTTGCTGTACCGCGAGCCCGAGCTGGCCGTGCGGGTGATTCGTGAGGAGTTCAACGCCGAGTACCGCGGCGTGGTCATCGACGACCAACGGCTGTTCGAAGACGTGCGCGACTACGTGTCGGCGTTCAACCCCGATCTCGCCGACCGCATCGAGTACTACGACGCGGCGGCCGAGGGCTTGCCGCTCTACGAACGTCAGCACATCCACGAGCAGCTGCACAAGGCCCTCGATCGCAAGGTGTGGCTGCCGAGTGGCGGGTCGTTGATCATCGAGCACACCGAAGCACTGACCGTGATCGACGTCAACACGGGAAAGAACGTCGGGACGTCGAACCTGGAAGAGACTGTCTTCCGCAACAACCTCGAGGCCGCAGAAGAGGTCGCCAAGCAGCTTCGGCTGCGCGACATCGGCGGCATCGTCGTGATCGACTTCATCGACATGGAGATCAAGGAGAATCGCCGCAAGGTGGTCGACGCCTTCCGCTCCGCCCTCGCTCGCGACAAGACCCGCACACAGGTCTTCGACATCACCGACCTCGGTCTCGTGGAGATGACCCGCAAGCGGATCGGTGAGGGTTTGCTGGTCAACTTCGCCGATCAATGCCCGAATTGCGACGGCCGCGGCGTCATCATCGACCACGCGTTGCTCGAATGAGAATCGGTCTGACGAGCCCCGTTGTTGTCGCGTCTTCGTCCGATAGGATCGCATGGCTATGTACGCAGTGATCGCATCCGGTGGCAAGCAAGCCAAAGTCTCAGAAGGCGAGCAGGTCCACGTCGAACTGCTCGATGCCGAGCAGGGAAGCGAGGTTTCGCTGACCCCGGTTTTGGTCGTCGACGGTGACACCGTGCTGGCCACGCCGGCGCAACTGTCGGGCGCAACCGTCACAGGCAAGGTCGTCGGCTGGGCTCAGGGCCCGAAGATCGACGGCTTCACCTACAAGAAGCGCACCAACCAGCGGCGCCGCTTCGGTCACCGCCAGAAGTATCACGTCGTCGAGATCACGTCGATCAAGAAGGGCTGAACCACGATGTCAAAGACCAAAGGTGGCGGGTCAACCCGCAACGGGCGCGACTCCAACGCACAGCGCCTTGGTGTGAAGGTCTTCGGTGGCAGCAAGATCCACGCCGGCACGATCATCGTTCGTCAGCGTGGCACGAAGTTCCACCCCGGCCGCAACGTCGGCATCGGTGGCGACGACACGCTGTTCGCGCTCACCGAGGGCGCAGTGAAGTTCGGGACGCGCGGTGGCCGCAAGGTCGTCGACGTCGAGCCCGTCGAAGCCACGTCCTGACCCACCCCTCGCACGACTTGCCCCGCTGAGGCCGGGCTTCAGTCGTTTTCGGAGACCACTGTCCCGTTCTGGATGACGGTTCGGATTCGCTGACCGAGGCCATCGACATCGAGGGCGTCACCCCGGGCGATCACCACGTCGGCGCGCTTGCCGACCTCGATGGTGCCACGATCGTCGGCAAGACCCATCAGCTCGGCGGCGGTTCGCGTCGATGCGATCATCGCCTGCGCCGGTGTCATCCCGCAGGCCACCATCTGCTCGAGCTCGCGCATGTTCTGGCCGTGAGGAGTGATGCCGCTGTCGGTCCCCATGGCAATCTTGACCCCGGCGGCAATGGCTTGGCGAATGCTCGCCCGGTGCACCTCGATCACCATCTTGGTCTTGTCGATCGCGTATTGCGGCACCTTCACTCCACGGTCGGCGGCCTCGAGCACACCCATCGGAGCGATCAGGGTCGGAACGAGATACGTGCCGCGCTCCAGCATCATCGCGATGGCCTCGTCGTCGAGGTAGATGCCGTGCTCGATCGAACGGATCCCGGCTCGCACCGCGGACTTGATGCCTTCGGTTGCCTGGGCGTGGGCCATGACCCACTTGCCCGCAGCGTTGGCCTCGGCCACCAGGACATCGAGTTCGTCGTCACGGTAGTGGCCGTGCCGCGGATCGTCACGAGGTGACAACACGCCGCCGCTGGTGCAGACCTTGATCACGTCGGCGCCGGCGCGGATCAGTTCGCGGACCTTCTTGCGCATCTCCTCGGGGCCGTCGACGATGTTGTGCGGCTTGCCGGGATGCTGGACGCCGATGATGCTGGGCATGTGTGCGCCGCATGGCTGCCACGAGTCGCCGTGTCCGCCGGTCTGGCTGAGGATCGTGATCGAGATCTGCATGTCGGGGCCAGGGACGATCCCCCGCTGCTGGGCCGTCTTGACCCCGAGGTCGCTGCCACCTGCTTCCCGTACGGTTGTCACGCCGGCGGCGAGCGTGCGAGCCATTCGCTCCGCGGCGAGGTAGAAGTTCATCGAGAACGGTGTGTGGACCGACGACATCGGGTCGAGGTCACCGTCGACCATGAAGTGCACGTGACTGTCGATGAAACCTGGGTACACGGCGTTGCCGGTGGCGTCGATGGCATCGTCGCCGTCGAGCGCCGTGCCGACATCGACGATGCGGCCACCCTCTATCGCTACATCGGCAATCGAGGCGGTACCGCCGATGCTGTCGAACACCTGGCCACCACGAATCACAACACGAGTCATCGGCGCATGCTATGCGTGTTGGGGCGCGGTTAGAGGTGGGTGTCGATGCCTTGTGGCAGACGCGCGGTGTCCCAGCCGAGCAACGCCACGGCTTGGCGGCAGGCGAACCGATCGGTCATCCCGCCGACGTAGGCGACCGATTCGTGCAGGGCCGCGGCGCTGTCGGGCTGGGCATCGACGTCGTCGGGCAGCAACTGTGGATGCTTCGCGTAATGCTCGACCAGGGCCTGTAGCAGGGAGATCACGGATTGTGCCTGTGCTTGCGACGCGGGTCGCAGGTACACGTTGTCGTAGTTGAACTTGCGGAAGGCGGCCAGCGCCTCGGCGGCGTCGGCCGTCATCCCGATCTGGCCGATCTGCCCGGTCGCTCGGATCATGCCGGTGATGAACGCCCCGAGTTGGTGGCTGCGTCGCTCGCCGCACCGGGCACGAACGATGTCTGGGAGGGCCTCGGGCGTGACGATCCCGGCGTCGACGGCGTCCTCGAAGTCGTGGCAGACGTAGGCGATGCGGTCGGCCCAGCTGACGACCTCACCCTCGGGCGTAGCCGGAGCCGGACGCGACCACGAGTGGTTGCGGATCCCGTCGAGCGTCTCGGTGCACAGGTTGAGTGGAGTCAACGTGACGTCGGCTCCCCAAACTGCGTGGTCGTAGCCGCCCTCGACGAAGGGAGTCAGTGCATCCTCGCTCGCATGACCACCGGGCCCGTGGCCACAGTCGTGACCCAGCGCGATCGCTTCCGTCAGTGCCACGTTGAGCCCGAGAGCCCTGGCGACGGAGGTGGCGACCTGGGCAACCTCGAGCGCATGCGTCAACCGGGTGCGCTGATGGTCGTCGGGGAAGACGAAGACCTGGGTCTTTCCGGCCAGGCGCCGGAACGCACTGGCGTGGAGGATGCGGTCGCGGTCGCGTTCGAAGCACGTTCGCCATGGATCCGGCGCCTCCTCGACCACTCGCTGTCCGGCGCCGACCGCCCGAGTCGCCAGTCGGGCGAGTGATTCGTCCTCGGCGTCCTCGCGCTGTTCACGAGACACCAGCGACGACGACCCGCTGCTGGCGCAGGAGTCGGCATGGGCGAATGCCACGCTGCCGTCGGCATGCCCATGCATGGTCGACGCCCACCGCTCTGCTCGTTCGCCCAACTCGGCCATCAGCCCAGGGTACCCAACAAGCTCGGCTCGGCCGTCGGCATCCCCAGATAGCCTCAAGTGGTCCTATGAGCGGGTTTGTCGATGAAGCGCAACTGAACGTACGCGGTGGGGATGGCGGCGCCGGCTGTTCGTCGTTCCGCCGCGAGGGCCCCGAGGCGTTCGGCGGACCGAACGGCGGCGACGGCGGCAAAGGAGGCGACGTCTGGTTGGTCGCCGACCGCAACGTGGCATCGCTGCTTGCCTTCCGCGACCATCCGCACCGTCGCGCCAAGGACGGCGTGCACGGCAAGGGCAAGGACCAACACGGCAAGCGGGGCGAAGGCTTGGAGGTTGCGGTCCCGGAGGGAACAGTTGCCACTGACTTGTACACCGGCGAACTGCTCGCCGACCTGGCCAACCACGGCGATCGCTGGCTGTGCTCGGCCGGTGGACGCGGGGGTCGAGGCAACGCCAAGTTCTGGTCGAACAAGCGCCGGGCACCGACCTTCGCCGAGCAGGGCGAACACGGCCAGGACGTGTGGCTGAAGCTCGAATTGAAGCTGATGGCCGACGTGGCGTTGGTCGGGTTCCCCAACGTCGGCAAGAGCACGCTGATCAGTGTCGTCAGTGCGGCGAAGCCGAAGATCGCCGACTACCCGTTCACGACGCTCGAACCGAATCTCGGTGTGGTGAAGATCGACGACCACACCGACTTCGTCGTCGCCGACATCCCCGGCCTGATCGAGGGCGCCAGCGAGGGCAAGGGCCTCGGCCACCAGTTCCTGCGGCACATCGAACGCGCCCGCGTGTTGTGCGTCATGCTCGATCTCGCTGCGGTCGACGAGGTGTCGCCCGACGAGCAGGAGCGCATCCTGCTGCACGAGTTGGGTGAGTACCGCCCCGAGTTGCTCGAACGCCCACGCGTGGTCGTGGGCACCAAGGCCGACATCGCCGTAGCCGACTGGGACGGTCTGCGAATCTCGGCTGTCGCCGGCGAGGGTGTGCGCGAACTGGTCGGGCAACTGGCGTCGCTGGTGCACGAGGCCCGCAGCGAACAGCCAGTGAAGCCGGGCATCGTGATCATCCGCCCCGAGGCCGACGGTGGGCGCGTCGAGCGAATCGGCGAACACGAGTTTCGCCTCATCGGCCGCCAGGTCGAGCGGGTCGTGGCGCTCAACGACGTCACCACGCCAGAGGCGTTGTCGTACATCGACTACCAGATGAAGCGGCTGGGGGTCCCGAGGATCCTGACGCGCGCCGGAGCACAGGACGGCGACATCATCTGGGTTGCCGGCTTCAGCTTCGAGTACCAGCAGGAGGCCTGAGTGCGGCTCGTGGCCAAGATCGGCACATCGTCGATCACCGATGCGCTCGGAGTGATCGACGAAGCCGTCGTCGACTCGCTGTGCGATCAACTCGCCGCGCTGCGAATCGGCGGGCACGAAGTGGTGCTGGTTTCGTCGGGAGCCGTGTCGGCAGGCATCGCCGCGTTGGGGATGTCGGCGCGGCCGACCGACATGCCGACCCTGCAGGCGATCTCCGCCGCAGGGCAGAGCCGGCTGATGGGCACCTACAACCGCTCGCTCGCCCGGCACGGTCTGGTTGCCGCGCAGGTGCTGCTCGTGCCCAACGACTTCGTCGACCGTCGTCAGTACCTCCACGCCCGCCAGACGCTGTTGCGCCTGATCGAGCTCGGCTGCATCCCGATCATCAACGAGAACGACGCGGTCGCCAGTCACGAGCTGCGCTACGGCGACAACGATCGGATCGCCGCGCTCGTCGCCCACAACGTGAACGCCGATCTGCTGGTGTTGCTCACCGACACGAACGGACTCTTCACGGCCGACCCACGCACCAATGCCACAGCCGAGCTGATCAGCGAGGTGCTCGCCGACGATCCGCTCTTGACCGTCGCAGCGGGTACCACCGGATCCGGGCGTGGCAGCGGTGGCATGGCCTCGAAGTTGGCCGCGGCCAAGATGGCCTCGTGGTCGGGCACCCGCGCAGTCATCGCCTCGGCTGATCAAGCCAACGTGCTGGTCGACGCGGCCGCCGGCGCGCTGGTGGGCACCACCTTTCAACCGAGCGTGCGCCGGGTTGCGGCACGCAAGCTGTGGATCGGCTTCGCCAGTCAGGTCGATGGTGTCGTCAGCGTCGACGATGGCGCTCGCCGCGCCCTGGTCGAGCGGGGCACGTCGCTGCTGCCGGCCGGCGTCACTGCGGTCACCGGGCACTTCGACGAAGGAGACGTCGTCGAGGTGCGCGACACGGCCAATGCCCTCGTCGCCCGCGGCATGGTCCTGTCCGATGCCGCCACCTTGCGCGGCATCATCGGCAAGCGCACCAGCGACCTTCCCTCAGATGTGGCCCACGAGGTCATCCACCGCGACGACCTCGTGTTGCTGACGTAGTCGAGCGACTCGGTCAGCCCGCAGCCGGCTTCGGCTGCTCTGCGGCCGGTGCCGCGGCGACGGCAGGGGTCTCGGATGGACTGTCGAGCCCCAACTCGGTACGCAGCTCGCTCAGTCGGCTGTGGGCTTCGACATTGGCAGTGGCTTGTTCGACCTCGAGGATGCGCGACTCGACCGAGGACTCTTGCAGCTCCGACGATGCCTTGGCTTTGACGTAGCGCGCTTCGATCTTCTGCTGTACCTCGTTGAGCGTCGGCACGTCGTCGCCGACGGTCTCTTGCAGCTGCGACATCGCCTTGTTCATCTCTTCTTGCATCTTGGCCTGCTCGAGCTGCGACAACAGCTTGTTCTTGTCGGCAAGCTTCTGCTGCAGGATTCGGCTGTTCTGCTGCACGGCTGCCTTGGCTTGATCCGATGCTTTGGCCGACTCGAGCACCATCGTCTTCAGGCCCTCGACGTCTTTTTCGACCTGGATCAACTGGTTGGCGATGGTCTCGGCGGCGCCGTTGTACTGTGCTGCCTTCGCTGCATCGCCGGCTTTCTGAGCATCCGACGCCATCATCAACGCCTGGCGGGCATTGGCGTTGAGCTTCTCGAGCTCGGCCATCTTGCTGTTGAGCCGCAGTTCGCTCTGCTTCTGGTTGGCGATGACGTTGGCGGCCTGCTCCTTCAACCGGCGGTGCTGCGCCTGCGCTTCGGCAAGGGCTTGCTCCAACTGCACGGCGGGGTCAGCACGACTCTCGAAGTTCCGGTTGAGTTTGGCGCCGAGGTACTTCCACCACTTCTTGAACGCTTTGAACATGACGGCGATGCTAGTCGGCAGATGCCGCAGACGGCGCTGGCCTCAGGCGAGAACGCACGTCGTCGATCTCGGGTGACTGGAGCAGCCACAGCATCGCCACATAGGTCGCCGCCCCGACGAGCGTCGACACGACGACGCGCACGACGGCCCCGGATCCCGCGTTGGCACCGACCGCTCCGGCGACGCCCCACACCACCTCGGCCATCACCAACGCGGCCAGACCCATGCGCCAGAGACTGGCCACGACATCGGCCAAGGGGAAGTCGGGCAGTTTGTAGCGAAGGACTTGCAGGGCCCACGTCGCCGCGATCAGGTAGGCGAGCCCGAAGGCCAGTCCGAGACCGAGGAGACCCCACCGGTCGACGAACAACAGCGCCAGCACGACGTTCAGCGCGTTCTCGCCGAGGTTGATGACGAACGGCGTGCGCGCGTCTTGATGGGCGTAGAACACGCGGAGCACGAAGAGGTAGAGCGAGAAGCCAACGAGACCGAGGGCGAAGCCTGCCAGGCCACGCGAGGTGTTCAGCGCGTTCGCGGCGGTGAACTTGCCGTGTTCGAACGCGGCGCCGACGATCGGCCGGCGCAACACGAAGAGACCGAACCCCGCCGGCAGGGTGACGAGGGCGATCAGCCGGATACCCAACGACGACCGGTCGAGCACGGTCTGGCGATCGTTGCGTTTGATCGCGCTGGAGAGCTCGGGAAGGAACGTGGTGGCAATCGATACGGCAAGCAGACCGTGAGGGAGAACGAACCAGGTGAACGCCTTGGTGTACGCATCCTCGTCGCCGGACCCGCCGTGCAACAGGTTGCGGATCACGATGATCGCCACCTGGTTGGCGGCGACATAGCCGAGCGCCCACTTCGACAGGGATCGCAGCGACTTGACGGCCGGGTGACGGAACTCCGGCTTGAACCGGAAGCGCAACTTCGCCTGCATCAGCGCGGGCAGCAAGGCGAACGCCATGACGGCGATTCCGATGGTCGCGCCGAGGCCGAGGGTCCAGCGCAGCTTGGCGTTGCCGAGGACGTCGTCGAGTTGCGGGACGCGCTGGTCGACGATGCCCGGCACCAGCAGCAACGACACGATGATCGCCAGGTTCGACAGTGCCGGGGCCCAGGCGGCGGCAAAGAACCGACGGCGGGCGTTGAGCACGGCCGCCCCGATCGCGTTGAGGCCATAGAAGAAGATCTGCACCAGGAAGATGCGAGCAAGCACGGTGCCCGCCGCGTGGTACTTCCCGGCGTCGACCTCGCTCGACGTCAACAGCGAGTACATCCGGAAGATGAGGGGCGCGGCAGCGACGGCGACGGCGGTGAGGCCGGCCAGCACGACGATGCCGACGGAGATCACGGCCGAGGTCGCCTCGTCGTCGTCGTCGTCGTGCAGTCGGGTGAACAGCGGCACGAGGGTCGCCGACAACACGCCACCCAGTAGTAGCTCGTAGATCATGTTCGGCGTGCCGTTGGCCTGGTCGTAGGCATCGGTGACCGGCCCTTGGCTGAGAACGATGCCCAGCACGGCCACGCGGGCCAACCCGGTGATGCGCGAGACGGCGGTGCCTGCCGCAACGGTCACGTTGGAGCGCAGCAGGCTGCTCACGGCGATGCGGATGCCTGCCCTGCACCGCCGGGATGCGGGTTGTTGACGTCTTCGACAGCGAGTCGCAACGACTCGAGCTGTGTCACGACGTCGTCGACAGCGCTGCCGAGATCGCTGGTCGTATCGGCGCCGACGCTGACTTCCGACGCCTGGGCCAAGAGCTCGCCGAGGCGCGTGTTGAGCAGTCGGAGCTGTTGGTCGGTCTCGTCGCGCGTTGTGCGAATTCGCTGGGCGGAGTCGATCTGGGCCTGCAACGAGGCGCGGGTGGCATCATCGGTCGAGGCGGCCAGACGTCCGCGAAGTGAAGGTGCATCGAGCCGGTTGAGGGCGACGTCGAGCTCGTCGCCGCGTTTGGCAATGAGCCAGCACTCCTCCACACCGCGTTGCACCTGTCGGGTGATCGACTCCATGTTCGAGCGCAGCGGGCCCGCCTGAGTTGCCGCGACGATCTCGTGGTAGCGCCGTTGTGCACCTTGCGCCGCACTGACGTAGCGGCGCCACGGCTCACTGAGCACGAACGAGTCGATGGCGATGGATCGCTCCCTCGGTCGCCGGCGGCGGGCGACGGCGGCCAGGGCTACGAGTGCGGCGGCAACGACGGCGACGATCGCTGCAGTCATGATCGAGCGCTCATCGCGGCAACCTCATGACGAGCAGGGTAATCGCCGGTCAGGCGTCGACCGCGGCGATGTCGGCCGCGGTCAACGTGGTGAGCTGCTCGTCGCTGGGGTCGCTCAGCGGTGCGACGCGCTGCGCCTGATGGGCGATCGCTGTCTCGAACAGGTTTCGCACGAAGCGGGCGTTGCCAAACCCGCGGGTGCGCGGTTCGGTACTGACGAAGTGCCGGACGCGGGCCAACGCGTCGTCGCTGCACGAGTACTGGCTCTTCTCACCGAGGCCGAGGAAGATTGCCATCAGCTCGTCGTCGGTGAAGTCGGGGAAGGAGATCGTTCTGGTGAACCGACTCTTGAGGCCTGGGTTGGCGTCGATGAAGTCGACCATCTCCGCGGTGTACCCGGCGGCAACGATCGCCAGGTCGTCGCGGTGGTCTTCCATGAACTTGACCAGGGTGTCGATGGCCTCACGCCCGAAATCGTTGTCGCCGCCTCGGGCCAGGGCATAGGCCTCGTCGATCAACAACATCCCGCCCAGCGACGCCTGCAAGGTCTCCAATGTCTTCAATGCCGTCTGGCCGACGAAGCCGGCGACGAGCTTCGAGCGATCGGTCTCGACCAGGTGGCCTCTGGCGACCACACCGACGGCTCGGTAGATCTGGCTCATCAGCCGGGCGACCGTGGTCTTGCCGGTACCGGGGTTGCCGGTGAACACGAGGTGGTGGCTGGTCTCGATCACCGGCAGGCCGCGCTCGGCGCGTATCTGTTGCACTTGCAACATGCTGGTCAAGCGGCGGACCTCGGCCTTCACGTTCTCGAGACCGATCAAACCATCGAGCTCGGCCATCACGTCGTCGACGGATCGAGCGGGTGGCAGCTCAGCTTGCGCGGCTGCGGGCGTCGGACCAATCGTGTCGGTTGCAGCGCGTGAAGGCGCGACAGTCGCGGGCGTTGGTCGTACGGGTGCGTCGGGCTGTCCGGGCCGAGGGACTCCCGCGGCGTCCATCGCCTGGAGCAAGCCGGTGCGGTAGGTGTCGATCGCCTGCACTTCGTCCGCCGACGGCACCAGATCGATCGCCGCGGTCACGTGGGCCAGCCGCATCGCCAACTGGTAGTAGCGGTTGCTCCGGCGGGTGCCGTTCTTGCGATCCGCTTTGACCAACAGATCGAACAGCACGCTCGGGCCGGCCAGCCACTCGTCGCGTCTGCGGAAGAGGTCGGTCTCGCGAACATGCGCTGCGCTGGTGAGCAGTGGCGGGTCGAGCAACGGCCCGATCGCGTCGAGATACGCATCGAGCTCGCTGTCGGTCAGCCGACCGTCGGTGGCGATGATCGCTGCAACCAGGTTGCTGGCTTCGATCACCGCATCGCGAGTGTGCGCCTCGGCGGTCTTGCCGCTGAGGGCTGCGAGCTCGCCGGCGATGCCCGCGACGAACTCGGCGACGTCTCGTTCCATCGGGCTCGCGCTGGGCATGAGATTGCAGGCTACGCCGTCGTACGATCGCCCCGATCAGCAACCAACCAGCTCGCTGCGAGCAAATGTTCCGTAAGTCCGGAGCTTTTGGTACAGGTCATTCGCCGGCATGCGGGCGGAAAAGGCCGGAGTGACCTGGGACGACGCGGCTCGCAGTCGGGCCGGTCGGGTCGGCAGCCCAGGCGAAATCGGGTCTTCGGTCTCGCAATCGTGGACTCGGCGCGCGAAGATCGCCCGAAGCAATGCGTTGCCGTTCCATTCCTTACCGGGAATCAAATGAGAGGGAGAACATATGAAACGACTGAGGTACGTTTGCGTAGCAGTGCTGCTCGCCGGACCCATGATCGTCGAAGCCAGTCACTCGGCCAGCGCAGCAGGCGGGGGTCTGTTGACGAGTGCCGGGTCGGTGCGACTGTCGGGCCTTGTCGGGGTCGACGGAGCTGAGGGTCTCGCCAACCCCGAGACCCACGCCCCCGAAGGCGACGAGGGAGGTCGCCCAGAGCCAACGCCCGGTGACGCTCCTGAAGTCAAGGCATCCAAAGTCAAAGCAGCGGGGGACGAGATCGGCGTCACGTTTGCGGGCTTGAACCACCGCGACAACCGCCTGGCCAATGGTGGCAACCAGTTCTCCAGCGAGCCGCCGGACCAGGCGCTGTGCGTCGGTCCGAACCACGTGCTCGAGGGGGTCAACACCGTCCTGCGCATCTTCGACAAGGCTGGGAAGGCGGTCACCCCGACGATCTCGTACAACGAGTTCTTCGGCTACCCGCCGTCGATCAACCGCACGACCCGCGCGTTCGGTGCCTTCCTGACCGACCCGATCTGTCATTTCGATGCTGCTACCGGTCGCTTCTTCATGGCCGTGTTGACGCTCGATCAAAACGCGGTCAACGGTCAGTTCACCGGTAAGAACCGCCTCGACATCGCGGTCAGCCAAACGGATGATCCGACGGGCGATTGGAACCTGTACAAGCTCCCCGTGCAGAACGACGGCACCGATGGAACACCCAATCATCACTGTGATCCCGAGGTGACCCCGCCACCTGGGATGACGAACCGCGCCGCTTGCATCGGCGACTTCCCGCACATCGGCGCAGACAACTACGGCGTCTACCTGACGACGAACGAGTATTCGTTCTTCAGCGACGGCAGCAATGGTGGGGCCGCATACACCGGGTCGCAGATCTACGCGTTCTCCAAGTCGCAACTGGTTGCCGGTGATCCATCGCCGACGATGGTGTCGTTCGAGAACCCGAACCTCGGGCCGTTCCGCAGCTTCACCGTGTGGCCGGCGATCTCGCCCGCCAATCAGGCCTCGAATGACAGTGGCGGCACCGAGTTCTTCCTCAGCTCCACGCTGGGCGATGGTTCGGAGACCGGCAACACCGCGGCGAGCGAAGATCGCATCGGTGTCTGGGCGATCACCAATACCAGCTCGATCGACTCGGCCACGCCGAAGCTGAAGTTGAGCAACATGTTGATCGAGGCCGACACCTACACCTTCCCACCGAAGTCGATACAGAAGGAGGGTCCCGCGCCACTGCGAGATTGCCTCAACGACCCGAGCGCCCGGTTCGGCACGGACCCAGACGTCGGCAACCTCGGTTGTTGGGCATTGTTGGTCGGTGCGCCGCCGGCGAGCCCCGAAGTGCTTTCGACCCCGGATTCGAGCGACACTCGCATGAATCAGGTGATCTACAGCGGTGGCCGTCTGTACGGTGCGCTTGGCACTGGTGTGCAGGTCGGCGGCTCGACACGAGCCGGTGTGCTGTGGGTCAACGTCGAAGCGAAGGTCAAGAAGGGATCGCTGAAGGAGGCCGAGGTCAAGAAATCGGGCTACGTCGGGATTCGCAACAACGACGTGACCTACCCGGCGCTCGGTGTGTCGTCGTCGGGCAAGGTCGTGATGGCCGCCACGGTGATGGGCGACGATCACTTCCCGAGCGCGTCGTACACCGTTCTCAGTGACAAGAAGCCGACGGTCAGGATCATCTCCGAGGGCGTCGGTCCCGATGACGGGTTCACCGGGTATGTCTCCTTCGTTGGTAACCCGCCGCGGCCCCGTTGGGGTGACTACGGCGCGGTTGCCATGGATGGCGACACGTTGTGGCTGGCCAGTGAGTCGATCGAGCAGTCATGCACGCTCGACGAGTACCTGGGCGACCTCAGTGCCATCGGTAGCTGCGGTGGTACCCGTACCGCCCTGGCCAACTGGGGCACGCGAGTGTCGTCGTTGAACATCTGAACGTGACCTCTTGAGTCACTGACAACGAACGCTGCGGCCCGGGCTGATGCCGGGCCGCAGCGTCGCGTTTGGCACGAACCCGATTGATCGACCTGTCAGATCGGACGGTAGGGTGCCAGCCCATGGGTCACCGATTCGACAGCGTGCAACAGGTTCGCGATGGACTGAAAGACGTTCACTACCTCGCCGACGATGGCATCGCCGGCGTCGTGTTCCTGGCCGATCGGCTCGGCAAGCCGGTGTTGATCGAGGGGCCTGCGGGAACCGGCAAGACGCAGCTGGCCAAGAGCGTCGCCGAGACGACCGGGGCTCGATTGATCCGCCTGCAGTGCTATGAGGGTCTCGACGAGTCCAAGGCTCTGTACGAGTGGAACTACAAGAAGCAACTCCTGCGCATCCAGGCCGATCGCAACAGCGACTCGTGGAGCGAGGTGCACGACGACATCTTCAGCGACGAGTTCTTGCTGACCCGCCCGCTGCTCGAGGCCATCACCGCAGAAGATCCGGTCGTGCTGCTGATCGACGAGGTCGACCGGGTCGAGGTCGAGACCGAGGCGTTGCTGCTGGAGATCCTGTCGGAGTACCAGGTCAGCATTCCCGAGCTCGGCACGATCGTGGCGAAGCAGATCCCGTTGGTGTTCTTGACCTCCAACAACACACGCGAGCTCAGTGAAGCGCTGAAGCGGCGCTGCTTGTACCTCCACGTCGACTACCCCGACATGGAGCGCGAGAAGGAGATCGTGCTCACCAAGGTGCCCGAGGTCAGCGCCAACCTGGCCGACCAGATCGCCCGCATCGTACGCTCGATCCGCCAGCTCGACCTCAAGAAGGCGCCCTCGGTCAGCGAGACCATCGACTGGGCGCGCACGCTGGTGCTGCTCGGCATCGATCACATCGAGGCGCAGCAGGCCAAAGAGACGCTGCACATCTTGTTGAAGTATCAGACCGACATCGCCAAAGCTGCGAAAGAACTCAGCGTCGACAAGTAGTGGCCGGCACCATGCTCGACCTTCTTGCTGGCTTCGTCACCGAGCTTCGCAACGCAGGGTTGCCTGTCTCGCTGACCGAGAACCTCGATGCGATGGAGGCAGTGCAGCACATCCCCATCGAGGACCGCGAGGCCTTCAAGTACGCACTCGGCGCGACGATGGTGAAGAACAACGCTCACTGGCGGGCGTTCGAGACGGTGTTCGAGGTGTACTTCAGCCTGCGTGGCCCGGAGTACAACATCGTCGAGGGCGACGACGAGTTCGACGAGATGTGGCGCGAGGCGCAGGACCAGATGCGCCAGGGCGACGGCAATGGCGCCGCCGGCGGGTCGATGGATTCGCTGACGCCCGAGGAGATGGCGCATCTGCTGATGCAAGCGTTGATGAACGGTGACCAGGCGTTGATGCGAGCCTTGGCCCGGCAGGCCGTGCAGCGCTTCGCCGGGATGGAGCCAGGCCGACCTGTGGGGGGCACGTACTACCTGTATCGAACACTGCGGAACCTCGATCTCGACTCGATGCTCGAGAAGCTGATGGAGGCCAGTCGTGAGCAGGTAGGAGGCGAGTTGACGCCGCTCGAGGAGCGGCTCGAGCACGACGAGTACAACGAGCGCATCGAGCAGTTCAAGAAGGAGATCGAGGCCGAGATCCGTCGCCGGCTCGTCGCCGACCGCGGTGCCGAAGCGATGGCCAAGACCTTGCGCAAGCCGCTGCCCGAAGACGTCGAGTTCATGCATGCGTCGCGTGACGAGATGGTGAGCTTGAAGAAGGCGTTGTTCCCGCTGACCCGTAAGTTGGCGGCGCGCCTGGCCCGCAAGCGGCGTCACGGTCGCAAGGGCCCACTCGACTTTCGCAGCACCGTGCGCCACTCACTCAGCTACGGAGGTGTGCCGGCGGAGCCGAAGTTCAAGTACCCGCGACCGGCGAAGCCGGAGCTGATGGTCGTCGCCGACATCAGTGGGTCGGTTGCCGCGTTCGCCCGCTTCACCCTGATGCTCGTCTACGCAATCCAGGGTCAGTTCTCCAAGGTCCGGTCGTTCGTTTTCATCGACGGCATCGACGAGGTGACCGACTACTTCAAAGGCGTGGAAGACATCCAGGACGCCATCCACCGCGTCAACACCGAGGCCGACGTCGTGTGGGTCGACGGGCACAGCGACTACGGCCACGCCTTCGAGGTGTTCTGGGAGCGGTACGGCAAAGACGTCGGCCCGAAGACGACCGTGTTGTTACTCGGCGATGCACGCAACAACTACCACGCCTCGCAGGCCTGGGTGGTCAAGGAGATTCGTCAGAAGGCGCGTCACGTGTACTGGCTCAATCCCGAGCCGCGCAGCTATTGGAACACCGGTGATTCGATCGTCGGCGACTACGGTACGCACACCGACGGCGTGTACGAATGCCGCAACTTGCGCCAACTCGAGGCGTTCGTCGACAAGCTGGCCTGACGCTTCCGATCACGGTGTGACGGCCGGGACGGTCTCCGTCGACCCGGTCGGGGCCAGCGTCCGGAGGGTGCAGGGAGTGGCTGTGGCGCCGGCGCTCAGTGATCTCGTCCACGAGACGCATGACTGTTCATCGGTCGTGCTTGCGGGAATCTTGAAGAATCGCCGCGATCGCGGTCAGGGCGTGCCCGCCGGAACGTCGACGACGTCGAGCGGTACGGGAATGGTCACCGGGGCGTTGAGGGATGTGACGTCGAGGGTGTAGCTGGTGACCCATGTCGCGTCGATGCCCGTGCCGGGCTGCGGGGGATCCACACCGAAGAACAGATGGCGAACGAGGCCGGTTTCGTCGTAGGTGACGCTGACGGTCAGCGTGGTCGCGTTGGGCACATCGAAGAGCCACGGCACCTTCGCAAAGATGGCCGGGGCGATCTCGGGAACCCTGGCCCGATCGAGCATGTAGGTCAGCGAGGTCAGCATCACGCCGTCGACCTTGGTCGCCTTCGATCTGGTCGGCTGAACGACCGTTCGCATGGTCGAATCGATGATGTCGTCGATCATGGGGATGTAGTCCGACACGTCGTACGGACTCGGTGCTTCCGGGACGCGAGGCTGACGCGTCCACGTTGCGCCGAACGCCTCGCCTGGGCGGAACAGGGATTCGCGTGTGCGGATCTCCTGCGTGGCCGTGAACGCCCCACCGATCTGGTTCTCGGTCGAGCTCTGGCCGAGTCCGGCGCCGAAGTCCTCCATCACCCTGGTGGTCACATTGTTCGGCACGCCGTTCTGCACGGCTGACAGGGTGACGGTGTACTCGGCGCTCGTGACGCCTGGCCGGACGAATGGCACCGCCGGAAGCTTGACGACCTGGTTGTGGCCGAGCAGCTTCTGCACCGCGGGAGCATTGCGGAAGTAGTAGGCCGCACCGCCCAGCATGCCGAGCAGCAGCAGGATCGAGATCAACTTCCTGCCTCGCCGCTTCGACTTCTTGGTCGGGCGCTGATCGACCTTGGCTGGTTGCAAGAAGTCCTGGAAGTTCATGGCCGGAACGTTGCTCGTGTCGCGCACCACGGGGACGGGCATCGACAAGCGCAGTGCCGGGACCGAGATCGGCGGCAGCGCTGCGACGGGGGGTGGGGGAGGGGGGACTGGCGCGACGTTCGGAGGCGAGGCCAGCCGCTGCAACGGGGGTGCAAATTGAACGTTCGCCATAGCGTCTGAATCATCGGCAGGACTTGCCGACATCTTGAGCCTGACGCGCCGGGGTGTCGTCGAAGGGACCTCGCGTCGGTCGTGACGCCGATACGGTGAGCGGTCATGGCCATCTCGTGCGTCTACTGCGGGGGACGCCACGAAACCTCGGCAGAGGTGCGTGAGTGTTGGGCGCGCAGTCAGTCGACTCCAGCCTCCGGGCCTGCCGCTGCAGACGTTCCGGCTCGTGCAGTCGTGGTGTCCCGGGTCGCTCGAGTTCCGGCAAGTACCGCTCGGCCGATGGCCGGCCTCGGCCGCAATGTCGTCGTTCGGCCGGGTCAGGCGGCCCCCGACGGCTGGGATGACGTTCCGCGGTGGCCGGTTGGGCCTACCCAGACGCTGCACCCGTCCCAACTCCTCGCTGAGCTGCGGCGGCTGGCAGACGACCGCATCGCGCGCATCTTCGAGATCGACGACGACCATGCGGCAGCCCTCGCCACCCCACCGGTCAACACCGCCCCGATGCACGAGATCGGGCCTCGGTTCACGTTCGACCTTGCCGAGCTGCACCACCTGGTTTGGTCGAACTCCGTCGATGCCCGCGACCTCGGCCAGCCGGTGTGGCACCCGGCTGAGGCAGCGATCGCACTCGGCGCCACACCGGTCGACGTCTCGAGCGACGGTGACGTCGTGCTTCCCGATGGCACGGTCGTGTGGCTCGACGGTGGCCCGATTCGTTTCAGCGAGCCGATCGGCGGGATCCCCGTCGTGCATCGGATCGCACTCGAGCATCGGTCGCTCGTCCCGTTCACTTCCAATGTGTCGAGCGCAGATCTGGCGCCGGATCAGCTGGCTGCGGTGACCCATTCGGGAGGGGCTTCGAGGGTGATCGCGCCAGCCGGCTCGGGCAAGACCAGGGTCTTGACGGAGCGTGCCCGTCACCTGATGACGCAGTGGCGGCTTCCTGCCGGCGCCGTGTGCTTGGTGGCCTTCAACAAACGGGCGCAGGAGGAGATGAGCGCCAGGGTCGCCGACCTGCGCGGGCTGCAGGTGCGCACACTCAACGCCATCGCGCTGGCCATCGTCAACGGTTCTGCACCGTTTGCTGCGCAACCGGTCACGTGCTCGACCATCACCGAGCTCGACGTGCGGCGCATCATCGGGCGGTTGGTCGAGTTCCCACGCAAGCGGAACTCGGATCCTGTTGCGCTGTGGATCGAGGCGTTGTCGCTCGCCCGGCTGGGGCTACGCGATCCGGTCGAGGTCGAGGCGTTCTACGACGGCGACGTCGACGGGTTCGCCGCCATGTTCGCGAAGTACCGAGAAGAGCTCAGGAGGTCGCGTTCGGTCGACTACGACGAGCAGATCGTCCGAGCCATCGAGGTGCTCTTGACCGACCCGGCGGCGCGCAGCGTTGCACAACGGGCGTGCCGCGTATTGCTGGTCGACGAGTTCCAAGACCTCACACCTGCGCACCTGTTGCTGGTGCGGCTGCTGGCCGGACCGGACGGCTGTGTCTTCGGGGTCGGCGACGATGACCAGACGATCTACGGCTTCAACGGCGCGGATCCCCAGTGGCTGATCGACTTTGCCACGTACTTCCCGCACGCCGGTGAGCATCCGCTGGAGGTCAACTACCGGTGTCCGGTCGATGTCGTGGCCGCAGCGGCGACCTTGCTGCAACACAACTCACGACGGGTCGCCAAGAAGATCCGTGCGTCTTCCGCATCCAACGGGTTGGTGATCAGCGACGGTGGCGATGCGGTGGCCGCATCGGCCGCCATCGTTTCGGCGGCCGTCGCCGGCGGGTGCGCGACCGCCGACATCGCGGTACTGACCCGAGTCAACTCGCTGCTTGCCCCGGTTCAGGTAGCGCTCGGCATGGCCGGCATCTCGACCAGTGGCGGCGTCGGGGCGGAGTTCGCCGATCGCGCCGCGGTGCGGGGATCGATGGCGTGGCTCCGGTTGGCCACCACCACCGGGGCGCTGTCGAGGAACGACCTCGATGAGGCGTTGCGCAACCCATCTCGTCCGCTGCGACCGAACGTGGCCGGGTGGGTGGCCGAACAGACGTCACTCGACGGCCTGCACCGGCTCAGCGGCCGGCTCAACACACCCCGGGAGGCGGAGCGGGTCGAGGCGTTCGCTGCCGATATCGAGTTGCTGCAACGGTTGGCCGGGTCCGGCGCCTCGACAGCCTCGATCCTGACGCAGTTGCACGACTCGATGGGAATGGCCTCGACCCTGTCGACGCTCGACACGCACCGCAAGGGGATGAATCGGGCGGCACAGAGTGACGATCTCACCGCGGTCGCCCAACTGGCCGAACTGCAGCCCGACCCGGCGATGTTCGAGTCGTGGTTGCGATCGGAACTGCGCCGCACGTGGCAGTCCGACGGTGTCACGCTGGCGACGGTGCATCGTGTGAAGGGCAAGGAATGGCCGGTCGTCGTCGTCCATCAGGCTGCGGCCGACCAGTTCCCACATCGACTGGCGACCGATGTCGAAGAGGAGCGCCGGGTCTTCCACGTGGCGATCACTCGCGGGCGCACCCAGGTGCACGTGGTGCCAGGGTCGCGCCCGTCGCCCTTCATCGACCAGTGCCGGCATCCGCCGGACCCTCGCCGGCTTGCCGCGGCGGGCCCGGCGACGCGCCGGCTCCTCGGAGCACCAGTGGTCATCGACAAGCCCGGTCGCGATCTCGCCGGTAACGACGCGGCGCTGTTCGAAGCGCTCCGATCGCTGCGCCTGCACCTTGCTGCTGGCAAGCCCGCCTACACGGTGTTGTCGGACCAGGCACTGCACGAGATCGCCAAGCGTCGCCCGACGACGCTGGCCGCCCTCGCCGACATCAAGGGAATGGGCCCGGTGAAGCTCGAGCGCTACGGCAACGCCCTCCTCGCCGTCGTCGAGGCGACCCCCACCGAGTAGCACACCGAGAAGCCGTCGGGCGCGATTTCGGTACTGCCCGTACTCACACCGCACCCACACAGCCTCATTGTGCGCGAGGTGAGTACTCCCAGTACCAGATTCGCGCCCAACAAAGTTTGTTGGGCGGGACTCGTGGTTCGGGTGGCGTGATATCGCGCCCGACCGCGTGTGGTCGCGGTGGATCAGCCGCCGCGCTGGTAGTTGGGCGCTTCCTTGGTGATGGTGACGTCGTGAGGATGGCTCTCCTCGCGACCCGCAGTGGTGACCTTCATGAACCTCGCCGAACGGAGAGCCTCGAGGGTGGCGGCCCCGGCGTACCCCATCCCGCTGCGCAGGCCGCCGACGAGTTGGTAGATCACGTCGCTCAGCGTTCCGGCGTAGGCGACGCGGCCTTCGATTCCCTCTGGCACGAGCTTGCGGGTGGCCGCGCCGACCTCTGACTGTGCGGTTGCGTACCGATCGGCGCCCAGGCCCTGCATCGCGCCCATCGAGCCCATGCCGCGGTAGGTCTTGTACCGCCGACCCTCGAACAGCTCGAGCTCACCGGGTGCCTCGTCGGTACCGGCCAGCAACGAACCGAGCATGACCGTGTCGGCGCCCGCTGCGAGGGCTTTGACCATGTCGCCCGAATAGGTGACGCCGCCGTCAGCGATGATCGGCACACCACGCTTGCGGGCCTGCTTGCACGTGAAGTAGATCGCCGAAAGTTGCGGCATGCCTGCGCCGCTGACGACTCGCGTAGTGCAGATCGACCCGGCGCCTACGCCGACCTTGATTGCATCGGCCCCGGCCGCAGCCAACGCATCGACACCTTCCTCGGTGACCACGTTGCCGGCGACGACCGCCAGTGACGGCCACGACGACTTGATCCGTTCGATGGCCTTGATGACTCCGGCCGAATGCCCGTGGGCGGTATCGAGGGCGACTGCGTCGACCGCCTGGGCGAACAGCGCCTCGACGCGTTGCTCGAGATCGGCACCGACACCGACGGCCGCTGCGCATCGCAGGCGTCCGGCGGAGTCGCGGGTGGCGTTGGGGAACTCCTGGCGTTTGAGGATGTCTTTCACCGTGATGAGACCGATCAATCGGTTCTCGGCGTCGACCAACGGCAGCTTCTCGATGCGGTGCTTCTGCAGGATCGCCTTGGCCTGTTCGAGCGTGGTTCCCTCCGATGCGGTGACCAGTCCGATCGAGGTCATGAACTCGGTGACTGGACGATCGAAGTCGGCGCCCGAACAGAATCGCGTATCGCGGTTGGTCAGGATCCCGACCAGCCGACCGTCGGCATCGGTGATCGGTACGCCACTGAACTTGAAGCGGTTCATCAGGGCCTCGGCGTCGTGCAACGTGGCGGTGGGGGACAGCGTGACGGGATCGGTGATCATCCCGCTCTGGCTGCGCTTGACCTTCTGCACCTCGGCTGCCTGGTCCTCGATCGAGAGGTTGCGGTGGATCACGCCGATGCCGCCTTCGCGTGCTGCCGCAATGGCCATGCGCGCCTCGGTGACCGTGTCCATCGCCGCCGACACGATGGGTACGTTCAACGTGATGTCTGCCGCGAAGGTCGCGGTCGTGTCGACCGTGTCTGGCAACACGTCGCTGTAGCCGGGGACGATGACGACGTCGTCGAATGTGAGGGCTTCGAAACGATCGAAGAATTCGTGGTTGCTCATGCGTTTGCTCCTGTCGTGCACAACGTAGCGAGCGTTTCGACCAGTAGGCGGTGCTCCACGCCATGGACTCGATCGGCAAGGCTCGCGATGGTGTCTGAGGGATGGATGAAGACGGTTGCTGTCGCCAGGACCGGGCCGCTGTCGATGCCCTCGTCGGGCACGAGGTGCACCATGACACCTGTGTGATCCCGGTGACCCGATTGGGCTTCGTGCCAGGCTCGTTCGATCGCATCGACGCCGGGCAACTCGCCGGGGAGCGCTGGGTGCAGGTTGACGACCATGCCGGGGAACCACCCGAGGAAGCTCATCGACAGCACCCGCATCCAGCCGGCCAGCACGACCCAGTCGGGGTCGAACCCGCTGACGATGTCGGCGAGGCGGGCGTCGTAGTCGGGTCGTGGCTCACCAGGCTGTGGTGCGACGTGGACGAAGGGCACCCCGGCGTCGGAGGCGCGCTGCAACGCGCCGCTGCCGGGTCTGTTGGAGATCACAGCTGCGACCGCCGCGGGAAGGCTGCCGTCGCCACAGGCATCGAGGATCGCCTGCAGGTTGGTGCCGTTGCCGGAGGCGAGCACGACGAGTCGTGTCATTGCAATCGCACCCGAGTGCCGGAGCCCTCCGCGGCGGTGAGCCGGCCGATGACCCATGTCGGTTCGTCGATCAGCTGCTGCACGGCATCGGCATCTGTCTCGGCACAGACCACGACCATGCCGACTCCCATGTTCAACGTGCGGTACAGCTCGTAGGTATCGAGTTGTACCGCCACATCGCGGACCAGCTGGAACAGCGGCGGGACCGGCCATGACCCGAGGTCGATCGTGGCATCGCAATCGTCGGGGAGCACACGCGGCAGGTTCTCGGGGAGACCGCCTCCGGTGATGTGGGCCAGTGCTTTGACCCGATCGTCGGCCAACGCCGGGGTCAGCACGTCGAGGTAGCTGCGATGCGGGACGAGCAGCGCCTCGCCGATCGTGCGGTCGAACCCCGGCGGCGTGGCGTGCATCGGCAGCCATTCGAAGATCTTGCGCAGCATCGAGTAGCCGTTCGTGTGCGGACCGTTGGAAGCGACACCGATCAGTACATCGCCGACACGCAGCTCCCCACGGGGCAACATGTCTCGTTGCTCGACGACCCCAACCAGGGTGCCCGCAATGTCGAATGCGTCCGGGGCGTACACCCCCGGCATCTCCGCGGTCTCGCCCCCCAGTAGGGCGCAGCCGGCTGCTTCGCACGCCTCGGCCATACCCGTCACGACCTCAGCGACGTGCTCGGCGTGGATCCTGCTGGATGCGACGTAGTCGAGGAAGAACAGCGGTCGGGCGCCTTGCACCAACACGTCGTTGATGCAGTGGTTGACGATGTCGCAGCCGACGCCGCGATAGCGACCGAGGCGGGCGGCGAGCTCGACCTTCGTGCCGACTCCATCGGTCGAAGCCACGAGCACCGGCTCGTCCATGGCTTTGATCGCCTTGCCGCTGAACGCGCCCCCGAAGCTGCCGACGCCGCGTAGCACCGCCGGGCCGTGGGTGCGCTCGACGGCGCGCTTCATGTGGCTGACCGCCCGCGTGCCTTCGTCGATGTCGACGCCGGTCGCCGCGTACGACGTCAGCATCGCGGCGGTCGCCCGCCAGCCGATGTCGTGACGGATCTGCATGCCGTCGAAGTGGATTGCGGCCATGCGCTGATATGCGTTGTCCCGTGCCGAGCCCAACGACGCCCCTATGCCTGTCACGGCCAGCACGCGACCACCGGTGACCGAGGAACCATCCGTGCCGGCGAGCGAGACGATGGCATCGGCATCGTGCCCGAAGTCGAGATCGGGGTCGAGGCCGCTGATCGCCTGTCCGATGATGGTCGAGGTGGGGTAGCCGGGTGCGGCGGCGACCACGGTGCAAGTCGCACCGTCGCGGATCGTCAACAACGAATCGCGCAGCGTCCCCCGGCAACACGCGAGTGCCAGTTCCGCCAGATCGGAGTCCAGCAGCGGAAGCACGGCTTGGGCCTCCGGATCACCGAAGCGGCAGTTGAACTCGATCAACCGCGGACCCTCGACAGTCAGCATCAACCCCGCGTACAGCACGCCGACGTACGGCGTGCCGGCCGCGGCAAGGTGGTCGATCACCGGCTGGATGAAGGTCGCCGTCAGCGTGTCGGCGTCGTAGCCCGTCGGGGCCGGTGCGTAGGCACCCATGCCGCCGGTGTTGGGTCCCGTGTCGCCTTCACCGAGCCGTTTGTGGTCCTGGGCGATCGGCAGCGGGCGAGCAACTCTGCCGTCGCACAACGCCATCAGGCTGCACTCCGGGCCGGTGAGTCGCTCTTCGACCACGATCGGACCGAGGATGCTCAGCGTCGTGATCGCCTCGAGGGTCTCGTCGTCGTTGCTCGGCACGACCACGCCCTTGCCCGCCGCGAGTCCATCCTGCTTCACCACCACCGGCGCACCGAGCGAGCGCCACCAGGCCACGGCCTCGTCCGTCGACGTCGTCGCCAGATGGCGAGGCGACGGCAGGCCGAGTGTGGTCGCCACCTCGCGGGCGTACCCCTTCGATGACTCGAGCCGAGCGAGGTTGGCTGTCGGCCCGAAGCACGGGATCCGCCGTCGCACGCATTCGTCGGCCACGCCTGCCGCGAGGGCGGTCTCGGGACCGACGATGACCAGATCAGCGGTGGCGTCGGGCGCGAGTTGCGGGGTGATCGTCACCTCGTGCCCGTGACGACGGCAGGCCCATGCCAGTGCCGACTCACGACCACCCGAACCGATCACCAGCACTCTCATGCCAGGACACCCTCGAACGCCAGCTTGGCCTGCGCCTCGGCGACTTCCATCGGGTAGCGGCCGGTGAAGCAGGCGTTGCAATAGCCTTCGGCGTCGCCTTTGACCTTGTCGCCCGGATCGACCGTGATCGCCCGCATCATGCCGTCGAGCGACAGGAACGCCAGCGAGTCGGCGTCGATGTGCACTCGCATCTCCTCGACGCTGAGACGTGCCGCCATCAGGTCGCCATCGTGGCCCATGTCGACACCGAAGTGGCAGGCGTGCGTGATGGGCGGGCAGGTGATGCGCACGTGCACCTCGGTCGCGCCGGCCTCGCGCAGCAGCTTCACCAGTGGGCCCGCCGTCGTGCCGCGGACCAACGAATCGTCGATCATCACCACTCGTTTGCCGGCGAGGTTCTCGGCGAGGGCGTTGAACTTCAGCGCAACCCCCCGCTCGCGCAGATCCTGTGTCGGCTCGATGAACGTGCGACCGATGTAGCGGTTCTTGATCAGCCCGTCGTTGTGCGGGATGCCGCTGGCCCGGCTGAAACCGATCGCCGCAGGGATCGACGAGTCGGGGACCGGAATCACCACATCAGCCTCGGCCGGCGCCTCCGCAGCCAGTTCCTCGCCGAGACGCTGGCGTACGTGGTGCATGTTGCGATCGGCCCACACGCTGTCGGGGCGGCTGAAGTAGACGAACTCGAACGTGCACCGCGCCGAGCGCGCCGCCGGAGTCAGCGCCTGGCGACGGGTGATCTCGGCGCCGTGCAGGCTGACGATCTCGCCCGGGGCGACCTCACTGATGTCGAGGCAACCCAGTGTGCTGAGCGCGCAGGTTTCGGAGGCGACGGCGTAGCCGCCGTGTGGCAGACGCCCGACGCTCATCGGCCGGAAGCCCCACGGGTCGCGAACGGCGATGACGCGATCAGCAGCGAGGATGACCAGCGAGTACGCACCCTTCCAGGCCGGCAGCGTTCGCTCGACGCGGTCTTCCCAGGTCTTGCCACCGGCGGCGGCGAGCATCAGTGTCATCACTTCGGTGTCGCTGGTGGCGGTGAGGCCGAAGCCACGCGTCAGCAGTTCGTCGCGCAGCGCTGGGGCGTTGACCAGATTGCCGTTGTGGGCGAGGGCCAGCGGGCCATGCATCGTCTCGACGAGGAACGGTTGATGATTGCGCTGCGCGTTGGCGCCTGTGGTGCTGTAGCGGGTGTGACCGATGCCGTGGTAGCCGGCAAGGGTGTTCATGGTTGCCGGTGTGAACACGTTGGCCACAAGCCCGGTGTCTTTGTGCAACCGCACTCGGCTGCCGTCGCTGACCGCGATGCCGGCGGCCTCCTGGCCGCGGTGTTGCAATGCGAACAGCCCGAAGAACACGGTCTGGGCCACGCCTTCGCCGTGTGGCGTCGACACACCGAAAACGCCGCACTCCTCTCGGGGTGAGTCCGAGCCGGAGCGCCCGGTGAAGTTCACTGGTGACTGGTCAGGCAGCATGCCCGATGACCTCCCTGATCCGGTCTGCGACCGGGTAACTGCCGGGCTGGAACGTCAACCCGGTCACGCGTTCGTATGCATCGATGTAACGGTGTGAGGTGGCGTCCCACACCTCGGGGGCGAGCTTCGGCGGAGCGCCGTTGCCGTCGTACCCAGCGCTGATCAACGCCCGCCGTACGACTTCTTTGTCGAGGCTCTCGGGCTCGTCGTCGGCGCTGAGGCGCTGCTCGTAGGTGCCGGCCACCCAATACCGCGATGAGTCGGGGGTGTGCACCTCGTCGATCAACAACAGTTCACCGGCCGGGGTGGTACCGAACTCGTACTTGGTGTCGGCCAGGATCAAACCGGACTGGCGGGCGATCTCCTGACCTCGGGCGAACAGCTCCAGCGCAGCTGACTCGACCGTCCGCCACAAGTCCGGGGCGACCAGGCCTTTGCGCGTCACGTCGTCGGGGCTCAGTGGCTCGTCGTGGCCCCCATGCTCGGCCTTGGTGGTCGGGGTGACGATCGTCGACGGCAACTCGGTGTTCTTCCGAAGCCCGTCGGAGAAGTGGTAGCCGTAGATCGTGCGCGCTCCATCAGCGTATTGCCGCCACAGCGATGTGCTCGTGACCCCGGTGATGTACCCGCGCACGACCACCTCGACGGGCAGCGGTTGCGCGGCTCGGGCGACGAGCACGTTCGGGTCGGGAAGATCGACGACGTGGTTGGCAACGACATCGCCGGTGCGCTCGAACCACCATGCGCTCAGTTGGTTGAGGACCTGGCCCTTGTACGGCACGCCGGCAATCACGCGGTCGAACGCCGACAGCCGATCGGTGGTGACGAAGAGCCGTCGACCCTCACCGTAGGCGTACGAAACGCGAACCTTGCCATCGCGGCGGTCGCCGAGCGGCAGCTCGATGTCGAGGAACGGCTCGTGCATGCTCATTGCTCCTTGGCGTAGCGCACGCCCTGGTCGAACAGGGCCAGGCCCAGCGCGCCGTGGGTGCCGTGCGTGAAGCCGGGGAACTGGCGGGCGACGACATGGTTCTCGGGATGTGGCATCAGCCCCAGCACGACACCACTGGCGTCGCAGACGCCGGCGATGTCGTCGATCGAGCCGTTCGGGTTGCCGGCGCAGTAGCGCAACGCGACCTGGCCGGCCGCCACGAGGGCTGCCGGATCAGGGTGCGTATAGCGGCCCTCGCCGTGCGCGATCGGGCAGTCGATCGTCGTGATCTCGCGGGTCCAGATGCATCGGCTGGCCGCTGCTTGCAACGTGACCCACTCGCATTGGAAGTGGCCGCTGGCGTTGTGACCGAGGGCCCCCGGCAACAGTCCGGTGCGCGTCAGCACCTGGAACCCGTTGCAGATGCCAATCACCGGCTTGCCGGCCGCCACGAACGTGCGCAACACATCACCGACACGGTGTTCGAGTTGCAACGCGAACATTCGCCCGGCGCCCAGAGCGTCGGCGTAGCTGAAGCCGCCGGCGATCACCACCAGTTGACCGTCGCCGAGCAGCGCGGGCCGCTCGATCAATTCCGACAGCAGCGTGATGCGGGCCTCTGCGCCGGCGAGGTCGAGGGCGAAGGCGACGTCGTGATCGCGGTTCGTGCCGGCCGCAGCCAGCACCAGGGCGGTCGGGCGGCTCATGGCCTGGCTCCGAATGCGGTGACGAGTGCGTCGAGGGGGATCGAAGCGCAACCCGGCAGCGAGAGCTCCGGCGAATCGACCACGGTGCCGAGGACGGCGACCGGCTCGCCCAGCAGTTCGGCCAGCCACTCGACGTCGGTCGCCGCGATCTCGCACACGAACCGGCTCGACGACTCACTGAACAGGGCCGACACATCGTCCGGCCCGGGCAGTGTGTCGATCGACAGGCCGAGTCGGCCGGCGATCGACATCTCCGCAAGGGCGACGGCCAAGCCGCCCTCGCTGAGGTCGTGACAGGCGGCGACCCGACCCGAGCGCAAGGCCTGGTGCATGCGGCGATAGCGGACGGGGGCGGCGGCATCGGGCCCGGGCACGACGGCCATCCCAGGCGCGTCGTGGACCTTGGCGAAGTGACTGCCGCCGAACTCGCACGCGGTTGCACCGATCTGCACCACCACGTTGCCCGCTCGCTTCAGGTCGGGCGTGACGACGGCATTGGCATCCGGCACGTGGGCGACGGCGGTGATCACCAGCGTTGGTGGGACCGAATGGCGTGCCCCGTCGGCTCCGAGATATTCGTTGTTCAACGAATCCTTGCCGCTGACGAACGGTGCGCCGTGGGCGATGGATGCGGCGCAGCATCCATCGACGGCAGCGACCAGTTCGCCGAGGGTCGAGGGTCGCCGGGGGTCACCCCACGAGAAGTTGTCGAGCAACGCGACCCGGTCGGGGTCCGCGCCGACGGCCACGACGTTGCGAATGGCCTCGTCGACGACCGCGAGGGCCATGCGCTGCGGGTCGATCTCACCGAACCATGGGTTGACGCCGATCCCGATCGCCAGGCCGTGCGTGTCGGCCGGGTCGGCGATCACCACCCCGTCGGCATGGCCGTCGTGGTTCCGCCCGATCAGTGGACGCACGACCGTGCTGCCGAGGATCTCGTGGTCGTACCGGCGGATCACCGCTTCTTTGGACGCGATGTTCGGATGCCGCAGCAATGACAACAGGGTGGCGGCGACGTCAGGGCATTGCGGAGGCTCGGCACTGCCACGGTCGGGGGTGGGCAGCACTGCCTGCATGCTGCGCTGGGGGCGACCGTCGTGCAGGAAGCGGGTGTCGAGCCGCAACACCGTCGTGCCGTCGTGCCGCACGTGCAACACGCCGTCGCCGGTGAACGTGCCGAGCGCAGTCGCTTCGATGCAGTGGCGGTCGCAGAGTTGTTGCAATTGCAACCAAGCGGTCTGGGCGACTGCCACGACCATGCGCTCCTGGGCCTCACTCAGCCACACCTCCCAAGGTCGCAGACCCGGGTACTTCAACGGTGCGCCGGCCAGGTCGACATCGGCGCCGATCCGTTCCGCCATCTCACCGATTGCCGACGACAACCCGCCTGCGCCGCAATCGGTGATCGCGGTGAACAGCCCCGTGGCTTCACGGAGCACATCGATCAGCATTTTCTCGACGATCGGGTCACCGATCTGCACGCTGGCGCCGGCGACATCGCCGGTGGTCGCGTCCATCGTTGCGCTCGAGAACGTGGCGCCGCGGAGACCGTCGCGGCCGGTACGACCGCCCAGCACGACGACGAGGTCGCCGGCGTGCGGCCCGGTCAGTGGGGGAGTGTCGTCGGCGACACCGATGCAGCCGCAGTACACGAGCGGGTTGGCGATGTAGCCGGGGTCGTACAGCACGGCGCCGGCGACCGTCGGCAGGCCGATCTTGTTGCCGTAGTCGGCGACGCCGGCGATCACGCCTGCTTCGATCAGTCGCGGGTGCAGGACTCCATCGGGGAGGTGGTCGGCGGCGAGATCGGTGGGGCCGAAGCACAAGATGTCGGTCACCGCGATCGGGCGATGAGCGGCGCCCATCACGTCGCGGATCACGCCTCCGACCCCGGTGTTCGAGCCACCGAACGGCTCGATCGCCGACGGGTGGTTGTGCGTCTCGGCCTTCACGGCGATGGTGGTGCCGGCGGTGAACGAGACGATGCCGGCGTTGCCGACGAACGCGCTGCGCAAGAACGGGGCGTCGATTTCGTTGGTGGCATCGCGCAACTGCTGCAGCAGGGGCGAGATCTGCTGCCCATCGGCGCTGGTGATACGGGCGCGAAAGGTCTTGTGCGCGCAGTGCTCGCTCCACGTCTGGGCGAGCGTCTCCAGTTCGACATCGGTCGGTGCACGGCCGGCGGCTCGGAAGTGCGCGGCGATGGCGTGCAGTTCGGCGAGATCGAGCGAGAGACCTCGCTCTCGGTTGACGACCAGTAGGGCGTCGTCGTCGAGGCCGTCGAGGTCGACCAGCTCCACGCCGACATCGGCGACCGCTTCGGCGTCGACGAACGTCGGTTCGATCGGACCGATGGACCAGCGTTCGATCACTTCGTTGGCGAGCAACCGCTTGGCCAGCGCCGACATCGTGACCTCGTCGACCTCACCGCCGATCTCGTAGCGCGTTCCCGTGGCAACGGCGGCCACCGGGGTGCCGATCGTTTCGGCGGCCAACGCCACCGCCTGCGCGGCGGCATCGGTCACACCTGGCAGCAGTGCTGTTTCGATGGCCGCGGATTGCGGGACCGCCCAGTCGCCGGTCTGCAGCAGGCGATCGACGAGCAGCGACTCGAGCTGCGACCGGTCGCTGTCGCCGGCGAGAAAGACCAGGTCAGCGACATCGATCGAGGTGATGTCGGTCAGTCCGAGGGCATGTGCATCGGCCAACAGCGTCGCCGAGCGGGGGTCCGCGGCGGTTGATCGAATGGTCAACCGCTCAACTCCGCGCACGACTACGAAGTTAGGGGTCACCAACTGGAAAGCTCATCGAACGCGAACGAAAAGTAAGCTCAACTCTCTGTGACCCGTCTCGTGCTTGTTCGCCATGGAGAATCCAAGACCACGGTCGCCCGGGTGATCGGCGGTCCCCGCACCTGCAGCGGGCTGTCCGATCTGGGGCGTCAGCAGGCCGAACGGCTTCGCGATCGGTGGGCGGTCAGTGGCGAGATTGCCGCTGACGTGCTGATCGCCAGCCAATATGCCCGTGCCAGGGAGACCGCCGAGATCCTGGCACCGGCACTCGGAAACCTCCCGGTCATCGAAGACGCCGGATTCGGTGAGCACGACCCGGGCCCTGACTGTGATGGCATGGCATTCGACGACTACGTCGAGCGGTACGGCGCCGGATGGTGGGAGGGCGACCCCTTCGGGACCAGTTTTCCCGGCGGCGAGACCATTGCAGCGTTCCAGTTCCGCGTCGGTCAGGCGATTCGCCGTACCACCGACGCGTACGCTGACCAGACCGTGGTCGTTGCCTGTCATGGCGGGGTCGTCGATGCGGCCTTGCGGCTGGCGTTGAAATCGCCTGGTACGGGAGCGTTCGAGATCCGCACCGTCAACACCTCGATCACCGAGATCCACCTGGTCAAGGACAACCTGTGGCGGATGATCCGCTACAACGACACGGGCCACCTGGTGGGCCTGCCGACCCAAACGACCCCGGTGCCGCCCATCGACGACTAGCCAGGTCGAGTGTTTCGGGCCACCCAGGTGAACACGGGGCACTCCACGGAGGGGTTCCCCGACGGGTCAGCAGAAGTGCAACGTCGAGCCGATTCCGATGATGGGACCGCCGACTTCCAGCATCGACACGGCCGCCCCGGCCGGCGTCGTGTCGGCGGCGGTGGCGAGGTGCACGCCGGTGGTGTCTTCGGGAGTCAACGGGAAGAACTGGAACCGCTGCTTGTAGACCGCGGCGACATCGTCGAACGTGGAGCCCACCCCGATGCCCTCGTTGGTGCGCAGGCCCGTCGGCGCCGGCGAGGCCGGTCGGTTGGGTTCGCGGCGGTCACCGTAGCCCGAGACGGTGGGGTCGCCGACCGACCAACTCCAGATCGACTCGACGCCGGCCTTGCGCCAGAAGGCGATCGACAGGTCGCCCCAACGGAGGATGCGCGATTCTTGATTCGCCAGGCAATCGCGGATGCCGCCGTCGGATGCGAGGGCCAGCGTGTACCAGCCCGTGTCGTTGGTGACGTCACCGAGGCGGGCCGAAACGGTCGCGAGCACGTCGGTGGTCGACGCCGGGCCGACGCCGAAGCCATAGACGGTTTGGGCATTCAGGTCGAGGGCGACGCTGTCGCGAGGCAGCGTGGTCGTGGGCGCGGCGCCGCCAGAGCCCGGGATGCTGCCCGAGCCGCCCGTTGCCCCGCCGGGCAGTGTCGTGTCGGTGGACCCGCCCGAGCCGCCTGACCCGCCGGATCCGACCGCGCCGCCCGACCCCGTCGAACCACCCGACCCGGTCGAACCACCAGTGCCGCCCGAGCCCGGAGAACCCCCGGATCCTCCGACCGTCGTCGAGCCAGTCACCGAACCGGTGGTCGAACTGGTCACACCGGTGCCGGTCGTCTGGTCGCTCCCGATGGTGGTCTGCGTCGCATCTCCGGTCGTCGTCGACCCGGTCACGCCGGCGGTCTCGGTGGACGAACCCCTCGCCGCGTTCGGACCATCGTCGGGATCGGGGGCACACGCAGCCAGGAGCACCAATGGAATCAACGTGAGGAGGATGCGCCTGCGATTCATCGTGTCCAAGATACGGAGTCAACCGGCTCTACGCGGCGCGGTCTTTGCGGCGCGCCCGCTGGCCTTGGGCGTCGGGTGGGCGGCAGCCTTCGCCGCCGCGGACAGCAACTCCTTCATCGACGCCTGCAGCAGATCGGTCAGTCGCCACAGATCGGGCACCAGTTCGCGACATGCGATGAAGCCGAAGTCGAGGTTGCCGTTGTAACTCTGCACGGTCATGTTCAGGCCCTGCCCATCGGTCAGCGCCGACACCGGGTAGAAGTGCTTCAGTTGCGCGCCCGCCATGTACAGCGGCTCGCTCGGGCCGGGGACGTTGGAGATGACCAGGTTGAAGGGCGGGTTCATGCGGTCGGCGATGCGCAGTCGACTGGCCATCCGCATGGCTCGTGCCGCGATGGCCGGCGGGGCGAACTGGGTGTAGTCCATCAACGTCTCGGCAGGGATCGCCGCCAGGTTGCCCTTGGCGATCGTCATGCTCTTCTGCACCCGCTTCAACCGCTTCACGGGATCGCGTTCGTTGGTCGCCAGTTCGGCCAGCAACGCCGACACCCGGTTCTGGTAGGTGTCGGTCTCGTTGCCGCTGCGAACACTGACGGGGACCATCGCGATCAAGCTCTCCTTCGGGAGGCAGTCGTGATGTTTCAGGTAACCGCGCAACGCACCCGAACAAACGGTCATCACGACATCGTTGAAGGTGCACCCGAACGCGCGGCGGATCGTCTTGGCATCTTCCAGCGGGATCGTGGTGTACGCGAAGCGACGATGCGAGGTGATCGCCATGTTCCATGGGGTGCGCGGTGCGTGCGTCGGTGGGAGCGCCGGTGGCTTGTCGGTGTCGTCGCCGTATTGGGAACGCAGTCGTTGACGCAGCATTGTTCCGATCGGGCCCGGCATCGGTTGGGCGACGAGATCGGCGATCGAACGGAGGCCGCCGGACCGACTGGCCTTGGCGAGGTCACGCACCGTGCGCACCCCGAGCCGGATCATCTTCTCCGGCCGCCGCAGGTACTCGCCCATGGTGATGCGCAGCATCTCTTCGTCGCTCGGTATCGCCTCGGGCTCCCATGGTGCCGGTCCGGCGACAGGACGGAAGTTGGGGTCGAGATCGAGGATCGCCGACAGCATCAGCGCCCCCGAGGCGCCGTCGATCGCAGCGTGATGGATCTTCATCAGCTGGGCGATCCGCGTCCCGTTCTCCAGCCCCTCGATCACATACAGCTCCCACAGCGGTCGAGACCGGTCGAGCGGTCTGGCGACGATCCTGCTGATCGCTTCGCCCAATTGCTCCGGCGTTCCGGGCGGTGGGACCGCGTGATGGCGGACGTGGAAGTCGATGTCGAAGTTGGGGTCCTCGAGCCAGTAGGGCAGATCGAGACCGAGCGGCACCTCGATCAGGCGTCGGCGGAACGGGGCGAGCTGATCGATGCGTTCGAGGATGGTCTGCTTGGTCGCCTCGAGACCGGCACCGCCCGGCGCGCCGGTGGGGTCGTAGATGTTGAGCGAGGCAACGTGACCGAAGGCGGTGCCGGTCTCCATGTTCAAGAAGCTGGCATCGATGCCGTTCAATTGACGCATGAGGTCACTGTAAGCGCCAGCGGGAGCCTCGGCTTCCTCGCCCTCGCCCCGATGCCGCTTCGCGGCGGGTGATAGGACTGGCACATGCCACAGCACGTTGCCAGCGGACTCCAGGAAGTTGCCGACGGGTGCCACGCATACCTGCAGGGCGACGGCAGTTGGGGGTGGAGCAATGCCGGCCTCGTCGTGGGTGACGGTGTCTCATTGCTCGTCGACACGCTGTTCGATCTGAAGTTGACCCAGCGGATGCTCGACTCGATGTCGTCGATCACAGTGGCCGCGCCGATCGCACAGGTCGTCAACACTCACGCCAACGGCGACCACTGCTTCGGCAACATCCTGCTCGACGAAAGCGAGATCATCTCCAGCACGGCGACGGCTCACGAGATGGCCGAGGTGCCGCCGGCGCTCTTGGCGGGTCTCAACAACGCCCCGGGCGATGTGGGTGACCTCTTCCGCAGCTACTTCGGTGCCTTCGACTTCGACGGGATCGAGCTGCGCTTGCCCGACCGTACGTTCGACGGGCGTATGGAACTCGACATCGGTGGGCACACGGTGGAGTTGATCGAGGTGGGTCCGGCGCACACCAACGGCGACACGCTGGCCTACGTCGCCGACTCCAGGACCATCTTCACCGGCGACATCTTGTTCATCGGAGGCACGCCGATCGTGTGGGCAGGACCGTTGAGCAACTGGATCTCGGCGTGTGACCTGATGCTGGGAATGGACGTCGATGTCGTCGTGCCAGGGCATGGCCCGCTCACCGACAAGGCGGGAATCGCCTCGGTACGCGACTACCTGTCGTTCGTCGACGAGGCCGCCGGCCGGCTGCACGCGTCGGGGGTCGACGCGTGGGAAGCCACACGCGAGATCGCCGCAGAGATCAAGGCCCGTCCTGATTTCGGTGTGCTCGGCGAGTTCGGTCGCATCGCGGTCAATGTCGACACCGTGTATCGCCACCTCGACCCGGCATACACCTCGCCCAACGTTGTCGAGCAGTTCAGGCGGATGGCCGTGATCGAACACGAGGGCACAGCTACGCCCTGACGAGCCCGACGAAAGCCCCAGCGGTCGTCAAACGATGTGCGGCTCTCACTAGCGGATCAGCTCACGGGTTCGTCGTCGGCGATGGGGACGTAGGAGGACTGCCGCTTCTTCGTGACCTTGCCGGACCGCGTGGCGATCGAGCGCCGCACGGCCAGCGCCCAGCCTGCAATCACGCACGCGCTGAAGATGAACCACTGGATCGTGTACGACAGGTGTGGCCCTTCATCCAGCGTCGGCGCCACGATCGGTTGCAACGTGGCCGAGTCCGCAGGTGACGACTCGAGCCGTTCGACGTACATCGGAAGGACGACGGCGTCGAACTGCTCCGAGAGCACCCCGATGTCGATTCGGCGGATCTCCGTCAATGCGTCAGCACCCTGATCGGCGGTCTGACCGATCGCGCGGCGTTCGCTCTCGCGCAGCCGACCGACGATCTCGACCGATCCGCTGGGGACCGACGGGGCCGCGTCGGTGTTGCTGACGAATCCGCGGTTGACCAACAGCAACGACCCGTCTGGTAGCTGCAACGCGTCGACGACGTTGCGACCCGTGTTGCCGTCTTGTGATCGGTTCACGACCAGGAACTGGTGACCGGGGAGATACGTCCCAGCGATTCGCACGCGCCGCCACTCGAGTGCCGAGGGGTTGGCGAGCGGTGCCAGATCGTCGAACGCTGCGATCGGTTGGTTGGCGTTTGCCCGAACCTCGGAGTTGAACTGGCGCCGCTCGTCGAGCCGACGCAGCTGCCAGAAAGCGAGGTTGACCATGGTGACCACCAGCACGACCACGAGGACGTGAAAGCCGATCCACTTCGGCGAGACCAAGAAGCGGTACGTCGGTCCGCGCCGGCTGGGCACTTCGGCGGGATCGGTGGCCATCAGCTCCGGAGGCTACCTTCGAGTCGATGACACCAGAGGGGCTGACCGATACGTGGTTGAGCGACGTGTTGGGCACCGAGGTGCGGGTCGGCGAGACCAGCCGAATCGGCGACGGGCTGGTCGGCATGAACATCCGGATGCAACTGCACTCCGATGGCTCCGCGCCCTCGTCGCTGATCGCCAAGCTGCCATCGCCCGACCCAATCAGCCGGGCGACCGGCATCGCCTTGCGGAACTATGAACGCGAGGTGTGCTTCTACCTCGAGATCGCACCGACAGTCGACATCCGTGTCGCCCGATGTCACCACGCCGAGTGGCATGCAGGCACCGGCGACTTCGTGCTGCTGATGGAGGACCTGGCGCCGGCAGTGCAGGGCAATCAGATCGTGGGCTGTGATCGCGACCAGGCCCGCACTGCGGTGCTCGAACTGGCCAGGCTGCACGGGCCGCGATGGGACGATCCGCTCCTTGCCGAGGTGGAATGGCTGAGCCGGCGTAGCCCTGATGATTCGCAGCAACTGGCGATGCTGTGGGGCATGTTCGTTCCCGGGTTCATGAAGACGTTCGGCGGGTACTTGTCGAGCGATGCGGCCGAGGTGATCGATCGCTTCGGTCAGCGAATCGCCGGTTGGGTCGATGGCCGAGGATCGGCGAACACTGTCACACACGGCGACTACCGGCTCGACAACTTGATGTTCGCCGGGCCGTCGGGCGGTGCGCCGATCGCCGCAGTCGATTGGCAGACCCCTGGTCATGGCCTCGGCATCACCGACGTCAGCTACTTCCTCGGCGCTGGCGTGCTGCCCGACCAGCGACGTGAGATCGAGCGAGATCTGGTCGACCAGTACTGCCGGGCGCTGGACGGCTACGGCGTCGCGGTCGACGCCGGCGACATGTGGTCGCAATACCGACGCGATGCATACGCCGGAGTGGTGATGAGTGTCATCGCCTCGCAGATCGTGGGCACCAGTGAACGGAGCGAAGCGATGTTTGCGGCAATGGCCACTCGTCACGCTCAGCACGTCATCGATCTCGACAGCGAGTCACTGTTGTGAGAATGGCTGTCCTCAAGCGCATGAGTCGATCGGCAGCGTGATGGGCGGAATCCCAGCGTCCGCGCAACGCGTGGCCACGTCGGACCCGACGGATCACAGACGGCTCGACCCGACGATTGAACTCTTTGTCGTCCGAGCAACGAGGAGCCATGGATGACCGACCTGCCCGACTTCCACATTCCCCACGCCGAGAAGATCGATTGGATGATCGAAGAACACGGGTGGGCCATCGAGCCGGTTGCAGCGCAACCCGAACTCGATCCGCCGGTCGCCGGCTACATCTACACCATCGGGTTCCCTCAGGCGTTCGACTTCCCCGAGGTCGTCTTGTTCGGGCTCACCCCTGCCGCGGCGCGAGGTCTGTTCGACCTGCTTGCCGATCTGTTACGCGGTGGCACGGAGATCCCGATCGGTGTCGAGTTGATGGGCTTGTTCGACAACGATCTGCGGTGCGTGTTCGCGCCCGTCGAACTCGCCGAGTGGGGTGCGCGGTTCGGAACCGGTGTGGCCTGGCACCGCGGCGCGTCGTTCGACATCGTTCAGCTGTTGTGGCCTGATCGCAACGGATTCCTCCCGACCGAACCAGGTTTCGATCGTCGTCTCGTGCTGGCTCAGCCGGTGGTCGGCGTGGTGAGCGGGTGAGCGTTCAGCGACCCGCTTTGCTGTTCGACGGTGATTGGTCGTGCCGTTCGGCTGCCCGGCGTTCGCCCGATCAGTGCGGTGGCCGACCGGTGGATCGCGCGGAATCGCCACCGGCTTCCTGGCGGGACCCCGGCGTGCCTGATCGAGGGTCGTCGAGACCACGACGCTCGTTGAGCTCTGCAGCAAGCTGATCGAGGGCGCTCACGTCCGAGGCGACCAGGCGACGACGTCGATCGGCGTCGATCGGCGCTGCGTCGAGCAACTCGGTCCAGTTCGCGTCGGCTCGGTCGAGTGCGATGCGCAGCGCAACCGTCAGCGCCCCGATCGGGGCGGCGTCGTAGTCGGCCAGCAGCCGTTCGACGTGGGCCTTCCTCAGCCGGGCGATGGCTGTTCCTCGATCGACTGCTCCTCGATCGACCAGGGCGCGCCGTGCTCGGCCAGCAGCGGCAGGAACGGGTCGGCGGAGAACGCCTCGGGTCCTTTTACGCCCTCGCCCTTCCATTCGCCCGTCGCCAGCATCTCCAACGCGACAGCGGGATGGACCGCTGTCTGCCAGACAACGGCCTGATGGCCGAACTCGGCCATGGTCCATTCGTTGTCGACGACTTGGTAGAGGTAGCTGCGGCGCTGATTGCCGTCGACACCGACGCCGGTGACCAGGGTGCCCGCGCACGTGCGCCCGGTCATGCGGTGGCCGAGTTCGGCGGGGTTGGGCAGCACGGCAGCAACCAGATCACGCGGCGACACATCGACGCCACGTACCGAGACCGGCTTGGTCGAGTCGAGCCCCAACCGGTGCAGCGTCGCCAACACCTCCAGGAACTCGTCGCCGAGGCCGTACTTGAACGTGACCCGATCGACGTCGATCCAGCGCGGCATCAGCAGCACCTCCTCGTGCTCGACGTTGACGCACTTGAGTTGGCCGATGCCGTTGGGAAAGGTGAAGAGCTCGGGTTCCGAGAACGGCGCCGTCGTGAACCAGCCACGGTCGCGCTCGTACACGATCGGTGGGTTGAGGCACTCTTCGATGGTCGTCCAGATGCTGAACGTCGGGGCGAACGCGAACCCCTCGATCACCAGGTCGCTGCCATCTCGCACGCCGATCTCGTGGATCGACGAGAACAGGTGATCTGCTGCATAGCGGGCGGCGACATCGCTGAACCCCGGTTCGACCCCCATCCCCACGAGGGCGAGCAGCCCGCGCTCGGCCCACGAGTCGCTTGCCGCGAACTGCGCTGCACCGAGACTGATGCCGACCTGGTTGTAGGGGTCGGTCGGGTGAGGCGCCGAGAGGTGCATCGCCATGTCGAGGTAATGGCAGCCGGCCTCGAATGTGGCCTCGAAGATCGGCGGGTTGAAGCGGGGGTCGCAGGCGTTGACGATCACATCGGCGCCGGACGTCGCCGCCAACTCGACGACATCGAGGCGATTCGACGCGTCGACCCGGGTGCCGCTGACCCGGTCGGAGCCCGCTGTCGCAGCGGCCCGAGCCGACCGTGACGGATCGACGTCGGCGACGACGATGTGTTCGAAAGCATCTCGCCGCGCACAGATGGTCGCCAGCGCCGAACCGACCCCACCCGCGCCGACGATCAGCACTCGCATGGCCCGAGGGTAGTGCCCCGGTCGACCGCTGCCGGCTCTCGATGGTGCCGACCGAGGCGGCGCGTATCAGCTAGAGGGCGAAGGCGCGGCGCTCGGCACCGACGTACACCAAGGCAGCGATGCGTTTGGCCAGATACGGGCTGAACGAGCCTCGGTAGCGCAGTTGCAGCTCGGGCAGCATCCAGTCGTGCCCGGAGATCTTGCCGCGACACAACGCGGTGCCGCAGGCGCACTCGAACTCGTCGTAGTCGCTGCCGTCGGTGGTCGCGTAGTCGTAGGTCAGCTCTTCACCGGCGGCGATGTCTCGCATGGCCGCCAACACAACGTTGCCGTTCAGCACGCAGTTGGGCTCGCACGAGTGGTTGATGAAGTCGGCGGGTTCGGGCTCGGGTGCGCCGGCGATGTACAACTGCTCGTCGATCTGCAGGCTGCGAACCTGTTGGCTTGTCGGCAGCAGATCGAACTCGTCGCGCGTCACGCAACGTCCGCCGAATGCGGCGACGACCTCGCCGGCGGTGATCGGTTCGCTGACGACACTGCCGTATCCCTTGCCGGGAGTAGCGGTGGGACGCGCTTTTGGAGTGAGGAAGCAAACACCCATGGGCATCAGCATGGTGGTTGATGCCACCGACGTCTACTCGCTGATCAGTCAGCCGTTCTGATTCATGACTCAGTCAATTTGGTCGGTGGGTCAATCGACACGGTCGCCGGCGGTCGAAATGAGATGCCAACGAGGCACAACGTCGCTACAGTATCGGCGGTTCGCATCACGAGTGATCGTCGCCTTTCGGGGCCGCCGATCCGGCAACCGGGGAGGAAGCCCCACGGTGCCATCCCGCTTCGGCGGGGATGTGGTCCTGCTTTTCGCAGGGCAACTCTGCTTCCCTCGTGCGGCGTCCACAGTTCGAGACGAGCGCAAGGAGGAGGACGAGATGGCGGGCCAACCACTGCCGGCAAGTGGCGCGTGGCGCACTGGAGACCCCGTCGGCCATCGGCAGTTCCTCGACTTCAGTCGCCCGTTTGCGCTCGACGGCGGCGTGACCCTCGACGAGGTGACCGTGGCTTACGAGACGTGGGGCAGCCTCGACGACAGCCACAGCAACGCCATCTTGTTGTGCCACGCGTGGACGGGAGACAGCCACGCCGTCGGCCCGATGGGGCACGGCCATCCGTCCGCCGGGTGGTGGGAGGGCGCGGTCGGGCCTGGTCTGGCGATCGACACCGACCGCTGGTTCGTCGTGTGCGCCAACGTGTTGGGTGGTTGCCAAGGCTCGACCGGCCCGGCATCACCGCACCCCGTCGACGGCAAGCCGTACGGCAGCCGCTTCCCGGTCGTCACGGTCCGCGACATGGTCCGTGCCCAGGTGCGCCTGGCCGACCACCTCTCGATCCCGGCATGGCACTCGGTGGTCGGTGGATCGATGGGTGGCATGCAGGTCTTGGAATGGGCGATCACGTTCCCGCATCGAGTTCGCTCGATCGTGCCGATCGCCACGTGCGCACAAGCCACGGCACAGCAGATTGCCTGGGGCGCGATCGGTCGTAGGGCGATTCGGATGGATCCCAACTGGCGCGGCGGCGACTACTACGACGCCGATGACCACGACGGTCCGTGGGAAGGGCTGTCGGTGGCCCGCATGGTTGCCCAGGTCACGTTTCGCAGCGACAACGTGTTCACCGATCGATTCGGTCGAGAGCTGGCCGACGGGTCGACACTGCGCGACAGCAGCTTGGACCTGTGGCAGCGGTTCGAGGTCGAGCGGTATCTCGACCACCACGGCGAGAAACTGGTCCGCCGCTTCGACGCCAACAGCTATCTGATCATCGGCAAGGCCATGGACCTGCACGACGTCGGTCGCGGTCGAGGCGGCCTGAGCGCAGCCATGTCACGTATCGAGGTGCCGACGTTGACGATCGGCATCTCCAGCGACATCTTGTATCCGTCGTACCAGCAACGGCAGATCCGCGAGCTGCTCGTCGCCGGCGGCACGCCGTGTGAGTACGTCGAGATCGATTCGCCCCATGGGCACGACGCGTTCTTGATCAACCTTGATCAGTTGTCGGCTCCGCTCGGCGACTTCATCGATTCAGTTGCCAAGGCCTGACGAGTCGGTGTTCATCTTCGGGCTCGGCAACATTTCGTCGAGGCTCGTCACAGCTCGGCTCTTCGCCGGGATCTTGATGGTCATCCGCTCAGTGGTGCCGAGACTGGTGATGGTCCTCAACACATACACCGCCTTGCGCGGCGGAGGGGAGGAGGCCTTGCCCTCGAGCGACCAGTTGGTCACGTCGTGGCGAAGGCGACGCTTGGTGTCGACCTGCAACTGTCCGGTGCCCAACACGTTGATCCACACCTCGCGCTTGCGCCCGTCGGCCTCGCCCTGCGGTGACAGCCACTGGCCGGTGCACAAGAAGCGGTCGCCATTTCTCGACACGTGATGCGGCTCGATGCGGTACCCGAGGTACAACAAGCCGGCGCACACCGCGATCGCGAGCAGCATCAAGAGCACATCCACCCGACCAGCTTGGCTCATCGCGACGCCTGCGGCGATGTCACCCCGTTCCCGGTTGCCAGTGTGAGTCGGTGGTGTGCGTGCGAGAATGGTCGTTCATGAACTCGAAGTCAGTCGGTCGTGCCGTCGATGGCATCGTGGCGGGTGACTTCAACGACCCCACCAATGAGCGACTGATCTACCTCTCCGCGGCCGGGCTCGCCATCATCGGGATCGGATTGCTGGTCCTCACAATCGTGTGGTGGCGGCGTGGGCGACAGGAGCACCCGGCATTGGCGCCGCTCGAAGTGATGAGTGCCCGGGCTTGGGTTCGTGCGCCGGAAGGTGAGCGCAAGCGTCGCGTCGAGCAAGCGCGCCCAACCGGTACCGGAGTCGCGGCCGCGGGGTCGATCGCCGCCGAGCCACTCGACCTCGAGGCGCTGGTGCGCAGCGTGCCGCAAGCCTTCGATGACCTGCGCGAGCCGAGCGCGGCGATCGTTCTGCCCGCCGTGGCTGACGCAGCCGACGACGAGCCTGCACCCGACGAAGCTGCACCCGACGCGCTTGTCGAGGAACCCGAGCCCGTCATCGAACAAACAGCGGTTGGCGAGGAATCGGCGAAGTCCGAGCCCGCGAAGGTGGAGGCTTCGAAGGTCGAACGGGCGAAGGTGGAGGCGGCGAAGCAGGCCGACGAACCCGCACCGAAGGTCGAGCCGGTCGATCCCGACGCCACATCGGTGTCGACGGTGCGCCCGGTTGAAGTCGTCGAAGCAAGTGCCTGGAGCCCGCACGAGCCGTCGAAGTAGTCATCCGTCACATGACCACTTTCGCGGGTGGCATGCGCACTAGCCTGCCAATACGTGGCTGACGGATTGGATATCGATGCAATGCTCGCTCGATTCCGCGAACGTGCCGCCGCTGTGAAGGGCCGCCCGCTTCCCCCGGTTGCCGGTGAGGAACGCCAGCGGTTCATCCAGCAAGCGCAATCGGACTTCATGGATTTCGCGATCATCGGTGACGCCGCGGCGTCGATCGAGGACGGCATTTTGGTGCTCCGGGTCGATCTTCGACCCGCCGACAAGAAATCGTGAAGACTTCCGAAGGCAGGGCGCGTCTCGCCCTCTCGATTGCCGCCGTGGCCGTGTTCGCCTGGGGCTTCGGGCCTCTCCTCGTGCGTGGCATTGATGCCTCGGCCGGCACGATCGTGTTCTGGCGGCTGTGGATCGCCATGCCGGTCATGCTGACCGCCGCCTACCTCACCGGTGGCCGCGTCAGCATCCCGTTGCTGAAGGTCGTCTTCGTTCCTGGCGTGCTGTTCGGAATCTCCACGCTCGTCGGGTTCAGTTCATACCAGACAACGTCCATAGCAAACGCGACATTGATTGGAGCGCTCCAACCGGCGTTGATGCTGTTCATCGGCCCACTGCTGTTCGGCGACCGTTCCAGCAGCCGCCAGATTCTGTTGGCGGTCATTGCGCTCGGAGGCATCAGCACGGTCGTGCTCGGTGCGAAGCAGTCGTCGGGTGCGTCGCTGCACGGCGACCTGCTGGCCCTGATCAACCTTGGGCTGTTCACGACCTACTTCGTGCGGATGAAGCAGGTTCGCAACCAGGGCATCCACTCCATCGCGCTGATCGCCGGCGTGTTCGGCGTCGCCGCGTTCACGGTCACACCATGGGTGTTGCTGACCTCGCACGATCTCGGTTCGATCCACGGCAAAGCCTGGTTGTCGATCCTCGGCATGGTCCTGCTGTCGGGTCTCATCGGACACGGAATGATGACGTGGGCGCAACGCCACATCGACATCACGATCGCCTCGCTGTTGATGCTCGGTGGCCCGGTGATCTCGGCAATCGGGGCCTGGATCGTGTTCGGCCAGCAACTCAGTGCCGTGCAGATCACGGGTGCCCTCGTGGTGTTGACCGCCCTGGTGGCGATCGTGCTCGAGGTGCGGTCCAACGCCGTTCCAGCCGAGATCCCGTTGTCGGTTTCCGCAGGCGACTGATAACGTAGGCGACCGCTAACGCGGACGTGGCTCAGCTGGTAGAGCATCACCTTGCCAAGGTGAGGGTCGCGGGTTCGAATCCCGTCGTCCGCTCCAAACGGTCCTGGTCAGCGGCCCTTTTGCGGCCGCTGGCTCGTGGGTGCTGCCCACGTGCCCACGTAATTGCCCACGGCTACGAAGCTTGTTCCAAGCTTGTTCGATGAATGGATCAATTCGTCAACGAAGTGCGGGATCGTGGGAGTTGCGGGCCTACGTCGGAGTCGATCCGGCGACGGGTCGCCGACTCGACCGGTCGATCACCGTTCGAGGCAACCGCGGCGACGCGGAACGCGAGTTGGCTGAAATGGTGTCTCGCGTGCGCTGCGTTCGTGCCGTCGGGTCGCGCTCGGCGATGAGCGAGCTGTTCGAGGCCTGGTTCGCGACCGCTGTGGATGGGTGGTCACCGTCGACGGTGCGCCAGAACCGGTCTGTGTTGGATTGCCACCTTCACCGTCACATCGGTTCGGTCGTGGTTGGCGATGTCAAACCGGCGTTGATCGACGCTTTGTACGTTCGTCTGCGTCGCGGCGATAACGGCGCCCGCCCGTTGGCGGCAGCAACGGTGGCCAGAATCCACGTCGTGATGAGTTCAGCGTTCTCGCAGGCGATGCGATGGGGGTGGGTCTGGGACAATCCGGCGTCACGAGCACATCGGATCGTCGTTCCCACGAACGAGATGCGCCCACCGACGCCGGCCGAACTCAAGTCGCTGCTCGAGTTTGTCGCTCTCCGCGATCGACAACTCGAGTTGTTCTTGACGCTGGCCGCGGTGACCGGCGCGCGACGTGCACAGTTGCTCGGGTTGAGGTGGCGCAACATCAGCCTCGCCGCGCGGCGGATCTCATTCTGTAACGGTTGGGTCGAGGGACCAGACGGGCCCGTCCTCGCGCCGACGAAGACGAAACGCCGACACGTCGTCGATCCCGATGAACAATCGTGCCAACTGCTCGCCAACCGGTCGGCCGCTGCGAGCACTTCGACCCGAGAGGCGTTCATTTTCAGCGACGACAATGACGCCACAGCATGGAAGCCGAACCGGGTGACGAAATCCTTTCTCCGGCACCGCCGGGCCGCCGGGTCGGCGCCGTTCCGTCTTCACGACCTCCGCCATTTCATGGCCACCGAGATGCTCAACGCCGGCGTACCGGTCGTGGTCGTCTCGCGCCGGCTCGACCACAAGCGCGTCTCGACAACGTTCGACAGGTATGCGCACGCAGTGCCCGGGCAAGACGAGCAGGCATCGGCGACGCTCTGGCACATCATGAATACCGCCTGAGAGGGCGCCAACTGAAACGGGCTCACAGTCGCGCAACCCACCCCCACGTGGCCATCATCGCCGAGGTTCTGGCGCGTTTGCGGATGCCTCTCAGTCGTCGCTCTGCACCGCGTGTTCCGTGCGCGGCCGTCACAAGAGCCCGGGCGGTTCAGGGCTGGTTGTGGTCCCGCTATGGGTAGGCGCTGATGCGGCGATCTGGGCGGTCATCGATGATCGGGCCGGTCGTCGTTCTGCAGTGGGCGATCTGTGCGGCCTCCGGTCATGCAGAACGAGATTCAGCGAATTTCGTATTACACTGCTTGCCGATGGAGATCCACCGCTCCGCTGGCAAGCACGGCGTTCCCGAAGGCGACGTCCTGCACGCCGTCGAGCACGAGATCGTGTCAGTGGATCTGGATCCCGATGCGGACCCGCCAAAGGTCCTCGTTATCGGGCCGGACTCCGCCGGGAACCTGCTCGAGGTGATCGTGCTCGTGCTTGCCGACGACCGGTTGATCGCCATCCACGCCATGAAGCTGCGCCACCAGTTCTACGAACTCCTGCCCGGAGAGGAGGGCCCACGATGACCGACAAGACCTATCACACGAAGTCAGGCAAGACCCTGACCGAAGCCGACATCGACGCACTCGCCGACGAAGTCGCCACCACCGACTACGACACCGAGGCACTCAAGGGTCGCCGCCGGGGACGGCCGTTGCTGGGATCAGCTCCTGCCGAGGTCGTCCCGGTTCGCCTCGATCCGGAGCTCCGTGCTGCGATCGAAGCGCGGGCCGAAGCCGACGACACCAACAGCAGCGAGGTCATCCGTCGCGCCCTTCGCGCCTATCTCGACGTCGCCTGATCACCACCGTATCGAGCCCAGATGCGCCGTTCTGGGCTCGTCGAGATGTCGGCCCGGCAGCAAAAAATACGCCGCGCGATCTGTGTACTCATCACGAAATCCGGGGCGGTTCAGTCGGACGTGACCGCGAATCGCACGCTCTGCCCCGACCGCCACCCGCCCAGATTGCCCGGCTCGGCGCGTCAACGCAAGAATGTTGTCGGGCACAGATCAACGAGCGAAGTACGACGCAGTTCTGCGATAGTCGTTGCGCTTGCCAACCGCCCCGGGCGGTCGTCAAACACGGGTACCTTGCTCCTACAGACGAGCTGTCTTCTCGTCTCGAACTCGGCTGTCTTCAACTCACAAACGGCCACCGTGATCGCATCGCCAACCCAGGATTGCGTAGCCGTGCAATGGCACAGCTTTCGTCGTCGACGTCACGCCTCGGGCAGCGATGAGGCTCCAGCCGAGTGCCCGAGGCGCACGCCACAGTCCAGCGGCACCGATCGACTGGCAGATCTGGCGCTCACAACTGGCCAAGTCCGGGGACGGTTAGATCCCACACCGCTTGACGGCCTGTTCGTTAGCGGTGGAGCTGCTGGCGGGCGATGCCGCGGCGGACGTCGAGCAGATGGTGCTCGGCGTCGTGCAGTGCGTGTCGGATGACGGCGGTCGTGTTGATCACCTGGTCCTTGGAGTAGACAGCGATCACGGCCTGCTCTTCAGGTGTGAGTGACTCGGCGAAGGCCGCCATCGACCTGGCTGCAGCACCGACCGACTCGAGTGTGTCGGCGATGTCGAATCGGTCGCAGTCGTGGGTGTCGTGCTCGAAGACACCGGGAAGTGAATCCTCCGGCTCGTCGTCCCAGTCAGGCGAGTGGCCCGCTGCGAAGATACGGGCAGCCCACTCGATACCGACGATGGCTGAGACCACGTGCTGCGCGTACTCGACGGCGCACCACGTGTCGGGTTCGGGGCGCGCTCGAAGCTGCTCCTCATCCTGTGACATCACCTCCGACCATCGGTCGGGGAGAGCGCGAATTCGAGTGACGGTGGCGGACAGGTCGAGGGTGCCGCCGTGGAACCCGCATTCGTCACAGATCTCGTGGAAGTCGCTGCCAACAGAAACGATCCGGTACACGCCCGCGAGTATCGCGCGGTCCTTCGCGTGCCGGAAGCGGAGCCCAACGTCTATCGAGCCGATCACTGGCAGATCTGGATGCCTACTTGCTGCCCAGGTGACGGAGAAGCGGCACAACCGTGACCTTCGACGGCGGCGGGACGCCGACTTCCTGGAAGAAGGGACCGACCTGCTCCATGAACCGGCCATGCGCCTCCTCCGACTCCCACACCTCGCATACTCGGACGCACTTTCCGGGGTCCACACCGACCAGGTGGTATTCACAACCCTCGGGGACTCGGTCACGGGTGCCGAGCTTGTCGGTGATGGCCCAGTACTGCGACTCGTTCGGTACGACGTCGTCCCACTCCATGATCACTACGATCGGCACTGTGTCCCCTTCCCCGCTCACTCGGCATCGTTACCGGTGGCAGTGGGGAACCCTCTCAGGTTTCCTGCCATCGCGCAAGCGACCATGGCACCCCGTGGCAGGCACAATCTGCAGACATCCAAACATTCGGGTCAGCGCGTAATGCCCGCTCCGCGCTCGTTCTGCAACTGGGATTTCGAGCGCGGGCGGGGTCTTGGCTATCGGGAGGCGCCGGCGATGAAG
>JBDTRP010000073.1:0-11159 GCA_039931555.1 Ilumatobacteraceae bacterium | reverse complement strand
GTGAACTCGAGCTCGGTGCCGAACGTGTTCGACTCCTCGACCGTGACCACGCCGTCCTTGCCGACCTTGTCGATGGCGTTGGCGATGACTTCGCCGACCGATGCATCGGCCGCCGAGATGGTGGCGACAGCAGCGATCTGCTCTTTGTCCTCGACATCTTGGGCCTGCGACTTGATCGAGGCGACCGCGGCAGCGACTGCCTTCTCGATGCCCTTCTTCAGGCCCATCGGGTTGGCACCGGCAGCGACGTTGCGCATGCCGTGGTTGACCATCGCTTGTGCCAGCACCGTGGCGGTGGTGGTGCCGTCGCCGGCAACGTCGTTGGTCTTGGTGGCCACTTCTTTCACCAGCTGTGCGCCCATGTTCTCGTATGGGTCGTCGAGCTCGATCTCCTTGGCGATCGAGACGCCGTCATTGGTGATGGTCGGTGCGCCGAACTTCTTGTCGAGTACGACGTTGCGACCCTTCGGCCCCAGCGTGACCTTGACCGTGTCGGCCAACTTGTTCACGCCGGCTTCGAGTGCGCGACGCGCCTCGTCGTCAAACTTCAGTTGCTTTGCCATGGTGTCGTCAGCTCACTTGCCGACGATTGCCAGCACGTCGCGGCTGGTGAGGATCAACAGGTCGTCGCCTTCGATGGTGACTTCGGTGCCGCCGTACTTGCTGTACAGGACGGTGTCGCCGACCTTGATGTCGAGCGCTGCGTGGGCGCCCTTGTCGTCGCTCCAGCGGCCGGGGCCGACAGCGAGCACTTCGCCCTGCTGCGGCTTCTCCTTGGCGGTGTCGGGGATGACCAGACCGGACGCGGTGGTCTGCTCCGCCTCGTTGGGCTTGACGACAATACGGTCATCGAGGGGCTTGAGATTCATGGGTGCGGGCCTCCGTTGGCATGGGCACTCGGACGTGTTGGGTTCCGTGCTGTGGACTACGTGTTCCGCGTTAGCACTCGGCTACCGCGAGTGCCAATGCTAGGCGGCGCGGGCCACCGTTAGCAACCGGGAGGTGAGAGTGCTAACGCGGGGTCGTTGCGCGATACTCGCGGGGTGAAGGCCACCGGCCTGCAGGGCGATCCGTCGCCGGAGATCATCGAGATCCTCGACGACAACAGCGATGTCTTCGGCGACCGCGCACCCAACGCCACACTCGTCGACACCGGCGGGCCTCGCTGGGTCGGTCCGGTCGCCGCCGCGGCGCTCGTTGCTCTCATCGGATATGGCGTGGCGACGTCGGCCTCGTCGACCAGTCTGCCCAAGGCCGCCCCGGCGCCCAGCACCATCCCACGGATCAGCACCACGACGGTGCCGACACCCACCACGACGCAGCCGGCGCCCCCGCCGGTGCCGTACTACGCAGCAGACCCGCCACGCGAGTTCACGATCGACAGCGCCGAGATGCAGCTCACCGACAACGGCTTCAGGGGGAGCGCCAACGGTCCGTACCAGCTGTGGGCGACGGACGGGGCGACGGCGTCGTCGGGCGCGTGGTTCTCGATCAACACCGTTCCGGGAGGCGCGGTCTACGCCGTCGACGCGGTCCGGGTCCAGACCGATCAACAGTCGATCGCCATCTCACACACCCCCACCGGGCAATCCATCACCCAGTACTCGACCAGCAGCGGCACAGACATCATCCTGACTTCGTTCGGGTTGCCCGACGACGACCTCGTTCGCCTGGCTGCCGCGGTCAGCTACACGAGCGGCAGCATCGCGATCACCGACGCATCGTTGACCGTCGGCTACCAGATGATCTCCACGGTCTTTCCGTTCATCGCCCTGCAGGGCGACCCGCTCGAGCAGGTGTCGTACCAGTCGAACACCGACGTCACCGGCGGCATCCAGATCAACGTCTCGCCGCGGTTGCGCAGCGACCAGGGCGGCAGCACCCTTGATCGACAGATCGCCCTGCGCTTCTTCCTCGACGATGCGACCCCCTTTGACGTCGATGGCCATGTGGCCGTGGCCGGAACGGTGGTCGGTCAGGGCACGTTTGCCGTGGCGACGTGGATCGCCGGCACCCACATCGTCACCGTTTCGGGCGAGATGTCGGTACCCGACCTGATCGCCATCGCCAGCACCGTGCACCAGGTGACGGAACCGGAATGGCAGGGCATGAAGTTCCAGGCCGCCAAGCACAACGCGGATCACAACTTCGGCGACTTCGACCAGACACCGTCGACCGCGGTCGCCTTCGGCACCGACGGCGCAGCCAAGCCGTGGACGATCACGGTGTCGGTGGTGACGTTTGCCCAGCAGCAACAACTCATCTGGGGATGGGCGGACAACAACCGAGTCGGTTCGAGCCCAGGAGACTTCCCCAAGATCAACACCGTCGTCGACGACCAGCGCACCTACGTGCTCGCTGATCTGCCCAAGGCGGTCGCGGCGTCGGCGAACCTGCAGGTCACACGTTCCGGCCTCGACCCGGTCGTGGTGCCGTTCATCGACGCCCTGCCGGCCTTGGATCGCACCTTCGCCGCTTACGCGTTCAGCGAGCCGAGCCAATACGAGGCACAGATCGTCGGGGCCGACGGGGCCGTGCTGGCCACCTGGCCACCGTCATGAGCACCGAGGCGCCACCCGACATCATCGAGATCATCGACGACGGTCTCGACCCATTCGGCGACCACACCGCGACCACCACCACGTTCGACGACCCGAGTGGCCCACGCTGGGCCGGGCCGGTGGCCGGTTTGGCGCTGATCGCCCTCATCGGCTGGGGCGTGGTGACCTCGGCGTCGTCGAGCAGCGTCCCCAAGGCTGCGCCTGTCACCAACACCACGATTGCACCCACCACCACGCAGCCGGTCACGACCACGACCGAGCCACCGCCGATCGTTCCCTACTACGCAGCCGACCCACCCCGCGAGTTCACCGTTCAGTTCGCCGAGTTCACCGATCCCGACCGAAGCTTCTTCGACGCGATCACGTACCAGTTGTGGGCGACCGACGGAGCGACGGCGACCAGCGGTTCGTGGTTCTCGATCGAGAGCTATCGCGGTGACGCCGGCTCGGAGCTCGCCTTCGAGGCCCATCGGGTGCAGTCGGGTCAACGGTCAATCGCCATCTCGCGTCCGACCGCCGGCCAATCGCTCGCCCAGTTCTCGGTCAACCGGTTCACACAGGTCCGGGTGACGTCGTTCGGCTTGAACGACGACGAACTGGTACGGGTCGCAACATCGATCACGACGCAGGGTGACGGCGTGAAGGTGACCGATGCCTCAGTGGTCGTCGGCTACCGCATGATCAGTACGGTGCCACCATGGCAGGCGGTTGAGGGGAACCCGGCCGAACAGATCTACTACTCGTCGAACGACACCCTCCGCGGTGGGTTCAGCGTGTCGATCTCGCCGCGACTGGCACCGGGCGATGGCGGCAGCACGGTGGATCGGCAATTGGCGTTGCGGTTCCTGCTCGATCACGCGACACCCTTCGATGTCGACGGCCATCCGGCTGTGGCCGGTGCAGTCGCCGGCCAGCAGGACCAGGCCCTGGCGACGTGGATCGCGGGTGATCACATCGTCACCGTGACCGCGGTCATGACGGTGCCCGAGCTCATCAAGATCGCCCGCAGCGTTCACCAGGTCTCATCGCAGGAGTGGGACGGCATGAAGTTCCAAGCCTCGAGGCGGACCGACCGCAACGTGTTCGACAGCGTCGACCAGGGCACGCCCGTGCCGGTCGCGTTCGGCACCGACAGCGCATCCGAGCCGTGGAAGATCGACGTAGTCGTGCAGACCTTCTCGGATCAGCAGCAGATCCTCTGGCAATGGGACACCAATGCGATCGGCTGGCCGGACGACACCAGTACGGCGAAGATCAGTACGGCCGTCGACGATCGGCGCACCTATGTGCTGGCGAGTCTGCCTCGCACCGTCGCGGCGACGGCCACCCTGGAGGTCACCCGCGACGGGTTCGACCCGGTACCGGTGCCATTCAACGACATCGGTGCCGATCTCGACAGCACCTTCGCCGCGTACGTCTTCAGCGAGGCGACCGCATACACCGCGCAGATCATCGGTGCCGATGGTGCGGTGCTCGCTGCCTGGCCATCGTCATGAGGACAGAACCGCTGCCCGACCTCGTCGAGATGATCGACGACGATGTCGATCTGTTCGGTGATCGGGCGCCAGTTGCCCCGCTCAAGGAACGGCGTGGTAGCGCCCCACGGTGGGTGGGACCCGTCGCCGCCGCTGCACTCCTCGCCGTGGTCGGGTACAACGTGGTGAGTTCGGCTGTCAGCGCAACTCCGAAGACCAAGCGCGACCCGAACATCGTCGAGCCGGAGTACTTCGTCGCGGACCCACCCGCAGGATTCGGCATGCACCTTGCTGAAGAACGCGGCGCCGGCGCCACAGGAACCGCTGCCGATTTCGCCGACAGCGGTCCTGCACAGCTCTGGGCCACCGTCGATGCCACTGCGACGACGGGCTCGTGGTTCGTCATCTCGCAGGGCACGCACCACGCAACCGGGCGGAACTCGTACCGCACGATCGTCGACGGCTTCGAAGCGGTGATCGAACACGACCCCCCGTCCGGCCAATCTCGGGTGTCGTTCACCAAGGATGGCCAACCAGTGGAGATCACCTCGTTCGGATGGGTCGATCGCCAACTCGTGCGGCTCGTCAGATCGGTCAGTGTCGCCAACTCGGTCATCCAGTTCAGCAATCCGTTCTTCACGACAGATCACCGGCAGCTCCTCGACGCCGACCCGGCAACGGCGCTGTTCGGGCAGGCCGTCTCTCGCGTCGGGTACAGCACGGCGGTGCCACCGACCTTGGCGCAGCACTTCACCATCACGGTGGCCGTCGACCGTCACCCGACCGACCGTGCCACCGTGACCAAGTTCGCCCTCACCGGCGTCAGCCCACTGAAGCTCGGCGACCGGTCGGCGATCGTCGGCCGCTCGAGTGCCGACCCGACGATGTCGGTCGTCCAGTGGGACGACGGCAAGCGGTTGATCACGGTTGAGGGCAACGTCGACCCGGATCAGCTGTCGGCCATCGCCGGGACCGTCCATCGGGGCTCAGCCAGTGCGGTCCAGGAACAACTCGGCTCCGCTCCGGCCATCGAGGCACTGCAGACAGCGCCCGACACGATCGCATCCGGAATGCTCGGCGATGGTTGGGCGTGGGCGATCCAGGTCTCAGTCGCTCCCGGCGCCGGCAACCCGGTCGAGGGCTACCTGTGGTGGATCGCCCAACCAAGCGACTCGATACGGCCGAGCGAGATCCGACCCAGCCTGGCTGCCGGCATCCCGACCATCGAGACGATGGTCGAACACGGTCGAACCTATGTGCTGGCCAAGGTGCCGAGGTCGATGACGGGCGCGTTCCTGCGCATCAGTCCGACAGGTCTCGGCTCGACGGTGTCGCCGCTGTTCGACGTCGACGCGAAGTTCGCCGACGAGTTCACCGCTGCGGTGTTCGACGAGCCGGTTCCGTTCACCGCACAGATCGTCGACCGCGACGGAACGACGGTTGCCTTCTGGCCACCACCCTGACCTGATCAGTCGGCGGTCGTCGCCAGCAGGTCGACACCGATGCGTCGAGAAAGGTCGAGCACAACGTGCATGGGTAGCCCGATCACGTTGCTGACGCTGCCGTGAACGCTCGACACCAACGCGGCACCGGCACCCTGCAACGCATACGCGCCGGCCTTGTCCATCGGCTCGCCCGTCGCGATGTACCACTCGATCATCGGGTCATCGAGCGCGACGAAGGTGACCAGCGTGGTGCACACCTCGACGAATTCCTGTCCGTCGGTGCACACGGCGACCCCGGTGTGCACCTGATGCGTCCTTCCCGACAACTGCCGCAGCATCTCCCCCGCCTCGCGATCGTCGAGCGGCTTGCCGAGGATGCGCTCGTCGAGATCCACCGTCGTGTCGGCGGCGATGATCAGTTCGCCCGCCGCCGGCTTGGCGGCCGCGGCCTTCTGCGAGGCCAGCCGACGCACGTAGTCCACCGGCTGCTCGCCGTCGATCGGCGATTCGTCGATGTCGGGCGATCGCACCACGAACGTGATGCCGGTCTTGCTCAACAACTCGTGGCGACGCGGCGACGCCGACGCGAGGACGACGTTCGTCATCCGCCGCTGAGCGCCATCACCTGTGCATCGTCGGGCACCGTGAGGTCGTCGAGATGATCCAGGTACCCGCCGGGAAGGGCAACTCGGATGGGACCGTTGGTGTGACCACGGCGGATGCGCTCGCCGCCGTCGACGAGGGTGATCGCCGGATCGAGCAGGGCGATGAGGTCGTCCAATTCGGCCAAGGTCGAGATGCTTGCAAAGCGACGACGCGCCTCGCCACCGACCGGGTACCCGGTGAGGTACCACGACGTGTGCTTGCGGAAGTCGCGCATGGCCACGTTCTCACCGAGGTGTTCTGCCAGGAGCTTGCCGTGCCGGGCCATCACCATGCTGGCCTCGCCCAGCGTGGGCGACGGCGGCACCGGTCGGCCGTTGAGCACCTCGACCAGGTCACGGAACAGCCATGGGCGGCCGAGGCAGCCCCGACCGACGACGACCCCGTCGCAACCCGTGGCGCGCATCATGGCGACCGCGTCGGCGGCCTCCCAGATGTCACCGTTGCCGAGCACTGGGATCTCGGGAACTGCGGCCTTCAACTCGCCGATCGCGTTCCAGTCGGCCAATCCGGCATAGTGCTGCTCGGCGGTACGAGCGTGCAGGGCGATGGCCGCGATGCCCGAGTCGACGGCGATGCGGCCGGTCTCGATGTAGGTCAACAGCGAGTCGAACAAACCCTTGCGGAACTTGATCGTCACCGGCACGCTGTACGGCGAAGCAGCCGCGACCGCTTCGCGCAGGATCGCCCGCAACAGGTTCGGCTTGGCCGGCACGGCCGCACCTCCGCCCTTGCGAGTCACCTTGGCGGCCGGGCACCCGAAGTTGATGTCGATGTGGTCGACGCGGTCGGCGGCGCACAGCTTGCGGATCGCGTCTCCCAACGTCAGCGGATCGCTGCCGTAGATCTGCAGGCTCCTCGGCTGCTCGTCGGCGGTGAACGTCATCATCCGCTCGGTCTTGGCATTGCCGTACACGACAGCCGTAGCCATCACCATCTCGTTGACGTAGACCAGGCCGGGCGCGAACTCCCGGCACAGCGTGCGGAAGGGCGCGTTGGTGACACCCGCCATCGGCGCCAAGACCACGGGGGCCATCGGTGTGAACGAACCGATCCTCATCCCGACCAGGCTACGGGATCGTCCCGCGCTAGTTCTCGAAGGTGAGGCGGAGGTTGGGAAGCGCGCCGATGTCGAGTGACGTCGGGCCATCACTGCCCAGGCGATGCCACCCGACCGAGGCGATCATCGCTGCATTGTCGGTGCACATGGCCCGGCTGGGCAGGAAGACCGGGATCGAATCCTCTGCACCGGCCGCTGCGAACCGCTCGCGCAACAAGGAGTTGGCAGCGACACCCCCACCCAGCGCCAGGCCACGAGCGCCAACCAACGCTGCGGCGCGACGGGCCTTGGCCACGAGCACGTCGACGACTGCGGCCTGGAACGAGGCAGCGACGTCCGCGGCAGACACATCCGGGCTCTTGCGCACGTAGTTGACCACCGACGTCTTCAATCCGCTGAAGCTGAAGTCGAGCCCGTCGTTCAACATGGCCCTGGGGAAGGCGATCGCCGTGGGATCGCCACGGACGGCTTCTTGGTCGATCGCCGGCCCACCGGGGTAGCCGAGGCCGAGGAAGCGGGCGACCTTGTCGAACGCCTCGCCGGCAGCATCGTCGATGGTCTGGCCGAGCAGCCGGTAGTGGCCGTGGTCGCGCATCTCGATCAGCATGGTGTGCCCGCCGGAGACGAGCAGGACCACCAGCGGCATCTCCAGCGTTTGATCCTCCAGGAACGCCGCGTAGAGGTGGGCCTCCATGTGGTTGACCCCCACGAAGGGAACATCCCACGTGAGCGCCAGGGCCTTGGCGGCCGACACACCGACCAGCAAGGCACCCACCAGCCCGGGACCGACCGTGCACGCAACGGCATCGATCCGCTCTGGCTCGACGCCGGCTTCGACGATCGCCCGAGCCACCACCGGGTTGAGCAGGTCGAGGTGCGCCCGACTGGCGATCTCGGGCACCACCCCGCCGTACTGGGCGTGCAGGTCGACCTGTGTCGACACCACGCTGGAGAGGATGTCGTAGCCACCCATCACCAGCGCAGCGGCGGTCTCGTCGCAACTCGTCTCGATGCCGAGCACGACCGTGGAATCGGTGACGTTCATCGATGAACGTCCGGCACAGAGTCGGGGCTCAGCAGCGACAGACGCTGCCGGAAGGCAGGCTCGGCGATGTCGTGGCACCACATGACGATCGCGTCCTCGGTGTTCTCGTAGTAGCGCTGGCGCACCCCGGCCGGCACGAATCCGAAGCTGCGATACAGAGCCTGCGCGCCCGTGTTGCTGACCCGCACCTCCAACGTCATCGCCTCGCATCCGCGATCGATCGCCTCCCACGACAGCCCGGACAGCAGTCGGGTCGCAATACCGGAGCGTTGCCGATCTGCGGCAACAGCGATGTTGGTCACGTGCGCATCGCCGACCACGAACATCAGGCCGGCGTACCCGACGACCATGGTGCCGATGCGCGCCACGACGTAGTGGCGCTCGCCACTTCGCGCCAGTTCGAGCTCACTGAGGAACACGTTGCGCGACCACGGCTTCGGATACGAGACCTGCTCGATCTCCATCACGTCGGGGAGGTGACGGCGGCGCAACGGTTCGATCACCAACTGGTCATCGGCCTCGCGCCACAACAGCCGTGACAACACGCTCATCGCCCACCTCGCGATGCGGAGGCTCGAGTCGACCAGTTGATCTTGGCATCCGGCGCTCGGAGGTACAGCGGCTGGAGGTCCCAAGGGTTGACCCACTCCTCGCGCAGCGCCCTGGCATGAGCCAGTTGCACCAACGGCGCGGCCGAGGGATGCGAGAGGAACTGTTCGGCGAAGTCGCACCGAACCACCGCGGCGATCTCCTCGCGGTAGCGAAGCGCTCCGTCCCCGACGCACACGCTGTCGTGACCGCGTGCCATCAGTTCACCGATCAGGTCGTCGACGGATCCGCACCGCGGCTCGCCGATGCGCTGCACGCCGCCGGGCACCGGTCGGTAGAAGGCCGAGAAGAGCTCGCCCTTTCGCGCATCGATCACCGCGGCCACCTCGCGCCCACTTTGTCGAAGGGGGAAGGCCAGGAGATCGAGCGAACTGATCCCGATCATCGGCACGCGCAGCGCCTGTGCGATGGCTTTGGCGGCCGCCAGCCCGACACGCATACCGGTGAACAGACCGGGCCCGACATCGACGGCGATGGCGCCGAACTCCGACATCTCGATGTCGGCCTGCTTGCACACGAACTCGATCGAGGGGATCAGGGTCTCGGCATGGCGACGACCTCGGCAGACCTCGAACATGGCGAGCACGCCCTCATGGCCACCGATTGCCACGCTGACCTGTTCGGTCGCGGTCTCGATACCGAGGATCAACATGCGTACGCCGCCAGTCGCCGCTCGATCTCGGCCCAGCGGGCCGCCCACGGGCGACCTGCGGCGCTGATCGCGATGTTGCGGGCGTTCTCGTCGGTCTCATCGAATTCGAGCCGAACCACGATGTGGTCGCCCAGCGAGCCGGCGACGACATCGCCCCACTCCACCATCACGATCCCGTCGGATTCCAGCAACTCCCCCAGCGCCAGATCAGCAACCTCATGGTGGGTCGTGAGCCGATAGATGTCGGCGTGATGCAGCGTGACCCGACCGGCCGGATAGCTGTGGATGAGGGTGAAGGTCGGCGAGGTGATCGGCTCGGAGACGCCGATTGCTTCGCCGAAGCCCTGGGCGAACGCCGTCTTGCCGGCACCCATCTCGCCGGCCAGCACGATGAGATCACCGCGACGCGTCAACCCGGCCAACGACGCGGCGATCGCACTCGTGGTCGCCAGCGAGTCAGAACGGAGATGCAACATGGCCGCCGATGATGCTAGAGGCTCAGGCCGAGGTGTATTGCCGGTCGACGCGCGCCGAGATCCCGCAGACCACCTCGTAGCCGATGGTACCCAGTCGGTCTGCCCAGTCGGCCGCGGTGATCGACTCGCTTCCCTGACGGCCGATCAGCACCGCTTCATCGCCGACCGAGGCGCCATCGGAGCCGCAATCGACCATCAGCTGATCCATGGTGACGACCCCCACGATCGGTCGGCGCTTCCCGCCGATCAACACGTCACCGCCGGTGGCGAACAACCGGCGAGGCACACCGTCGGCATATCCGATCGGAAGGGTGGCAACGGTCGTGTCGGTGTCGAACCGGTGTCGCAACCCGTAGGAGATCCGCTCGCCGCCACGCACAGTCTTGACGTGCGACACACGGGCGTGCAGTGACATCGCCGGGCGCAGCATCCGTGCGTGCTCGTCGAGTGCCGGGCCCGGCGAGATGCCGTAGATCGCGATGCCGACGCGCACCATGTCGAAGCGGGTGTTCGGCAAAGCAAGAGTCGCTGCGGAGTTGGCGGCGTGTACGAGGGGCGCTCCGAACCCCGCCGCAGCAAGGGCCGCCACCACGTCGTGGAACGCGGCGATCTGGGCCGCATTGAACGGATCGGCCGGCTCATCGGCGATGGCCAGGTGCGTGCACAGCCCCGCCAGGCGAACCTCCGGCGATCCGCCGATGGTCTCGGCGAGGTCGATCGCCTCGTTGGCGGCAGCGCCAACCCGGCGCATGCCAGTGTCGATCTTCAGGTGCACCGGGTGGGAGCGTCCCCCAGCTTCGGCAATGGCCACCAGCTGGGCCTGCGAGTAGACCGTCAGCTCGAGGCCGGCGTGCACTGCTTCGACCAACTCCGATACCGGTTGCTCGCTGAGCACGAGGATCGGGCACTCGAACCCGGCGGCGCGCAATTCCACTCCCTCCTTGGTCAAGGCCACGCACAGCCCGCTCGCACCGCCAGCCAGCGCGGCGCCGGCAATCGGCACGGCGCCATGGCCGTACCCGTCGGCTTTCACAACGGCCCACACTGCGGCCGGCGCAGCGGCGGCGCAGAGCACCTCGACGTTGTGCCGGACCGCGTCGAGATCGACCTCAGCCCAGGCCCAGCGGCTCACAACAGCTCTTCCAGCACCGCCGGAATCAGATCGGGCAGGTC